>CAKSKG010000004.1 GCA_934464775.1 uncultured Oscillospiraceae bacterium
TACTCCCATTATAACACGAGTTGCTTTATGTGTCATTATTATTTTTTCGGGTGTTGCACTTATATTGTAAATCTATCTTTAATATAAATTTAATCGAAAAAATAAATCACCGAAGATAATATTGCCCCGCAGCGCAGAAGCTCACACCTCCGTGCTGCGGGGTTCTCCGTTTCTGCTTTGATTAAGCCAAGATTAATAAAATGCAGACGAATTTGAATAAATGCCACCCGAAAAATGCAATTTATTATACTATTATACAAAACGAGCCGCCGTTTTTCGTGGTATTGCCGAAAATAATGGTGAATGTGTGATTATCTCTTGAAAAATACGGCATTTTTTGATAAAATAGATAGTATATTTATTGTATAAGGAGAGTGTGTTCGTGAGCACAGTAGATCAGATCATAGCGAAAATACAGGACATAGTATGGGGTCCGCCCCTGATAATACTTCTTCTCGGAACAGGATTGTATCTTTCAATAAGGCTGGGCTTTCTCCAGATAAGTCAGCTGCCCAGAGCGTTCCACTATCTTTTCCATAACGAGACCGAGGGTCACGGAGAGGTCAGCAGCTTCGGTGCGCTTTGTACGGCACTTTCCGCAACTATCGGAACGGGAAATATCGTCGGCGTTGCAACAGCTATCGTTGCAGGCGGTCCCGGTGCGCTTTTCTGGATGATCGTTGCCGCATTTTTCGGTATCGCAACAAAGTTTACCGAGGGCTTCCTTGCGGTCAAGTTCAGAAAGGTCGATGAAAACGGACATATCCTCGGCGGTCCTTTCTACTACATAGAAAACGGCATGGGTCCCAAGTGGAAGTGGCTTGCCAAGCTTTTTGCATTTTTCGGAGCATTCTGCGGAATCTTCGGTATCGGTACCATTTCTCAGGTAAACGGTATCGCTTCCGCCGTAAAGAATTTCTTCGATCCCGATACGGCTCATGCTGTTTCGATTTTCGGACGTGATTATTCTATTGCTGTTGTTATTGCAGGCGTTATCGTAACTCTTCTTGCCGCACTGGTAATCATCGGCGGTCTGAAGAGAATCTCCAAGGTTGCACAGGTTGTCGTGCCTTTCATGGCCTGCCTTTATGTGCTGTTTGCAGTTATTCTTCTTGCCTGCAATGTTACAAAGATACCTGCCGCAGTTGTTCTTATCGTTAAGGGTGCATTCAATCCCCGTGCGGTAACGGGCGGTGCTGTGGGAAGCATCATCGTTGCAATGCAGAAGGGTATCGCAAGAGGTATCTTCTCCAATGAATCGGGCATCGGCTCCGCGCCTATCGCAGCAGCTGCCGCAACAACAAAGGAACCTGCACGTCAGGGTCTTGTTTCTATGCTCGGTACATTCATTGATACTATCATCATCTGCACAATGACAGGTCTCAGCATCGTTATCACTGGCTCATGGGATATCGGTCTTGAGGGCGTTGCGGTAACAACAAACGCTTTCCAGAATGGAATCCCTTTCCTCAGCGACAGCGCAGCAGCATTTATCCTTATGGTCTGCCTGGTGTTCTTTGCATTCACAACTATTCTCGGCTGGGATTATTACGGCGAGAGATGCGTTGAATATCTTGCAGGAAAGCACGGCAAGGGCGCTGTTAAGATCTACCGCATACTTTATATCATCGCCGTTTTCTGCGGTCCTTACATCACTATCGCAGCTGTATGGAATATGGCGGACGTTTCCAACGGACTCATGGCATTCCCCAACTTGGTTGCACTGCTTGCACTCAGTGGAATCGTTTCAAAGGAAACAAAGGAATATCTGGCAAAGTGCCGCAATGAGAAAAAGGCTGCATCGGGCGTCGGTGAGCTTGCCGAAGCCAAAGCGGATATTGCCCCCGAAGAATAAATCATCATATGTATAGCGTGCCGCTGCTTTTTGCAGCGGCATTATTTTTAGGAGAACGTACAATGGATATTACAATAAAAAAGCTGACAGCGGAGGAATATCCCGAAGCCTATGAGCTGGCATGGGAGGTTTTTACGGAATATGAAGCTCCGCTTTATCCAAAAAGGGGAGCCGACAGCTTTCATGAGTTTCTGTACAGCGGAGAGATCGAAAAACGATATCATATGGGGCTTTATGATATGTATATCTGCTATGCGGACGGAAAGCCTGCGGCTGTGGGCAGCATAAGGGACGGAAGCCATTTGTCGCTGCTTTTCACACGCACCGAGTTCCAGAGAAAGGGTCTTGCCTCAATGCTGGTAAGAAAGCTTGCGGAGGATATGCGTGAAAAGGGAGAGGATATCATGACGGTGAATGCCTCACCCTACGGCGTGCCTTTTTATAAAGCAATAGGCTTTCTGCCTGTGGGAATGGAGAGCATGACCGACGGCATTATCTATACGCCCATGGCGGTCGATATTGACAAGCTGATAAAATGATTTATGCCGATAAACAGGCAAATAAAAAAAGCTCCGAAAAAAATCGGAGCTTTTTTATTTGGGGAGAATAATCAAAATATTAAGGGAAATTTAAACTTTAAGCTTCAGCGTTCTTACCGAGTTGAGTATCGCCAGTACGGAAACGCCTACATCTGCGAATACGGCTGCCTGCATTCCTGCAAGACCGAGCGCACCGAGAATAAGTACAAGTGCCTTTACGCCGAGAGCAAATACAATGTTCTGACGAACGATAGTCATTGTCTTGCGGGATATTCTGATAGCCGCAGGTATCTTTGAGGGCTTGTCGTCCATGATAACGATATCCGCCGCTTCAATAGCCGCATCTGAACCAAGACCGCCCATTGCAACGCCTATATCGGCGCAGGCAAGTACGGGTGCATCGTTGATGCCGTCGCCTACGAAGATCAGCTTGCCCTTTTCGCTGAGTGATTTTTTCAGCTCTGCAACGTGCTCGACCTTTCCGTCGGGGAGAAGTTCGGTGTATACCTCATCAAGATGAAGCTGCTTTGCGGTGTATTCGCCAACTTCCTTTGAGTCGCCTGTGAGCATTACGGTTTTCTTGATTCCGCAGCTGTGCATATCGCTTATAGCCTTTGCGGAGTCTTCCTTAACCTCGTCGGAGATAAGCACATAGCCTGCATATTTTCCGTCAACGGAAAGATATACCGCAGTGCCGGGACGGGAGGTACGGGGACATTCGCTGCCTGTTATCTCGGAGATATAAGCAGCCTTGCCTGCGCAGACCTTTTTTCCGTCGATGACCGCATAGACGCCGTTTCCTGCCTTTTCGCCCGAATCGGATATCCTTGATGCATCGGGTTCCTTTCCGTATGCTTTTTTAAGCGATACGGAGATCGGGTGGGAGGAATAATTTTCGGCATAAGCCGCATATTCGATAAGCTGTTCCTCCGTCATGCCAACGGGGGACACCTCTGTTACCGTGAAGCTGCCCTTTGTAAGAGTTCCTGTCTTATCCATAACAACCGTTTCGGCGCCGGAAAGTGCTTCAAGATAGTTGCTTCCCTTGATAAGTATACCGTTTGAGGAAGCTGCGCCGATTCCGCCGAAGAATCCAAGAGGCACCGAGATGACCAGTGCGCAGGGGCAGGAGATTACCAAGAATGTAAGCGCACGGTATATCCATTCCGACCAGTTTCCCGTGATTATTGAGGGAATGATAGCCAGAGCCGCCGCCAGACCAACTACTGCGGGAGTATATACAGCCGCAAATTTTGTGATGAAGTTTTCCGTCTTAGCCTTGTTTGATGCGGAGTTTTCCACAAGCTCAAGTATACGTGCAACAGTTGACTGACCGTATTCCTTTGAAACTTCGATCTCGATAACTCCGTTGAGATTGATGCAGCCGCTGAGTGCATCCGAACCGGGAATAAGCTCTCTGGGAACGGATTCTCCCGTCATTGCGGAAGTATCTGCGGAGGAGGTTCCCTTTGTTACAACGCCGTCCAGAGGGATCCTTTCACCGGGAGAAACAACGATAGTCTCGCCGACCCTGACTTCCTCGGGGGAAACCTCTATGGTTTTTCCGTCACGGATAACGTTTGCGCTGTCGGGACGGATATCCATAAGTCCGCTGATAGATTCTCTCGATTTTGAAACTGCATAATTCTCGAAAAATTCTCCCACAAGGAAGAACAGCATTACCTCAACGCCCTCGCTGTATTCGCCAACTGCGAAAGCGCCTATGGTAGCGATGCACATAAGGAAGTTTTCATCGAATACCTGACCGTTAAGGATGTTTTTTCCCGCTTTAAGCAACACGCCGCTGCCTGCCGCAAGATAAGCGGCAAGGAAAACAGCGAATTCGATGTACTTTCCATATGTGAACTTCTCAAAAGGAATGAGCATTCCGACGGCAAAGATAACGCCGCCTGCGATAACCCTTTTAAGAATATTTTTCTGCTTTTTGGAAAGCTTTATTTTCATTTAAAGAACGACCTCACAATCGGGTTCAACCTTCTCTATGCATTTTACGACTTTCTTCATTATAGCGTCGAAATCAGCGTCATCGGCTGTTTCAACAGTAAGCTTCTGAGTCATGAAGCTAACGTTTGCATCGGCAACGCCGTCAAGCTTCTTGATAGCTGTTTCCATTTTAGCGGCGCAGTTTGCGCAGTCCAGATCCTTGAGTGCATATGTCTTTTTCATAATAATAACTCCATTCTGCCCGTGGGCTGTGTATTTTTATTCATATGTTTCATTCGTGTTCAAACAAACATATGAATAACTGTTCATGTATTATATTATACTCAATATTTCCGATTTGTCAATAGCAAAATATAATTTTTCGGGCAGATTTTGCCTTTTCGGGCAAATTTAATTTTTTGTTAATATACGGTCTGTCGGGGCTAACCGCACTATATAAAAAATATGCGCAGATACCGTTATAAAGCATCTGCGCATAGCGTTATTTTTCAGTAAGATCAGTCATTCACAAGAGCAAATCTTGGCTTTCTGTTGCCGTGATCGTCAACATCTTCAAGGAACATCTTCAGAGGGCGCACCCATACAACAGGCTTGTCATATATCTGCATATAAACAACCTGCTCTTCAAGCGTCTCGTGATCCTTTGCAACGTTGAGAACAACGTAATCTCCGCCCTTGAAGTGCTTGTAGTGACCGCCAATAACGATCTTTCTGCCCTCGGGAACGCCAAGCGAGGGAGTACCCTTGGGAGCTTCGTCCGCCTGCTGTGCAGCTTCCTCGGCAGCAGTGCTTTCGTGAACTGCTGGAGTCGGTTCCTGCTTTGTCTCGGCAGGCTTTTCAAGCTCTTCGATAGTTTCATCTTCAAGAATGGGCTGATTTACGGGAGGAGTTACAAAGCTGTCGTCCACCAGCACCATTGAGCTGTTCTTGGGAACGGTTATTGAAGCGTTTCCGTTGTGAACGTCGAACTGACGGCCCGATATTCTGTCGGCAAGTCTTGAATACTTTGTGCCAAAGTTGAATGTGTAATCGCCGTCGCTGATATTCAGTGCGATGTATACTTCCTGACCGTCCTTTTCGCGCTTGAAGAGGAAAGTCTGATTTTTCAGCTCCATTTTGCTGTATGATCCTGTCTGGATAGCTTCAAACTGCGATCTGATAGCGCCCAGAGCGGAGATGTGCTGAACAAGACGGTCATTGCGGTGGGGGATATCGTCAAGATCAAGGCAGGGACGTATCTCCGCATCGGCATTTTCACCCTTGCCCTTCTGACCGAGTATGCCGAACTCACTTCCGTAATAAACGGAGGGAACGCCGTACATCATATAGAGCAGAGTATAGCAGCAGTAGATATGCTCGGGATTTTTCAGCTGGCTTGCAAGACGTGCAACGTCATGATTGTCAACGAAGTTATACATATAAGTATCGCCGTACTGTCCCAGCTGATACTCGATGGAATGTGCGATCTCAAAATAGTTGCGGTCGTTGTGGGAGGAGTAGATGCCCTTGTAGCACTGATAGTTTGTTACGCAGTCGAACATCTCGGGATTTGCCCACATTTTATAGTTGCCGTGGATTATCTCGCCCATGAGCCAGAAATCAGGCTTGAGTGAACGTGTAAAGGTATGAATGCGCTTGATGAAATCCTGTGTGAGGCAGTCTGCGGCGTCGAATCTGATGCCGTCGATGTCCCAGTCCTTGATCCACATTTCAACAGCGTCCAGCAGGTATTCAACTACCTCGTTGTTGTTGAGATTAAGCTTTACCAGATCGTAGCAGTTGTTCCAGCCCTCATACCAGAAGCCGTCGTTGTAAGGGGAATTTCCGCCGAAATTAAGATTGCAGAACCAGCCGCAGTAGCGGGAGTTCTGACGGTTCTTCTGAACGTCCTTGAAAGCAAAGTGATCTCTTCCGACGTGATTGAATACGCCGTCAAGGATAATTCTTATGCCGTTGTCATGAAGAGCCTTGCAGACCTTGCCGAAGTCCTCGTTTGTGCCGAGACGGGCGTCTATCTTCTTGTAGTCGGTTGTATCGTAGCCGTGAGCCACCGACTCAAAAACGGGTCCGAAATAAACGGCGTTCATGTTCATTGCTTTAAGGTGAGGGATCCACTCGATCACCTTTTCGATGCGGTTCACGGGTGTGTCGGAAGCGTCTCTGCGGAGACGCTCACAGCCGCAGAAGCCTAAAGGATAGATGTGGTATACGGCGGTCTTGGTTATCCAGTGTGACATTTTATCATTCTCCTGTTCGGTCACAGCGGCGTGATGCGGAAATAGAAAAAAATATGCTGTGAAGTTTGCCTGCGTCACAGCCGCTTAGTATTTGGTGCATGAGGATATTTCGCTTTCTTCATGCAGGTTCTTATGCATTATATCATACTTTTTCTCTTTTTTCAATCGTTTGTTTATATATTTTACACAATGCACAATAATGTTAAAGATTATTATGGAAAAGCAACAATATGTGAATGTGAATATTTGCTGTGATAATATTGCTCTTTTTCACGCATATAATAGTCATGAATATACATAACCAAAGCATTGATAAGGAGATGTGAACGTGGAAAAGCTGACGGCAAAAAAAATATTTCTGACAGGGCTTGGACTGTTTGTGCTGGCGGCGGCACTGAAAAGATCGGACGAGATACTGGCGTTCTGCGGAAAGTTTATCGGGCTGCTTTTTCCCGTGCTGCTGGGAGTTCTTTTTGCCGTGGTTCTGAGCCGTCCCGCTGCGGCTGCGGAACGGATATCGGCAAAGCTCTTCGGCAGATTCGGCAGCAGGACCTGCCGCTGTATCGCCCTTGCGGTGATATATCTGCTTATTGCGGGAGCGGTCATTCTTATAATATCAATAATTATCCCTCAGCTTGCGGACAGCATAAGCCTTTTCATCAACAGCTTTGACGGCTATTACAATAATTTTCTGGAGCTTGAAAGCAGGCTGTACAAGCGGACGGGACTTGCCGCCGCAAAATGGATAAGCGGTGCACTGGACAGCCTGATAGGCTATGTAAGCGGAAGAGCGCCCTCATTTGCAGAAAAAGCGGTAACTGTCACATCTTCGTTCATATCGGCTGTCACGGATATGATCTTTGCGCTGGTGATATCGGTGTATATACTGCTGGACAGGGAAAAATTCAGGGAAGCGGCGGCGAAGCTCCCGTCTCTTTTCATGTCGGAGGAAAAGCGCCTGTCAGCAGTTCGGTATATCGGCATAATAACCGACTGCTTTTCAAAATTCATATGCGGTCAGCTTACGGAAGCAGTGATACTGGGCGGACTGTGCTTTCTCGGAATGGCGGTGCTGGGATTTGATTATCCTCTGCTCATTGGAACGATGATCGGCGTAACGGCACTTATCCCCATAGCGGGAGCATTCATAGGAACAGTTCCTGCGGCATTCATGCTTTTTCTGATAGAACCCTCGCAGGCTCTGTGGTTCGTTGTTTTTATAATAATTCTCCAGCAGCTTGAAAACAATCTTATCTATCCAAAGGTGGTGGGAAGATCGGTGGGACTGCCGCCTGTGCTGATACTGATAGCCATACTTTTCGGAGCGGGGCTTGGGGGAGTGGGCGGTATCCTTATAGGAGTTCCCGCCGCTTCGGTGATATATGTTATCGCAAAGGATAAGCTTTCGGACAACGGCGGCTGATATACTGTATATTCCGTAAATATACAGGTCACTTCTAGAAACCACCGGCTAAAGCCTTAGTACCTCATCTGCTTGCAGATTTTCCGTCATCTTGCACATAAATTTCTTGACATACGGCAGTATGACTGCGAAATTTCTATACAAGCTGACGAAAAATCTGACTGCGCATCTGAGGCACTATGGTTTTTAGAGGCGACCTACAGTAAAAACATCATAAATTAACGGATAATAAAAATTTATCGTGTTAAATTATTGACAATCAGCCGAAAAAATGTTATTATAAAAGATATTATTGAATATGTATGTCACGCCGCGGAACGGTCTTGCCGTTTCACGGTGATGAAGCGCAAAAAAAGATGCGGCGGCGGTTATTTTCCGCCTGCTGTAAAATGCATGGAAAGGCAGGATATTTCATGGGACTTACACTTACTGAAAAGATCCTTAAAGCTCACGTTGTTGACGGAGAGTTTGTCAAGGGAAAAGAGATCGGCATCAGGATCGACCAGACACTTACACAGGACGCAACAGGTACAATGGCTTACCTCGAATACGAGGCAATGGGCGTGCCCCGTGTAAGAACGGAACGTTCGGTAGCATATATCGACCACAATACTCTCCAGTCGGGCTTTGAAAATGCCGACGACCACAGATTTATCGGCTCCGTTGCAAAGAAGCACGGCATTTATTTCAGCAGACCCGGCAACGGCATCTGCCACCAGGTACATCTTGAGCGCTTCGGCGTTCCCGGCAAGACCCTTATCGGCTCCGACAGCCATACTCCCACAGGCGGCGGTATCGGCATGATCGCTATCGGTGCAGGCGGACTTGACGTAGCTGTTGCAATGGGCGGCGGCGCATACTATATTACATATCCCAAGATCGTAAAGGTAGAGCTTACAGGCAAGCTTTCTCCCTGGGTATCCGCAAAGGACGTTATCCTTGAAGTTCTCCGCAGAATGTCCGTTAAGGGCGGCGTTGGCAAGGTGATCGAATACTGCGGCGAGGGTGTAAAGACACTCTCCGTTCCCGAGCGTGCAACTATCACAAACATGGGCGCAGAGCTTGGCGCAACAACATCTATCTTCCCCTCCGACGAGATCACAAAGCAGTTCCTCAAGGCTCAGAAGAGAGAAGAGGTATGGACAGAGCTTAAAGCCGATGATGATGCAGTTTATGACGAGGTGCTGGAGATCAATCTCTCCGAGCTGGTTCCTCTTGCGGCATGTCCCCATTCTCCCGACAACGTAAAGAGCGTTGCGGAGATCGGCAATATGAAGATAGATCAGGTATGTATCGGTTCATGCACAAACAGCTCACTGCTTGATATGCTGAAGGTAGCATATATCCTCAAGGGCAAGACTGTTCACCCCGATGTATCACTTGCTATTGCTCCCGGTTCAAAGCAGGTTCTTAATATGCTTGCTCAGAACGGCGCACTTTCTATTCTTATAGATGCAGGCGCACGTATACTTGAAAGTGCCTGCGGTCCCTGCATAGGCATGGGTCAGTCACCCAACTCAAAGGGTATCTCACTGCGTACATTCAACCGTAACTTTGAGGGACGCAGCGGTACAAAGGACGCTCAGATCTATCTTGTATCTCCCGAAATGGCTGCCGCTTCCGCTATCACAGGCGTGCTTACAGACCCCAGAGATCTTGGTGAAATGCCCGAATTCAAGCTTCCCGAGGAATTTGTTATCAATGATAACATGATCGTTCCTCCCGTTGGCGAGAAGGACATGGATTCCGTCGAGATCCTCAGAGGCCCCAACATCAAGCCTTTCCCCCAGACGGCTCCTCTGGTTTCCGATATCGAGTGCAAGTGCTCCCTCAAGGTTGGCGACAACATCACAACAGACCATATCATGCCCGCAGGCGCAAAGATACTTCCTCTCCGTTCAAATATTCCCGCTATCTCTCAGCACTGCTTCACTGTATGCGACGAGCAGTTCCCTGCAAGAGCCAAGGAAATGGGCAAGTCGATAATCGTCGGCGGCTCCAACTACGGACAGGGCTCTTCAAGAGAACACGCTGCTCTTGCTCCTCTTTATCTCGGCGTAAAGGCGGTTCTGGTAAAGAGCTTCGCACGTATCCACCGTTCAAACCTTATCAATGCAGGCATTCTTCCTCTTACATTCGTTAACGAGAACGATTATGAGAAGATCAGCCTCGGCGACGATCTGGCTATCATGAATGTACGTGCCGACATTGAAGCAGGCAAGACTCAGCTTACAGTCGTAAACAAGACAAACGGCGCCGAGATACCTGTTCTCTGCGAGCTTACAGGCAGAACAAAGGATATTATCCTTGCAGGCGGTCTGCTTGACTATACAAGAGAAAATCTCAGCAAGTAATTTCCGGAAATTATCCCACAAAGGCAGAGGGGCGAACAAAGATGTCAAACATGAATGACAGGGAAAATGATCCTCATGACTTTGTTCTGCCCGATGCTCCGCCCGAAAATTACAGCTCCGTTCTTCATATGCGAAATCTCGAAAGGATACGTGCGGACAAGGCAGAACCGAAGATAACTCCAGAACCCATAAAGGGCTGCTGCGGAGTGAACTGCCGTGAGTGCGAGTATTTTATCGAGGAAAAGGTTTACCGAAGCCATGACGGGATAGGCTGCAAGGGCTGTGCCGTTGACGGCAGCAGCTGTGAGATACGGCTGTGCTGTATCGGAAAAGGCTTTGCCGACTGTTCGGAATGCACTGATTTTCCCTGTGATATGCTTAAAGAAGCTTCAAAGGACGAGGACGCAGACAATCTGATGCGGCTGAAATCGGAGCATGATACATATGTATCGGGACGTGACCGAAGAACAGGCTCACTGCTGCTGGGAGCGGCTTTGGGACTTGTATTGGGACTTGCCGCAGGGGCGTTTACTGGACTTGTTCCGCAGTTTGCCGTGTGCGGTGTTATTGTCGGGACGGCTGTGCCTGTGATAATGCTTCTCGGAGACAAAAACGATGACCGCAGATGAATGCGGAGCTTTTATGTGAGGTTTTTATGTCTGCTTTTTAAAAGCTTTTCGGCAGGAAAAGCAAAGCTTCGTATATCACTGAAATTGCAGGTCTGCTGCGAAAAACGGGCATCGCATAGAGATATTTTAGGAGGTAAAACCAATGGAAAAAATCAAAATGACTACTCCGCTGGTCGAAATGGACGGCGACGAGATGACCAGGATCATCTGGAAGATGATAAAGGATATCCTTCTCACACCCTATATTGACCTGAAAACCGAATATTACGATCTCGGACTTGAAAACAGAAATGCTACCGACGATAAGGTAACTGTTGAGTCCGCAGAGGCTACAAAGAAGTACGGCGTTGCCGTAAAGTGCGCTACTATCACTCCCAATGCCGCAAGAATGACAGAGTATAACCTCAAGGAAATGTGGAAGTCTCCCAACGGAACTATCAGAGCTATCCTTGACGGCACTGTATTCCGCACACCTATCATCGTAAAGGGTATCACTCCTTATATTCCCACATGGACAAAGCCTATCACTATCGCACGTCACGCATACGGCGATGTTTACAAGAATACCGAAATGCAGGTGCCCCAGGATTCAAAGTGCGAGCTGGTATGCACCGATAAGGACGGCAACGAGACACGTCAGATGATCTATGATTTCAAGGACAGTGCAGGCGTTATCCAGGGTATGCACAACAAGGACAAGTCCATTTCAAGCTTTGCAAGAAGCTGCTTCAACTTTGCGCTTGATACAAAGCAGGATGTATGGTTCGCTACAAAGGATACTATCTCCAAGAAGTACGATCACCGCTTCAAGGATATCTTTGCCGAGATCTTCGAGAACGAGTATAAGGATAAGTTCGCAGCAGCAGGCATCGAGTATTTCTATACTCTTATCGATGATGCCGTAGCAAGAGTTGTTCGCTCAAACGGCGGCTATATCTGGGCGTGCAAGAACTATGACGGCGATGTTATGTCCGACATGGTCGCAACTGCTTACGGAAGCCTTGCAATGATGACCTCCGTTCTGGTTTCTCCCGACGGCGTTTATGAGTATGAGGCTGCTCACGGAACAGTTCAGCGTCATTACTACAAGCACCTCAAGGGCGAAAAGACCTCTACAAACTCTGTTGCAACACTGTTTGCATGGACAGGTGCGCTCCGCAAGAGAGGCGAAATGGATAATCTTCCCGAGCTTTCCGCATTCGCAGACAAGCTTGAAAAGGCAACTATACAGACTATTGAAGAGGGCGTTATGACAGGCGATCTGGCTGCACTGTCAACTCTTGAAAACAAGAAGAAGGTCGATACGGAGGAATTCCTTATCGAAGTTAACGAGCGTCTGAAGAAGATGCTGTAAAAAGCAAGCATAATAAGCGGCAGGCGATGCTTTTGTCTGCCTGCTTTTTATGCATCGCAGAGGCTTCGCTTCGGGGGAGCGCCTGCGATGCATAAAAAGTGCATTTCATCGGTTATTGGAAAGGTTTGATAAAATGTCTAAAAAGGGAGAAATATCAGTCTCCGTTATCAAAAGGCTGCCGAGATATTACCGTTTTATCGGCGAGCTTATAAAGGAAGGAACGGTAAGGATATCATCGGGCGATCTTTCAAAGAGAATGTCCCTTACGGCTTCGCAGATAAGGCAGGACCTTAACTGCTTCGGCGGATTCGGTCAGCAGGGCTACGGCTACAATCTTATCGAGCTGCGTGAGGAGATCGGAAAGATACTGGGCGTTGACAGAGGTTACAGAACAATACTTATCGGAGCGGGAAATCTGGGACGAGCCATTGCAACGCACATGAATTTCTCGGAGTACGGTTGCAGCCTTATCGGCGTTTTCGACAGCGATAAATCAAAGATCGGCGAAAATGTTGCGGGGCTTGCTGTCCGTGATATCGAAACGATAAAGGAGTTTTCCGAAGAAAACAAGCCTGTGATAGCAATTCTCTGCATTCCCAAGACATCCGCACAGGAGATCGCCGATATGCTGGTCGATCTGGGAATAAGAGCATTCTGGAACTTCAGTCACTATGATCTGACGCTGAAACACAGCGATATTATTGTTGAAAATGTACATCTGGGTGACAGTATTATGTTGCTTTCTTACGGAATTACTAATTCCTGAAAGAAATTTTAAAAAAGTATTTGCATTATGACGAATAGTGTGTTATAATATATTTATGTAATTTTTTTATTAGTTCGGAGGATTCTTTCAAATGAATTTTAACGGTATTTATCCTATCTTTTTTGATGATCTTACAGATACAAAAAATCCCGAAAATCAGGATATAAACTATACAATTTCCACAACTCCCGCAGCAGTTGAATATTCTTTCCCCCTTAATCAGCCTAAGGTCGTAAGAAAGCTTATGGAGATCAAGGAGCCTATCACTTATATCCAGAAGGCAATAGGCGAGGAGCAGAGCCAGCTTTATATCCAGCAGGGCGCCGAGCTTAGGGAAAAGTTCCCCATAATCGTTCACTACTGGGAATTCAGAAGCGTTTATATGAATGCTATCCAGGACAGACGCTACTCTCTCGAAAAGAGAATGCTTTTCATCAACTATATGTGCAAGACTGCACAGTCCATGATAAACGACGGAAACGAATCTCAGGTTCCCGGTCTTGTTAATTTCTTCTTCAACAAGGGCGACAGAAACGAGATCATAAATATTTTCGGAGATGTAACTCCTCAGTTTGAGTACAGCGTAGTTGACGCACTTGCTCTGCTCAGAAGTATGCCCTCCACAAAGGAATTCGATGAGGTAAGAAATACCGTATTTGAAAGACTGGGCTATAAGCTTGATTTCTCCAATTACAGCGGTCAGTTCAAGAACTGTAAGGACAAGTACGTTGAGATGAAGAAGTATTTCTACAACGATTATCTTGCACAGGGCAAGGCAAACAGCAAGGAATATATGCTTGAAAACGTAATGGTCAACTATATCTGGACATTATGTATGCCTTTTGCGGACTGCACAAGCGATCTTTGGGACAACTTCATTTTCTTTAATACTATATTTAATGCTCTCAAGGTGCTGCTTACCGTTTATATCGACAAGGATAACGGTGATGAGGGCTTTGTAAAGGCTGTTGCAGCATTTGATTCATCGCTCAGAAGCATCAACGGCGCATTTGACGGCCGCTATGTAAAGACAACGGTCGGAATCATCAAGAAGCGCGGATTTATGACTCCCAACCATATGGCTGCTCTTTCTTTAAGCTAAAATATTTATCGGCGGCGGTATCTGCCGATATAATACCTCCGTCCTCGGCGGAGGTATATTTTTTGATGTGTCAGAACAAACCGAAAGGAATGGTGCAATTTTGGAAAATACACCTGCACTTGTTTTGCCTGTTGTCAGAGAAATAATTTCCGAAGTGAAAAAAGCGGTGATAGGCAAGGACGATGTTATAATAAATGCAATGCTGGCAATACTTGCAGGCGGACATATCCTGCTGGAAGATATGCCCGGAGTGGGCAAGACCACACTTGCGCTGGCTTTTTCAAAGTCAATGTCGCTGGAATGCCGCAGAATGCAGTTCACGGCGGACGTTATGCCCTCCGATGTGACGGGCTTTACGGCAATGAACCGCAAGTCGGGCGAGTTTGAATATCACCCCGGAACTGCGGTGTGCAATCTCTTCCTTGCGGACGAAATAAACCGTACCTCCAGCCGAACACAGTCTGCACTGCTTGAAGCAATGGAGGAGCATTCGGTGACGGTGGACGGCATCACGCATACTCTGCCCGAGCCTTATATCGTTATCGCAACTCAGAACCCCGTCGGTTCGGCAGGAACACAGCTTCTTCCCGAATCGCAGCTGGACAGATTCATGGTGCGGCTGTCACTGGGCTATCCCGATCCTGCCAGCGAGGTAGAGATTCTCAAAGCAAAAAAGGGAGTTTCTCCCGTTGACAGCATAAAGCCCGTTATAACAGCCGAAAAGCTTTATGCAATAAGAAAAATGACAGCCGAAATATATGTTGACGACCGTGTTTACCGCTATATTGCGGATATCGCAGCCGCAACAAGAAATTCCTCTGAGATATCTCTGGGAATATCTACAAGAGGAGCTATCGCAGTTTCGGCAATGGCGAAGGCAACGGCTGTTTTAAAGGGCAGAAATTACGTTATTCCCGAGGACGTGGACTATGTTCTTGTTCCGTCGGCTGCCCACAGAATAATACTTACTTCACAGTCGAGAGATACGGCAGAGGCTGCCGCTGCACTGAAAAATGCGGCTGCATCGGTGCGTCAGCCCAGATTGTAATGCCATGAGATTTGTTTATTTTGCAATACTTATCGGATTGTGTTTTTTCTACGCTCTTTATTCGGACAATTTATCGCTGATAGTTCTGATAATGGCGGTGCTTATTCCGATAGCATTGTTCGTGCTGCTGAAATACTCGGTATCGAAGCTGAAAATTTCTGCGGCAGCTTCCGATTCAAAGGTGAAGAAAAACGGCTTTGCGGAAATTGCGGTCAGAATAGAAAACAGGTCGGTATTTCCCGTTTCCGCACTTTCTCTTTCCGTCACAAGCGTGAGATATCCAACGGGTGAGCAGGAAAGTCAGTCGGTGTCGGTGCCTGTTCCTGCGATGAGCTGTCAGCAGGTGAGCATAAAGATCAGCTCCGAATACTGCCAGCGTGTGTGCTGTACGGTAAGCGGCATAAAAGCGTTCGATCTGTTGAGATTGTTTTCCGCAAAGGTAAAAAAATGCGGCGTTATCAGCGCATATGTTGATTTTCTGCCGTCGGGCGCAAAGCCTCTTTCCGAGAAATATGTAACGATGTTTTCGGCAGTGCAGCCCGTTTCTTCCGAGAAAACCGCTGCAAAGAGCAATACTTCACAGGATTTTGATGAGCTTCGTGAATACCGTGACGGCGACAAGCTGAACAGGATAGCATGGAAGCTAAGCGGAAGATCGGAGGAGCTTATCGTCCGTGACAGCTCAAAGGGCGGAAGATCGGATATACTGCTTATTGCAGACACAGCCTCCGCAGGCAATGATATACGTGTGTCCGACAGCATTTTTGAAACATTTTATTCGGCGGCAACAAAGCTCTGCGAGCAGGAGATCCCCTTTGATGCTTATACTTCATCGGGAGAATTTATTGCCGATATATCACTTTCGGACAGATTTGAAAGCTGTATCGGCGGAATTTACGGCAGTGTCATATCGGCGGAAAAGGCTGCCGAAAATAAGGAGAACCGCAGATACGATATCATTTATGTTGTGGCTGCCGTCGGGTCGGACAGCTGTGCTGACGCACTTAGAAAGGGCTTTGGCGCAAGGAATGTTATTTTTATCACTCCGTCGGAATAATTTGGGAAATATCTATGGAATTTAAAAATAAACGGATAAATGAAAATATGCCCGACGGTACGGGAACGGAAATATCTGTCGGGCTTCATATCGACAGCAGAAGCAAAACGGGGATACCCGTGTTCCTTATCCGTGCGGCTGCGGCTTATTTTGGCAGTCTCGGTTCGGTGATGTGCTTTGTTTCGGCGCTGTTTCCGTCGGTATCGGTGCTGCCGATAGCTCTTGCGGCTGCTGCGCCCGTGCTGCTCTGTTTTATTGCCTCGCTGATGAAAAGGGGAGGCAGATTTGTTGTGGGCGGCGGCGTGCTGATAACTGCCGCTGCGGGATATTTTCTTCGTGAACATATCAAATACGGCTTTCTCTCTGCGGCAAATCATTATCTTTCGTCAGTCAGAACGATTTACAGGAATATGGATTATTTCAATATTACCTCATATACGGGCGACATAGATAAGGACAGGCTGATACTTTTCTGCTTTGCGGCGGCGGTGATAGCCCTTGTTTCGGCGGCATTCATGGTTTACCGAACAGGGATAATCGCAGTGTTTGCGGTGACATTCCCGCCTGTTGAGCTTGTGCTGTATTACGGGCTTGTGCCCGATTATATATGGGCGGCGGCGGTGATTGCCTGCTGGATAGCATCTGCGGCAGCGGAGGTGGCGGAATATCCCGTTTACGGAAAGGACAGACGTGTTCCTGTTTACGGCAGAACGTCGGGGCAGTCGGCAGGAACGGCGGCTCTTGCGGTGCTGCTGTGCTTTGCGATGTCGGTGGTCATAGTCAATGTCAGCGGCTATGAGCGTCCCGAAAAAATGGACGATTTCAAGGTGAAGTTCAGCCGTTATGTCAAGGGCTTCAGCTGGAGCAAATTCGTCAACGATCTTTCCGTGCTGAATCCTGTGAACAATGGACTCAGCGGAGCGATAAATCACGGAAAGCTTGGCAGAACGGAAAATGTTGAATTCAACAACAAGACCGTTCTTGAAGTTACGGCTGAAAAAACCGGGTATAATATTTATCTGAAAGGCTTTACGGGTGCGGATTACACGGGAAACAGCTGGAAGGAAATATCGGGCGATGAAGCTGACGGATTGAATGATATAGTTTCTTCGTTCAGGACGATGTATCTCAATCCGCTGGTGATGGACGGATATTCATGGTATGAGTACGGTCAGACCGAGTATGAGCCTCTTAAAACCACCTCGATAACCGTGAACAATGTCAGTGCCAACACCACATATGCGTATATTCCGTATAATATCACCCCAAATTCGTCGAGGAATCTTACCATTCGTGACGACAGGGTGATACCCGACGGCAGCAAGTATTCCTCCGATGTGTATGTTTTGAGTCCGCAGCTTAAAAACAGCCTTGTGATGAACAGGTGGTTTGAGCTTAGATATCAGAATTTTCTCACATCTGAAATACTTTATGACGATGAGCTTGCTTACCGTGAATATGTTTATGAGAATTATCTCGATATTCCCGAAACATTCACAGCCGCAAGATCAATTTACGGCACATCGGAATTTACCGATATCGGCACAGAGCTTTATAATATCAAAAACTGGCTCAGTCACCACTGCGAATATGATCTGAATGCGGGTAAGCTGCCTTTCGGCGAGGATTTTGCACAGTATTTCCTTACAAAAACACGTAAAGGCTCCTGCTCTCATTTTGCCACTGCGGCAGTGCTTATGTGCAGATACAGAGGCATTCCCGCCCGTTACTGCGAGGGATATATAATCAAGAACAGCGATTTTCCCGATTCGGTGCAGGTGGGTGAGACTTCAATGGTGAATGTGACGGATAAGCGTGCCCATGCTTGGATAGAGGTATATATCGACGGCTACGGCTGGTATCCTTATGAAATGACTCCCGGCTACGGCGATACCGAGTATTTCGGAACTTCCGCCGTTGATTCGGAGCAGCAGTCTGCTCAGGAGAAACAGCCTGCCGAAACATCACAGGCTGCCGTTAAGGAAGAGGAACAGACCGAAACGGAAGTGACCAGTGAGGAGATCGTGACCGATACTCAGCCTGCCGAGACGGAAGCTCCCGTCAGCGAAAGCTCTCCCGAGCAAAGCATAGACAACGGCAGCGGGGAAGCTCCGACGCATAACGGCGGAAGCGGCAAGGGAATAAGCAGGGCAGCTGTAATTATCATAGCTGTGATACTGCTGATCGCCGCAGCTGTTGGTGTGATGTGGTACAGATACCGTACAGTTACGAAGAAGCGTTCTTCCGCACTGAACGGACGCAACTCAAAGCTTAAAGCAAAGACTGCCTGCCGATATTTTATGCAGGTGTGCGAGGTCAGCGGCATCGTAAAGACGGACGATGTGACCTATGATGAGTTTGCCGCAAGGGCAGCCGAGGAAACGGGCAGGATAAGCCGTGAGGACGCTGTGCTGATCGTCAGAAACGGACTGGAAGCAAGCTTCGGCAATGACCAGCCCGACAGCGAAAAGTCCGCAAGGGCAGCCGAAGCAGCGGAAAAATTTGCCGAAAAGACCTATTCGGAGCTAAAGCCAATAAATAAAATATATTTCAGATTCATAAGATGTCTGAAATAAAAACGGAGGAAATTATGCGCTACGATGATACACGAATTGAAAAATGCGAATGCAGTATGCCGCACCCCGATGTGATAAAGCGCATCAGCGATTCAATGCCCGAGGAGACCGATCTTTATGATCTCAGCGAGCTTTTCAAGGTATTCGGCGATTCAACAAGGATACGGATACTGTTCGTGCTTTTTGAAAGTGAGATGTGCGTCTGCGATATAGCAAGTCTGCTGAATATGACTCAGAGTGCCATATCGCATCAGCTCCGTGTGCTGAAGCAGAGCAGGCTGGTTAAGTTCCGCAAAGAGGGAAAAACGGTATATTATTCGCTGGCGGACAGCCATGTAAGGTCGATAATAGATCAGGGATATGAGCATATCAAAGAATGATAAGCAGTAAAAAACGGTATATACATCTTTCCGATGTATATACCGTTTTGCGTTTACATATGATAATATGTCATACCACTTGGAAAAGGAAAAATTTCAGATAATTTGTCTCTTCAACGGACATAAGAATGGGGTGGTCGGCGCACTGCTGGCGGCACTCTATCTGACGCAGAGAAACGCCTGCATCGTGGGCAGCTTCGTTCAGCATTTCAATGAAAAGCTTTTCCGTCATAAAATGGGAGCAGGAGCAGGTAGCAAGATATCCGCCTCTGGGGAGAAGTCTCATTGCGAGGGTGTTCAGCTCAAGATAGCCTTTCTTTGCGCTGCCCACCGTTTTTCTTGATTTTGTAAATGCGGGAGGGTCGAGGATAATATAGTCAAATGTCTTGTCGTGGGCTTCAAGACGGCTGCGGAGAGCGTCAAAAACATCGGCGGTTTCAAAGCTCATGATATCTGAAAGACCGTTTGCTTCGGCATTTTTGCGTGCCATTTCAATAGCCGATGCGGAAACATCGACTGCATGAACATGAGCTGCGCCAGCCTTTGCGGCATTGAGAGCAAAGGAGCCTGTGTGGGTGCAGCAGTCCATGACATTTCTTCCGTGAGCAAGCCTTGCGGCAGCCTGACGGTTGTATTTCTGGTCAAGGAAGAAGCCTGTTTTCTGACCGTTTTCCACGTCAACGGAATAGATTATGCCATTCTCCGTGATCTGTGTGATCGGTGAGGGGGGATTTTCTCCCTTGTGCCAATACCAGCCCTTTTCCTCGGTCATGCCCTCCAGCACGCGGATATTCACGTCATTGCGGAGGAAGATCCCCTCAACGGGTCTGCCGTCCTTTTCGAGAATATCAATGAGGGAATCAAGGATAACATCACGGTTTTTCTCAATGCCGAGGGAAAGTATCTGCACCGAAAGCAGGTTGTTGAACCTGTCAACGGTAAGACCGGGGAAAAGATCGGCTTCGCCGAAAATAAGGCGGCAGCACAAAAGATCCTCGGGGCGCATTACCGTTTTGCGGTAGCTGTAAGCGTGTTCAACACGTCTGCGCCAGAAATCGGCATCAAACTTATCATTTGCGTTGCGTGAGATTATGCGTATGCGTATCTTTGAATTGGAATTATAGAAGCCTGTGCCGATAAAGCGGTGCTTTTCTGTGAAAATATCGGTAAGGCTGCCGTCCTCGATGTTTTCGGGGGCAGTCACGATCTCGTTGTCATATATCCATGGGTGACCGTCTGCAATGCGTTTTCTGCATCGTTCGGAAATGACGGCTTCGGGAAAGCTGCGCTGAATATTCATTATTTTTTTCCTTTCAAATTTCACATTATATAAGTTAATTATAATATATCTTTTGGATTTTTTCAAGAACATATTGCAATTTTTTATAATATGTGTTATAATCAAAGTGAATTTTCGGCGATAATAACAGCCGTATAATATGGAGATCATGAAAATGAGTAAAACTGACAGCATTAGTAAGCGCAGCAAATTTGAACTTTCATATACACAAAAGCTGATGATAGGGTTTGCTGCAATAATTCTTGCAGGAACATTTTTTTTATGCCTGCCCATAGCGACTAAGGAGGGACAGCAGACAAGCATTGTGAATGCACTGCTGACCGCTACCTCGGCGACCTGCGTTACGGGACTTATAGCATATGATACGTTTTCCCACTGGTCCATGTTCGGGCAGATAGTGATACTGCTGATGATACAGACGGGCGGTCTGGGATTTATGTCAATGGCAGTGGTGGGCGCAATGCTCAGCGGAAAAAAGATCGGACTTAAACAGCGTGAGCTTTTGCAGGAGGCTGTAAATGCAAGCCAGGTAGGCGGAATCGTCCGCCTTTTCAAGCTTATGCTGCAAGGCACGCTTGTTATAGAGCTTGCTGGAGCGATACTTCTCAGCGTGAAATTTATCCCTATGCTGGGCGTTGGAACGGGGATATATTATTCGATATTCCATTCCATATCCGCATTCTGCAACGGCGGCTTTGATCTTATGGGAAGATACGGGCAGTTTTCTTCGCTTACCACGGCGGCGGACGATGTTTACTTCAACATCGTGATAATGCTGCTGATAATTCTTGGCGGTCTGGGCTTTGTTGTCTGGGAGGATTTACTGGAGAATAAATTCGCATTCAGAAAATATAAGCTCCAGACAAAGGTAGTGCTTGTCACATCGGCTATACTGACGATAGTTCCTGCGGTGCTGTTCTTTTTCTTTGAGCAGAGACATTCAATGGCAGGCTTTTCAACGGGAGAATCCGTGCTTGCATCGTTCTTTCAGGCGGTAACGCTCCGCACGGCAGGATTTAACAGCATAGATCAGGCAAGACTTTCCGATTCATCGACGGTGCTGTGCTATATCCTTATGCTGATAGGCGGTTCGCCGGGATCTACGGCAGGCGGAATAAAGACCACCACCGCTGCGGTGCTGGTGCTTTCAATGGTTTCGATGATGAGAAATCAGAAGTCGGTCACTATATTCAACAGACGTCTTGACGATGATCTTTTAAGGCGTGTTATGGCTATCATATTCGTGTATCTGACGATTGCCGTTGCGGCGATAATGGCAATATGCATGATAGAGGAGATACCTGTCCGTGAGGTTGCGTTTGAGGTATTTTCGGCGGTGGGAACCGTTGGAATAACCATGGGCGTTACCCAGTCGCTGGGAACGGCTTCAAGGATAATACTGGTGTTCCTGATGTATTTCGGAAGAATAGGCGGACTTTCGCTGGCGCTTTCGTTCACGAAGCCCTATACAACGTCTCCCGTTCAGTCGCCGCTTGAAAAGATCGCAGTAGGATAAAAGGAGTATTGACGTATGAAAAATGTACTTGTTATAGGTATCGGAATGTTCGGATATTTTGCCGCACGCAAATATGCCGAAGAGGGACTTGAAGTAATGGCTGTGGATATTTCCGAGGAAGCCGTGAATAAGGTCATGGAGTATGTCACCTCGGTACAGATAGGCGACTGTACCAACGCAAAGGTGCTGGAGAGCATCGGCGTGGATAATTTTGATATCTGCCTTGTGGCGGTAAGCTCGAATTTTCAGGCTTCGCTGGAGATAACCTCTCTTGTAAAGGAAATGGGCGCACCGTATGTTATTTCGGTTGCAAACAGGGAGATACAGGAAAAATTCCTGCTGAAAAACGGTGCGGATGCAGTTGTTTATCCCAACCGTGAGATTGCAAATCAGATCGCAGTAAGAACATCTACGGACAGCAAGATATTCGATTCCATTGAACTTAGCTCGGAGTATTCCATATATGAAGTTACCGTTCCCGAGGAATGGGTGGGCAAGTCCATATTGCAGCTGAATATCCGCAGAAAGTACAGACTGAATATTCTGGGCACAAAGGTAAACGATCTGCTTATACCCATGCCCGATGCGGATTATCAGTTCAGCAGAGGCGAGCACATCATGCTGCTGGGCACAAAAAAGGATATCTCAAAGCTGCTGTAAGGATATGCAGTAAGAAGCCGCCCGTTCCGGAGCGGCTTTTTTGTAAATTCACAATGAGTTATTGAAATGATCGTTCGGATATTGTATAATATCCGTATATAAAACGAAAGGAAATGATGCTATGTCAATGGCAGGAAGAATCGCCGCAGCGGGACTTGCAACAGTCTCGGCTGCTTTTCTGATAAGGTCAATGTCGAAAAATAAATTTGAAAGCGCATATGACGCTGTTTCAAATATAAAGATCGGCTGGAATCTCGGAAATACACTGGACGCACACGGAAAGCTGAAAGGCTGGAACAAGCCTGCAAAATATGAAACTGCATGGAAAAATCCGATCACGGAAAAGTCAATGATAACGGTCATAAAAAATGCAGGGTTCAATGCAGTAAGACTGCCTGTTACTTGGTATGAGCATTGTGACACAGACGGCGACATTGATACCGACTGGCTTGACCGAGTTCAGGAGATCGTCGATTATGTGATATCGCAGGATATGTACTGCATTCTTGATGTTCATCATGATGCAGGGGAGAACGGCTGGCTTTGTGCTTCGGAGGAGTGCTATTCAAAATATGCACTTCGGTTTGAGGGACTTTGGAAAAATATCGCCAAGCGCTTTGAGCCTTATTCCGACAAGCTGCTTTTTGAGGGCTTTAATGAGATGCTTGACGGCTCTTATTCATGGGACGTTCCGAAAGATGGAAAGGCGTATGGGATACTGAACGATTTTAATCAACTGTTTGTTGATACTGTTCGCAGCACGGGCGGAAATAATCTCCGGAGAAATCTTGTGATCGAGGTCTATTCCGCCGCCTGCACGGAGCCTGTTCTTGATGCGTTTGCAATGCCCGATGATACCGCAGACGGACACATTATCGTTCAGGTGCATAATTATGACCCGCAGGGCTTTACTTTCCCGAAAGCACCGTGGACAACTCTCACGGACAAATGGGGCAGCGATGATGATATCAAGCATCTTGATAAGCTTTTTGCAAGGCTGGAAAAATATTCGGATAAGTTCGGTGCGCCGATGATAGTCGGTGAATTCGGTGCATTTGACAAGAATAATACTGCGGACAGGACACGATATGCCTATGAATTTGCGTCCCGTGCGGCAGCTGTTGGAATAAAATGCTTTTGGTGGGACGCAGGCGGAATGGATATCCTTGACCGCAGGAACCGCTGCATAAAATTCCCGACGATTGCAGCTGCGCTTGTGAGGGGCGCCGAAAGAAAGCCGCTTGATATTAAGGCATGATGAATAAATATCCGATATGATATTGCAATTTTTTTCCTGCTGTGATATAATCATTGTAGCAGATATCTCTGCATTAAATGAATGGATACGGAGTTATTTTTATGGCTAATGATATAATACTTTCGGCTGAAAAGCTTACCAAAACCTATGGCAAGGGCGATACAGAGGTCCGTGCACTGGATAATGTTGATCTTAATGTTCCAAAGGGCGAATTTCTTTCGGTCATAGGACAGAGCGGAAGCGGAAAATCCACGCTGCTGCATATCCTCGGTGCAATGGACACACCCACTTCGGGAAAGCTGACCGTCGGCGGACTTGATGTTTTTTCCCTGAAAGAGGAAGAGCTGGCTGTGTACCGCCGCAGACAGGTCGGATTTGTTTTTCAGTTTTTCAATCTGATACCTGTAATGACCGCAAAGGAAAATATCGTTCTTCCGCTTTCGCTTGACGGTAAAAAGCCCGACAAGGATTTTCTTGATGATATCATCGAAACTATCGGGCTGAAAGACAGAATGAACCACTATCCGCATCAGCTTTCGGGCGGACAGCAGCAGAGAATAGCCATTGCCCGTGCGCTTATTGCACGTCCGTCGATAATCCTTGCCGATGAGCCTACGGGAAATCTTGACAGCAATTCGGGAAAGGAAATAATCTCGCTGCTGAAAAGCTCAATAAAAAAATACGAGCAGACGCTTATCCTTATCACTCATGACAATTCCATTGCGGCGCAGGCTGACAGAACAGTCACTATCAAAGACGGAAAAATATACGAATAAAAACAAAACCGCCCGTGAAACTCACGGACGGTTTATTTTATATATCAGGCGGATAAATTATTCAACTGTAACTGTCCAGCCGAACTTATCCTCGATCTTGCCCCACTGAATGCCTGTGAGGGTATCGTACAGATGCTGAGAGATCTTGCCGATCTCGCCGTTATTGATAGTCATTACCTTGTCGCCGTATTTCAGCTCGCCGATAGGTGAGATAACAGCGGCTGTACCTGTGCCGAATGCTTCGTCGAAAGTACCCTTATCGTAAGCTTCGCAAAGCTCGTCGATAGTGATATCTCTTTCTGTGACCTTGTAGCCCTGTGAACGGAGGATCTCGATGCAGGACTTTCTTGTAATGCCGCCGAGAATTGAACCTCTGTCAAGGCTGGGTGTGAGAACTTCGCCGTTAACAACGAAGAATACGTTCATTGCGCCAACTTCGTCGATGTACTTTCTGTGGATACCGTCGAGCCAGAGAACCTGCTCATAGCCCTTTTCTGCGGCAACTTCCTGAGCCTTCAGGGAGATAGCGTAGTTTGCGGCAGCCTTTGTGAAGCCTGTTCCGCCTGTTACGGCACGAACGTAATGCTGTTCAACGTAGATCTTTACGGGAGCAAGTCCGCTCTCGTAATATGCGCCTACGGGAGAAAGAATGATAGCGAAAATAAGGTGCTTTGCGGGGTGAACGCCTACCATGGGATCAACCGCAAAGATGTAAGGTCTGATGTAAAGGGAAGTGCCCTCTGCTGTGGGGATCCAGTCCTTATCAACATCTACCAGAGTTTTGATAGCCTTAACTCCGAATTCCTCATCGATCTTGGGAATGCAGAGACGATCGTTGGAAAGGTTAAGTCTTGCCATGTTCTGATCGGGGCGGAAAAGCTGTATCCTGCCGTCGGCAGTTCTGTATGCTTTCAGACCCTCGAAGTCAGCCTGACCGTAGTGGAGACACATTGCGGAGGGTTCCATGGGAATAGGACCGTAGGGAACTATTCTTGCGTCGTGCCAGCCCTGACCCTCATCATAGTTCATGAGGAACATATGGTCTGTAAAGATCTTGCCGAAGCCGAGCTTTGTCTGATCCTTGGGCTTTTCCTTAGGTGAAGTTGTACGTGTGATTTTTATATCCATTATGAAAACTTCCTTTCCGAAACAGATAATGTTATCTGCCGTAATAAAAATTCATGCTACTATTATAACAGATATTACATCAAATTTCAAGTAAAAGTTATATAAAAATACCATTGATTTTTATTAAGTTTTGTGATATATTAGTTACATTGACCGAATTAATATGTCTTCGTAGCTCAGTAGGATAGAGCGAACGCCTCCTAAGCGTTAGGCCGCCGGTTCGACTCCGGCCGAGGACGCCAATGCCCGTGCAGATGTACGGGCATTTTCTTATATTATATAGTATAGGTGTGATGACCCTGAATATTGATACAGAAAATTACAGCGACCGTGAAAAGCTCTGCCGTGAGCTTTCGCATTATGCCGAAAGGGGATATATCCCCGAGAAAATGACGGCGGAGCATATCGGGCTGAAAAAGGCTGCGCCCTGCGCCCTTGATTTTATTATAGACGAGCGGACGGACAAGTCCGAAAAATATATATACGGCTTTGCGGACAAAGGCTATGCGCCCATGTGCCGATACAACGGGCTGTATCTTTTTGCAAGGGCGTCGGGCAGACCGACTAAGCGTGAGGCTTTTAAGGTTATCGTGGGAATGCTCCTCTGCGGAGGTGCGGTGATGCTTGCTTCGATATTGGGAAAAGGCGTGATTTCCGACCTTTTGGCGGCGGTTTTTGCGGCAGGCTTCGGCTTCTTTTCGGTAAGGTGCATAAAGCTCCTGAAACGGGGCAGAAAAAAACAGTAAAAATTTCCGAAATTTTTTTCAAAAAAAGCTAAAGTTTGAAAAATACCTGCCGATATATAAATCAGAAGCAAGGAACACAGGCTGAATGCAAGATGCGGACAGGCAGTGTTCGGTGCTTGAAAAGCCGCAGTCTTCTGAATTGCGCAATAGGAAAAGGGCGGCACAAAAAACATCTATAAGGGCTGAAAGGATTCGGCTCTTTAATAAATTTATTTTCATGGAGGAAAATATTATGGTAGTACAGCACAACTTATCAGCGATGAACGCTCAGAGATACTACGGTATCAACAATTCCGGTCTTTCTAAGTCCCTCGAAAAGCTTTCTTCCGGTTATGCAATCAACCGTGCAGGCGATAACGCTGCCGGCCTCGCAGTTTCCGAAAAGATGAGAGCTCAGATCTCCGGTCTTACACAGGCTTCCAAGAACGCTCAGGACGGTATCTCTATGGTACAGACATTTGAGGGCGCTCTTACAGAGACAGACTCCATTCTCCAGAGAATGAGAAGCCTCGCAGTTCAGTCCGCTAACGGTTCTTACCAGAACGATGTTGACCGTGAAGCTATCCAGCTCGAGTACGATCAGCTGAACGACGAACTTAACCAGATCGCTGATACAGACTTCAACGGCGTTGTTGTTCTTAACGGTGGTACAATGGCTGACGGTCTTAAGGCTGTTAATGGCGAATTTGATTACAGCAATTCGAGCAGAGTTGCTAAGCAGCTTTCATCTTCTGATATCAATAAGCTTGATACACAGGGTATGGATGATGGTGCAGGCGCAACATCCAATGCTAACAAGCTTTGGAAGGATTTAGGCTTTGACAGAGGCGACACAAATAAGAGCAATGATGGACCTGATTCAGTAGATGTAACATTTAAGTATGATGCGACTAAGGGCACATGGTCGGCTGCATCGGCAACTGGTGGAGCTGATATTAAGAATCTGACAGTTAGCACAGATCCTAATAATGGTGGCTTCCAGGTAGGTTCTGCAAATACAGCTGCAACTCCTGATTCTACTGACAACCTTGTAAATGTAATCCTTGATGGTACTACACTTGTTAATGGAGATACTATTACAATTACATTTAATAATCCTAGCGTAAAGAACACAGCTGCTGAGAATATTGGTGTTTCCAAGACTGATGCAAGCGGACTTACAGTTGGTAAGGCTGGTGTAAATGCGTCATCTAACCTCACAACTGAAGTTTCTAATGCAACCATTGAGAGCACATATGGTAATGGCACAGATAAGATGACAGCTGACATCAAGGAACTCTTTGAGCAGCTGAATGGTGCTAGCCTCAAGGTTTCATATGCTAATAATGCTGAAGATGCAACAGATATGGCTCTTACTCTTACAGATAGTAAGGGTGGTACTCAGACTGCAAATGCAGCAGCTGGTACTATAACAATCGGCTCAACAAAGTTCTATGCTAAGGTTGAGGACGGTGTTATGACAATTGGTACAGCTAATGCAGCTGGTAACGATGTTGAGACTGAACTGGTTAAGCTGACTGCTGCTAAAAATGCAGCTGCTGACGGTGCAGCTGGTGACATTACATACACATTAGCTGTTGATGCTGCTAAGTTTACAGCTGCGTCTACACCTTCTGCAAAGGTTTCTGAACCTGAGAACGTTGTTTCCAAGGCTAATTCTAATAATGCTTCCACAGCAACACTTACATACAAAGACAACATCACTCTTCAGGTTGGTGCAAGAACTAAGGACAGCGTAAACTTCACATTCGCTTACGAGTCCAATGGTCTTGGTGACCTTAAGGCTGACCTCGACTGCTCCGCTCGTGGTCTTGGAACAGATGCTCTTTCGCTTTCTTCTCAGAAGGACGCTAACGCAGCTATCGACAAGATCGACAATGCTATCAACAAGGTTTCCATGGTTCGTGGTACATTCGGTGCTATCCAGAACAGACTGGAACACAAGATCAGCAACCTCGATACAAACAACGAGAACCTGACAGCTGCCGAGTCCAGAATCAGAGATACAGAGATGGACAAGGAAATGATGAAGTTTACTTCCAATCAGATCCTTTCTCAGGCTGCTCAGTCCATGCTTGCTCAGGCAAACTCTCTGCCTCAGGGCGTTCTCCAGCTCCTCGGCTAATAAAACCAAGGCGGCTTGACGGATCGCTTTTGAAAGCGGCATAGCTGAAAAACATTCAGCCCCCATTCCCTTTTCGGGAGTGGGGGCTTTTTGTTTCCCAAATTGTAACATTTTCCGACGGCAAAAATATTGATTATTTTCATGCGGTATGATATAATTAAATCAATTATAAGTAAAGGAACGATATTATGCAGAGCGGACAGGACAGGCTTATTACAATTGAAGGCAGTGTTGATACGGTGCTGTTCCGCAATGCGGACAACGGGTATATCGTTCTTGATCTTGATACGGGCAGCGATTATGTCACCGTTGTCGGCGAGCTTGGAAACGTTGATGCAGGCGAGGAGCTTCGGCTCACGGGGGAATATGTGACCCACCCGAAGTTCGGAGCGCAGTTCAAAGCGTCGGTCTGCGAGCGGAAAATGCCTGCAACGGCATCGGCGATCTTAAAATATCTTTCCTCGGGCGTGATAAAGGGCATCGGCCCAACAATGGCGAAGCGCATCGTAGAAAATTTCGGCGAAAAAAGCCTTGAAATTATCGAGAATGACCCCGATCGGCTCCTTGAAATAAAGGGCATCTCAAAGAAAAAAGTGGACGAGATCGCACTGGAATTCAAGCGTATTTTCGGGATCCGTTCGCTTATGATATTTTTGTCGCAGTATAATGTTCTGCCGTCGGTGGCTGTAAATGTATGGAAAAGGTGGGGGCAGTTTTCCGTTGATGTGATAAAGGAAAACCCCTATGTGCTTTGCAGGAACGGCATCGACCTTGAATTTGACAAGGCGGAATATATCGCCGAAAAGCTGGAGATCCCCAAGGACAGCATGAGCCGTGTCCGTGCGGGAATATTTTATGTGCTGTATGAGAATACTTTCAACGGTCACAGCTGTCTGCCCTATGACAGGCTTCTGTCCACCTGCGAAAAGCTTCTCGGCACGGATAAGGAAAAATTCGACGCCGCTCTCTCCGAGGAGCTTGATGATGACAACATGGCTGTTTATGAAAAAAACGGCAGGAGGTTCGTCTATCTTTACGATTATTTCCGTGCGGAGCAGTATATCACCGACCGTCTTAGCCTTATGCGCAGCTGTTTTATAGATTCCAACGAGGATTACACCAAGCTTATTGATATAGAGGAGCAGACAAAAAGTATCACCTATGCAAGCCGTCAGCGTGAAGCAATATCACTGGCGATGTCACGGGGCTTTCTGATACTTACGGGCGGACCCGGTACGGGCAAGACGACCACTCTCAAAGCGATAATCTCACTTTATGAGCAGAGGGGAGCAAGAGTGATGATATCCGCTCCGACGGGACGTGCCGCAAAAAGAATATCCGATCTGACGGGATATTCCGCAAAAACTATACACAGACTGCTTGAAGTGAGCTATGACAACCGCGGTCAGCTTAAATTCAAGCACGATGAAAGCAATCCCATAAGCTGCGATGTAATGATAATCGACGAGATGTCAATGGTGGATTCGCTGCTTTTTGAATCGCTGCTTCGGGCGATGAAGCTTTCGTGCAGGCTGATAATGGTAGGCGACAGCGATCAGCTGCCAAGCGTCGGAGCGGGAAATCTGCTGAAAGATATGGTTGACTGCGGACGGCTGACGGTCGTTCAGCTGAATGAGATCTTCCGTCAGGCGCAGCAAAGTGCCATTATCACAAATGCGCATAAGATAGTCAGCGGCAAAAATCCCGTTCTTGACCGAAAGGACAGCGATTTTTTCTTCATGCAGCGGCTTGATACGGCGGAGGCGGCAGCGCTTGTCTCCGAGCTGTACAGCGACCGTCTGCCGAAAGCCTACAATTTTTCCGCTTTCGAGGATATTCAGGTGCTGTGTCCCTCCCGAAAGGGCGCACTTGGGGTAGTTGAACTGAACAAAATGCTGCAAACGGCGGTGAATCCCGCTTCAAAGCAGCTTGCGGAGGTAAAGGGAATGCTCTATACCTTCCGTGACGGCGACAAGGTTATGCAGACAAAGAACAACTATGATATCGTCTGGAAAAAGGACGGCGAATCGGGTGCGGGGATTTTCAACGGGGATATCGGAATCATCGTAAAGGTTCGCAAAAGCGATAATACGGTTGTGATAGATTTTGAGGGACGTATCGCCGAATACGGCTTCGAGCTGCTGGAGCAGCTGGAGCTTGCCTATGCGATAACCGTTCACAAAAGTCAGGGCAGCGAGTTCAACGCAGTGATACTGCCGCTTCTCGGCGGCTTTGACAGGCTGTATTACAGAAACCTGCTGTACACTGCCGTTACCCGTGCAAAAAAGCTGCTTATCATTGTCGGGTCGAAAAATGTCGTGGAAAAAATGGTGGCGAACAATCGCCGTACTCTGCGGTATTCCTGCCTCCGTGACATGATGGAAAAGGAAATGACAGCGGAGGAGCCTGAAAATGTACAGCTTTAGGCATCGTTACAGCGGCATGAAATATATGCTGGCGGATATATTTTTCCCCAACAGATGCCCGTTCTGCGATGATGTTATTCCTTGGACGGACGCAGCCTGCGATGAATGCGCCGATTCCGTTGAATATTTTGACGGGACAATTTCCGTATGCAGAAAATGCGGACGGTCAATGTGCGTATGCAGCGAGGAAAGCTTTGTCACGGACAGGATATACAGCGGCGGATATTATGCAAACGAGCTTCGCAGAGCTGTGCTTTCCATGAAGTATCACAAAAATGAAAACGCAGCCAAATTTTTCGCCGAGGTGCTGTTTTCACAGATGAAGCATGACAATTTCACCGATTTTGATTATATCGTTCCCGTGCCGATGAACATTAAAAAGGAGCGTCGGAGAGGATATAATCAGGCGGAATATCTTGCCGAGTGTATCGGAAAATACATTCCCGATGCGCAGATAAGAAATGATCTGCTTGTGAGAAAATACAGCCGCAGACAGCAGCATGACCGAAATGCGGAGGAACGCCATGAAGCGGCGCTTGCGGAATATTCTGCGGCGGAGGGCGTTCGTCTTGACGGTGACAAAATTCTTCTCTGCGATGATATTTTCACAACGGGCGCAACTGTGAACAGATGTGCCGACCTGCTTAAAATAATGGGTGCGGACAGCGTTACTGCGGCTGTCTGCTGTATCAGCGGCTAACATATATAAAGGTCACCTCTAAAAACCACCGGCTAAAGCCTTAGCACCTCATCTGCAAGCATTTGAGGCACTATGGTTTTTAGATGCGACATTAGGAAAGAGAGCAAAAGAAATGGATATCGGAATCGACCTTGGCACAGCAAATGTGCTGATCTCTATGGGCAGCAAGGGGATAGTTCTGAATGAACCATCGGTGGTTGCCTATAATAAAAAAACCGAGGAAATAATCGCCGTGGGTGGCGAAGCGGATAAAATGACGGGAAAAACTCCCGATCATATCGTTGTTATTCGTCCGCTGAGCGACGGCGTTATTTCCGATTATAATATGAACGAGTGCATGATAAGCGAATTTATCCACCGTGTTACGGGCAGGCAGATGCTTATGCCGAGAATCGTTATGTGCATTCCCTCATCTATAACCGACGTTGAGAGCCGTGCCGTTGTTGATGCGGCAAGAGCGGCAGGCGCACGTAAAATTTATCTTATCGAAGAGCCTGTGGCGGCACTGCTCGGTTCGGGAGTGGATATTTCAAAGCCCGAGGGAAACATGGTAATAGATATCGGCGGCGGAACTACCGATGTTGCGGTGGTTTCCATGAACGGAATCGTTACGAAAACCTCCGTAAAAATGGCAGGAAACCGCATGGACGAAGCTATCATGAAGTATGTTTCCGCAAAATACCGTGTGCTTATCGGTGAGAAAACCGCCGAAAGCGCAAAGCTGACCCTTGCAAATGTGTATGATCCTACGGGAAAGGTCACGGCAGAGGTAAGGGGACGTCATATGCTGACGGGTCTGCCTGTCAGACTTACGCTGACCGATACGGATATATATGAGGCTATACACGACATGACCGACGATCTGGTCTATGCTCTGAAAAATGTTCTGGAGCAGACCCCTCCTGAGCTGGTGGGAGATATCCATTCAAAGGGAATAATGATGTCGGGCGGCGGTGCGCTTCTGGGCGGACTTGACAAGCTTCTTACAGCCGAAACGGGCATAAACTGCTATCCCGGCTATGATCCGATGACTTGCGTTGCAAAGGGCGCAAGCGAGGCATTCAAGCATCTTGATACGCTGCTGGACGGATTTATCGACGTGTCATTATACTGATTTTCTGAAAGGAGCGGCGTTATGGGCAAGGAAGTCCGCATGAAGGATATCGCAGACAGACTTGGGATAAGTGTTGTTGCTGTTTCAAAAGCGCTGAGCGGCAAGGGCGGCGTAAGCGATGAGCTTCGTGCAAGGGTACGCCGAACCGCCGACGAGATCGGATATAAATACAGCACGGTGAAGCCTGTCAGACGGGGAAGCGAAACTCATAATATCGGTGTTCTGACGTCGGAAAAATTCGTTGATGCGGAGTCGTTTTATCTGAAATATTACAAGCATATTTCATCGGCTGTTCAGGAGCGGGATTATTATGCATCGTTCCACACGCTTTCCGTAAGTGACGAGGAAAACCTTGTGTTCCCGAAGCTTCTTTCGGCGGAGCGTGTTGACGGAATGATTATTCTGGGGCTTATTTCCAGAGAATATACCGATGAGATAGTCAACAGCGGTCTGCCCGTGGTTTTTCTTGATTATTATGATGACAGAAAGGATATCGACTGCATTATCTGCGACGGATTTTATGCTTCGTTTGACATGACGAATTATCTTATAGCAAACGGTCACAGGAAGATAGCTTTTGTTGGAACGGTCGATGCGACCGGAAGTATCGAGGACAGATTTCTCGGCTATGCAAAGTCTCTTATTGAACATAAAATACACATCAGCAGAAATTATATCCTTAATGACAGAGGAGAGGACGGTCTGCTTATTGATATCCCGCTGCCTGTTGATATGCCCACTGCTTTTGTGTGCAACTGCGATCAGACGGCGTGCAGGCTCATAAAGCAGCTGAACAGCGCAGGCTATCGTGTGCCCGAGGATATTTCCGTTACGGGCTTCGACAATTCGGTGTATTCCTCGGTTTCCGAGCCGAAGATAACGACTATCGAGGTCAACACCGAAGCAATGTCACGCTGTGCGGTGGATACTCTTTTAAGGCGCATCGAGAATCCCTCTGTACGCACGGGACGCATACCCGTTTCGGGAAATATCGTCTATAAAAATTCGGTGCGTTCGCTCAATAAATGAAAGGAATATTACAAATGATATATACAGTTACATTCAATCCCGCAGTGGATTACGTTGTTCATACAGATGAAATGAAAACTGGCATGACAAACCGTTCGACAAAGGAAGAGGTATATTTCGGCGGAAAGGGCATAAATGTATCGGTCATTCTGAATGAGCTTGGCGTAAAGTCCCGTGCTTTGGGCTTTGTTGCGGGATTTACGGGAGATGCCGTTGAAAAGGGCATTGCCGATCAGGGTATCGAAACGGACTTTATCCACCTGAAAAGAGGACTTACCCGAATCAATGTCAAGATAAAAGCAGATGACGAAACTGAACTGAATTGCAGCGGCCCCGATATTGATGAAGAATCGGTAAATATCCTTTTTGAAAAGCTGGATAAGCTTAAAAAGGGCGATATTCTTATTCTTGCGGGAAGCATACCTAAGTCGCTGCCTGCGGATATTTACGCCCGTATACTTGAAAAAATGTCCGCAAAGGGAGTTTCGGCGGCAGTTGATGCAACGGGAAAGCTGCTGCTGAATGTTCTTGAATACAAGCCGTTTGTGGTCAAGCCCAACAATTTTGAGCTGGGAGATATGTTCGGTGTTGAGCTTCACGGTACGGACGAGGTCATCGAATATGCGAAAAAGCTCCGCAGCATGGGTGCTGTGAATGTTCTTGTGAGCATGGCAGGGGACGGAGCTGTTCTTGTGGACGAAAACGATGAGGTCCACGTATGCGGAGTGTGCAGCGGCACGGTGAAAAATTCCGTGGGCGCAGGCGATTCGATGCTGGCAGGATTCATCGCAGGCTATTCCGAGAAGCATGACTACGGCTATGCTTTAAAGCTGGGAACGGCGTCAGGCGGAGCTACCGCATTTTCCGACGGACTTGCCTCGGGCAGCTACATCAGAGAGCTTTTTGAAACATTATAATATCAGAAACACTTCACGGGCAGCGGTCTGTGAAGTGTTTCTTTTATATAGTATAGGTATAACAAATAAAAAATCCCGATAAACAATGTTCATCGGGATTTTATGGAGCTGCTTAACAGATTCGAACTGTCGACCTCTTCCTTACCAAGGAAGTGCTCTGCCAGCTGAGCTAAAGCAGCACACATCAGAGCCTTTCGGTTAATGCTTAATTATTATAGCACGGCAAAAAGCGTTTGTCAATAGTTTTTCCAAAAATATTTTTATAAAGTGTATAAAAATCACAAATTATCCCATAATGCAGACAAAGAGATTTCATACATAATATGAGGAGATGCAAATATAATGGAAAGAAAAACCTTTGCCGCAATAATGGGACTGATTATCGCCTTGTTTTTTGCCGCTTCCGCCGAGCTGAAAGGGGAGTGCTGTCAGCTTGAGGAGAATGTTCTGCGGCTGCATATTCTTGCGGAGTCGGATTCGGAGCGTGACCAGTCGCTGAAGCTTATGGTGCGTGATGCGCTGCTTGAAAAGTCGGAGGATATTTTCGGAGGTGCGGACAGCATGGAAGAAATGATCGCCTGCGCAGAGGAAAATTCGGAGCTTATCACGGAAACTGCCGAGAATGTTCTCCGTGAGAACGGCTGTGACGCCGAGGTCTCCGCAAAGGTCGAGAAAATACATTTTGACAAGCGTGTTTACGGTGACATAACCATGCCCGAAGGGGATTATACGGCGCTTCGGGTGGTGATAGGCAGCGGCGGCGGTCATAACTGGTGGTGTGTGATGTTTCCGCCGCTCTGCATACCCTGTTTTACGGGTGAAATGACCGAAGATGAAATGCTTGAAAAATATGACTGTGTGATAACCGATGAGCAGGCGGAGATGCTCCGCAGCGGCGATGAATATGAAATAAGGTTCTATTTCGGCGAGCTTCTTGAAAAGCTGTTTGAAAGCTTCGGCTGAAATTGAAATATTACTCTGCGGAAACAAATGTATTAATTAACGGAAACTGGTTTTTGTTATTACTGAATATATTTGAGAGGACTTGCGGTCACGATTTTTGATATTTTTTATACTCTTCGGAATAAAAATGTTTTCTTAAACGTTTATATTATCAGATATTACAAAATTAGTGAATTTTTTTTGTCTATTTATTTTAGCATTAATTCCTTGATGTTTTGTGAACAATGTGGTATAATGATTGATAGAATACGGGGATATATATGTGTAATTTTACATCATGCCGCAATAATGGCGTTATATCCTCTGCGGGATCTTCATTGCAGGCTTCCCGTACCGTGTACAGCGGATTTTTATTATTGGAGGTATCACTAATGGAAGGATCAGGATTTCTCAAAACCGTCAGCTTCGGCGGATTTGATAAAAAAGATGTACTGGCTCTTATCGACAATCTGAACAGCAAGATCAACACACTTCAGGCAGAGCTTGACGAGAAGGCTGCACTTGTTGCACAGGGAGGAACAGCCGATAACGAAAAGTATGAAAAGCTTCTTGCAGTTGATAAGCAGAAGATCACAGAGCTTCAGACGAACAACGATTCACTCAAAATGCAGCTCAAAACAATTGAAGACGAGGCTGCTTCAAAGGATAAGGAAATCGAAGATCTTAAAAAGAAGAATGCCGAGCTTGAAAATCAGCTGATCGACGCCAAGAACAAGGCAGCTGCCGCAAGCACAGCCGACAGCAGCGCTATGGACCTTACAAACGTATTCATGGAGGCACAGAAAACTGCAAACTCCATCGTTACACAGGCTAAGGAAAATGCAAGAAAGATGGACGAAGATGCCAAGAAGCTTGCTAATCAGGTCGTTGATGACGCTAACTCCAAGGCTTCCACAATCGTTAAGAGCGCCGATGAAAAGGCTAATAAGCTGCTCACAGACGCAGGCGACAAGTCCGATAAGCTGATCTCCAGCGCCGAGGCTAAGTCTGCCGAGATCATCTCCGAGGCAGAGGACAAGTCCTCCGAAATGAAGGCTGCCGCTGCTAAGATGAAGGCTATGGTTCTCGAGGAAGTTGCCGAAATGGACAGCAGGATCGCAGGCATCAAGACTGCTATCGAGTCCTTCGCAAAGGATTCCGTTTCCGCTATCGACAGCACTCAGACTGCTATCTCCGAGGCTAAGGACGCTTTCAACAATGGAAAGATTCCTCCCGCTCTTGAGTCCGCAGTTCCCAAGGCTGCTCCCGCTCCTGCGGCTAAGCCTGCTCCTGCACCCGCTGCAAAGCCTGCTGCATCTGCACCTCAGCCCGCAGCTGCAAAGCCCGCTGCTCCTTCATCTATCCCCATGCCTGCACAGCATACACCTATGAAGCCCATTCCTCCCGTTGCTAAGCAGAACAACAACGCTCCCAAGCCCACTCCCAAGATCACTTTTGACCTCAGTGAGATCGAGCAGCTTGCAAAGGGCATCGAAGCAGAGGCTGCAAAGGGCGGCAAGGCAAATGATGAGATCAACCCTAAGAATATCAAGGTCTCACCTATGGATAAGTAATTCGGCAGGTACATACATTTATGGCACAAATTTATGATATTTCCGTTTCCGAGCTTCGCAGTTACTGCGAAAAGCTCAGGGCGGGAGATAAGGTATTGCTCACAGGCTGCGTTTATACAGCCAGAGATGCCGCACATAAAAGATTCAAAGCGCTTATGGACGAGGGAAAGCCTTTGCCCATTGATATAACCGATGCGGTCATTTATTACGCCGGACCTACTCCTGCTCCCGAGGGCAGGGCAATAGGTTCCTGCGGCCCCACAACTTCGGGAAGAATGGATAAGTTCGCTCCCGAGCTGCTTGATAAGGGACTCTGCGGAATGATCGGCAAGGGCGAGAGAAGTCAGGCTGTGCGTGACGCCGTTGTCCGCAACAAGGCTGTTTATCTCTGTGCTGTGGGCGGAGCAGGTGCTCTTGCTTCCAGCTGTATCAAGAGCTGCGAGGTCGTTGCATTTGATGATCTCGGCTGTGAATCCGTTAAGAAGCTTATGATTGAGAAATTCCCCCTTACCGTTGCAGATGATTGCAGCGGCGGAGATATTTTCACATCGGGCCGTGCGGAATTTAAAAAATAATACCTTATTAAAACTTTGATCATTGTACATTTATGCGGCATGATTATTGATCCTGCCGCATTTTTGTATTTATTTGCGTAAGTGTTAGGCAAAATAACCAAAAGTATGCAGTTGTTATGTCCGCGATTAACAAATATTACGCAATTGATGTCAAAAATGTTAAAAGGTACTTGACAAATGCTTTTATAAATTGTAAAATAGTTTTAACAGGATTATGTAGATAATGTTTGTTGATATCAATAATTTGTCTGCATATTGTTGATCGGGGGAAGCTATGAACAGCAAAAACAGTTTGTCTGATGATTATTTCAGTGATATGACGGACAGTCAGCTTGCTGTTTATTGCAGAGATAATCCCGATATTCCCGAGCCGATGGCTGAACTGATAAAGCGTTATTTCCCTTTTATCAGGAGCAGAGCGGCAAAATATGAGAACGAAAACGTTTCATGTGATGATCTTGCGTCGGAGGGACTGCTTGCTTTTCTTAAAGCCGTCAAGTCTTACGATGAGGAGCGCAGCAGCAATTTCGGAGCTTATGTCTCCGTTTGTGTTTCAAACCGAATGATCTCACTTCTTCGGTCGGCGGATAAGACCGATAAGAATGAGGGGGCGGACGAAAAGATAGAGCTTGCGGAGGATAACATTACCCCCGAGACTATCTGCATGGAAAAGGAGCGCAATCAGGAAATTGAATCGGTGCTGACTGAAATGGAGTTTCGCATACTGAATTGTTTTATCGAAGGCGATTCGTATTCCGAGATAGCCCAAAAGCTGGGAATAGGTACAAAATCTGTGGATAATGCGGTCCAGAGGATCAGGAAAAAGCTGAAAAAGGTTTTTCTGTGATGTCTGATCGGGTTATATATATGGCCAAGTAGCTTAATCTTAAGAGCGTTGTTTATCAAAGGTGTCGGTGTGAATCCGTCCTCAGGTCCAAAATTTTTATAAGCGAGGGAAAATAAAATGTACGAAGACAAGACATTAGTGTGCAAAGAATGCGGAAATGAGTTCGTTTTCACAGCCGGTGAACAGGAATTCTATGCTGAAAAGGGATTCGTAAACGAACCCCAGCGCTGCAAGGCTTGCCGCGATGCAAGAAAGAACGGCGCAAGAGGCGAGAGAGAAATGTTTGAGGCTACTTGTGCTTCCTGCGGCAAGATCGCAAGAGTTCCTTTCAGACCCAGAGAGGATCGTCCTGTATATTGCAGCGAGTGCTTTGCAAAGATGAAGCAGGAATAATTTTTGCTTTAATATTTGTCTTTAGGGGCTGTCTCATTTATTTGGGGCAGCTCTTTTTATTTGTCGGCATATTGCATAAATGATTATGTATTTTGTACATAATTTTGCTATATGTAAACGTTCAATGTTGACAATTTGCCGAAAATGTGGTATAATGTCATTGACTGAAAGTCATTTTTGTGGATTGGAGATCATTTTATGAACGGGAATTTTATGGAAAGATTTCTTTCGGGAAATGCTTTTGATGCATATGATTATTTCGGCGTCCATGAAGCGTCGAAAAATGGGGTAAACGGATATATTTTCAGAGTTTATGCGCCGAGGGCGGCAAGGGTATGCCTTATGGGCGATTTTTCCGAATGGAAGCCTGTTGATATGCGCCGCGATGAACACGGCGTTTATTCCTGCTTCTGCGGAAATGCCGTTGAGGGGCAGATGTATAAATATGTTATTACGGCGGCGGACGGCACCGTTACCGAAAAATCCGATCCGTATGCGTTCAGAATGGAGCTTCCGCCTGCAACGGCGTCGGTGATTTACAGCCCAGACAGATTCAGATATACCGATTCCGACTGGGTGAAAAAGCGCAGTGATCTTTACAATGAGCCGCTGAACATTTACGAGGTTCATCTCGGTTCATGGGTCACAAAAAAGGAAGTGGGCGATGAAGCCACCGAGCGCTTTAGCTATTCGGAGCTTATCCCTCGGCTTATCCCTTATCTTAAAGTCAACGGATATACTCACGTTGAGATAATGCCTTTGGCGGAGCACCCGTTTTCGGGCTCATGGGGATATCAGTGCAGCGGATTTTTCAGTGCGACCGCAAGATACGGCGATCCCGACGGGCTGATGCGTTTTGTTGATATATGCCACCGCAGCGGAATAGGCGTTATATTTGATTTTGTGCCAGTACATTTTGCTGCGGACAGCTCATTCATGCATCTTTTTGACGGCTCTCCGCTGTATGAATATGACAGCATTGATATGATGTACAACGAATGGGGCAGCTGCAATTTCTGTCATTCAAAGCCTATCGTCAGCAGTTTTTTGCTTTCCGCAGCGGATTTCTGGGTGAAGAAATATCATGCGGACGGTCTGCGCATGGACGCTATCAGCAACATGATATACTGGCAGGGAAATTCCGCAAGAGGCGTCAACAAGGACGCTGTTGATTTTCTGCGCAGGCTGAACAGCGGACTTCACAGCCGCTACGGCAATGTTCTGCTCATGGCGGAGGATTCCACCAATTATCTTAAAGTCACAGCTCCCGTTGAGTATGACGGACTCGGATTCGATTATAAGTGGGATATGGGCTGGATGAACGATACCCTTGACTTTTTCAAGCTTCACCCTGCGGACAGGAAGTATCATTATCACAAGATCACGTTCTCAATGGCTTATTTTTACAACGAGCTTTATCTGCTGGCGCTGTCACATGATGAGGTTGTCCACGGAAAAGCCACCATTCTTCAGAAGATGTGGGGCGATTATGAGGTGAAATTTCCCCAGTGCCGCACGCTTTATATGTATATGTACACTCACCCCGGCAAAAAGCTGAATTTCATGGGAAATGAGCTTGGACAGCTCCGAGAGTGGGACGAGAACCGCCAGCAGGACTGGCTGCTGCTGGAATATCCGCTTCATGACAGCTTCCACAGATTTGTCCGTGAGCTTTCCATGCTGTATAAGAACAGCCCGTCGCTTCATGACGGTGAATACAACAGCAACTGCTTTAAATGGCTGGAGGCGGACGCTGCCGAGGAATGCGTATATGCATATCAGCGCTCGGGCGGCGGACAGGTATTCATAATCGTTATGAATGTTTCCGACCGTGCCTATGAGGACTTCCGCATCGGCTGCTATGAAAAGTATTACCTGAAAGAGCTGATAAACAGCGATGATTATATTTACAGCGGCGGCGGAATGGTGAACGAGGGAATCATCGAAGCGGAGGAATACGGCTATAAAGGCAAGCCGTACAGCTTCCGACTGAAGCTTGCGCCCTTCGGCAGTGTTATGTTTGAGGCTTCCTTGGAGGCTCCCGAAAAATCCGAAAAGCAGTCCGAAACGGAAGATTAATGATAACGGACGTCGTTTATTTCACTTTTGTTTCATTGGCATTTCGTTATGCTTTCACATATTTTACACATAGACGGGGTATTATATAACTGTGGTCGGGAGGAGACAAGCTCCGAACGGCCAGGACTGCAAAACGCTTTTATCATATTCGTGTTTACCCCTCACGGATATGTTATAAAAGACCCCCAATTCATTTTTCCTGCGGTATTTTACCCCTGTACCGCAGGACCCCCATAATCCTATATCATGTTTTTGCCCCTGCACCCCTTGCAGGGGCGCCTTTTTTTATCTGTCCGATTGACATAATATGCCTTATATGGTATAATTTCAGATAAGACTATATGCGTATTAACGGAGATGTGACTATATGAGCAAGCTGCTTGCTGTCGGTTCCGCCGCAGCGGATATTACACTTTACCTTGACTGCTTTCCGCAGGTCGGCGGTGATGAAACGATAAAAGAAATTACAAGAAATGCAGGCGGCTGTGCCTTTAACTGTGCAGATGCTGTCCGTCTCTGCGGAGGAAATGTCAGTCTTGCGGCTCCCGTGGGAACGGGAGAATACGGAGATTTCATGCGCAGTGAAATAGCAAAGCGTGGGCTCACGGGAACATTCGATGTTCACGGAGAGAACGGCTGCTGCTTCTGTGCGGTGGATCTTTGCGGTGAGCGGACATTTCTTGTAAAGCAGGGCGCCGAGTATGATATTACCTCGGAAATGCTTGCTTCCGTTGATATGACGGATATTACCGACATATATTTCTGCGGTCTTGAGACAGAGCGTGACTGCGGATATGATATCATTGAATTTCTTGAAAAGAACAGCGATAAGCGGCTGTATTTTGCTCCGGGGCCAAGGCTTGCAAATATTTCCGAGGACAAGCTTGATCGGATAAATGCGCTTCACCCCGTTTATCATCTGAATGATACCGAGGCGCTTGATTATGCGGCTGTCCGTGACATAAAAAAGGCTGCCGAGATAATATTTTACCGAACAGGCGGCACTGTCATTATCACGCTTGGAAAATACGGCGCATATCTTTGGGACGAGAGCTATCATGGACTTATTGAGGGATATCCTGCGGAAACAACAAATACCACAGGCGCAGGCGATACTCACATCGGAGCATACATAGCAAAGCTCATGAGCGGAGCACAGCCCTGCGATGCCGTATCTTTTGCCAACAGAATAGCGGCTGCCGCCATAAGCGGAGGAGACAGAGAAGAAAATATCGTAAAAGCTTTGGGAGAATTCTGATATGCTGAAATTTATAATTTGTATGATCGCAGGACTGGGCGCAGGAATAGGAACGGGTCTTGCGGGACTTTCCGCAGCTGCTGTTATATCACCTATGCTGATAACCTTTCTGGGATTCCCCGCATATCAGTCGGTGGGAATAGCGCTTGCTTCCGATGTGTTGGCTTCGGGAGTATCCTCCGCCGTATATGCAAAGAATAAAAATATCGATGTAAAGAACGGGCTTATCATGCTTTGCTCCGTGCTGGTTTTTACTCTTGTGGGAAGCTACGTTGCATCGCTGCTGCCCGATATGACAATGGGCAGCTTTTCTGTTTATATGACCTTTCTGCTGGGCATAAAGTTTATTATAAAGCCCGTTATGACCACCAAGGAAGTCCGTGAGGGAAAATCCGAAAAGCAGAAGATAATACAGGCGCTGATAAGCGGTGTTGTCATCGGATTTATATGTGGCTTTATAGGTGCAGGCGGCGGAATGATGATGCTTCTCATACTCACGTCCGTGCTGGGCTATGAGCTGAAAACAGCGGTGGGCACCAGCGTTTTCATCATGACCTTTACCGCTCTTACGGGAGCTGTTTCGCATATGGCGATAGGCGGTCTGCCCGATATTCCCGCACTTATAATCTGCGTGATATTCACGCTTATCGGAGCAAGAGGCTCTGCGATATTCGCAAACAAGGCTTCCGCAGAAAAGCTGAACCGTGTAACTGGAGTTGTTCTTGCCGTGCTTGGTGCGGCAATGATCGTTATGAATTTAGGTCACATCTAAAAACCACCGCTAAAGCCTTAGCACCTCATCTGCTTGCAGATTTCCCGTCATCTTGCACATAAATTTCTTGACATACGACAGTATGCCTGCGAAATTTCTATACAAGCTGACGAAAAATCTGACTGCGCATCTGAGGCACTATGGTTTTTAGATGCGACCTTATATAAAATGATTTTCAGGGGGAAAAGAAATGGTTAACTTCGGAAACGAATGGGACGAGGTAATGAAAGGCGAGTTTGATAAGGAATATTATCTGAAGCTCCGCCGGTTTCTTAAAAGGGAATATTTCACACAGACAGTCTATCCGCCTATGGAGAATATTTTTAATGCTATGAAAACTACCTCCTATAACGATGTAAAGGCTGTTATTCTCGGACAGGACCCGTATCATGAGCCCGGACAGGCTCACGGTCTGGCATTTTCCGTGCAGAAAGGCACGCAGATACCGCCCTCTCTGCGCAATATCTATCAGGAGCTTAATGCCGATCTCGGAATACCTCCCGCACCTCACGGTCAGCTTACAAAGTGGGCGGAGCATGGAGTGCTGCTTCTGAACACGGTGCTTACAGTCCGCAGGGGACAGGCAAACTCCCATAAGGGAATGGGCTGGGAAATATTCACCGATGATGTTATAATGAAGCTTAACGAGCGTGAAAAGCCAATTGTATTTATTCTTTGGGGCGGAAATGCCAAAACAAAGGCAAAGCTGATAACCAACAGACAGCATCTTATACTGACGGCTGCGCACCCCAGTCCGCTTTCGGCTTATAACGGATTCTTCGGGTGCAGACATTTTTCAAAGTGCAATGAATTTCTCGCAGCCAACGGCATTGAGCCTGTTGACTGGCGCATAGAATAAGGACGGGCATGGATCATGGCAAAAAGAAAATCTTTCAGCGCTCTTGATATCATCAAAAGAGTTATAGCGGAAAATGTCCGTGAGGGCGATATCTGCATAGACGCTACCGCAGGCAGGGGAAATGATACGCTTTTCATGGCGCAGCTTGTGGGTGAAAGCGGTCATGTTACGGCTTTTGATATCCAGCAGGACGCAGTTGACAGCACAAAGAAGCTGCTTGAGGAAAACGGCGTGTCTCACCGTGCGGACGTGCTGCTGAAAAGTCACAGTGAAATGGACGCACTTTTTGACGAGGGCAGCGTTTCCTGCATCACATTCAATTTTGGCTGGCTGCCAAAGGGCGACCATTCCGTTTCCACCAAAAAGGAGACAAGCATCGAGGCTATCGAAAAGGGACTTCGTCTGCTGAAAAAGGACGGCATAATGACTCTGATAATCTACTACGGCAGGGATACGGGCTTTGAGGAGCGTGACGCTATCCTTGAATATCTGCCGACAATAGACAGTGAAAAATATACCGTGCTGGAAATGCCCTTTGTGAACCGTCCCAACTGTCCGCCGATACCTATAATTATTATGAGAGATGAATGATATGACAAAGCGTGAGATAGATCTGCACGGAATGGACGTACCGCAGGCTAAAAAGTGCCTTGACAGCTATATTGCGGCTCTTCCCAGGGGTGAGTTTGAGCTGGACGTTATCCATGGCTTCAACCGCGGCAGCGCTCTGAAAAAATTCGTTTATTCCTATAAAAACAAGCGTGTCACAGGGACATTGCTGAATCTCAACGGCGGAGTCACTACTCTTATAATAAAATGACTGTCTATTAATTAAAGGTCGCATCTAAAAACTATAGTGCCTCAGATGCGCAGTCAGATTTTTCGTCAGATTGTATAGAAATTTCGCAGGCATACTGCCGTATGTCAAGAAATTTATGTGCAAGCTGACGGAAAATCTGCAAGCAGGTGAGGTGCTAAGGCTTTAGCCGGTGGTTTTTAGAGGTGACCTTAAATAAAGATTAAAAGAAATCATGTTGACATATTGTGACGGCAGTGCTATAATTATCCATGTAAACGATACATTATGCAATGTGAAGCATACAATGTGAAACGGAGGAATAATCATGGCTATTCTGGTTACAGGCGGAGCAGGATATATCGGTTCCCATACCTGCATCGAGCTTCTTAATGCAGGCGAGGAGATAGTTGTAGTCGATAACTTCTGCAACTCAAAGCCCAGAGCTGTTGAGCTTATCAAGGAAATTTCGGGCAAGGATTTCAGATTCTATGAAGCTGATCTTCTTGACAGAGACGCTGTTGAAAAGATCTTTGACGAAAACGAGATCGAGTCTGTAATTCATTTTGCGGGACTTAAAGCAGTGGGCGAATCTGTCGCAAAGCCTATTGAATATTATCACAACAATATCACAGGCACACTTATACTTACAGACGTTATGAGAAAGCACGGCTGCAAGAGCATTGTTTTCAGCTCTTCCGCAACTGTTTACGGCGCACCCAAGTCAGTGCCCATAAAGGAGGATTTCCCTCTTTCCACAACAAATCCCTACGGCTCCACAAAGCTTTTCATCGAGCAGATACTCCGTGATATCTATGTGTCCGATAACGACTGGAGCATTGCTCTTCTCAGATACTTCAATCCTATCGGCGCTCACAAGAGCGGCAAGCTGGGTGAGAATCCCAACGGTATCCCCAACAACCTTATGCCCTATATCCAGCAGGTCGCTGTCGGCAAGCTGAAGGAGCTGGGTGTTTTCGGAAACGATTATCCCACTCATGACGGCACAGGCGTCCGTGACTATATCCACGTTGTTGACCTTGCGCTTGGTCATGTAAAGGCTATTGCAAAGCTCCGCACAATGAAGGGTGTTGGCACATGGAACCTTGGCACGGGCAAGGGCTACTCCGTTCTTGATGTTGTAAATGCATTCATCAAGGCAAGCGGCGTTAATATACCTTATGTTATCAAGCCCAGACGTGCAGGCGATATCGCAGAATGCTACGCCGATCCCACAAAGGCTTACAACGAGCTTGGCTGGAAGGCTGAAAGAAGCATTGATGAAATGTGCGAGGATTCATGGAGATTCATCAGCCGGAATCCCAACGGACTTTGATTTAAATGAGTCACATTTATTTTGCACGCCACGGTCAGACCGTGTGGAATGTTGAAAACAAGATATGCGGCGCCACCGATATCGAGCTTACCGAGCTTGGACACAGACAGGCAGAGGAGCTGGGAGCGGCAATAAAGAACGGCGGATATGATATTGATGAGATACTGTATTCACCGCTTGTCCGTGCAGCGGAAACGGCACGTCATGTTTCGGAGATAACGGGCATTCCCGCAAGGATTGAACTGCGTCTGAAAGAACAGAACTTCGGAAGATTCGAGGGGACAGCCCGTGACGGCGAGGAATTCAGAGCGGCAAAGGCTCATTTCATCGACAGCTATGGCGGCGGTGAGAATATGCTGAAGCTTGCCCACAGGATATACGGTCTGCTGGACGAGCTTAAACAGCAGGACAAGACCTATCTGCTTGTGGCGCACAACGGCATTTCCCGTGTAATAAGGTCATATTTCTTTGATATGAGCAACGAAGAATATGCCGATTATGGCATAAAAAACTGTGAGATACTGCGTTTTGAGTTTTAATTTTACACTTATTTCGCAGTAGAATATCAAGCATTTTTTCCATGATTTTATATATGTAATTGCATCAAGCTGTATGTTATATTTCCATAACTTACAGCTTGATTTTTTGTGCATATTGATATATAATTGAATCAATCCGATAAGGCGGTACATACAAAAGTTACAAATTATCGGAAATACTTATAAGGAGGAAATGCAAATGTTCGGATTCTTCGGCGGCTGCACAGATTTTTCTGCGATCTGTGAGTTCATCAAGAGCTGCTTCGGCGGTGTTGGCTGCAGCAAGTAATTTTGTGACCGCAGCATAATGTTATGACTGTCTTTGGAGAGAGACGGCAAAACGCAAAAGCGTCCTGCGGATCAGCCGCGGGGCGTTTTTGATTTTTAGAACCTGTCTTAATAAGAAATGTATGCGGATTTTCGTGCATATGCTTATGAAGACAGGTTCTTATATCTGTAACTGTTTTTTAATTTGCCGATATCATTAAAATGTGGTATAATAAAAGATAATGCAATACATTCCGTATTGAAAAAAACAGACCGAAAGGATATATAAAAATGAACAAAAAGGAAGTTGCCGAGATAAAAAAGAACTTCAATGACAAAAGCGGTTTCTTTTCGATAAACCGTGTTGTCATGGCTTATATTGATGCGGAGCGTGAGGTACACTGCAAGGAAAACAAGCTGTTTGCTTCTCTTCCCGATGAGGAAACAGAGGTGCTTTACGAATCGCTGAAAAAGGTGCTGGGAGGCAGCCTCGGAAAGAATCTTACCGAATATGCTTTTCCCAATGAATCCTATGAGGACGGCGGAGCGCAGAATGTTTTCTATACTGCGGTAAAATCAAAGCTTGACAATGAAGAAGCTGTCGATGCGGCAATTGACCGTATCCGTGAAAATATGCAGTACGATGCCGCTTACTGCATTCTTATGGCGCACTGCTCTTACAGCATCATGATAAAGGATAAGAATGACGATAACATCGGCGAATCGGACGGCGAGTATAACTTCATAATAACGGCAATATGCCCCATGAACACCAATACCGACGGACTTTTCTACAATTCCGATGAAAACACTATCGAGAAGAAGAGCAACACCGATCTTATAATCAACCGTGCCCCCACGGACGGCTTCTTGTATCCTACATACAGCGACCGCAGCCCCGATGTCAACAGCGTGCTGTACTTCACAAAAACTCCCAAGAAGCCCAATCTTTCCGTTATTGAGGACGTGCTGGACTGCCGCTTTACAATGACTGCGGACAATGAAAAGGAGAAATTCCGTCAGGTGCTGGGCGAAGTTGTGGGCGATGAGCTGGACTATACCGTTATCACAAAGGTGAACGATATAATCAAGGACGTTATCGCACAGAACAAGACCGAAACCGAGCCGCCCCTTATTGATGATTCACGTCTCAGAACGATACTTTCCGATGCAGGCGTTTCCGCCGAAAAGCTGGAGGGACTTACTGCCGCTTACGAGACAGCAGTGGGTGAGGACGGCAAGGGCTTCACAGCGTCAAACCTTGTGGAGAACAAGACCGTTGTTTCCACCTCCGAGATAACAATAAATATCGGCAAGGATGCCACGGAAAAGCTCCGCACGGGAGTTATTCAGGGCAGAAAATGCCTTATAATCGACCTTGACGACCCAGAGATAACAGTGAACGGCTTTGAAGCTGCTATCGAAACAGCTTCCGCACCTGTTGCGCAGCAGGAAGAGCCTGCCGCATCGGTATAATAATGAAAAAGCACCGACAGATCATTTTGAAGTGATCGTCGGTGCTTATTGCATCATTTTACTTTCGGTGAGTTGTCAAATGCGGAACGTACCGCAGGGTCATATTCCGTTTTGCGGAATTCGGCGTATGTCGTGCCGTCGTAATCATATATCAGACAGGAAAAATCGGGATCATCATTGTTCACATATACATCGGCATAGACATATTTTTCGTTGTATGTCTCATCGGTGTATATGGAAAGCCGCTGTTCCTCCAGGATATCGCCGTAGCTGAAACCGATAGTTTCCGCAAAAGCCTCCGCATCTCCGATATTTTTGTAAATTATCCTCAGCAGATCGTTGTCCGTGCCGCTGCTCATTCGTGCCATTGAAAGCTCTGCACCCTCGGGAAGAGGAGTGTTTGTTTCTTTCAGCAGTACATCTGCAACTTCGGGAGTGAACTCAAATGCTGTTTTTGAATATGGGGCAAAAAGCTCTTGGGATACAAAATGCCAGCCCACGTATATTACTGCGAAAAGCGCAAGGGTTATCACCGTATACAGTGCATTTTTCGGGTCTTTGGCAGGTCTGGGAACGCCGTCATCGTTCAGCTCGGGACCGTTTTCGGCGGCTTCGGGCTTTTCGGTTATATTTTCATTTTCAGCCATGGTTTTGTTCCTTTCGGTAGATTTTAGAACCTGTCTTCATAAGAAATGTATGCGGATTTTCGAGCATAATTTTGTTGCAGACAAGGCAAAAATCCGCAGGCGTGCTGCCGCACGGCAAGGATTTTTAACGCAGTATGCAGCAAAATTTGCCGAAAAGACGTGTGCATATGCTTATGAAGACAGGTTCTTATAATTATTATATCACCGTCGGACAAAAAGGTCAATAATATTTGCGTGGATATATCGTGCAAATTTACAGTGGTATTTTTTCGTGACATATGTTATAATAAATAAGATTGAAAAAGAAAAGAGAGCAGGCGTATATTGAAATGCAGATGAATTTAAAGGTCAACTGGGACGGCGGAGTATTTGCCGTGCCCGACTGTGCCGCAGACGGCTTGAAGCTTGCATCGGGCAAGGCTGTCAAGGTGCTTTTATACATAATGAGATATAAAAATGATGATGATATAACCGAACGTCTCGGCATATCCGAGGAGGATCTGGAGGACGCATATTCCTACTGGGAGCAGGTAGGCGTGCTTTATAAGGACGGCTCCGCCCCTGCCGTGAATACTGTCAGGGAAGTATCGGCTCCCGCAGCGGAGAAGCCCAAGGTGATATCCGCAGTTCCGCCAAAGCCTGCAAAGGCTGTTTCTCCCGATGAGATAGTCGCAAGGATAAACGAGTCCTCCGAGATAAAGCAGCTTTTTGATGTTATTCAGTCCTCGCTGGGAAGGACGCTTACCTTTGATGATGAGCGTACTCTGCTGTGGATATACGATCATCTGGGACTGCTTCCCGAGGTCATACTCATGCTTGTAAGCTACTGCGCAGGCATCGGCAAGGGAAATATGCATTACATCGAGCGCCTTGCGGTAACATGGGCTGACGAGGGGATAGACGACAGCAAAAAGGCAGATCAGAAAATACGCATTCTCCAGCGGAATCATACGCTTGGTGCAAAATGCATTTCAAGAATGAACCTGAACCGTCAGCTTACCGCAAAGGAAAGCGAGCTTGTGGGAAAATGGGCAGAGGGCGAAGCGGATATCGAGCTTATCATGAACGCCTATGACCGCACGGTAAATGCAACGGGAAAGGTATCGTTCCCGTATATGAACAAGATAATTTCCGAATGGATAGCAAACGGCATAAAGACTCCTGCGGAGGCGGACGCTTATGCTGCGCAGAATGCACCGAAGAAGAAAGTCCAGCCGTCGGCAAGAGCGGAGACAAAGCAGAGAACTCCCTCCGCAGAGCCGTCCTTTGATCTTAATGCTATCATGGAACACGCTAAAAATACACCCCTTGTCAGCGATGGGAGGAGCTTATGAATTACACCCCCGAAATATGTGCAAAGGCGCAGAGGATAATAGATGAACGCCATGCGGCGGCGGCTTCTCAGCTTGCATACCGTGAGGCGGAGATAGAGCGTTCCGCTCCGGAAATAGTGGAGATTCGCCGTCAGGCAGCGTCCGCAGTTACGCAGCTTTCAAAGCTGATAATCAGCAGGAACGGAAATTTCAGTGAGAATTTTGAGCGCATAAAGAAAAATAATCTTGAAGCGCAGGAATATATCCGTCAGATACTTGTATCAAAGGGCTATCCCGAGGATTATCTTGAAATAAAATATACCTGCTCAAACTGCCGTGATACAGGCTACGGCGATGACGGCAGACGGTGCAGCTGCTTTACGGAGCTTGCTTCAAGGCTTGCTTCCGAGGAGCTGAACAAGTCGGCAAATATGCCCGACTGCGATTTTGAGCATTTTGATCTCAGCTATTATTCCCGTGATCTTGACGGGAACGGCGTTGTTCCTTATGATAAAATGAGCGAGGTGTATAGGTTCTGCCGCATCTATGCGCAGCAGTTCTCAAAAAGCTCCCAGAGCCTGCTTATGCTTGGAAAAACGGGCATCGGAAAGACTCATCTTTCAATATCTATCGCAAAAGAAGTCATAAAAAACGGCTTTACCTGCGTTTACGGCTCGGTGATGAATTTCCTCGGAGAGATAGAAAAGGAGCATTTCGGAAGAGGCGAGCAGGGAAGAGATACAATGTCATCGCTTATCGAAACCGATCTGCTGGTGCTGGACGATCTCGGTTCGGAGAATTATACATCGTTCTATGAATCCGTGCTTTACAATATCATCAACACAAGGATAAATCTTAACAAGCCCACGATAATCAGCACGAATCTGACAACGGACGAGCTTAGCGGAAAATACAACGAGAGAATACTTTCACGAATTTTCGGCGTATATATCCTGCTCAGATTTTACGGCAGAGATATCCGTCAGCAGAGACGTCTCAGGGGCTGACGGTATTTTTAGATATTCCCCAAGTAATGACCTATTGTCAAATATACATGACCCGAAGGGAAAAACAGCCGTTTATTCTATTTACAAACGCAGTATATTGTGATATAATTATCAAAGTTGTATAAGAAATGGGGAATATCGGATTATGAAAAGAATGGCAGATGTTTTTCTGCGTGCGCTGCTGACCGGCTTTGCTATCGGAATAGGCGGAGTTGTTTACTTGTCCTGCGACAATAAGTACCTTGGAGCTTTCCTTTTCGGAACGGGACTTTTTGTGATACTTTCATTCGGATTCAATCTTTTTACCGGCAAGGTCGGATATGCAGTGGAGAACAAGCCCTCGTATCTTCTCGATCTGCTGGTGATATGGCTCGGAAATCTCTGCGGAACGCTCATTATGGGCGGCATGATACGCTGCACGAGAATATCGGGCATAGGCGAAAAGGCGGCGGAGATATGTCAGGTGAAATTCAATGATAATCTGCTCAGCATATTTATCCTTGCATTTTTCTGCGGAGTGCTGATGTTCATTGCAGCCGACGGCTATAAGAAGATATCCAATCCTATCGGACAGGCACTGGCGATATTCCTGCCCGTTGTCGTGTTTATTCTCAGCGGATATGAGCACTGCATCGCAAATATGTTCTATTACACGCTGGCAGGCGCTTGGTCTGTAAAGGCTGTGGGCTGGCTGCTTATGATGACACTCGGAAATGCGGTTGGCGGAATGTTCATTCCTCTGGTGCGCAAGGGCTTTGCAAAAACGGAAGCAAAGGCTGAAAACAAGTAATAAAAAATGCTCAAAGTCACATGAAAATGGCTTTGAGCTTTTTTATATGATGCTTTTTACAAGCTGCGTAAGCGTTATTATCGTGGGCAGGGTGATGCATGAAAGCACGGTAGTTGCCGCAAAAACGTGCGATGCATATTCGGAGTTCTTCCCGAAATTCACGGCATAGATAACTCCCGTTGCGGCAGCGGGACACGCAGCTGCGGTCACTATTGTCATAAGCACGGTATCATCTGCGCCGAAGCCCTTGAAAAGCAGGCATACAGCCGTAAAAATTATCGGAATTATCAGCAGCCTGACGGCGGATATGTAATATATCCGTTTGTTTTTTATTATATCGGTGAATTTTCCCGAGCCTGCTATGGTTATTCCCGCCACAAGCATTGCAAGGGGAGTGTTCATGCTGCCGATGTAATCTGCGGCTGCGGCTATTACCGACGGAATGCGGATATTGAAAATAAAGCAGAGAAACGCAGGCGGCATGACGATTATCGACGGTGAAAGCAGTACATTCTTCACTGTCTGCATCAGCGGCAGCTTTTGATCGGTGCTGCGGAAAATGATTATTCCGTGAGTCCACACAAGAATGTTGAAGCAGGTGAGACAGCCTGTCAGATAAAATACGCCCTCGGAACCGAAAAGTCCGTATATCAGCGGCATTCCCATAAATCCGCAGTTGGAATATACCGCACTGAATTTTTCAACGGCACGGAGATTTTCGTCCGAATTGTGAAAAAGCAGCTCGGAAATGCCGATAGCGATGATATAGAACACTGCGGAAAGCAGCACCGCCATAAGCAGTCCGTGGAGCTTTTCGGGTTCGGGGTCTATCTGATAGGACATGAAGATAAGCACGGGATTCACCACGTCCAGCAGGAGCTTTGAAAGCTCCTTGCTTGTTTCACGTGAAATAAATGTCCTGCCGCAGAGATATCCTGCCGCAATAAGCAGGAACATTATGCATATCTGTTTAACGCAAATTAAAGCAAGCTCCATAGGCGCTTACTTGCAGAGATCGTTCACAACGGCGCTGATAAGCTTGCCGTCTGCCTTGCCCGAAAGCTTGGGCATAACGGTTTTCATTATCATTCCCTTGTTCTTTGCGGCGATAAGCTCGGCAGCCTCTGCCTTTAAGAAAGCTTCGATCTCCTCGCGGCTCATCTGCTTGGGAGCATATTCGGAGATGACATTATAATTGAATTCATATTCGGCTTTAAGATCCTCGCGGCTGTCAGGGCAGGTATCAAGCTGCTCCTTTGCGGATTTCAGCTCCTTTAAGATCACCTTGTCCACCATTTCATTGGGGATATTTTCACGGACGCCTTCGTCGATAGCGACCTTCTTTACGGCTGCGATAAGATTTGATATTGCTTCCTTGCGCTGCTTGTCCTTTGCCTTCATTGCAGCGACCATATCGGACTGGAGCTTTTTGAATTCCATTTTTATAACTTCCTTTCAGATTTTCTGTCTGTATTGGTAAAACAGACCTGTTATAATCATTATAAACCTGTTCCGAATCAAAAACAAGGGAATAATGCACATTTTTTTGCTTTGAAACGGTCGGTTTTTCTATATTGTTTCACGATGAAATTCCAAAAAACTATGGCATTCCGCAAAATAATGTGGTATAATATATGTTGATTATTTATGTATCGGCGAAAAGCCGTAAGTCATAGCTAATCTGCTGTCTGAAAATCAGCTATTGTAATGTGAAGGATGGTCTGAATTATGAATAATAACGGTTCAAAGGAGTCTGAAAGCAGGATCGGGCTGCTGGGCGAGTGGATAAAGTCCACTGACAATATCGTTTTTTTCGGCGGAGCAGGCGTTTCCACCGAAAGCGGAATACCCGATTTCCGCAGTGTTGACGGATTGTATAATCAGAAGTATGACTTTCCGCCTGAGACTATACTCAGCCATTCCTTTTTCTGCAATCACATAAGCGAATTTTACCGCTTTTACAAGGATAAAATGCTTCATCTTGACAAGAAGCCCAATAAGGCTCATTATGCCCTTGCAAGAATGGAGAAGTCGGGAAAGCTCAAAGCAGTTGCGACCCAGAATATCGACGGACTTCATCAGGCTGCGGGCAGCGTGAATGTTTTCGAGCTTCACGGTTCGGTCCACCGCAACTACTGCATAAGCTGCCGCAAGCTTTTCAATGCGGAATATATCAGAGATTTTGACGGCATTCCCGCCTGCGATGAATGCGGACATCTTATCAAGCCCGATGTTGTGCTTTACGAGGAGGGACTGAACAGCGCCGTTCTCAACGGTGCGATCAAGGCGGTTTCCGAAGCGGATATGCTTATTGTCGGAGGAACATCTCTGTCGGTATATCCTGCCAGCGGACTTATCAATTACTTTCACGGAAGCAAGCTTGTGCTTATAAACAAAACGCCTACCGATTATGATTCAAGAGCCGACCTGCTCATTCAGGACAGCATCGGCTATGCACTTGATAAAGCCTGCGGGATCGCAGGCATAGAATGATCTGACCGAAAGGAATGTACAGATATGATGCTTAATAAATTTTATGTTGACGATCTTATCAAAAGAGCAATAACCGAGGATATCAATTACATAGATCTTGCTACGGACTATCTTACAAGCGATGGTTCCGTTTCCAAGGCTGAATTTATGGCAAAGGCTGACGGAACTCTCTGCGGCATTGATGTTGCAATGCGTGTTTTTGAGCTGCTTGACGATGATATCAATACCGAGATATTCATTCACGACGGCGAAAAGGTAAAGTACGGCGATATAATCGGACGTGTCAGCGGCAGCACTGCGACTATCCTCAAGGGTGAGCGCACGGCGCTGAATCTGCTCCAGCATATGTCGGGAGTTGCCACCGCAACAGCAGAATATGTAAAGCAGTGCGAGGGCACAAAGGCTTCTATCGCAGAAACGAGAAAGACTCTTCCCGGACTCCGTGCCATCGAAAAGTATGCGGTCATGATCGGCGGCGGAAAAAATCACAGATTCAATCTTTCCGATGCTGCAATGATAAAGGATAATCACGCCGATGCTTACGGCGGAATTACAAATGCTGTAAACGTTCTCCGCAGCAGAATGGGTCACATGAACAAGATCGAAGTCGAGGTAAGAAACCGGGAAGAGCTTAAAGAAGCTATCGCAGTTGGTGCAGATGTTATCATGCTTGACAATATGACCACTGCGGAAATGGCTGAATGCGTAAAGCTCACAGACGGCCGTGCAAAGCTTGAAGCTTCGGGCGGAATCACTCTTGAATCCGTTCATGAGATCGCACAGACAGGCGTTGATATCATTTCCGTCGGAGCTATCACACACTCCGTCAAGGCGTTCGATATCTCGCTGAAGATAAGAAAATGATCTTATAATTTATAAATAAAAGGGAAGTTTTTGGATTGAAAAGTTTGACCTTTGTTTATGCCGTTCACGGCAATATTTATATTAATCTTACAAATAAATGTCCCTGCGCCTGCACATTCTGCATCAGACAGAACGGTGACGGCGCTTACGGCTCCGACAGCCTCTGGCTGGAAAGAGAGCCGACCTGCGAAGAGGTGCTTTCAGATCTTGCAAAATATGATATGAGCAAGTACGGCGATATCGTTTTCTGCGGCTACGGCGAGCCTATGGAGCGTGCCGAGGACGTTGCTTTTATCGGAAAAGAGATAAAGCGCCTTTACGGCAAAACTGTCCGACTGAATACAAACGGTCTGGGAGACAGGATAAACGGCAAGCCAACCGCTCCCATGCTTAAAGGTGCGGTGGATATTGTTTCGATATCGCTGAATGCGCCTACCCGTGAGGAATACAATAAGGTGACACGCCCCAAATGGGACGATGCCTTTGATTCCATGCTTAAATTCGCCTCCGAGGTCAAGAATTATGTTCCCAAGGTGATGTTTACCGTTGTCGACGTTATCCCCGAGGACGAAATAAAGCGCAGCCAGGAGCTGGCGGACAGACTGGGTATTGCATTGAGAGTAAGACCCTACGATTCATGATCTTAATAATATTATGACTACATTTTCTGAAAGGATATGAAAAATAAATGGAACTTTTTGCCCGCAAAACAGACTTTAAAGGAATAGACGCAGTTGAGCTGTCGGCAGGCGGATATTATGCGCTCATCGCTCCCACGCTCGGCTCAAATGTTATCCGTTTCCGTGATAACACCCGTGATATCGAGGTTTTCAGATACAGCGAGGATATGACTATCGCTGAATTTCTCAATGCTCCCGAGATCTGGGGACTTCCCACATTATATCTTCCCAACCGTTTTGACGGCGGAAAGCTCCGCACATCGGACTGCGAATATCAGCTGCCAGTAAACGAGACACGCTTCAAGAATCATCTTCACGGCTTTATCCAGAAGAGAGCACACAAGATAAAGGCGCTTCATGCGTCCGAGGGAAAGGCTGTTCTTACTACATATTATAACTATGACGACAGTGACTTTTTCTATAACTGCTTCCCCGTAAAGTTTACGGTCGAGATAACATTTGTTCTTTCGGAAGAGGGACTTTCCCATACCGTAAAGCTTACAAACAAGTCCTCCGTGATGATGCCTGTTTCGCTGGCAACACACACAACATATAATGCACCCTTTGTCAAGGGCGGAAAGCAGGAGGATATCCGACTTGTTGTTCCTGCCGAGTCAAAGCTCCAGTTCAACAAGAAGAGATGGCTCCCCAACGGAAGAAATCTCAAGCTTACGGATTATGACACCGAGTATGTCAACGGCGGAAAGTGTCCCGTTCTCACCGATATCTGCAATGATATGTATGTATCGGGAGTTACCGAGCTTAACGGCAAGCCTTTCCACGGAACTGTTATGACAGATACAGCCAGCGGCAAATCCATATGCAACGAAACAGATGAGGATTACAAGTTCTGGATCGTATGGAATGACGAAGGCTTCAAGGATTATTTCTGCGCAGAGCCTATGACGGCACAGGTAAATGCGCCCAACCTCGATATGCCTGCCGAAAAGACAGGATACAGAGAGTTAAAGCCCAAGGAAAGCTATTCTGTTTCACAGAGATTTTTCTGCATTGGGTAACAGCACACTAATTTGAAAGGATGTTCGTTTGAATGAGAATATGCAAGGAATGCGGAGCAGAGGTCAAGCCCGGCAGCAAATTCTGCCCCGAATGCGGTTCACCACTTGCAGATGATGAAGCAGAAAAGGTAAGCACCGAGGCAGCTTCCGCAGCTGCCGAAAGCAAGCCCGAAGAAAATAAAGAGCCTGTTTCCGAGGAAAATAAGGCGGTCGCAGCAGCCGATATCCCCGAGGAAGCAAAGCCCGAAGTAAAGGCAGAGTCCGAGGAAAAGAAGCCCGAGGAGAAAAAATCCGATATCAAGGTACAGCCCGCAGCCGAGGAAAAGCCCACAGCCGTATCAATTGAGGATATTGAAAACATCAAGCCCGAAGAGCTTGCCGAGGATATCGTAAAGGACGTTGTTCCCATTAAGGAGATCAGCATCGAAAAGCCCGATATGGTAAGCTTCAAGCCCAAGAAGCCTGTTGTAGCTCCCAAGCCTGCGGTAGTTAAGGTACATAAGGCAGAGCCTGTCAAGCCTGTTAACGTTGAACCTGCCAAGCCTGTTAATGTTGAGCCTGTAAAGCCCGTTAACGTTGAGCCTGTCAAGCCTGTTAACGTTGAGCCTGTCAAGCCTGTTAACGCTGAACCTGCAAAACCCGTTAGTGTTGAGCCTGCCAAGCCTGTTAACGTTGAGCCTGTCAAGCCTGTTAATGTCGAGCCTGCAAAGCCCGTTAATGCTGAACCTGCAAAGCCCGTTAATGCTGAATCTGCAAAGCCCGTTAACGCAGAGCCTGCAAAGCCTGTTAATACAGAGCCTGCAAAGCCGGCGGAAAAGAAAGTGCCCGAGCAGCCTGTCCCCGAGAAGAAAAAATCCAAGGGCGGACTTATTGCGGTTATAGTTATTCTTGTTCTGGCGGCAGCGGGAGCAGCAGCTTATGTTTTCCTTAACAAGCCTGCGGAATCCGTTCCTGCCGAGAATACGGTAACGGAAGTGTCCGCTGTTCCTGCGGAAGAAACATCGGAAAGCGCAGAAACCTCCGAGGTAAGCGAAGAATCCTCGGAAACATCGGAAGAAGCTTCGGAAACGTCTGAAATATCCGAAAGCTCCGTTTCCGAGACGGAAACAGAATCCGAAACCGAGGCGACCTCCGAAACATCGGAAACAGCCGAGGAGACAACCGTTCCCGAATCCGAGACGGAAGCTGCTTCCGAATCGGTATTCACTATCCCCACAGCATCGGAGGGCAAGACGAATGTTCATCTTGAAATAACACATCAGATGTCTCAGGGACAGAGTGTTTCCGTAAGTTATGACACTGCGGGAAAATTCGATCCCTATGATATGAGCGATACATCATATGTTATTGCGGAGTACACCACTCCCACAACTCTCAGCCCCGAGATCATGCCTGTTGTCATGAGAATAACCGACGGCACTGTTACGGCAGATGTTCCCGCACTTTCCAAGACGGATTCATATATCGTATTCGATTATGAAACCATCAAGGAGATCTTGGACGTATCGGGATTCACAGGCGGACTGGAAACTATCAGCAACATCAGCTTTGCAGGCATCGGAATGCCTGTTGATGTTACATCGGTAACTATCACCGACTGTATAATTGATATGAGCCATGTTCCCAGCGGCTATACTTTTGATGTAAACTGATCGTAAAGATATAAAAACGGAGCGTTTCGCAGTTGAAACGCTCCGTTTTGTGTTATACAGATTATTTATATTCCCTGTCCTTTACATGGCGGATATAAGCAAAGGTGTAATCCTCGCCCTTTTCCGCAAGCATTTTAAGCAGATATTCCAGAAAATCCGAGGTGGAGGGGTGGATCATTCTTGTGGGCTTTCCCTTATAGAAATATTCGAGGGGAGCCTTGTCGGTGTAATTTTCTCCCATATATATCTTGCTGGCGGCAACACGGTCACAAAACATTTCGATAACATACCGCATAGGCATTTTCACGCCCTCCATGCGTCTTGTTTTGGGGTTATAGTCTGTCCAGTATTCAAAATGATGACGGTTCCTGCCCTTGTGGTGGAGCCATGCCGATGAATAGCCCTTCTGTTCTCGCTCCGCTTCATTGGGGCTGCGTGTGCCCTGATAGTTTTTGCAGCTGACAATAAATTCCGCAGGGCTGTATTTTGAAAGATCGTGTATCAGTCCCTGAACGGGAATGCCTGCACGGATACAGTTTTTTATTACCTCGTGACGGTGGCGTGTTATAGTTTTAAAATGCATAAGCGCTTTATTCATGATAAACGACAGTCCTTTTATGTGTATTGGTATACTTTCATTATATCACATAATTTTGCTGATTGCAATGCCGCCGTAAAATTATAATGTGAAATCTTCCAATTAGCATTGCAAAACTCCGATAAATATGTTATAATTGGTTTGTTGATTATAAATTATGGCTGTTAATGTAAATTTATGCAGTATCGTGCAGGAAAAATATGCATAGTTTGTGCGGTGCTGCGTTTGTGTAAGTATGGCGATTTTCAAAGGCAGCACAAAGCTTTATGCTGAAAGGAATTAATATGAGTTTAATGAAAAAAAGATTGCTTGTTGTTGACGATTCCGAGATCGACAGGGAAATACTGAAAAATATCCTTGCCGATTATTTTGAGATAGAAGAAGCCGAGAACGGCTATGCCGCCCTTGAGTGTATCATGAAGAAAAGTCCTCTGCCCGACGCCATGCTGCTTGATATACAGATGCCCGTTATTGACGGCTTCAATGTACTGAGCATTCTCAGTGAGAACAATATCACAGGAATACCGATAATGCTTATCACAGCGGAGGCTACAAAGGAAAATGTACAGAAAGCGGCGGCTTTCGGCATAACCGCTTTTATCAGCAAGCCCTTTGACGGTGAATGGATACTCAACCGTCTCCGTGAAATGTTCGATATCCCGTTAGCCGAGCATGAGGAGCATGAAGAGGAAGAGGGATTCTCCGACCCCCAAATACTCACCGACAAGGATATCGCCGAGACAAACACATATATTGCAAAGCTTGCGTCCGTATACAAAATATATCTTAAAAATATGGATATGTCCGATGAGCATTATGCACGTACAGCCGAGATAACCGAACTGCTGCTGAACGAATATGCATTCCTTTCGGGCAACCGTGATCTTGATGTTCCTCATGTGCAGATAATTTCCAGAGCGGCGTATTTTTATGATATCGGACATATGGGCATTCCCGACAGGCTTGTTTACGGCGACAGGACAATTCCCGATGACAATGAGCTTTATAAGACTCACGGACTTATCGGCGCAAGCATCGTCAGCGTAAATAATTCCAAGGAATGCAGATATTTCGTGCAGGTATGCTCCGATATGTGTATGCATCACCATGAAAAATATGACGGCACAGGCTATCCTCACGGACTTAAAGGCCCCGAAAATTCCGTCTTTACGCAGATCTGCCGCATAGCCGAGAAATTTGACGATATGGCTTACAGCCGAATGACAGGTGAATCCACGGTGGACTCAAAGATGTTCGATTATGTTTATGAGGCGATAGAAAGAGAAACAGGCTCCGTTTCCCTCGAAATAATGGGCACACTCAGAAGAACCAGAGCCGCGATCGTTGATTATTACAGAAAATATATAAAGAACCGCAAGGTATAAGCTATCGGAGAATAATATGGATATTACCGCAAAGCAGGCAGCAGAAATACTGAAAAACAGCGGAAACGAGTACCGCATAATATATCATATCCGCCCCGACGGAGATGCGATATGTTCGGCATATGCTCTTGCGGAGGCACTGCATATGCTGGGGAAAAAATGCGGCGTTATTTCTCACGGCAGGATTCCGTTCGTTTACAGCGGTTATGCCGAAAGCTTTGGGAATGATGATATGGCGGAGCCGCTTAATGTAGTGGTGGATTCCGCATCTCCCGCACGTATCGGCGGATTTGCCGATGAAAAAATATTTTTGTCTGTGGATCATCATATGCCAAACACAATAGCTGCGGAATATAAGTACACCGATGCGGAAAGCTCCTCATGCGGCGAGCTTGTGTATAAGCTGATAAAGGAGCTGGGTGTGGGGATAACTCCCCATATTGCGGAGCTGATCTTTACTGCACTTTTGACCGATACGTTCTGCTTCCGTTCGGGATCGGTCAATGCAGAAAGCTATAAGGCGGCAGCGGAGCTTGCCTGCTGCGGCATTGATGTTTCGGGGATAGCAAGGCGGCATTACATGAATAAAAGTCCTCAGAGAGCAAAGATAGAGGAAATTTTCGTGCGAAGCTATCATTATACCTGCGGCGGAAAGGTTCTCGGAGGAATAATAACCCGTGAGGATATGAGGGTATCTGGCATCGACCCGTGCGAGCTTGAGGGGATAACATCGTTCCCCGAGGAAATAAGCGGAGTGCTGGCAGGAATAACTATTCGTGAAACCGCCGACGGCAGGAGCCGTGTTTCTGTTCATACCTCCGACGGGATAAATGCGGCGGATATATGCGGCATTTTCGGAGGAGGCGGTCATGCCCATGCGGCAGGCTGTGAGCTGGACTGCGCTCCCGATGAAGCACTGAAAATTATCGAAAAGACCTGTGCGGAAATGATAAATTAATGATTCCTTTGATACAGCTTCACGAAAAAAGAATAATAGCCTTTTATCGGCAGATAATAAACCGTACGGAATACTCCGTGCGGTTTTGTTTTATTATGGAGAAAAGAATATGACAAAGAAATGTTCGGCGATGATCGGAGCGGCGGCAGGCTTTCTGAACGGACTGTTCGGTTCGGGCGGAGGTATAGCCGCAGTTCCGCTGCTTGAAAAAAACGGCGTTGAAAAGAAAAAAGCCCATGCGGAAAGCGTGGCTCTGATAATGGTTCTTTCGGCAGTATCGGCGGTGATATACGGCTTTAAGAACAGAGAGCTTTTCGGCAGTGAGCTTGTTTATATAATTCCCGCAGGACTTGTGGGAGCGGGGATAGGTGCAAAGATGATGAAGAAAATGCCTGTAAGGATACTGAAAAAAATATTCGGCGTGCTGCTTATCGGGGCAGGGGTGAGAATGCTGTGGCGATGATGTGCATAGCCGCTCTTGTGACGGGATTTCTTGCGTCGCTGGGTGTGGGCGGCGGAATGATACTCATTCTTTATATGACGGTATGGGGAGGATACAGCCAGCTCCATGCCCAGGGAGTGAATCTGATATTTTTTCTGCCCATTGCCCTGCTTTCGGTCATCATACACCGAAAGAACGGACTTATCGAACTGAAAGAGCTTGTCCCTGCGATGATAACGGGAGCGGTATCGGCTGTGATCGGCAGTCTTGCGGCGGAATATATCGGCTCGGAGCTGCTGGGAAAATTCTTTGCCGTATTTATCATTGCTCTCGGCATAAGGGAGTTTTTTAGGAAAAGTAAGTGACCGTATCTAATTTCCGCTTCTTTTAAGGCGGTACTGCTTGGGGGTAACGCCTTTTATCTTTTTAAAGGTCTTGATAAGGTGACTGCAATCGGAAAATCCTGTTTCCTGACTGATATAGTTAAGATCGTGAGATGTGAACAGCAGCATATCCTCAGCCTTGCATATCCTGATAAATTCGATATATTCCTTGCAGGATTTACCGTAAAATTCGCGGAACTGTTTTGCAAAATAGGAATAGCTCATTCCGCAGCGCTTTGCAAGATCTTCAACTGTGAGATTATCCGATGAATGGGCGTCGATATATTCCGTAACGGAACGGATAGATTCGCCTGCCGATTCATCGGCGTTTTCACTGATATTATCCGTGCTGAATCCCATGCTCTGCCATATGCGGAGAATATCCATCATAAGAATGCAGAGGTGGGAATGCATCATAAGATCATAGCCGTAGTCACGGTGGGTTATCTCATATATAAGGCGGAAAAAAATTCCTTTGCTGCGTTCATGCTCATAGCTGTCCGCAGTAAAAAGCACGGGGCAGTGTTCGTTTCCCCGTGCGGCACGGAAAATAGTGCGGAGCTTCGGAGTATAGCTGTTGGATATCACAAGTCGGCTTATATCGAATTTTACAACGCAGTAGCTCAGCGGAGCGTTTGTTGTGTTGTATATCGCATGGACGGCTTCTGGGTGAAACAGCACCATGTCATCGGCTTCCGCAGAATAATCCTTTCCGTCGCAGGTGATAAGTGCGTGACCCTCAAGTATATATATTGTCTCGGCATAATAGTGCCAGTGAGGGTGAACGGGCATAGAGTTTTTGTCCGATGAATAAAGAAATGCCTCATAGGGCGTGTTCATAGTGTCTGAATATTCATACAGATACTGCATTGATATCAGTCCTTTTATGTGCTGTAAAAATAGATTTGTACGATTTTTTGACGAATATTATTATAGCACCGCAGGCTGAAATATTATATATTATAATTATAAGTTTTGATTAATAATTATGCTGCGGAGAAAATGCAATGAAACTGAAAATGCTTGGCACAGGCCATGCGCTTGTTACCGAATGCTACAATACCTGCTTTGTTGTCTGCGACAATGACAGATATTTTCTTGTTGACGGCGGAGGCGGCAGTGAGATACTGCACAGATTAAAGCTTGCCGATATAAATGTCAATGATATACATGAGATGTTCGTTACCCATAAGCATATCGACCATATAATGGGCATGATATGGCTGATAAGAGTGATATGCACGGGCATGAAAAAGGGTACATATAAAGGCGATGCCAATATTTACGCCCATGAGGAAGTGATATCGCTGCTGGACGATATGGCGCATAAGCTGCTCCAGCCAAAGGAAACGGCATTTATCGGCGACAGGCTTCATCTTGTGACGGTGACGGACGGCGAAACAAGGAATATCATCGGCAGAGATGTGACATTTTTTGATATTCATTCCACAAAGGCAGAGCAGTTCGGCTTCTGCATGGATATCGGCGGAGAAAAGCTTACCTGCTGCGGTGATGAGCCTTATAACGAGTGCGAAAGAGAATATGCGGAAAACAGCAAATGGCTGCTTCATGAAGCATTTTGTCTTTATTCGCAGGCTGATGTTTTTTCGCCCTATGAAAAGCATCATTCCACGGTAAAGGACGCCTGTGAGCTGGCGGAGAGACTCAATATCCCCAATCTTGTTCTGTATCATACCGAGGACAAAAACATAGAGCGCCGCAGAGAGCTTTACACGGCGGAGGGAAAGCAGTATTACAGCGGCAGGCTGTATGTTCCCGACGATCTTGACGAAATAGAAATATAGGAGGACTCCCCATGGATTACATAAAAGGAATGACATTTGCTCCCTTTGCGGGAAAAGGCACATTCGAGCGTGCGGAATCCTTCCGCAGTCTTGATACCCTGAAAGAAGCAACGGGAGCGGACTTCATTATCCTTGTTCCCAACGGACTTCAGGACACGCCCCAGTCGGAGGAGATAGACTATACATCTCCCGCAACCATGTCCGATGTCGAGCTTATACATATGATAGAATATATCCACAGTCTCGGAATGAGGGCTGCGATCAAGCCCACCGTGAACTGCAAGAACGGCACATGGAGAGCGCATATAAACTTTTTTGACAAGGACGTTCCCTGCGAGCCTAAGTGGAGCTGCTGGTTCAAATCATATACGGAATTTCAGCTGCACTATGCGGAGATAGCCGAGAAAACGGGCTGTGAGATGTTTATTGCAGGCTGTGAAATGGTGATGTCCGAGCGCAGGAGCGAGCAGTGGCGTAAGCTTATTGCCGATATAAAGTCGGTTTACAGCGGACCTGTTTCATACAATACCGACAAGTATCAGGAGGACAATATCGACTGGTGGGACTGCGTTGATGTGATATCCTCCAGCGGATATTATCCGATAGACAACTGGGAGGAGCAGCTTGACAGGATAGAAGCTGTTGTGAAAAAATACAACAAGCCGTTTTTCTTTGCGGAGGCAGGCTGTATGTCCGCAAAGGGTTCGGCAGCCGTTCCCAATGACTGGAGCATTCGGGGAGAGGTGTGTCTTGAAGAACAGGCAGAATGGTACCGCACGATGATGTCCGCCTGCGCAAAAAGAAGCTGGTGCGGCGGAATGGCTTTCTGGAGCTGGACAGCAAGGCTGAACAATGCGGCAGCCTATAAGCATGACGGCAGCTATGAGATATACGGAAAACCTGCGGCGGACGCAGTAAAAGAATATTATGGAAGTATAAAAGCAGAATAAAATGTTCTGCCTGAGGTGAGCAATATGGCAAAGAATACATCGGCCAGATCAATAAACAAATATATGAACAAGACCTATGACAAGCTTGTGGTTCTGCTTAAAAAGGGCGAAAAGGAAAAGCTCCGTGCGTACTGCGAGGCTCACGGAACAAGTATGTCAAAGCTTGCGGCAGACCTGCTCAAAAAGGTCATGGAGGAATCGGAATCTTGACAGAATCACGACGCTGATATATAATATGTTTATGCGGTATGCTGCTTCAATCAAATGGGGCGGCATATCTTTGTAATACGGAAAGGAATGTTTTGGCAATGAATGATTTTACATATCTTAATCCAACAAAGATAATTTTCGGAAAGGACACCGATCCTCAGATCGGAAAGGAATGCGCCGCTTACGGAAAGACTCTCATAATTTACGGCGGCGGTTCGGCGGAGAGAAGCGGTCTGCTGGACAGAGTGAGAAAGTCTCTTGATGCTGCGGGAGTTCAGCACTGTGAAATGGGCGGTGTAAAGCCCAATCCCAGACTTGATTTTGTCTATAAAGCCATTGAAAAGATCCGCAGCGAGGATATAAAGCTGATACTGGCAGTAGGAGGCGGCTCCGTTATCGACACCGCAAAGGCAGCTTCGACGGGAGCGGTGTATGACGGCGATGTATGGGATTTCTTCATGAAAAAGGCTTCTCCCAAGGGACATATCCCCGTTGGAACAGTCCTGACAATACCTGCGGCAGGCTCTGAAAGCTCATCTTCCTCAGTAATTACAAAGGAAGAGACTAATGACAAGCGCAGCCTTACATCGGATCATCACTATCCTGTATTCTCGGTGCTGAATCCCGTGAATACATTCTCACTGCCTGCATATCAGATCGCCTGCGGAGCTTCGGATATGCTTGCGCATCTTATGGAGAGATACTTTGTGAATGTCAGGAGCTGCGACGTGACGGACAGACTTATCGAGGCGGACGCTCAGACCGTGATAAAATATGCTCCGCTGACTATAGCCGAGCCTGAAAATTACGATTACCGTGCAGAGATAATGTGGGCAGCCACAGTTGCGCATAACGGATTCCTTGATCTCGGCAGAGGCGAGGGCGGCAGAGGCGGCGACTGGGCTTCTCATCAGATCGAGCATCAGCTTTCCGCATATTATGATATCGCCCACGGTGCGGGACTTGCAATAATTTTCCCTGCATGGATAAAATATGTTTCAAGAACAAATCCCGATAAAATAATTCAGTTCGGCAGACAGGTTTTCGGAGTGAATGAAGCCGATAAGCAGCAGGCTGTGAACAAAACTGCCGAAGCGCTGGAGAATTTCTCAAAGTCCATCGGAATGCCCACACGTCTTTCTGAGATCGGCATAGGCAGGGAAAAATTTGCGGAAATGGCTGACAAGGCCTGCGCCTGCAAGAATTATGATCTTGGAGTTTATGTAAAGCTTACTCCCGCAGATGTTGAAGAGATATATAATATTGCTTACTGATATTTTCAGATGTGCCCTTGACAAATAATATTAAATAGTATATAATATTGATAATGTATATTTATATCAAGGAAAGGGTCTGCTATGAATAATCCCTCTTCAAACAGTGAACGCAATACAATGCAGAAAAGTATTATCCTCCAGACGGTGCGTGATATGTATAATCACCCTACGGCGGATATGGTATATGAAAAGGTCCACGATAATTACCCCACCATAAGCAAGGCTACGGTTTACCGTGTGCTGAACCAGCTTTCCGCAAAGGGTGATATCCTGAAAATACCCGTTCCCAGCGGAGCGGACTGCTACGATCACCGCATCGACGCACATTATCATATAAGATGCAAAGAATGCGGAGCGGTGGCAGATGTGGTGATGTCTGTTATAAAGCAGGTGCAGGAGCCTGAAAAATACATTAAGGACAGCTGCGGCTACCGCATAACGGGCAGCAGTCTGATATTTGAGGGCATATGCCCCGAATGCCTCGGTGCGGAATCGGGAAAATGAAAGGAAAGAGCCGATGAATAGGATAGCGGAATTTAAAAAAGTCAGCAGAGAGCAGTTTGAGGAGGCAGTAAATGCAAATCCTCTGTTCGGCGGAATGGCTGACGCTTATGACAGCATAAAGCTGCCCGTCAGAGCGACTGTGGGTTCGGCAGGATATGATTTTTACAGCCCCTTTGATATCACTCTCAAGGTCGGAGAAACGGCGCTTATCCCTACGGGCATACGTGCAAGGATAGACAACGGCTGGGTTCTTGCGGTGTTTCCCAGAAGCGGACTCGGCTTCAAGTTCCGCATTCAGCTTGACAATACCGTCGGAATAATCGACAGCGATTATTACGGCTCCTCCAACGAGGGACACATCATGATAAAGATAACCAATGACGGCAGGCAGGGAAAAGAAGCTGTCATCAAGGCAGGTCAGGGCTTTGCCCAGGGAATTTTTCTTCCTTTCGGCATAACCGTTGACGACAGTGCAGATCAGGTCCGTGACGGCGGATTCGGTTCAACAACAAAGTAATACGGATTCCGAAGCATTTATCGGTGCTTCGGAATTTTTTGTTTATCGGCTTGAAAACATCGGGCGGATATGCTATAATAAATGTATTATTTTGATTCGGAGTGATGATCTTTGACGGAGCTTTCCTATGAAAAACTGAAAAACGGCTGTGAGATAGCCGTCACAAAGGAGCATACCTTTGGAACGGACGCTTTTCTGCTGGCGGATTTTGCGGCAGTCCGTCATAAGGATACGGTGTGCGATCTTGGCACGGGCTGCGGAATAATCGCAATACTTATGAAGCTCCGCTATGAGCCTGCGGCAGTCTACGGAGTGGATATCCAGCCACAGGCGATAGAGCAGTTCAATATGAGCGTTGAAAGATCGTCGCTGGACAGGATATATCCAATATGTGCCGACCTGAAGGATATCGCTTCGGCAGGCATTCCCATGGGAAGTTTGGACTGTGTGACCTGCAATCCGCCCTATAAGGCAGCAAAGGCAGGGATTGAAAGTGAAATGACGGCTCAGAAGATAGCCCGTCATGAGATACTGTGCAATATAAATGATGTATGTACAGCTGCCGCCAAGCTGCTGAAATTCGGAGGAAAGCTCTGCATATGCAATCGTCCCGAGCGGCTTGCGGACGTTATCTCGGCGATGAAGAGCAATAATATCGAGCCGAAAACGCTGCGTTTTGTATCAAAGACACCCGATGACGCTCCGTGGCTGTTTCTTATCGAGGGAAAAAAGGGCGGCAAGCCGTTTATGAATGTTATGCCGCAGCTTTATATGAACTGCGGGGGCGGAGTTTCGGAAGAGCTTCGTGCGATATACGGTCATACAGAGCCGTAAGGAAAGGATTTTTAATATGAGCGGAAAGTTATATATAGTGGGCACGCCTATCGGAAATATGGGCGACATGACATACAGGGGAGTTGAGGCACTCGAAAAGGTCGATTTTATCTGTGCCGAGGACACAAGGGTTTCGGTGAAGCTGCTGAATTATTTCAATATAAAAAAGCCGCTGGTAAGCTATCATGAGCATTCGGCGCGTTCGGTCAGCGAGAGCATTGTAAACAGGATCGAGGCAGGTGAAAACTGCGCCGTTGTCACCGATGCGGGAATGCCCTGCATCTCCGACCCGGGCGAGGATCTTGTTAAAATGTGCGCCGAAAGAGGAATAAAAACGGAGGTAGTCCCGGGACCTACGGCTGCGGCATCGGCAGTGGCGGTCAGCGGACTTTCCACTTCAAGATTTGCCTTTGAGGGATTTTTGTCGGTGACGAAGAAGCAGCGCTATGCACATCTTGAAAGCGCCGCAAAGGACACTCACACGCTGGTGTTCTATGAAGCGCCTCACAAGCTGCTGGATACGCTCCGTGATATGCTGAAATATTTTGGGAATAGGCGGATATCGGTCTGCCGTGAGCTTACCAAAATTCATGAAGAGGTTATACGCACAGATCTTGAGGGCGCAGTTTCATATTTTGAGGAAAATCCGCCGAGAGGGGAGTTCGTTCTGGTTATCGAGGGCTATCAGCCCCCCGAGCTCCGAGATGAGATAACCCTTGACGAAGCGGTGGAGCAGGCAAGAAAGCTTGTGGAAAGCGGCATGAAACCAACAGAAGCCAGCAAGGAAGCTGCAAAAATGACGGGATACCACAAGGGCGAGATATATTCCGCACTTATAAATAATCTTTGATTTATGAAAGAAAATATCGGACCGACTTCATTTTCAGTCGGTCCGAATTTATTTTTAACATAATTATCTGCGAACTTTTGTATTAAATGAATAAAAATAAAAAAATGTTTCAAAACCTATTGCATTATTGGAAATATAGTGATATAATACTAACTGTAGAGTGCAGCAGGGCACGATGTGTCTTTCATTTTACAGCAGAGCGGTCCGTTTTTGTTAATCAGACTGCTTAAAATTAGGGAGGTTTATTAAAATGGCATTAACAAACAAATATCTTGCAGATTTACTGGAAACCGTTAAGAAGCGCAACCCCGGCGAGCCCGAGTTCATTCAGGCTGTAACTGAGGTTTTCGAGTCCCTTCAGCCCGTTGCTGAAAAGAGACAGGATCTTATTGATGCAGGCGTATTCGAGAGAATCGTTGAGCCTGAGCGTCAGATCATTTTCAGAGTACCTTGGGTTGACGATAACGGCAAGGTTCAGGTTAACAGAGGTTTCAGAGTACAGTTCAACTCTGCTATCGGTCCTTACAAGGGCGGTCTCAGACTTCACCCCTCCGTATACCTCGGAATCATCAAGTTCCTGGGCTTTGAGCAGATCTTCAAGAACAGCCTTACAACACTCCCCATGGGCGGCGGCAAGGGCGGTTCCGACTTCGATCCTAAGGGCAAGTCCGACGGAGAAGTTATGCGTTTCTGCCAGAGCTTCATGACAGAGCTTTGCAAGCACATCGGCGCTGACTGCGATGTTCCCGCAGGTGATATCGGTACAGGCGCACGTGAGATCGGCTATATGTTCGGTCAGTATAAGAGACTCAGAAACGAGTTCACAGGCGTTCTTACAGGCAAGGGCCTTACATACGGCGGCTCTCTCGCAAGAACACAGGCAACAGGCTACGGTCTCTGCTACTTCACAAACGAGATGCTCAAGGCTAACGGCAAGAGCTTCGAGGGCAAGACAGTTGTTATCTCCGGTTCCGGCAACGTTGCTATCTATGCAACTGAAAAGGCTACCGAGTACGGCGCAAAGGTCGTTGCACTTTCCGACTCCAACGGCTACATCTACGATAAGAACGGTGTTGACCTTGCCTGCGTAAAGCAGCTCAAGGAAGTTGAGAGAAAGAGAATCAAGGAATACGTTACAACTCACCCCGATGCTGAGTACCACGAGGGCTGCTCCGGTATCTGGACAATCAAGTGCGATATCGCTCTTCCCTGCGCTACACAGAACGAGATCAACGGCGAGAGCGCTGCTATCCTCGCAAAGAACGGCTGCTTCGCAGTTGCAGAGGGTGCTAATATGCCTTCTACTCCCGAGGCTATTGAAGTTTACTTCAAGAACAATATGCTCTTTGGACCCGCAAAGGCTGCAAATGCAGGCGGCGTAGCAACATCAGGTCTTGAAATGTCCCAGAACAGCGAGCGTCTTTCCTGGACATTCGAGCAGGTTGATGAGAAGCTCCACAACATCATGATCAGCATCTTCAAGAGCTGTGATGAGGCTGCTAAGGAGTACGGCATGGAGGGCAACTACATGGCAGGTGCCAACATCGCAGGCTTCCTCAAGGTAGCTGAAGCTATGAAGGCTCAGGGCTGTGTTTGATCCGAAATTTCTGTAAACAGTAAATGATATGGCGGCGGTGCATCTTATGATGTGCCGCCGTTTTTGCGTACATTTATATAAATACATAAAAAATCGGCTGCATATTTTTAAATGCAGCCGATCGTTTTTTACGGATATTATATTATTTCTTTGCCTTGAAAGCAACAGCGACAGTCTTTGGTCCGCAGTTTGCGGCAATAACTCCGCCGATGTCAAAGCGCATCTCGGGAGCATAGCCCAGACGCTTTGTAAGCTCCTTTGCAAGCTCATCGGTGTAGATCGGGTCGTAGCCTTCCATTACAACATAAGGTGACTGGGGGATTATTCTTTCGCAGACAAAATCAGCCAGCTTGGGAACAACCGCCTTGTCGCCTCTTACCTTTGCTTCGACTTCGGAAACGCCCTGCTTTATCTTGATTATAGGACGGAGTCCCATTATTTCTCCCACAAATCCAGCTGCCGAGCTTACACGTCCCGATTTTTTTACAAACTGGAGAGTATAGCAGCCGAAGTGTACCTCCGCAGCATCGAACCATTCTGTGAGATAACCCTCGATCTCGTCGGCGGAAGCTCCGTTTTCAGCCTTTATTGCAGCCTGTACCACGGGATAGCCGTATGTTCCCGTGTAGTTTCCCGAATCGAGAATGCGGATATTCACCTTGTCCTTTGCATCGGGATTTTCCTCAAAGAACTGATCTCTTCCCATGCGTGCGGAATTGATCGTGTTGGAGCCTTTGGAAGCGATAGAGATGTAAAAAATATCGGTGCAGCCGTCAGCATATGCTTCGGAGAAGCTTTCCGCATATTCAAATGGTGTAAGCTGCGAGTGCTTCGGCAGCTCGGGGGACTTGATTATCAGGTCATAGTATTCCTTGATGGGGATATCTCTGTCACGGAAGCTTTTGTCGCCTACCGTTATCGGGAAGCACATGATCTTTATGCCGTATTTTTCCTCGTATTCCTTGGGGATATCGCAGGCTGAATCGGTGATGAATTTGATTTTCTGCATTGTAAGCTCTCCTTTACCATTTATATTTTGTGAGCTGCCCCTCGGAGGCAAGCTCGGGATAGTTCCACTGGCGAAGCACCTCATATACGCCTATCGCAACCGAATTTGATAAATTCAGGCTTCTGAGCGCAGGCCGCATAGGTATTCTTACGCAGGTGTCGGGATTTTTATACAGCAGCTCCTCGGGAAGTCCCTTGTCCTCACGTCCGAAAACAAGATAGCTGCCGTCGGGGTAGGTCATGTCGGAATGAACGTGCCTGCCCTTTGTGGTGAAATAAAAGTACGGACCGCTGTTTTTTGAAAAGAAATCTTCCAGCCCGTCATAATATGTGATGTCAAGCTTGTCCCAGTAGTCCAGCCCCGCACGTTTAAGCTGCTTGTCTGTGACTTCAAAGCCCATTGGCTTTACAAGATGAAGCCTTGCACCCGTAACAGCGCAGGTGCGGGAGATATTTCCTGTGTTCTGTGGTATCTGTGGCTCCACCAGAACGATATTCAGATTTTTCATTGATTAGCCTTCTTATAAAGTTTCATAATCGCAAAGCGTCGGATTTTCCATGAGATAATTAAGACAGCCCTCCAGCAGTATTCCCTCACGGGGGTCGGTGGAATAGCCGTAGGTGGTCTTTATCGTAAGCTCAAGGAATGATGCGGCACGGTTCATTGCCAGCGGCAGACTGTCTCCCCGGAGGATAGAGCCTGTCAGCACCGAAGCAAAAATATCGCCTGTTCCGGGATAATTGGCATTTATCATCGCATATGGCACTTTCCAGAACTTGCTGTGCTTTCGGTCATAGCCGATGTTGTAGGTCTTTCCGTGGGAGAAAACGCTTGTGATAACAACAGTGTCGGGTCCAAGCTCGGAAAGCCGCACGAGATAGCTCTTCATCTGCTGCAAGGTAAGATCGGGCTGATATGGATCCTCGCCCAAAAGCATTGCTGCCTCCGTGACATTGGGAGTGATGATATCGGCAATTCGCACAAGCTCACCCATGCGGCTGCGAAGCTTGTCGGTGCAGGTCTTGTAGGGCTTGCCGTGGTCAGCCATAACGGGGTCAACGACTTTGAGCGCCGATTTATATTCATCGAAAAATTCCAGACAGTGATCTATCTGCTCGGTTGAAGCAAGAAATCCGCTGTAAATGCAGTCAAAGGATATTTTCAGCTTCTTGTAATGCTCCAGCGCAGGGGAGAGATAGTCGGTGAGATCGTGCATCACAACATCTCCGAAGCCGCCTGTGTGGGAGGAAAGTATCGCCGTCGGAACGGGACAAACCTGTATTCCCATTGCCGAAAGCGTTGGGATTATCACCGTCAGAGAGCAGCGCCCTATGCCCGAGAGGTCATGTATCGCCGCAATTTTTATATTTCTGTTCATTGGTGTTCCTTTCATTCAAGCTCTTCGCTGAGCATGAGCCATTCATCGGAATAATCGGCGGAAAGCTGCTTCATGCGCTCAAATTCGGCGCATTTTTCATGCATGAGCTGATAATCGGTGCATACCTCGGGTGAGGACATTTCCTCCTGAAGCGACGCCATTTCCGATTCAAGACGTTCTATCTCCGCTTCAAGCTCCTTTATGCGCTGACGCTTTTTTGCGTCCTTTGCACGCTGTTCCTTGGAACGGAATGCCTTTGCGCCCTTTTCCTCGGCTTCCTTTTTTGCTTTTTCCTGCTTTTCAAGCTCGGCTATGCGCTGAGCCTCTTCTTCCTTTTTGGTGCGCAGCTCCATGTATTCCTCAAAGCTGCCGCCGAACTGTTCAACGCCGTTTTCGGTTATCTCCATGATGCGTGTGCAAAGTCTGTTCAGCAGATAGCGGTCATGGGAAACCATGATTATCGTTCCGTCAAAGTCCACAAGCGCTTCTTCAAGAACTTCCTTTGCCGCAAGGTCAAGGTGGTTGGTAGGCTCGTCGAGGATAAGCACATTTCCACGCTCCATCATCATGATAGCAAAGCAGAGCTTTGCACGCTCGCCGCCGCTTATAACTCCCACCTGCTTTAAAACATTCTCTCCCGTAAGGCGGACAAGTCCCAGCAGGGAGCGAACCTGCTGCTCGGTCATTGTGGGTCTGCGGCTGTGGATCTCGTCAATTACCGTTTTGGAAAAATCCAGCTGGGAATTTTCCTGATCGAAATATGCTATCTTGATGTTTTTCGTCCATTCGATAGTTCCGTGTGAAACAGGCAGCTGCTTTCTGATTATTTTCAGCAGCGTGGATTTTCCGATTCCGTTTGAACCGATTATGCCCAGCTTGTCTCCGCGTCTCACATCAAAGGAAAGGCTGTCCACAAGTGTCTTTCTGTCGCTGCCGAAGCCGACGCTTACGTCGATATTCTTGACCGCAAGCACATCAAGGGGCAGAACAACGTCATATTCAAAATGAATTTTTGCTCGTTTTGCGGGAGCAGCGGGCTTTTCGATAAGCTCCATTGCTTCAAGCTTTTTGATACGGCTTTTTGCCATGTTGGAGGTTGTTGCACGGACAAGGTTCCTGTCAACGAAATCCTGAAGCTTTGCAATCTCCTCCTGCTGAGCCTCGTATTCCTTCCACTGGCGCTGAACGTCAGCCTCTTTCTGGACCGTGAAAGCGGAATAATTGCCTTTGTAGCGTTTCAGATGGCCACGCTCTATCTCGCAGATAGATGTAGCCAGCTTGTCCAGAAAATATCTGTCATGTGATACGATAAGCAGCGCACCCTTGTAGTCACGGAGATAATCCTCCAGCCACATTATGGTGTTGAAGTCAAGGTGGTTGGTAGGCTCGTCAAGGATAAGCAGCTTCGGTGATTCAAGCAGCAGCTTTGCCAGTGCAAGACGTGTCTTTTCGCCGCCGCTCAGTGCGGAGATGACCATATCGTCACGCTCCTTGGGAAAGCCCATACCGTTCAGCACTGAGCGTATCTTTACATTTATAAGGTAGCCCTCGTTCGACTCAAAAAAAGCGGTCTTGCGGTCATATTCGGCTGATATTTCAGCAAATTTTTTCGGGTCGCTGTGGGTTTCGGGCTTTGCCATTTCCTCTTCAAGACGGCGCATTTCCTCCTGAACGTCAAGCAGCGGACGGAAAACCGAGGTCATTTCCTCGATTATCGTACTTGAACGGTCAAGACCCGTGTTCTGCTGCAAAAATCCCACTGTGGCGCTTTTTGTCAGCGAAAGATGCGGGACGTTGGGTTCTGGCTGTGATTCATAATCTTCCATGCCCGTTATGATGCGCAGCAGCGTTGATTTTCCGCAGCCGTTGTCGCCGATAAGACCTATCCTGTCATTGTCCTCGATAGTGAGAGCGATATTGTCAAGAACTGTGTTTCCGTTATATATTTTACTAATATTTTCAAGTGATAATATCATTACAAGATACCTTCCGAAAAATAAAATTACACAATATACCATTATGATTATAGCAGGAGAAAAGCGGTTTGTCAAGTGCAGCCGAATATCCGACGGGCGATTCGTTTTTCTTGACAGTGACAGATCAAAATGCTATAATAAAGGTACATCATAATTTTACATAAAATACTTTCCGAAAGGAATGATATAAATGAAAACTGCCGTTATTACAGGCGGTTCAAGAGGAATAGGACGTGCCATAGCGATGCGTCTTGCATCGGAGGGTTACGCTGCCGCAGTGAATTATTGCAGAAACGAAGCGGCTGCCCTTGAAGTATGCGATATCATCAGAAAAAACGGCGGCACGGCTGCTGCGTACAAAGCAGATGTTTCCGACCGAAAAGCAATGACTGAAATGTTTGAAAAAATAGAGCATGAGCTGGGCGCAGCCGATGTTCTTGTTAATAATGCGGGAATTGCGGGGCAGGTGATGTTTCAGGATATTTCCGATGCCGACTGGGACAGGCTGTTCGATGTTGACGTTAAGGGCGTGTATATCGCCTCGCAGCTGGCATTGAAAAATATGCTTCACCGAAAGCACGGCAGGATCATCAACATTTCCTCCATGTGGGGGATCACGGGCGGCTCCTGCGAGGTGCATTATTCTGCGGCAAAGGCGGCTGTGATCGGCATGACAAAGGCTCTTGCCAAGGAGCTGGGGCCTTCCGGGATAACGGTGAACTGCATCGCTCCCGGAGTTATCGACACGGAGATGAACGGACATCTTGACAGCGAAACAATGGCTGAACTTGCGGCGGAAACTCCTCTTATGAGGATAGGAACGCCCGAGGACGTGGCTGCTGCGGCGGCATTTCTTGCATCGGAAAGCGCATCATTTATAACGGGACAGGTACTTTCCGTTGACGGAGGGATAGCTGTCTGAACGGAAAAGGGGGATAATCGTGGGTGAAAATGAGCTTCTGGATACGGTCACCACAATGGCTTGTATGATGACAAAATACGGTGCCGAGGTCTATCGTGCCGAGGAGAGCATTCGGCGTATCTGCCGTGCCTACGGTCACCCCGAGGCGGAGATATTTGTTATCCCCACGGAAATAATTATCACCCTCAGACGGGAAAACGGCGAGCCGCTCACAAGGACCTGCCGAGTAACGGACAGAACGGTAAATCTTGACAGGATAGACAAATACAACGGGCTTTCACGGCACATCTGCCATTCAAAGCCACGCTATCAGACGATAATGCAGAAGATAGACGAGATCGAGACAAGAAAAATATATCCCAAGGCTATGAATTTTATCTGCAACATCATTATCGGCGCTGTGTTTGCGTTCTTTTTCGGCGGCGGAGCTTTTGAATCAATAAGCGCTGCAATCTGCTCGGCACTGATATTTTATGTTGCGGAGAAAATGGACAAGTTCGGTTCGGGCGTTTTTATGAAGAGCTTTTTCTGTTCCTTTGCGGCGGCGGTTTCGGCTGTGCTGCTGAGCAGGCTGGGACTTACGGAGGGCTTCGATAAGGTGATAATCAGCTCGTTCATGACGCTTGTTCCGGGAGTTGCAATAACCAACTGTATGCGTGATTTTATAGCAGGCGATCTGCTGGCAGGGATATATAATCTTACGGAGGCTCTGCTCATTGCTGCGGGAATGGCTGTGGGCGCAGGAGTTGTTATCGCAGCTGCCGTTGCGGTATAAAAATATGAACAGATCGGGGTGAGCATATGTTTGAGGATATACTGATAAAATGCATACTCAGCACGGCTGCCTGTGCGGCTTACGGCATACAGTTCAATATCAGACCGAGGCATCTTGTAAGTGCGGCTGTTGGCGGCTTCATGAGCCAGTTCATATATTTTATTCTCCAGAATAACGGCTCGGGCGAGGTGAGCTGCTGTTTTATGGCGGCAGCGGGAGCAGCGGTTTATTCCGAACTGCTTGCACGTCGGCTTAGAGTTCCCGCAAGTATGTATCTGATAACCTCGATAATTCCCCTTGTTCCGGGCGGAATGATGTATTATACGATGTCCGCGCTGGTTATGGACGATATAGAATCTGCTTCGGAGCTTGCCGTAAAAACTGTGGGCGATGCAGGAGCTATCGCAATGGGTGTGTTCATGGTATCGTCCCTTGTAAGATTTTTCAAAAAGGCAAAATTCAAGGATAATTCGGGCTTCTTTTTCCGCAGTGACGGAAAAAAGGGAACCCTTAAAAATATGAAATAAGGTGATAATATGGCAGCGGGAAAATCCAACTGCGAAAGCTGCGTCTATTATGTATATGACGAGGACTGGGAATGCTATTGTTGTGATATGAACCTGGACGAGGACGAAATGTGCCGATTTATGAGCGGCAGCTTCGATAATTGCCCTTACTTCAATCTTGACGATGAATATGCGATCGCGAGGAAGCAGTAATGGAGAAAAAGAGAGTTTCGGTGCGGTATTACGGCTCTGTTCAGGGCGTCGGATTCAGATACACCGCCTGTCATGCGGCAAGAATGCTGGGGCTTACGGGCTGGGTGGAGAACTGCTCCGACGGGACCGTTCTTGCGGAGATACAGGGCACAGCCGAGGAAATCGACAAAATGGAGCAGCTTATCGACTCGGGGCGATACATTGAGATAACTCACAGAGACGTGAGAAATATCCCAGTAGTTGATGATGAGCGCAGCTTTGAGATAAGAGGTTACTGAAATGGATATTGCGGTTCTTATCGGCGGAAGAAATTACAGTGCGGACTGTCCGCTGCTTTATTATGCAGGTACGATACTCCGCAGAAGCGGCTTTCAGACTGTGAAAATTTCCTACGGCGACAACATCAGAGGCAGGACTGATATTTCTATCCCCGAGCGGATAGAGCTTGCCAAGCCCGAGGTGCTTGATGCTTTAAAAGCGACAGATTTTTCGCAGTATGACCGTATCGTGTTTGTTTCAAAAAGCATGGGCACTGTGCTTGCAGGGTATGCCGCAGAGCAGCTTGGGATATCTCCCGAGCAGATCTTTCTGACGCCGCTGGAGGGAACTCTCCGATACATGAACGGCAGCTGTATTTCTCTTTCGGGAGACATGGACGCATACCTTGAGCCTGCCGTTCTGGAAGAATACTGCCGTAAAAATAATATTACATATAAAATATACGGCGGAGTGGGACATTCCCTTGAAAGCAGCGACAATAAAGAAACATTCCGCATAATCGGTGAGATAGCCGATTTTTATTCCGCACTTGCGGCGGAAAATATCAATATCGCAGGTAAAATGTTTAAATGTAAGAAAGAAGAATAGCTATGAAATATACATCTGTAATTTTTGACCTTGACGGCACACTGCTGAACACTCTGGAGGATCTTGCGGCAAGCACAAATTATGCATTAAGCTCCTGCGGAATGCCTGTCCGCACTATTGATGAGGTGCGCAACTTTGTGGGAAACGGCATAAAAATGCTTATGATACGTGCCGTTCCCGACGGTGAAAGCAATCCACGCTTTGAAGAAGCTTTTGCAAATTTCAAGAAGCACTACGGCGAAAACTGCCGCAATGTCACAAGGGCATATGAGGGCGTTCCCGAGCTGCTGGCGGAGCTGAAAAAGCAGGGGATAGGCACTGCGATAGTTTCCAACAAGGCTGATTTTGCGGTAAAGGAGCTGCGTGATGCGTTTTTCCCCGATATCGAAGTGGCGATCGGTGAGCGTGAGGGCGTGAGCCGCAAGCCTGCCCCCGACACGGTTTTCACAGCCGTTAAGGAGCTTGGAACGGACATAGGCTCCGCAGTTTATGTGGGCGATTCCGATGTTGATATAATGACGGCGAAAAATGCGGGGATCCCGTGCATTTCCGTTTGCTGGGGCTTCCGTTCAAGAGAATTTCTTGTTGAGCACGGAGCTTCACAGATAGTGTCAAATACCGCCGAGCTTATGAAAATGCTGTCAGATTAAATAATTTTATGCTTGTATAATTTTTATAAATGTACAAATTGTTTAAAAACATCTTGATTTTTTCGTACGGCTGTGGTATAATATGAATATGGAAATGATTTTTCCTTAACTTATTATGCCCAACAGGAGGCTGATTTATATGAAAAAATTTATCGTTACTATTGCCAGAGAGCATGGTTCGGGCGGAAGAATTATCGGAAAAAAGCTTGCCGAGAGCATAGGCGTAAAGTTCTATGACCGTGAGCTTATTACAATGACTGCCAAGGAAACAGGACTTTCCGAGCATTTTATCAATGAGATAGAGGATCAGAAGCCCTCCAGCCTGCTGTACAGTCTTTATATGGGTACATATGTCCCCAATGTTTATGATGAGGCATTTGTTGCACAGTCGAACCTTATCCGTTCGATAGCCGATAAGGAATCCTGCATCATAGTTGGAAGATGCGCCGATTATATTCTCCGTGACTACGAGAACTGCGTGCATTTCTTTATCCATGCGCCCATTGAGCAGCGTGCAAAGCGTATCACCGAGGAATACGGCGAAAATGTTAAGGATCCTATCGCAGCTGTCAAGAAGTGGGATAAAAAGCGTTCCAACTATTATAACTTCATCACACAGTCACAGTGGGGCAAGGCTCAGAACTACAACATGACTATCGACAGCTCTATCGGCATCGACCAGACTGCGGGCATGATCGAGGATTATCTCCGCCACTGCGGTTTCCTTGATGACTGAAAATAATTATATGAATAAATAAGATCAGCCGATGCGGTTAAATTGCATCGGCTGATTTTTTGTATAAAAACCCTCGGTACTCATTGCGAATTCCGAGGGTTTGTTTTAATAATACATTATAACGGGAGTTCCTCTTGCGACCATGTTGTAAAGGGTCTGGACTTCACTGTATTTCATGTTGATACAGCCGTGAGAACCGTTGTTTATGTAAATATCTCCGCCGTAGGAGCTTCTGCTGAGGTCATGGAAGCCGATGCCCTCGAAGCTGCATCTCATGAAGTAGCTGCATCGTGTGCGGTAGGAGCCGTCCGCAGCCACCATCATGTAATTCTCGCTCTTTGTGTAAACGCTGTAAACGCCCTCGGGAGTTTTTCTTGCAGGATCGGTAGCCTTGCCCGAAACGATCTGATCCGTCTCGAATTTAAGCTCGCCGTTTTCGTAATACCACATATGCTGTGCCGAAAGATCGACTTCAATGTAAGTGTTTCCGATATCGCTGTCGGCAGATCTGTCGGACTCAAAGCCCTCGTAGCAGTAGCCTGTATCCAGCGTTACATACATGGGATCGACTGTAATGGATTCGCCGTTTTCGATATACTGAAGCAGCTTGTCCACGGATTTTTCCTGATCTATCCACCAACCGTACTGACCCGTTGAGTAGCGCGACTGAGCCATTGTAATAACGCCTCTCTCGGTTGTCCGGAAGCTTCTTGTTGTCATGAAGGTATCATACTTCTGAGCCAGCATAGCTATGTAATTTTCCGCCTTTGAGCGGTCAATAGAGCCGTCGGACTTGACCCATTCCGAAACATCTGCGCCTGTAAGAGTTTCCGTGGTATAGTCAAAATCATAGGTTATGATGAAGTTGAACTTTTCCTTCATCTCTTCAAGCTTGTCCTGAAGATCGGCGGATAATACCTTAGGCTCGGTGTAGCAGCCGCTGTCGGTAAGATCAACGGTGAGCGCACCCTCCGAAACCTTTTTCTCAACATAATCGGTGAGTATCTCAATGTTTACCGTGTCGCCGTAAACCTCAGGCTCAATGTAATAGCCTTCATCGCCGAATTTTATTTTTGCGTCCGATGTGTCAACAGAGCCCCAGACAGTGCTGCGGAGCAGATATTCAAGCTTGTCGCTGTCATACTGAGCTTCGCTTTCGGTGGTGTAATTGGTGGTCTTGAAATAAGAGCCTACCCAGCCTGCATAATCTATCTGATCGAATATTTCCTTCACATCTGCAAAGAGGTCATATTTATAGTCGAAGTAGTCCAGAGGAATACGTTCGCTGTCGCCGTCTTTCTTTGTGACAGTGAGATATTCCGTGGTGGGGCCCACCTGAATTGCGGAGGCTGCCTGCTTGGGAGTCATTCCGCTGACATCGGTGTCATTGATATATGTATTGGGAAGAAACTTTCCCATTGAATTTATCCAGCCGCCGAAATAAACAACAGCTCCCACAACGATAACAGCACCAGTAGCGGCTGCACCGATTACGATCCCTTTGTTTTTCTTCTTCTTTTTTCCCGCTTTTTTCTTCTGAGCAATAGCGGAGGAGATCATTCTTGACATATCGCTGTCAAGTCCGTCCTCATTGCTTGTTTTGTATCTTTTAGCGTCGGTCTTATTAGCCATATAAATCCTCCATGCCGCATTGTTGATTTGTGCGGTACAACAGTGATTTGTATTATTACAAACTATATGAAATACGAATATCCGCATTCATACAATTTATATATTATCATTTTTTTCAACAATTGTCAACAAACGCAGGTTGAAATATAATTACAATATAATTACAAAAATATCCCGTTATATGATATAAAAAGCTGCTTCCGTAGATCATCGGAAGCAGCGGATATGTATTTATGCAAAGATCGCTCAAAGCATTATGAAATACTGTCTGGGATCGGATTTGCTGATCTTGACAGTTACCTTGTTGTCGGGAACTTTCTGCTGAGGATTGCCGGGCAGGTTTTTCAGCTGATATTTGTATACCTTGCCGTTTGCGGGACATTTCCACTCGGCAAAAAGATTATAATGAACCGAATTTGAGTCCTTGCCGACAAAATATTCCTTGATGCCTGTAACATCTGCTACGATCTCATCGCCCTTTTCAATCATTATTTCATTTGCAAGGGCATAGCCTCCCGCAATGGCAAACATTGCAGCCGCAATAAAAAGCAGCAGCGGGGTAAATCTGTATATCAACAGTTCGAGTGCCGAATTGTCCTCGCTTATAAGAGGTCTGATAAGCACAAAATTGACAACAAGTCCTGCTGCAAGGAATAATAAAGCCGCACAGAAAGCGAGTATCGCAGATTTAAGATTTTCGTGTCTTTTCATTGCTCGGTTTTCTCCTTTTAAATGTGTATATCCAAATGAATGATGTGCTGATTATATTATTATACGTTGAATCTGAACAGAACGATATCTCCGTCCTGCATAACATATTCCTTGCCCTCGGAGCGGACAAGTCCCTTTTCCTTTGCGGCAGCCATTGAACCGCAGCTCATAAGATCGTCAAAGGAAACAACTTCGGCACGGATAAAGCCCTTTTCAAAGTCGGTGTGGATCTTTCCTGCCGCCTGGGGAGCCTTTGTGCCCTTTGTTATAGTCCATGCACGTACTTCGGGCTTGCCTGCCGTAAGATAGGAGATAAGTCCCAGAAGCGAATAGCCTTCCTTGATGATTCTGTCAAGACCGGAAACTTCAAGACCAAGCTCGGAAAGGAACATAGCCTTGTCCTCGTCATTCATGTCGGAAATTTCCGCTTCCAGCTGAGCGCAGATAGGAAGGACAGCTGCGTGCTCCTCTTCGGCGATCTGGCATACAGTCTTGTAATGCTCGGAAGTCTCGATATTGTTCTTGAAATCGTCCTCGCTGAGGTTTGCCGCATAGATGACAGGCTTTGCGGAAAGCAGGGGAGTTGACTTGATAAGCTCGGCTTCGTCCTCTGTATAATTGAAAGAACGTGCGGAGTGACCCGATTCAAGATGAGCCTTGAGGTTTTCGAGGAAATCTATTTCGATCTGATACTTCTTGTCGCCCTTGACCATTTTCTTTGCACGGTCGATGCGGCGGTCGATAAGCTCAATGTCGGAGAAGATAAGCTCCAGATCAATTGTTTCAATATCACGGCGGGGATTGATGTTTCCGTCAACGTGGATAATGTTGGGGTCCTCAAAGCAGCGGACAACGTGAACGATAGCGTCCACCTCTCTGATGTTTGCGAGGAACTTGTTTCCGAGACCCTCACCCTTTGAAGCGCCCTTTACGAGACCTGCTATATCAACGAATTCAAGTGTCGCGGGAGTGAACTTATCGGGTTCATACATTTCACGGAGCTTGTCGAGACGTTCATCGGGAACGGAAACTATGCCCACATTTGGCTCGATCGTGCAGAACGGATAGTTTGCGGATTCCGCACCTGCGTTTGTAAGAGCGTTGAAAAGTGTACTTTTTCCCACGTTGGGGAGACCTACCATACCTAACTTCATTTTAAAAATATTCCTTTACCTAATAATTTATTCTTCCTCATCAAAATTGAGGCTCTTAACATATTCTTCTGCATCAAAATCGTCTTCGGAAGCTTTTGCGAGCTTTCTGCGGACTTTCTTTTTTCCGCAGGCAGAGCCGAAAATAAATCCTAAAACAAATGCGCCGAGAGCAACGGCAAGAGCAATGCCCTTTGATAATGTCAGTTCTTCGTTAGCCTTTTTGTCGGCAGCTTTGATGATCTCTTCCAGCATGATGATTACCTTCCTTTTATTTATATATTCAGGCAGAGTCTGCCAAGGCATATTATGCCTGCATACTTTTATTATTATATATCATTTCTTTACAAAATGCAATAGTTTATTAAAAAAATCTTTGAGTCGGAATAAGCACGACAGCATTAAGGCAATACCATATAAAGCAGGTGTATGAGCTTTTCACGGTATTGCCTTGTAAGGACATATTAGAACCTGTCTTCATAAGCATATGCACACGTCTTTTCGGCAAATTTTGCTGCATACTACGTTAAAAATCCTTGCCATGCGGCAGCATGCCTGCGGATTTTTGCCTTGTCTGCAACAAAATTATGCTCGAAAATCCGCATACATTTCTTATGAAGACAGGTTCTTAAAGGTCGTTTTGTGTCTGAAAAGAAGCCGCAATATTATTCGTCAGGCTTATCTTTTGGGGATTTTCAATGCACTGTCAAGTATGCTGTCATAATAATCGGTAGATTTTCCGTTTTCCGATTTGAAAGTAAATTTCATTGTGGATATATAATCGGGTTCAAGAGATGCAATGCAATATACGATCTCACTTTGAGTATCGTCACTAAAATATGTATAGCCGCAGTAGTCATAATCGTCATTATAATATGAGTATGATATTCTCGGTTCGGTATCTTTTATATCATCAAGATATGAAGCTATGTCGGCATAGCTGAAATTTTCCGTGCAGGTTATTTCAACCGTTACATTTGAATCATCGGAAAATACAGCTCCGTCATCTGAAAAATAGGTGCAGTATGTGCCTATGGGATAAGCCGCTTCATAACCGTATTTTTTGTTTTTGTATATCCCGCAGATGTAATCGAAGGATTCGGTCGAAAAAACATCACTTGCCTCATTGGCACTGTATGATGCCTTTGGAGAGGACGAAAGCCGCTTTCCGTATTCACTGAGCACATCTTGTATTTCATTCAGAGAAATGTCGGCGGTATACTCCGTATAGGAACGTCCCGGACCGAAATACATCGGATAGATAAATCTCATTTTATCGTAGGAAAACAGCCAGCCGTCGGGATCGCACATATAATTTTTCGTCAGCTCGGGTATCGTGACATAGGATATATCGTCGTAATTATCCTTTGATGCATAGTTATTGAGCGTATCCTTTGCATCAAAAAGCATATCCATATCTTCGTCATTAAATAATTCCAAGGCGTTTATGCAGTGACCGTCATGAAGATCAAATGCAAGATAACAGAAATTCTCACCCCATTCATTTCCTTCATCATTTTGATAATACACGGTGTTGATGTCAAACACCGCATAATCATCGGTAATATCCGCTATATATGCATTGATATAATTGATATCCGAGTATCTTCCGCCAAGGGCGCCGATTCCGTCTGCCATATCATAGCAATGATTATAAAGCTCGGTTTCAATATTCTGATTGAGCTTGTCATCGCATTCGGAGCCTTCTATATACGTGCAATTGATAAAAAATATAAGCTTTCTGCCGTTTTTATCCAATTGATCCAGCCTTTTGCTTCTTTTTGTAACAGTTAATGTTCTGTCGGATAAGCCGTATCTTCCGCCTGTTGGCATATTATAATAGCTTATTTCATCGCAGGCAAAGCTGTTGGAATAATCTTTTTTTAATGGGGTTACATCTTCCGATATCATACTTGTTGTTTCGGAGGAGATCTCGGTTACGGGAGCAGTGACGTTTTCGGCAACAGTGCTTTTGGTGAAGTTATTCTCTGATGCATTATCGTTTGCGGCAGTCTCTGCCGCAGATGTTTCCGAAATGTCTGCAGACTGATCTTCAGTATTTCGCACAACGGCAAAGACGGCACCTCCCGCAATAAGAACGGCAATTACGGCACAGGCGGCAATATATCCGGTTTTGTGCTTTTTGGTATCGGAAACCGATAAATCAGTATCTTTTTCTGTCACACTACCTTTTGAATGATCCGGCGTTTTATCTTCAAGAGGGCTGCCGCACTTTATGCAGAAAACCGCATCGTTTTTATTTGTATATCCGCATTTGCCGCAATATCGGCAGGACTTGTCCGCACTATTGTTGTCATTTGATACTTCCGTAAGTCTGCTTCCGCATTTGATGCAGAAGGAAAGCGAATTGTCATCTGTGACATATCCGCATTTTGGGCATTTTTTCATAAAATACAACTCTTTTCTTATTTTTTTATGGCAGATCATATCTGTGCAGTTTGCCGTCAAGGTCATTCTGATATATGTATTTTCCCAAGTGTGAGGATTCTTCCGTATGTTCAACAATATAAAAATAACTGTTTATCATATCGGGCATTTCATATGTCCAGAATGCATCTTTGTTTGTATAATCATGTAACGGCACCTTTAAAATATATTCGCTGCCGTTATATTCATAATTCATGTAAATGTAATTATCAAATGCATTGATTGCGGCGACGTTCATATTAAAGAGCTGATAATCGTATATATTATCTGCATTGCATACCACTGCGACAGTTTGGCTGTTGTCTGTATAATAGCCCTTTGCTACGAGTATATTATCCTCAATAAAGAAATTATCTATATGCATTTCTTTGTCGGCAAGATAAATTTTATCAAGCAGCGCTCCCGAATAAAGGTCATATTTTAATATGCTGTATCCGTCCGAAGAAATGCAGTACATACAGTCATTGTAACAGTCATTGTAAAAATTGGGAAGATAGCAGTTTGAATCGATTATCAGCGTTTTATTGTTTCCGTCCATATCCATTGAATAGAATTTTTTGTTTTCGCAGTAGTATATCATGTTATTGTAGATTCTTGCATTTGAGCATCTTGTATCGGTGAGTCTTATCTTATTTGTGCCGTCATTGTTAATGCGGTAAAGCCTGCAGTCCTCGTCCGTTTTGCGGTAATAAATATAACCGCTGTAATACATTACCATATCGGCATGGTCATTAATGACCGTATACGATTTGGTGCCATCAGAAACCGCAGCCTTTACGACCCAGTCTGAATAATCGCTTCCGCCGCAGTATATTATTTCACTGTCATCAATATTTTCACTGCGAAGTCCGGATGTTCTGCCGTCCGTTAATCCCGAAAAGTTGGAGTAGTTTCCCGCAGTGTTTCCATAAAGACCATATCCATAACTATAATTACTGTTATAATTATTGATATAATCGTTATAATTATATCTATATCTTAATGATGTAGTAAAGCTGCTTTTTAAATATGGTTCGATTACGCTTATCGATAGTTGAGCGCTGTCTCCCCAGTTATGTCCGCCAAAATACATATTTTTTCCGTTAAAGGTAAAAACATAATTATAGCAATCCTTATAAGTTTCGTAATTAAAAATATAAGGATTATACTCGCAAAATAAATCAAATACGGCTTCAACATCGGTAAAAACATCATAAAAGCTGTAACCGTCAAATGTAGATATATTTTTAAGATAGCTGTAATCCGATGTATCGTAAGTATCAGAATAATCATACCAATAATCATCGTATGTATATGTTTCTGCTGCGGTAGTCACGGGTGGGGCAGTTATTGTTTCTGCTTCTGTTGCTGCCGTCAGCTGTACGTCGGAGATAACTGATGATGTAAATACTTCTGTTTCGGCAGCGGTTGACGGAACGGTTGTTTCCGAAGCGGGAACAGCCATATCAGCATCGTCGGCTTTTTTTTCAAAAATGGTTATTCCCGAAACTGCCGCAGTAATTGCGGCAGCCGCACACACTGAAACGGCGGATATCATTATTATCTTTCTTTTTGATCTTTTTGCATTTGAGTTATCTGACAATGATATTTTTTCGGGGACTTCCGACATTGGATTCATTGGCGAACCGCATCTTGTGCAAAATTTCATTTCATCGTTTTCGGTCGTATAACCGCATGAACTGCATATTTTCATAAAAATCACTTATCCTTTGTTTACTTTACGGTTTCGGTCATGTAATATGTCAGCGGCTCGGCCTTGCCGCCGTTAAGCGGAACTGTATAAATATAGCCGTCATCCGAAGTGAAATATATCTTTTGACCGTATATGCTTAATCCGTGAACGGGCTTATCGGATAATCTCCATAAATCATTGTTTTGGGTATCTATGACGCATATTCCGTTATCATTGAAAACAATATGTCCGTCGCCGCTGCACATTTCGGTTATGTTTTTGCTGTCGATTATTTTTTGGTCATTCTGCATATCGCTGTTTGTCACCCATAATCCGTCGGATATGTAATAGTACGACGAATTGTCCGTAGATTCGGTCAGATAACTGATTTTTATACCATTTTCCAGATCCTTTGTGTGCTGCTGAATGGCTCCGGAAAGCTTGTATATGCTGTCATTATAATAGATGTAGACATATTTTCCTGAAAACAATTCGGGTAAATTCAAAGGCTCTGTGAATTTATCGCATAATTTTTTGATTACGGACAGATCTTTGCTTACTGAGTAAATAGTGCCGTCTTTATCGGCAGCGACAACAGTTGACTCTGAATTTTCATTTATATCCAATGCCAGAGATACAAACTGGTATTCATCTGTTTTAACTATCTTTCCCGAGTCAGTGGACATAGCAAATAAGCCGTCTTCTGTAGTGTAGATTATATATTCGTCAGTGCAGACAATGTTTGTTACAGGCATACCTGATATTGTCTGCTCACCCTTTTCGCTTTCGGCTGTACAAAGCTTATTTTCGCCGTTGAGATAATATATGGTGTTATCTGCCGAGATCAGATATTTTCCTTTGATGTTGTATGTCACATCTTTGGTTTCAATATTTTTTGCGGGAAGCGGATTGGAAGCAAGGTATTTTTTGGCAAAATAAAAAATACAAAGCAGTGCCGCAGTCACAGCTATTACTATCGTAATAACCTTAAATACGGACGATATCTTTGATATCGCTTTATTTTTTTTAGCGGTTGTGCTTTTCGTGGGAATGTCAGCAGCCGGTTTATCATCAGACTGCTTTGCCTGACCGTTCAGTGCCGAACCGCAGAATACGCAAAAATTATTTCCGCTTGGATTTTCCTTTTTGCAGTTCGGACAAATATTTTCTGCGGCAGTAACTTCGTTTAATTCATTTCCGCATTTAACACAAAAGTTTATTTCATTGTTATCGGTCATAAAGCCGCATTTGCTGCATTTTTTCATGAATTTTATCGGTCCTTTTTTAGGCGTTGCCGCACAAAGCCTGCATTCAAAGCTCGTATGCATGATTTGTGCGGTATTGCCTTTATTTTTCGGTGTTTACTTAATGTTTATAATGAGAGACGCTGTGTAATAATTATTGGGGACTTAATTCCTGCGGATATCCGCCCACAATGCAGCCGAAGTTTTCATCGTCCGACAATATCTTTTTCTTTGCCTTTTCAATAAGTCGGGAATCTTTGCTCCAAAATGCACGAACAGGCAGATTATCCTTAATGTACACCGCAAAATATCCGTCATATTTTGAATCTGAATTTGAATCTGCTGTCAAAAACATCATGTTGCTTGCAAATTCATCATTATTGCCTTTAGAAAATTCCAGCTTTTCCGTAAAATCATTTGTGGCATTGTAATACATTCCGTCGGCAAGCGATATACCATCATTCTGATATTTTGTGATTAATGATGCTGTATTGGTATATACCAGCTTAGCATTAATGTTAGCTTCAGAGTATTTTAAACTGCAGTAAAACTGAACATCTGAAATATTTGTCATTTCTTCAGCCAAAGCTTCGCCATATTTATCCGAAAAATATGACTCAGCGTCAAAGTAATAGTCTGTATCATCAATGTTATCGAAATCCATGGAATTAATAATATCAAATAACCTATTAATAAGATCGCTGTCAAATGAAACTACTGATTCGAGCTGTGCAGGACCGGTAGGGCATTCATTTCCCTTTTTATCAATAATATGGGCAGAGGAATCAAAAACAATTGCGTAACCGTCAGAATAATAATCCGAGGCATAGTCATATTTCTGTGGGGAAGTCATGTTGCCTTTTTTGTCAATATAATAATATGTATCGTTATCATTTATTCTGGCAATGCCGCACTTTGAAAAATTATAAGCATACCGGTATTGGGGATTTATTTCAAATTCGCCCTTTTTGTTGATGTAGCCGTATAAGCCGTTCATGCTGACTGCGGCAAGACCGTTTTCGGCAAAGCTTTTTGCGTCATTAAACTGCGGATTGATAACATACTTTCCTGTTTTGTCGATATATCCGTAGCTGCCGTTTACCGAAACAACAGCATAGCCCATGCAGTCAAAATCAGAAGCATAATCAAACTGCGGGTTGATAACATAATTTCCTTTTGTGTCAATAAATCCGTATTGGTAATTAACACATACTCTTGCAAGCCCGTTGGACGCAAAATCATATGCTTTGTCAAAGTGCGGATTTACGATATACTTTCCGTTCTGATCTATATATCCGTACTTTCCGCCCGAACCTACCAATGCGATCTTATTGTCAATAAAATTTTCCGCACTGTCAAACTGGGGATTTATCACATATTTTCCTTTGCGGTCAATATAGCCAAATTTTCCTCCCGAACTTACAGCGGCATATTTGCTGCTGCCAAAGGAATATGCCATGTCAAACTGCGGATTGATAACATATTTGCCTGTTTTGTCGATGTAACCCATTTTATCGCCGAGCTGTACTGCTGCCATTCCGCTTTCATCAAACATTGCAGCAAAATCAAATTGAGGGTTGATAACGATCTTTCCTTTTTTATTCATATAACCAAATTTATCGTTATCGTTTGAAATGCGGATAAGGTCACTTTTTTCCGATATGATGCAATTATATCCGTCGATAACCGTATTTCCGTTTTTATCGATTATATAGGAGTTGCCGTCGAAATCAAGGACGGGAAGCATATTGTCTTTATACAGATTTTGGCTGTCATCTGAATTTATGAATTTTATCAGAAAAAATGCAATTACCGCTGCGGCAGCCAAAAATAAAATGCCGTATATAATAAGTGACTTCGTTGAAAATTTTTTCGTCCGGACATCGGTGTTATCATCAGAAGAGACCTGAACCTGATCTTCCGGCATATTGATTCTGTTTCCGCAAGCTCCGCAGAAAACACTTCCTTTCTGTAATTCTTTTCCGCATTTTGGACAAAACATTTTTTATTCCTCCAATTATATAAATATAATTTTATCATGGTATACAACAAATCAAATATGGATTACGGCAATAGTCGAAGTTTTAAAGAAAAAGCATTAACGTCAGAAGCAAAGATCAAATTCAGCGGCTGTCGGTACTGTTTCTGCATATTCCTTTCGGTCATTATCCGATAATTAAATATTTATTATAACACAATTATTACAATTTGATTTGATATCCATTATTTTATCGCAATCGGTTTGTTTTTGTCAATATAAACGGATTCCGTATTTTTTGTATTTTAAATAATTGAAAAATGAGCAATGGACCGTTACCGTAAGGCAAGGTCCATTGCTCATTTTTTTACTTATAGTTGTATTCATTCGTTAAGGCAATATAATTAGCTGAATATAAAATTCGGAATCTATTGTTATGGAAATAAAAAGCTGCCGAAAAGAAATCATATTATTTTGAGAGGGGAGGTTTTATAAGCTATTTGGGGTCAATCACTCAATTTGCAAATTCTCATATACAAAAAAGAAAACCTCGCAGAAACATATCTGCGAGGTTTCTATTGGTTGCGGAGGCTGGATTTGAACCAACGACCTTCGGGTTATGAGCCCGACGAGCTACCGAGCTGCTCCACTCCGCGATGTTTTGTTTTATCTGATTTCGTATCTCTCAATCAGATTATGTATTTATTATACACGTTCAATACCCGTTTGTCAACAGTTTTGGAAGAAAAAAATTAAGTTTGTGCAATATGCACACATAAATTATGTAATTAAATATATTTGTTTGTACATATCTAATAACAAATCAGCCTGCTTTATACATTTGCATAAAGCAGGCTGACAGAAAAATATCATTTATCAGTTTGTATCGGTGTACATTCCCGAATTGAATCTTGACTTTAAAGATGTGACAAAAGCGTCCTCAAGTACATATTTTCCCGTTTCATCATAGTTTCCGGAGGGAATGATAAGCTCGGCAGGACGGTCGGTGTTGTCGAGGATATACTGAATGGCTTCCTTTTTGAATTCGTAGTCGTAGATAGATATGTCGGTTTCGGTGTTGTTTTCAATAGCGCTCTGTGCGATCGCATCTGCACCTGTGCGGAGCCTTGTACTTACCGATGCATTGATAAAATCCGTAACGATGCTTCCCACGGCGGCATTTCTTGCGGTCTCACCGGTCTTGAATTCGGGAAATGTGAAAACCTTCAGCATAGTGGTGGGGTCCATTATCTGTCCGCCCTGACGGATAACAGTGGTTTCGCCCGTTGCGGGATCCTCATAAATAAGTGCATAGGGAATATCGTAATTTACTGCCGCAAACTGCGCTGCGAATTTTTCAAAGTTTGTATCGTCAAATTTCATGTAGCGGTCGATCGCTGTGTCAAGATCGGTCTCGATTGCTCTTTTCAGCGACGCACAGCCGCCGTCCTCATAAAATCCGAAAAGCGTGTTTTCCGTTCCGTTTACGTTTGCATAAGTGTCGCTCTGGAGAGGAACTATCAGCAGTGACTTTTCCGAGGGGAGAAGTCTTGTAAGCACGAATACGGTCGATGAAAGCTTGTCTCCGCCTGCATCAAGAATAAAAAGCGTGGTCTGATTGTCCAGCATTGTAGGCTCATAGCCCTCATCGGACGAGCTTGTGACTTCAATATCCGCCGCACTCTGGGACGGCGAAAGCATTTTCTTCATGAATATCATACCTGCGGCGGCAATGATAAGTATTGATATAAAAATTGTTATAAAATATGTAAGTGCGATCTTTGTTCCCTTTTTAGCCAAAGTTATTACCTCCGAAAATAATTACAGGTTGATAAAATTTTCTGTAAACTATTGAAATTAATGTCCGACAGGTTTATAATAAGAACTATGCGGTCATGTTTATAAAAGCGAAAGCTGGCTGCTCCCATCGGGAAACAGCTTGTTTACATCTATAATGTGTACGTCCAGCTGCTGCGACTTCGCATAGCGTATCGTGGAGCCTGTACCGCTTTTGTAATCGGACACAACGGCTATCAGCCGTGAAGAATTATCCACCATATATTGATTGCGTTCATTCATACAGCCGCGGTAATACTGTTCGTTCAGACAGACAATATCGGTCGCTTTTGAAAGAATGCGTCCGCAGGACCATTTGTCGCAACCTTTGAATTTCTTTTCAAAGCCGCGGTAGGGGAATACCGCCGTGAGCCGAAGGTTCATTCCCGAACAGATAAGCTCCGTTACCATTTCTCCCGCCCATAGGTCTATCCCTCTGGACATTCCCGTGATGAATGAAGTGTAGCCGTCGTTTACAGCAGAGATTATCTCCTGATGAAGCAGACTTTTCAGCGTCAGTATCGTCTGGGAATTCATGTTTCCTCCGTCGGGAAGCTTCTCGGGGCGGTGACCCGAAAAGCACGCTGTTGTTTCTCGCATAATATTATGTTCTCCGTTCCGCAGGGCATACATATAATATGTGTGATGTGGATATATATGCCGCAGTATTATACAAAATCCAGTATAGCACACTTTCCGGCAGTTTTCAATAGCCTGAAAGTATTATTTTTGAAAAAGCGCAGCATTTTGCCGTTCTGCGGCAGCTGTACCGCACAATTTATCAGAAGGGAAAATTCCGAAATGAAACAATACCTTAAAAGAGCATGGGCGGAGATACATCTTGACCGCCTTGAAAGAAATATCAGCAATATAGCCACTCTTGTTGATCTTGACAAGACCCAACTGGTTGGCGTTGTCAAGGCGAATGCTTACGGTCATGATGATATGAATATCGCTCCGTTTCTTGAAAAGCACGGAATAAATTATTTTTCCGTTTCAAATATAAAGGAAGCCGAAAAGCTCCGTTTCTACGGCTGCACAGGCGAGATACTCATTCTCGGATATACTCCGCCCGAGTATGCCGCCGAGCTTGCGGACAACAATATCATTCAGACCGCTGTTTCCTTTGAGCACGCTGTCCGTCTGTCCGAATGTGCGGAAAAGCCTGTAAGAGTACATATTGCCATTGATACGGGAATGGGACGTATCGGTCTTATCGCCGATGACCCTAAATATTGTGCCGACAAGATCGAAGAGATAATGAAGCTGCCAAATATTTCCGTTGACGGTGCTTTCACTCATTATTCCGTTGCCGACAGCACAGATCCCGATAATATAGAGTATACAAAGATCCAGACAGAGAAATTTTTTGCTGTCCGTGACGAGCTTGCGGCACGAGGGATAACTCTTCACCAGTTCCATTGCCTGAACAGTGCGGGAGGCACCTTCCATTATGACGAAAGAAGCACTCTTGCCCGTTTCGGAGTAATGCTTTACGGTCTGAAGCCCGATTATTCGCTGGATATGCCTATTCCGCTGGAGCCTGTTATGGATCTTAAAGCCTCCGTTTCATATGTAAAGACAGTTGCCGCAGGCAGCTGCATAAGCTACGGCAGAAAGTTTACCGCTCCCCGTGAAATGCGCATTGCAACTATCCCCATAGGCTATGCCGACGGCTATTCAAGACTTCTTTCTGGCAAGGCTTCCGTTATCATTAACGGCAAAAAGGCTCCTATCGTGGGCAGAGTGTGCATGGATCAGCTTATGGCTGATGTTTCCGATATCCCCGATGTTGAGGCAGGCACAGAGGTGCTGCTGTTCGGCAGAGGCGGCGAGGGTTCGCAGACTGCCGATGATCTTGCGCAGCTTTACGATACTATCGGATATGAGATAATCTGCGGCATTTCAAAGCGTGTGCCCAGAGTTATCATGTATAACGGCGAGATTACCGATGTTGTTGAGTATTATTGATATATGATACATGAACCGCATACAGTGTCAAAAGGGCATTGTATGCGGTTTTTTATATCCAAAACTGTCTTTGTGTGAAATACAGTCGTATTCTACAAACGGACTGAAAATATTCCCGAAAATTTGGTTGATTTTCCGATTGATTATTTTTGCTTATTGTATTATACTTAATAAAGTGCTTTTAGTACAAAATTAATAATGATAAATTTCAGCAGGGGAGAATGTATCCATGAATAAGGTTAAGGTTGTAAAATTCGGCGGCAGCTCACTGGCAGATTCCAAGCAGTTCAAAAAGGTTGCCGACATCATAAAGGCTGATCCCGAAAGACGTTTTGTTGTTGCTTCCGCACCGGGCAAGCGCTATTCCGATGATATCAAGATCACAGATATGCTTTACGGCTGCTATGACAAGGCTGCAAAGGGCGGCAATTTCGATAAGGAGTTTGACGCTATCGAGGCTCGCTTCAATTCCATTATTTCCGAGCTTGGTCTTACTCTTTCTCTTGAGGACGAATTCAACAACATCAAGGACGCATTTGCTCACAGAGCAGGACGTGACTATGCCGCAAGCCGCGGTGAGTACTTGAACAGCATCGTTCTTGCAAATTATCTCGGATATGAATTCATTGACCCCGCAGGATATATTTTCTTTGATGAGTCAGGCTCTTTTGATCTTGACAAGACTCTCGATGCCCTCAAGCCCAAGCTTGAAACAGTATCAAATGCCGTAATTCCCGGCTTCTACGGCGCAATGCCCAATGATACTATCAAGACATTCTCCAGAGGCGGCTCCGATGTTACAGGCTCTATCGTTGCACGTGCTGCCGATGCTGCTATCTATGAAAACTGGACCGATGTAAGCGGCTTCCTTATCTGCGACCCCAGAATAGTTGACAGCCCCAAGCCTATCACAACAATAACATACCGTGAGCTTCGTGAGCTTGCATACATGGGCGCAACAGTTCTTCATGAGGACGCTATCTTCCCCGTAAGAGCGGTAGGTATCCCCATAAACATCAGAAATACAAATCACCCCGAGGACGCAGGCACAATGATCGTTTCCGAGACAGCCGAGTCCAGCAAGTATACTATTACAGGTATTGCAGGCAAGAAGGGCTTCTCCGTTATCCAGATCGAAAAGGATATGATGAACAGCGAAAAGGGCTTCGGCAGAAATGTTCTCCGTGCTCTTGAAAAGAACAACGTATGCTTCGAGCATATGCCTTCGGGTATCGACACAATGAGCGTTGTTGTTTCAACAGATTCCCTCGTTGGCAAGGAAAAGGCTGTTCTTGATGAGATCAACTTCCGTGTTCACCCCGATAAAATGGAGATCGAGAACAATCTCGCACTTATCGCTGTTGTTGGCCGCGGAATGAGAAAGGCAAGAGGTACGGCAGGCAGACTTTTCTCCGCACTTGCCGAGGCAAGAGTTAACGTTAAGATGATCGACCAGGGTTCTTCCGAGCTTAACATAATCATCGGCGTTGAGGAAGAGGACTTCGCAACTGCAACAAAGGCAATTTACGATACTTTCGTAAAGTAATATTTCGGATATAATAAAACAGGCTGCATTTCATAATTGGAATGCAGCCTGTTTTTTATGTTTTGTAAAATTGTTTCAGTCAAGTCGCTGGGATTTGTATTCAACTCGTTCCTGACCGTCAAATATCGTAAATCCGTTCTTTCCGCCCGATTTTGTCACATACATTGCAATGTCCGCATTGGAATAAAGCTCCGCAAAGCTTTCTCCGTGGACGGGATAAAGTGCAACGCCGATACTGCATGATATCGTGATGCAGCCGTCCTTGCAGGGATAATCCTTTTTGATAGATTTATTTATCCGTGAGCATATGGAACGTACAGCCTCAATGTCGGGAACATTCGTCATGAATACCATAAATTCGTCTCCGCCGATGCGGCCGAGAATATCTCCCGAGCGGAATATGGATCGGAGCTTTGATGATACTTCTTTCAGCGCTTCATCGCCCACATGATGTCCCAGCTTGTCGTTTACCGACTTGAAGTTGTCGATGTCGATAAGCGCCATTGCCTGAACAGTGCCGTTGCCGTCGGCAGGACGTGATGAGATATAAGATGTAATGTGATTCTCGGTGGAAATCTTGTTAAGGAAGCCTGTGAGTGCGTCTGTTTCGGCTTCATTTTTCAGCAGCATAACATCGTTTATGTTGCGCACCTTGCCGATGATCTTTACGGGAACGCCGCCGTCGCTGACAGCTGTTCCCTCGAATACCACCCACACGCTTTTCTTTTCACGGTGCTTGATGTAGGACTGGCATATCTGGACAGGCTCGTCATACTGTCCGCTGAAAAACATTGCCGCCTTTTGCTTTACCACGGCATTGTTGTCTGCGGAGCTTGAAAGCTTGTTAAGAAATCCACTCAGGCGTATCTGCTGTGTTTTTGGCACACTTTCATCAAAGAATGAGCCGTATGTGATAAGCATATCTGTCTGGATATCATATTCAAAAACAACATCAGAGGAGCTTTCAAGTGCGGTCTGATAAAGTCTGCGCTCACGCTCCGATTTGAGATTCATCTCACGGAGCTGCTTCACCATTTCCGAGTTTCGTTTCAGAAGATCGTTGAAGCTTTTTCCCAGCAGCTCTATTTCATAATATCCCTTCGGTTCAAAAAGACTGTCCGCTTCAAGCTCCTTGTCAGGCTCGATATTGAAGTTTATCTTTCTGATCTTTTCGGTGTAATCGGAGATAGGCGCCGAAAGCACTCCTGCCATTATGGTCATTATAAGAATGATAACAAGCAGCATTGCTGCATAAATAATGACGGTCTGACCTGCATTGTGCTGTACAAGATCGGTTATGGTGCTGTAAGGACTGAGAACGTATACATTCCAATCCGTGCCGTCGATGCCCGAATAGCTGCCGATCATTTTTCTGTCTTTCAGCCTGAATGTATAAAGTGAACCGATAGTCTCGCCGACGGTCAGCCGCATTGCCGATACCGTGTTCATAACGTCCTCTGTGTCGGTGCTGTATATTATGATATCGTCATTTCCCGTGATAAGCACTGTATTGCTGCTTTTGGCTGATGTGTCGGACACTATCTGTCCGATAGAGCGAATGTCGATATTTACGCCGATAGCGCCTATCACCTCACCGCTGTTGGGACTTTTTACTGCTCCAGCAACGGTAATAACAGTCTTTCCGTCGGCAGGATTTTCATACGGATCGGTAACGCAGACGGTTTTTCTGCCTTTGTATAGTGGCTGATAGTACGGCATATTTTTTACATTGAAATCGGCGGCGCCGCTCCAGCCCGAAGCCGAATTTGAAAAAATAATATCGGGCTTGTCAAAGGAAGCGATGAATCCGTCGTTTATAATGCTGCGGTATTCTGAAACGGCACTGTCCAGCTCACCGATAGCGTAGCTGTAATATTCGTTTGAATCTATATTGTCGCGGTCGGTAACAGTTACGAGAAAATCATTGAGAGTTATGCTTTCCGCACGCTGGGTCACAAGATTCTGAAACGATTTTATTTCATAATTCACCTGACTGCATACCAGCTCGGAAGCGGCGCTCTGACCGCTTGCCGCAAGCGAGGTAACTGTATTTGAAACCGAATGCATACCGATTATCCCTGCGGTAATAAGGGTAATTGTAAGCGGCAGCAGAGTCAGTATAATAAGCTTTTTGCGCATTGTAAGGCTTTTCATTTTTTTAGGTCATCCTTCTGTATCGGCAGCATTGGAAAACGTTTGAAAACTGCCAAATACTTTTTATCATATCCACATACAATTATACAATATCAACTAAAATGTGTCAATGTAAAAATCTGATATAATATCAACACACAATTTAATTTTCTGCATTTTCCGAGGTATTTTCCTCTTCATCGGGTTCGGAATATCTGCACACAAAAATGCCGCTCTGTACGCCGATGCTGCCCTCAAGGGTATAATCAGCGGTTATGGAAACCGAAGTCTCGGAATAGTTTTCGGTTATCTTTCTGTCGATCACGGCGATGTCACCGCCGCTCAGAAAATTATTTTCGTAGCGCATGAGCTTTTCATCGAGGATTTTCCTTGCCTGCTCCGGGGTGTATTCAGCCGTTTCAATGGTGTATGGAGTGATATTGTATTCGGTTATCCATACGGGCAGGGTAAGACCCAGAAATGTAAAATATTTTCTTCCGTCGGAAAATTCATAGCGCTGCGGCAGCGGCTGATTTTGAGGAAGAGGGATATCCGAGCCGAAAGCGGTGAGATATCTGTTTGAAAAGCTGTCGCCGTATACGGTTATATCATCTGTCAGCGGCTGTGTAAAGGTCACTCTGTCATAGTATTTTCCCTTTATATCGCCCAGTGCGTGAACGTAATATGCCCCCTCAAACTGCTTTGCCACAACGCCGCTTATCAGCAGCTCACCCTTGCGGACGGTATCGCCTTTCATCGGAATAAGCATTCCTCGGTGTACGGTCACGGAGGTTATCTGTGCGTCCCTTGCGGCAATAATATTGCAGGGCTGATTGTTCGGCACCATTTCGGGCGGAAGATCCGCTTCCATTACTTCTGCCATGACACGGCAGCCCGTTCGTTTTATCCCTACCCACGCCAGCTTGTCGGAAGAGGTCAGCACCTGCTTTTCGGCACGTCGGAGATCGACCGAGGGCAGAAAAGCGCCGTAATCAATGCCGCTCTGCTCCAGCAGGGTCATTATCTCGCTGTTACTTACAGTTTCATTCCCCGTTATCTCGATCCTCATGACGATATTTGAAAGATAGAAAACCATAAGCGCTGAAACTGCCGCTCCGATGACAAAACCGAATCTGTGCCGATATTTTTCAAGATGATAAAATAATCCTCGCTTCCGTGTTATCACAGCTTCCATGCCCAGCTCCTCGGCAGCTTTCAGCACATAAGGCAGGCAGCGGTGCGTTGCGTCGAGATAGACCGTGCCGTTGTCCGAAGTCAGACCGCTGAATTTTATTTTTTTCATCAGTCTGTCCGCAAGCAGCGGAGCCTTGTCCGTTCCGTCGGGAGAATGTATTTCAAGGGAGACAACACCCGATATAAGGTCATAGAAATCATTCATTTGCCCAGCTCCTTTCATTTTTATATGTATATGCCGCAGGACAGGATAATATATTTATTAAAGGCAGACATCACCGCATGAAAAATATGCACAGGCGGCGTTCGGTATTGCCGTATATTGTGTTATGGAGGAGCATATGGGATTTCCCGAAAAAGCATCAGAGGCGGCAAGGCGTGCTTTGTACATACAGACACGCATTTCGATAGACAGCCTTGGAAATACTCAGATAGACAGCTGCCGCAGGATACTGGAGTATAACGATATTTATATAAAGCTGCGGACAGTTGACCTTATCGTGGAGTTGTGGGGCTGCGGTCTGAAAATATCCTGCGTTGGAGCGGACTGCGTTGTGATCGAGGGCAGGATATCCACGCTTGAAATGACCCGTGCCGTATCAAAAATAAAATGAAAAGGGGAGCGATGATGAAAAGATCAGGCGGAAAATATGCGGCTTCGGCGCTTGTGATCACGGCGGCAGTGCTTCTGGTGGTATATCCCAAGGGAACTGCGGACGCAGTTCGGGTCGGGCTTATGAACTGTCTCAATGTGATAATCCCGTCGCTGTTTGCGATGATAGTCATATCAAGGATATTCATTTCAAGCGGACTTTATAAGCTTGCCGGCAGACCGTTCGGACTTATCGCACGGTATATTTTCAGGATCCCCGAGCCGATGTTTCCCGTGTTTCTCATAAGCATGGCGGCAGGCTATCCTGTAGGAGCATCGCTTATCTCCGAGGCATACAAAGAGGGCGGCATTGAAAAGGAAGATGCCGAAAGGCTCATGTGCTGGTGCTTCGGCGCAGGGCCTGCATTCATATTTTCGGCGGTGGGACAGGGTGTTTTCGGAAGTGCGCACTGCGGAGCTGCCATATTCGTTTCATGCATCGGAGCAAATATCCTGCTGGGGATAATCCTTTCATTCGGACGGGAAATACCCGAAAAATATTCGTACAAAAATAATACGAAGCCCGAATTTTCGGCGCAGCTGCTTATGGATTCAATATGCGGCGGAGGAACTGCCGTGCTTAAAATGTGCGCAGTGGTTTTGTTCATGTCGGCGCTGATATCGCTGCCCGAATCGCTGGGGATAACGGTGCCTGCGGCGGTTAAGATAGGAAAGCTTACGGGCAGTGACCCTTATATAGTTTATACTGCAATGCGCTCGCTGGCGGAGATAACCAATCTCACACGGGAGCATTTCGGAGGTGTTTCGTATCTTCCGCTGGCGTCTGCGCTGGTCTCATTCGGAGGACTGTCGGTTTTCATGCAGATTAAAAGCGTATGCGGAGAGCTGAAAACGGGAAAAATGATGCTTGCAAGGGCCGCCGCCGCAATAATGTCCTATTTCATCTGCGGAAAATTGTTTGGGGTAATGTACAGCGAAGCCTGCGTTTCGGTAATGGCTCACTCGGAAACGGTTCGTCATAATAACCCAATCAGCACTGTATTTTTGTTGATAATGACGATTTTGCTGTTATCTGAAAAAAGTGTTTCCAAATTGAAAAAAATGTGATATAATATTATCAGCGCAAATGGCGGAGCACTGTCATAACTGTCGGAAAATGCATCATTATACGATCAACTCCGATATGTTCAATGCGAATAATGCCTTTGCATTATTGATAAAAGAAAGGAAATGTTTTTATGGCAAAGAAAAAATATTTCGGAAATGATATTCAGCCTCAATGTCAGTACTGCACATATGGAGTAAGAGCCAAGGACGGCGGCAAGGTGCTTTGTGAGAAGCGCGGACTTGTAAACGGCGACGCTTCATGTCCTAAATTTTCCTATTCGCCTCTGAAGAGAATACCCGTCAAGCAGCTCAATATCCCCGGCAATTTTGACGAGGAATAATATACATAAAATAATCTGGAGAAATCATAATGAGTTTAAAAGCCAAATTCCATATTCCCGGAATATGGACGCATTATAATCTTAATACCCACTATATTGACCTTTTACAGAGCGAGCCCGAGCTTTTCAGGGACGAAGTTGAGGTGGCTTCCGTATACGGTACTATCCCTCCCGCACTTTGGAACGGCGGACGTTCAATAAGAGGAATCGTAAGCCCTGATACCTGCAAAAAGGTCATCGACAGCTACAACGAAAGAAAAATACCCGTAAGATTTACTTTTACAAATCCTATGCTGGAAGAACGTCATCTTAAAGACAAGTTCTGCAATATGCTTTGCCAGATGGCTGAAAATGATATGAACGAGATCATTATCTTTTCTCCCATGCTTGAGGAATATATCAGAAAGACTTATCCTAAGTTTACTTATACATCTTCCACCTGCAAGCAGATCGAGGATCCCGACAAGCTTGTTGAAGAGCTGAACAAGGATTACAGACTGGTGGTTCTTGACTATAACTGGAACAATCAGTTTGATTTTCTTGAAACTCTTCCTCATAAGGAAAAGTGTGAGTTCCTGCTCAATGCGATCTGTATTTCCCACTGCAAGCTCAGAAAGTATCATTATCAGTATCTGGGCAAGCAGCAGATAATAACAAATGAAATTCTTCCCATTGCGGGAATGGGTGCTTTCGGAATAGTTCCTCAGGGCGAAAAGGCGTTCCAGTGTCCTTACAATACTTCGCTGAAAAACGGCATGAACGAAAAGACCTATATTTCATGTGATGCCGTTTACAATAAGTATCTTCCCATGGGATTCAGCAATTTCAAGATCGAGGGAAGAACATATTCCGACGAGGATATGCTCAATGAGTATATCAAATATATGGTTAAGCCCGAATGTGCCGAAGAGGTCAGAAGCAGGCTGATACAGTATACACAGCCCAACCAGCAGGTTGAGGTCTGATACGAAAAGATCAAAGAAGCGCTGTTCGGTGCTTTTTAAGGACTGTTTCTTTTGGGGACAGTCCTTTTTGTTTATATCAAAAATCATTTGAAAGGAATGCAGAGTTATGTCAGAAAGATACAAGAGAATCGAAAAGTGTTTGGAGTGTTTTAAGAAGAAAATTGATTTTCAGCCGAAGATAGCGCTTATCCTCGGTTCGGGACTGGGGGATTATGCCGACGGTATCGACATCAGAGCTACACTCGATTATTCGGAGATAGAGGGATTTCCGATTTCTACGGTTCAGGGACACAAGGGAAGATTCGTTTTCGGATATGTTGAGAATGTACCTGTTGTGATAATGCAGGGCAGAATACACTATTATGAAGGATATCCCATGGAGGACGTTGTACTGCCGACACGCCTTATGAAGCTCATGGGAGCAGAGGTGCTGTTCGTTACAAATGCGGCAGGCGGAGTAAATTACAGCTTTGAATGCGGAGATTTCATGCTGATAAACGATCAGATCTGCATGGCGCCCTCTCCGCTTATCGGTGAAAACATCGACGAGCTTGGCGTCCGTTTCCCCGACATGAGCGAGATCTACAACAAAAAGCTCCGTGAAGTTGTGAAAAAGACCGCACGAAACCTTGATATTCCTCTTCGTGAGGGAGTTTATATCCAGCTGACAGGCCCTAACTATGAGTCTCCATCGGAGGTAAGAATGGTGCGCATCATGGGTGCCGATGCAGTGGGAATGTCCACTGCCTGCGAGGCGATAGCCGCAAATCACGCAGGAATGAAAGTCGTTGGCATTTCCTGCATATCAAACCTTGCCTGCGGAGTTTCAAACAAGCCCCTTACCCATGCCGAGGTTCAGGAAACTGCCGACAGAGTAGCTCCGCTGTTCAAGAAGCTTGTTACCGCTTCCGTAAAGAATATTGCCGAGGAGCTTGGTCTGTAAATGAGGACGCTTTTTCATAACGGATATTATCTCGCACCGGATATGACCGTAAAGAGCGGTGAGATCGTAGTAAATGATACGGTCATTGAGTATGTGGGAGATAAAGCCGATATCGTTTGTGATAAAACTATTGATGTTCATGGCGGACTTATAATGCCCGGATTCTGCGATGCACACACACATTCGCCTATGACATTTCTCCGAAGCTGCGCCGATGATATGCCGCTGAACAAATGGCTGAATGAGCAGATATTTCCCCGTGAAGCCAAGCTCTGCGGCGAGGATATATATTATCTGACCAAGCTTGCAGTCATGGAATATGTTTCGGGCGGCATAACCTCCTGCTTCGATATGTATTTTTATCCCGATGATTTTGTCCGTGCGATGCTTGAATGCGGATTCAGAAGTGTTCTGTGCGGAGCTGTGAATGATTTCAGTGAATCCGTTGAAAAGCTGGAGGACTATTATCTTCGATTCAACAAAATTGATCCGCTGATTTCGTATAAGCTGGGTTTTCATGCAGAATATACCACAAGTGAAGAGATTCTAAAAGAAATAGCCGCCCTTGCGGATAAATATAAAGCTCCCGTCTATGCGCACATAGCTGAAACAAGCTCCGAAGTTCAGGGCTGTATCGAAAGGCACGGAATGACTCCTGCCGAATATTTTGACAGTCTCGGGCTTTATAATTACGGCGGCGGCGGTTTTCACTGTGTTTATATGTCGGAAAATGACATTGAGATATATAAGCGCCGAAAACTCAGTGCCGTGACCAATCCATGTTCAAATGCCAAACTTGCCAGCGGAATTGCTCCGCTTTCAAAGCTGTATGATGCGGGGATAAATGTTGGTATCGGAACAGACGGCCCTGCCAGCAACAATGCTCTTGATATGTTCAGGGAAATGTATCTTGCGGCAGTGATGCAGAAGATAAAGCTGGAAGATGCGGCGGCTGTGCCTGCCGATGTGATACTTAACAGCGCTCTTCGGGGCAGTGCCGAAGCTATGGGCATCAATGCGGGAATACTTTGCAGCGGCGCTCTTGCGGATATTATCGTGATCGATCTTGATATGCCGAATATGCAGCCTGTGAATAATATTGTGAAAAATCTTGTTTACAGCGGTTCGAGAGAGAATGTTGTCCTGACAATGGTAAACGGAAAGATTCTTTACCGTGACGGAGAATATTACATCGGCGAAGAGCCCCAGTATATTTTCCGAAAGGCGAATGATATAGCAAAGCGTATAAATGCTTCCGTATAATATGTTCATATAACAAAAACTCCTGTCCGAATTTATCGGGCAGGAGTTTTCTTATGTCAGCTGATTTTATCTTGAAATTTTGTTGCCGCATTCACTGCAGAACTTTGCTGTGTCGCTCATGATCTTAGCGCCGCACTGATCGCAGAACTTCATTCTGATAGGCTTTGCGGATGCAGGTGCGGGAGCAGGAGCCACAGGCTTGGGTGCAGGAGCAGCCTCGGGCTTTGCGGGAGCTGCTGAAACGGTAGCTTCGGGCTTGGAAGCCGTCGCAGGTGATGCAGGCTTCGGAGCAGCAGGAGCCGGTGCCGCAGGCTTCTTTATCTCGGGAACAACCGCTGCGGCAGGTGCCGTATTGACTGCGGGCTTTACAGGAGCTGTTGTTTTGATAGGCTCAATGGGCTTGATAGGCTTGATATCAGCCGCAGCACCGACCGTTACGGGCTGCTTTGCTTCTGGAGCTTTTTCGGCAGGCTTGGGTGCAGGGACAGGCTTGGGTGCAGGAACAGGTGCGGGAGCAGGAGCAGCAGGTTTGGGTGCAGGTGCCGCTTCCTTGACGGGAGCTGCCTCTGTGGGCTTCTGAACGGGAGCAGTAGGTTCGGGCATCATGTTCATGCGTGCCGCATTCTGCTCGATAGCCTTCATGCGTTCAGCCTTTCTCTTGTCATTGATATAGCCGATAAGCAGATTGAGAACATTTGCTGCCTTTTCAACGCCTGCGGGCTTGAAGCCGTTGTTGGGAAGCTCTGTCGTGCTGCCCGATTTATCCACCATCTGAATAGAACCGCCGCCGAACAGACCCTTCTTGGCTGTGAAGTTGGAAATTTCCTCAATGGACTTCTTGGTAATCAGACCGTTCTTGTCCTTGCAGAATACATGATCCATTGTAACTGCAAATCCGAGGTCGGGGTTGTTCTGATTGACTTCATGGAGCAGGATAGGCAGCTCAAACTGAGTTGTCTTAACAAAGCTGCTCTTCATTGCGATGTAATAAGACTCGAATACCTTTGAGTTGGGCGTTGTGAGGTGACCGTCATTCAGCATATTGTCAGCCATATCCTTTGTGAGCTTGACAACATATTCGGTACGCTCGTTGTTCTTGTCGTTGATGATATGGTTTTCGCAGTCTGTTATGTGGCGCTTCTTTGCATTTTCGTCAATGTCCATATCCTTGATCTTTGCGATAAGATCAAGCTTTTCTTTCATGGTCATTGTTCCGAGATTTCTGCAAAGTGCTTCAACCTGCTTATCCTCGGCTTCACGTATCTTGGAGAGTACCTTGCCCTCGTAGCGGCGCTTCAGATCGTCGGGGCAGCCGTTCTTGTAATCCTGTACCTTTTTGAGGACATCTTTCAGCTGTTCCTTTGCCATGCCGCCGATGTTTTCGGTGAGCTTTGAAAGCTCGCTTACATGGATATTTGTAGCCGCATCATTGAGCTTCTTGATGTATGGTGCGGAGTTCTTCTGATCGTAGCCCTTGTCCTCGATCTCGTTGAGAACAGCTGTGATCTTTTCAATCGAAAGCTTTGTAACATCTCCGCAGAGCTTGTCAAGCTCTTCCTTTTCAAGAGCGTCAAAGCGTACATCTATCTTGTGAACTGTGTTGATGTAAAGTGCATTGTCAAGAGCAGGCTTGCGCTTTTCAAGCTCATCACGGAATTTGTCAAGCTCATCGGAATTCATCTTTTCGATTGAATTCATCATCTTGTCGAATTCTTCCTTGTCAAGCTTTTTCAGGCGGTTGTCGATCTGGTCAATGTATGTCTGACCTGCATTCTTGTATTCGGGTGTGTCTGTGATCTTGCGCTTGATCTCCAGCAGCTTATCCTTGGGAAGAGTCTGAATGTTCTTTCCAAGCTCGGAAAGCTCGGTTTTAATAAGGGATTCCTCACGCTGTTCAATCTGAGCGATGTATTTTGCTGAGATCTCCTTGTCAAAAGCGTCGCCCTTTAATGCTTCCTTCAGCTTTGAAAGCTCGGCACGGGGCATAGAGGGGATATTCTTACAAAGTGCGTCCAGCTCTTTCTTCATAAGCTCGATTTCCTTTGCACGGATCTTTTCGATGAAAGGCTTTGCGATATCCTTGTCATACTTTGCGGAAATATCGGCAGAGAGCTTTTCAAGGTCGGACTTGCTCTTCTTGTCAAGGTCCTTGCTGAGAGCGTCGATCTCCTGCTTGTCAAGCTCGTTTTCTCTTGCCTTGATCCTGTCAAAGAACTTCTTCGTGTATTCCTTGTCGAACTTATCGGCAGATATCTTTTCGGAAATTGTTTTAAGCTCGGCTCTGTTCTTCTTTTCGATATCCTTGCAGATCTCGTCAACCTCGGCATTGTCCAGCTCTAAGCTGCGCTTCTTGATCTGCTCAAAGTAAGGCGCAGTAAATTCCTTGTTGTACTTTGCATCGGAAATTTTGGCTGTGATATCGGAAAGAGCCTTTCTGTCAGCCTTGGAGATATCCTTGCAGAGCTCTGCGATCTCTTTCTTTTCAAGCTGATCTTCGGCGTCCTTGATCTTGCCGAAAAATTCCTCGGTATATTCCTTTTTGTACTTGGGATCGGAGAGCTTTTTGCGAAGCTCCGCAAGCTCTTCCTTCTTCATGGAAGAAATATTTGCGCAGAGAGCGGCAATTTCCTTCTTTTCGCAGCTTGTCTTATAGTCCTTGATCTTTGCAAAATACTCGGCAGTGTAATCCTTGTTGTACTTTTCGTCGGAGAGAGTCTTTTCCAGCGCCGTAAGAGCGGGGATATCCATTTTCTCCATGTCCTTGCAAAGATCTGCGATCTCCTGCTTTTCAAGCTGAACCTCACGCTCACTGAGCTTTGCTGCATATTTTTCGGTGATAGAGCTGTCATATTTTCCGCTTGTGAATTCACTCTTGATAGCAGCAAGGGCAGCCTTGTCCATTTCACCGATCTTTTCGCATTTTGCGGTGAATTCCTCAACGCCGATAGCCTGCTCACGGTCGGATATCTTGGAGATATAGGGGTCGGTGAGAGCAGTATCGTATTTTCCCTCGTTGATTATGTCGCGGAGCTTGTCAAGCTCTTCTCTTGTCGCCTTTGCGATGTTTGCAAATACAACAGCAACTTCCTTGCGGTCAAAATCATCAATAAGATAGGATATTTTGCGTGAGAAAGGATTCTTGATATATTTTGCGAAATTCTTTTCGTCGATCTTCTTCTTGATCTCAGCAAGCTTGTCCTTTGCAAGTCCGTCCACGCTGCCGCAGAGAGCCGCAAGCTCCTTGCGTGCCAGCTCGCTCTTAACGGAATTCGCTTTCTTGACGTAATGCTTTCTGAGCATATCGGAATACTTGTCGGAGTCGATCTCCTTTATAGCCGCATCTATTGCAGCAATGTCCTTGCCCTCAACGCTCTTGATCCTGCTGTCAAGCTCTTCGGTCTGAGCGGAGATAATACGGCTCTCGATCTTAGCCATGAAAGGCTTTGCAACAGTCTCATCATAGCCGCCGTCAATGATCTTCTTTTTCAGAGCGGCAGCCTCAGCGCTGTTCATGTCTGCAACGGCAAGACACATCTGCTCCAGCTGATTTTTTTCAACGTCATTGAATGCCAGCTTGACTTTCAGCAGATATTTTTCCTTTGTGTTTTCATCGACAGTCATAGCATTGATGTGACTGCGCAGCTTTTCAAGCTCGTTCTTGTCCAGTGCGGAAAGGTCGGAGCAGAGCTTGATAAGCTCCTGCTCGTTTCTTATGGCAGACTTCATTTCTTCGGCAGTTTCAAAAACAGTGCCGTTGTATGTGCGGGACTTCTTGTCCTCTTCTTCGATGTACTTGTCAAGCTCTGCAAATACCGCAGGATCGGCAAGCTTGTATTTGTCTGCGGCGGTTCTGATATCATCTCTGATTATCTTTGCCTGCTCAATGCCGCAGGTGAAATTTCCGTCCTTGTCCTTGGCATTTTCGGGGATAAACGAAGCAGCGAGATGTGCGTTCAGCTGTTCATCGGTATATTCGGCGCTGTCCTCGCCGAACCAGAATTCTTCAAGTGCGGAGATGTCAGCATCGTCCTTGCCGCATACGGAATAAAGCAGTCTGAAAACAGCTGCGTCTGCGGGACGGTCGGAGAGAATATCAGCCGCAGCGGCAACGATCTCGTCCGTGTTCATGTCGGTCTCTTCGATCTCTCTGAGAGCAGCATTGTAAGCCTTGCCGTCAAATTCGGTATGTACAAAGCCGCAGGTGTTGCTCTTTACAAAAGCCTTGATGAATGCTCTCTTTGCGCATTCAAGCTCGTCATCGGGAGTGTGATCCTCGGGAAGAGCGGATACCTCGGGATTATAGAATTCGGTTCTGAATTCTATGGGCTTCATGTCTATGCCGTTCTTTTTGAGAGCCGCCAGCATGAACTTGATAGCATATCCCGAAAGTGTCATGCCGCCGCCGATAGCGTTGATAAGGGAAGTTACGGCAGCCAGCTTGTCACGGAGGATATATACGCTGTCAAGAGCCTTTTCAAGCTTGAAAAGACGTGCACCGTTCTTGTTTATCTCAACAAAAGTGCCTTTAAGGGGCAGCTTCATCTCATTTACATCGGAGATAACAGGGAAGTTTTCAAGCTGCTCATTAAGATATACATCAAGATTCTGCTGAATGCTTTCAAATGTAATAACCGCAGGAGCTTCAACAGTGCCCTCACGCCAGAAATCGGCATTGATTATTTTTTTGATTTTCAGCTTCTGGTTGGTAAGGGGAGTAACAGGAGCGTAGGGCTTGTTATGCTCACGCATATACTGTTCGTTTACGATGACCTGATCGTGCTTTCCGTCGATCATCCAGTCATGAGCCGCAAATTTCTTTTCAAAAAGGAGATCGGAAAGATAAATATGCTCAATTTCCGCAGCCTTTTCACGGGCGTCCTTGAGAACGAAAGGCTTCCAGTTGTTTTCGCCGTTATCGGACATGAGCATCATGTCATAAAGACGGCATATGGTCATATCGTTGGACTTTGCTTCTTCGTCCGTACAGGGAGCAAAGATAAGATCCTTAATCATCGGGTGGCATACAAGCTGACCTTCGGGAAGATATTTTTCGATAAATTTCTGCTGGAAATCAGTGCAGGCCTGTCTGAACACGCCGTAATCATTTATCAGTTCCATGCGTTTACCATTCCTTTCCGACTTTGCTGCGGATAAATATAGTATAGTTGAGCGTTCCCGAACAAAGTCTGACCCCATTTGCCGCAGATTTTATATCTGCCGACATATTTGTAATCATGACTATTATACCAAATGTTATAAAATATGTCAACAGTTTTAACGGTATTTTACATAGCTAAATTGTATAAAATTCACAATATTTTTTTGTTGATTATAATTATTTCACTACAATGTGATTTTATGATTCAATAAAATATATTTGGAAACTTTTCGGCAAAATACTTGACATCTGCGGGTTAAAATGATATACTTTATTTAAAGTATAAGTGAAATCAGGTGATCTTAGGTATGTGGACTGTATCGGGCATGAGCAGAATGATAGTAAATACATATGCTCTCAATGCGAAAAGCGGTGCTTCCCGGAATGGAACAGGCACTGCCTCCTCAATGTCAGAGGTGCTGCGGAAGTCGGCTGTAATGAAAAATCCTGCCATGAAGAAGAAATATGCACAGGCAATTTCCAATCTTCAGAAAAAGACTGGAAATATCGTTAATGAAAACAAGCTGTCCTCTGTTTCCTCAAAGCTTGCAGGCTCTGCAGGTGAGCTTTCTTCCTCATGGTCGCTTTATAAGGACGATAATAGGGAAAAGCTCGAAAAGGGAGTTTCCGATTTTGTGGATAATTATAACGAAACTGTCTCGGCTCTTTTGAAGTCGGACAGTGAAAGCGCTCTCAGTCAGGGTGTTTCCATGGTGAATACCACCCGTGCATTCAGCAGTTCGCTTTCAAAGGCAGGCATTACGGTTGGACAGGATAACAAGCTTTCTGTTGATAAGGAAAAGCTTGCGGCTGCCGATATGAACAGCATCAAATCGCTTTTCAAGGGCGGATATTCCTACGGTGCAAAGATAGCTCAGAAAGCATCGGATATTTCCTATGCCGCCAAAAATGAAGTGAACGGCACATATAATGCAAACGGAAATCTTGTTCAGTATTCCAATAACATTATCGCATCGCTTCTCAGCACAAACGCATAAAAATAACAGGCTTCGCATTTCGGTGCGGAGCCTGTTTTATATTCTGTATTGTTTATAACGAAGCGTAGGCAAGCATATAGAATGCCGAAACGGCGATCATTTCTATAACGATAAATGTTACGAGAAGCCATACCGATGTGCCGCCCTTTGTGTGCAGCTCCGAAAGAGTAAAATTCGGAGGTGTCGAGGATTTTATTTTCGGTATCTTGTTCAGGCAGTGTTTCAGATAAATGCTGTTTGCGAACATTCCCATTCCGATGCTGAATGCAAGATTCAGAACATATGCAAGCATCAGCAGCTTCTGGAAAGCATCTCCCGATACATCAAACATTCCGATTATGTCCTTGAGAATGCCGCCGCTCATGGGGAATACCGAAAGATTGCTGATAGTTCCTGGGATAACGGTTATGATCTTGATAAACAGAGCAAGAATTGCCATGGGGATCATTTTTCTGTTTGCAAAATAAAGCTCGGGGAAAAACATCGCAATAAAATTCATGGAGAATTTTGTGTGCATTTCCTTCATGAACTTGAATTTCGGCAGATAATAAAAGGTGTTGCTGTCAACGAAAGCACCAAGCTCCGCAACATTTACATCATCGCTGTATTTTTCCGAAGGGTTGAATCCGCAGAGAGGGTCGGAATAATTCACTCCGTAAGGATTTGTGAACGAAGCTCCGCCGTTTGAGGCATTCTGACCGTCATTTACGGGTGAGGATTTGATCCCGCCCATAAACGGACCCTGTTCATTTTGATCTTGCTGACCGAAGCCGTTCATGTTATTTGCATCGTTGGGCTGACGGTTCATATTTCCGTAGCTCTGCGCATTGTTGAAGGGCATTCCGCAGCGGCAGCAGTAAAGTGCGTCCGCAGGACTTTCCGCATGGCAGCGTATGCATATTCGTGCAGGTCTTTCGGGAGTGCTGTCGGGCTGCCAGCTTTTGCCGCTTTCATGAAGCTTCATATTTATGCATTTGCCCTCTTTGTTATAGCAGGCACGGTGATAAGGAGTTCCGCAGTCGGGGCAGACAACTATATCATCGCCGTCCTTCAGGACTTCTCCGCACACAATGCATTTTGAACCTTTATATTCTACCATAAGGTAAACCTCCAATATCTATCCGATAAAAATATTATAACACAGGAATTATCAAATAACAAGGAATTTTCCCGCAGTTTCATCATACTTTCACAAAAAATACATAACAGGTTCTTTTCGGAAAACTATTATATAATAGTAAAGGAAGTATATTGTATGGAAAATACAAAGAGAAAATTTTCAGGCACGATATTGAAAAGAATAATTCAGATATCGCCGTTTGTGATGATAGCCGTAATGGCTGTATTATATTTTGTGTATTTCAGAAACGTGACGGTAAGACAGCTTGTCACGTATGTTCCCGATGATATGTTTCTTGCGGTCATCGTACTGCTTGCAATGTTTGCGCTGAAATCCATGTCATACTTTTTCCCAATGCTTGCGCTGTATGCCGTTTCTGGCTCGATATTCGGCTTCGGCAGGGGACTGCTTGTGAATATTGTGGGAACGCTTATAATGATATCTATACCATATCTTATAGGAAGATTCGCCGAGCGTGAGCTTGTGGATTCGCTTATCAGAAAAAGCAGCAAGGCGGAGCGAATAAATGAGATGCGGACAGGCGGGCAGTTTTTCGCAAGTTTTTTCCTGCGTGTCATAAGCTGTCTGCCCTGCGATGTGGTGAGCCTTGTTCTCGGTTCTGCGGGGATAGAATATAAGAAATATATTGCAGGTTCGCTTCTGGGAATACTTCCCGGAATAATTTCCGCAACGCTTATGGGAGATGCGGCGGACGATCCTCTTTCCCCGAAGTTTATCGGCGGTGCCGCATTCAATGTGGTGATAGCGGTCGCATCTGCAATAATTTATGCGGTGCGCTGCCGCAAAAAGAAAAAGGCACAGTAATAAAAACAGCAGCATTTCGCTTTTGAAAATGCTGCTGTTTTTGTGTTGTATTATTTGTTTGCGGCTTCGTTGAAGTCCAGCACGATCTTGTCCGTTGGAGGCTCCAGCCGTGTCATTTTTATTCCTGCCGAGGCAAGCATTTTCTTTGATGCAAGCGTCGATTCCGAGTCGGAATATTTGTCGCAGAGATATATTACTTCCTTTATGCCCGACTGTATTATCGCCTTTGCGCATTCATTGCAGGGGAAAAGGCTCACATATATTTTTGCCCCCGAAAGCGAGCGTCCGTGTGAATTGAGTATGGCATTCAGCTCCGCATGGACAACATAGGGGTATTTTGTTTCGGGACCTGTTCTTGCCCAAGGATATTCGTCATCGGAGCAGCCGCAGGGAAAGCCGTTGTAGCCTGTGGAGAGAATGATATTGTCATTGCTGACGATACACGCTCCGACCTGTGTGTTCGGGTCCTTGCTGCGCTTTGCCGCCAGCAGGGAAACTCCCATAAAGTAAATATCCCATGATATGTAATCTTTTCTTTTCATGATATACCGCTCCCTATTTGTAAAGTCCGAGTATTTCTTCCAGATGCTTTTTGTATTCATCGCCCACTGACGCAGGCGAAAGTATCTTTACCTTTGAGCCGAACTGCGCCAGCCAGCCGAAGAAAACAGGCGAGACTGCTGCTTCTGCCGATACCACAAAGGTATTTGTCTCTTCGTCCTTCATGACATTTATATCCTTGCCGAAGCGGTCATATACCACCGATATCAGCGACATATCGAACCGCATCACAAGGTTTTGTACCTCTCCCGAATACATTCCGAAAAGGCTTTTCACATATTTTCCGATATTGATCTTTGCAGGCTCGGCGTTTTCATCAAGAATAGCTACGTTTACCATTTTGTCCGCACGGAATGTAGTGAGAGGATCTTCATGGGCGCTGTAGCCTGCAAGGAGATAATAATTTTCATTGTCGCAGATAAGTCTGTACGGACTGACTATGTACGGCTCGCCGTTGTTTCTGAAAACCTTGCTGCGCTTGCTTGCATAGCTTATGTATTTGAAGGATATCTTTTTCTTTGCGGCAATAGCTTCATGTATGGCATCAATGCTGTAATAGATAGACTCGTTCATGGATTTGATACGGTTTGTTACAGTGATCTGACGGCTTATCTTTGCGGACTGATATTCCGATGAAAGGGATTCTATCTTTCCGATAAGCTCGGCGGATTTTTTCTCCGTCATGAATCTTGATGCGGCAACAGTGTCCGCAAGCAGCATAAGCTCCGCCTGCTCGAATTTTCTCGAAGCAAGATAATAGCCCTTTTTGCCGTTTTTTACAATATCATATCCAAGCTCACAAAGCACTTCAATATCGGAATATACAGTTTTTCGTTCAGCCGAGATACCCATATCCGCCAGCAGGTCAATAAGATCCTGCGATCGGAGATAATGCTCTGAATCGCTTTTCTCTTCAAGAATTTTCAGAAGCAGCAGAAGCCTGCCTTTTGTTCCGTTCATATTTATTCAAGGCTCCTTAATTGAGTTTGAGATATTTTTCGTCGATGTTTTTGTTTATGATGCTGTCGATGTATTCCATGTTGAACTCTGCGATCTCGTTTATTCCGTGCTGTTCCGCCAATTCTTCGCTGTACTGGGAATAAAGATATACTCTGTTTTTTGCGCCGCCTTTTTCATAATGCTGTATCGTAGGGGTAAGAGTGATGTTATCTATGGAAAATTCACTGCCGTTTTTCTCAACATCAAATTCAAGAATGCCGCCGATAAGGTTCTGACGGCGTTCCTGTGAGGAAACATAATTTCCCAAGGAATAAGCGCAGAGCATCTCGTTCCCGTCTTTTCCCTCGATAGTTTCCACACTGCGCAGAACATGAGGGTGATTGCCAATTATAACGTCCGCTCCCGCGTCCGCAAAGCGCTGTGCAACGTCACGCTGGGTACGGCTCACCTCATCGGAATTTTCAACGCCCCAGTGCAGAGCAAGAATGCATATGTCCGATTTTTCCTTTGCTTTTTTGATATCGCTGACTATGCCGTCAAGATCATATGCATCGCCGATAATAAGCTCGGAGCTTTCGGGAAGAGTAAGTGTATTGGTGCTTTCGGTATAGGCGAGTATCGAAAAGGTAACGCCCTTTGAGGTGTATGTACGTATATTTTCCTTGTCGGCTTCATTGCGGTAAACTCCCGCAACCACTGCATCGGGGCAGCTGTCCCAGTAATCAAGGCAGGCAAGCAGACCGTCCTCGCCTTTGTCAAGAATGTGATTGTTTGCAATGGTGAAAATATCAAAGCCCATATACTGCATATAGTTTCCGAGATCACGGGGGCTGTTGAAATAGGGGTATTCCGACGGTTCGTATTCATCGTTGCAGATAAGCGTTTCCTGATTGATTATCGCCACATCTGCGGAGCGGACAAGCTTTGCCGTGTTTGCATATTCATATCCGAAATCATATCCCACGCCCATTGCACGGCGGTGAGCCTGTTCATATATGGGGGCGCTCACAAGGTTGTCTCCGACGGCAAGTACATGAACGGAGGAATTTTCGGGCACAGGTTCGGTGAAAGATGCTTCCGTCTCCGATGATATATCGGTAATATCCGCATTTGCCGCAACGGCTTCATCATCTGATATATTTTTGTCCGCACAGCCGCCGAAAAGCAAGCCCGCGGCAAATACAGCCGCACATGAAATGATAAGCTTTCCTACTGTCCCTTTATGCATTGACATTACCCCCATATTGCCATAAACAGCGGCATAAAATCTGTCATATTCTGTCATGTTTTGTATTGGTTTATAAATGAATTATACTATATATATACGCATAAATCAAGAGCTTTTAAAATTTTTGTCGGCAGGAAATTTTTTTGAAAAAAGGTATTGACAAATCAAAATGTTAGTATTATAATGATATTATCAAAAAGATAATATCAAACATCAAGGAGGAAACTTTAATGAAAATAAATGCTTCGGGTCTTGCGGGAGCGCAGGAACAGCTCAGGATATCCGCTGCGGAAATATCTGCGCTGGAGCCTGCAAAGCTAAGCTCCTTTGAATCGGAAAAGACCATGCTTGTTGTTGTGGATATAGTCAACGGCTTTGTCCGTGAGGGAGCAATGGCTTCTCCGAGGGTGGAGGATATCATACCCCCTGCGGAGTCTCTCATGAGAAAATGCGCCGCATTTGGAATAAAAACAGCCGCCTTTGCGGACTGCCATAATGCGGATTGTGCCGAGTTTGCGTCATTTCCGCCTCATTGTATAAGAGGCACTTCCGAAAGCGAGCTTGTTGACGAGCTGAAAGCTGTGGGAGGATATACCCTTATCGAGAAAAATTCCACCAACGGTTTTCATGAAGAAAATTTCAGAAAGCTGCTTGATGATAACAGATCTGTCAATAATTTTATTGTTATAGGCGACTGCACGGATATATGCGTGCTTCAGTTCTGTCTTGCGCTGAAAACATATTTTACGGCGGCTGACAGACAATGCCGCATAGTTATTCCCACCAACTGCGCCGAAACATATGATGCACCCAATCATAACGGAGACTTTATGAATATCGCCGCTTATAAGATAATGAGTACCTGCGGCATAGAATTCGTTTCGGAAATAATATAACAGGAGCTGATATTATGAACAACAGAAATTTGACCCTGCTCACGGATTTTTATGAGCTTACAATGGCAAACGGCTATTTTGAAAACGGAATGGCTGATACGATATGCTATTTTGATATGTTTTTCAGACGTGTTCCCGATGACGGCGGATTTGCAATAATGTGCGGTCTGGAGCAGGTGATAAGCTATATGAAGGAGCTTCGCTTCAGGGACGATGATATAGATTATCTCCGAAGCAAGGGAATATTCTCCGAGCAGTTCCTTGAATATCTCCGCAATTTTAAATTTGAGTGCGATGTCTGGGCAGTACCCGAGGGCACGCCTATCTTCCCGAGAGAGCCGATAGTTATCGTAAGGGGTCCTGCAATACAGGCACAGTTTGTTGAAACTATGGTCCTGCTCTGCATAAATCACCAAAGCCTTATCGCAACAAAGGCAAACAGGATAGTCAGAGCCGCTGCGGGACGTCCCGTTATGGAATTCGGTTCAAGACGTGCGCAGGGCGGCGACGGTGCGATATACGGTGCAAGAGCCGCATACATCGGCGGCTGCTGCGGAACTGCCTGCACTATCTCCGATAAGGAGATGCAGACGCCTGCACTGGGAACAATGGCTCACAGCTGGATACAGATGTTTGATACCGAGCTTGAAGCTTTCCGTGCATATGCACGGTGCTATCCCAAGGGAACAACTCTGCTGGTGGACACATACAATGTGCTTAAATCGGGCGTTCCCAATGCGATAACCGTTTTCAAGGAGATGCGTGAGAGGGGCGAAAAGCCTGCGGGTATCCGTATCGACAGCGGCGATATCGCATATCTGTCCATTAAGGCACGTGAAATGCTGGACGCAGAGGGCTTTACCGATGTAAAGATCGTTGCTTCAAATTCGCTGGACGAATATATTATCCGTGATCTTATCCGTCAGGGGGCAAAGCTTGACAGCTTCGGCGTCGGCGAAAGAATGATAACAGCGTCCTCCGAGCCTGTTTTCGGCGGAGTTTACAAGCTGGCTGCCGTTGAAAAGGACGGCGAGATAATCCCGAAGATAAAGCTTTCCGAAAATGCGGGAAAGATCACAACGCCCGACTTCAAGGAGCTTTGGCGATTCTATGACAATGTAAGCGGAAAGGCTCTGGCTGATGTTGTTACCTGCGCAGACGAGGTAATAGATGATACTAAGCCCTATGAGATATTCGATCCCGATCACCCCTATAAGAAAAAGCTGCTTATGAACTTCACTGCAAGAAAGCTCCGTGAGCGGATATTTGAAAAGGGCGAGTGTGTGTATTCGTCGCCCTCCGCAGGACAGATAAAGGAATACTGCGCACAGCAGATAGATACGCTCTGGGACGAGGTAAAGCGTTTTGAATATCCTCACGAGTATTATGTTGACCTGTCGAAAAAGCTCTGGGACAAGAAAAATCAGCTGCTTAACGAATATTATAAGGCATAAGATGTTATAAAAAAATGCTGAGTCCGAAAAGAATCGGAACTCAGCATTTTTTATTATCTTTTTTACATTATTTCAAGGTCATGAATGCAGCTGTCGATAATATTGATAGTTTCTTCGTCGCCGACGGTCATTTCTCCGCCTGTGGTTATGCTTTCGATAAAATCATCAATTGCGTTGCAGAGACTTGTTTCCGTGAGCTTGCATACAAATGTGGCTTCCTTTGTCATGCAGGAGAGAATGCACTGATTCGTTGTAAGTGATACAAGCTGCATAAACGGAGGAATAGTCATTTTTGAGCTGTCTATCATGCAGTAGCGCTCAAGGTTTGAACGAAGCTGTTTCAGTATAAAAATCCTTTCGTTGACGGAAAGGGGACTGATGAGCTGTCCGGGAAGATTCATAAGCGAGCCTGTTTTTGCAAAATACCGCAGACCTTCCTCGCAGAACATCATTTTTATATCCTGATTTTTCGTTATTTCCAGCTGTTCGGCTGTGAAAAAAGCTTCCTTGACGGTTTTCAGCAGTTCGGGGCGCTTATCAATGTCGATAACACGCTTTTTCACGATATCCCATGACATAAGATTGGTAATGCAGGGCTGAAATTCAATGGACTTGTTCACATTTCTTGTGGAATCCATAAACAGATCAAATATCATAAGCGGCTCAATGCTGTCGATTATCTTATGGGAGATACGGGAAAGCCTGTCAATATGCTTGCGTATCTCGCCGACGATATCGGGCTGTCTCATAACAACACCGCTCTGATAATCCCGTGATACCATAACGGCGCAGCTGCGTGTTATAAGGCAGTAGGGGAAAACAGACATGTTGTCGTCCACCGAATCCTTATAGGCATAATAGCCGTAGGGATGATACTTAAAATCGGTGCTGAGGGACATTCTGAGGATATTTCCGAGGTTTGTAATGTTGATATTATCCGGTTCGTTTTTGTCGGACATATATATCCTGAAATAATGATCGAAGCTTACCTTGTCGGTATTGGCGGAAAGTATCTGGAGAATAAAATCATAAAAAACGCTGTCATCAAAGGGAATGGTTGATGCAATGCGGGGGGCATCTTCGTTCATTTCATCGGCAACGGCATTTATCAGCACGTTATTGACATTTATCATGCCCGAAACAGCTTCGGAAGCGGCGGAGCTTTGATTTTCGGAATGGATAAAGTTCATTGTTGTGCCGCCTGTTACCTTATACTGGGGAAGTGCTTCTATCATGTGCTTGATAGCTTTTCTGTTGAAATATGTACGTGCGCCGAGGCGTTCCTTTGTATAAAGCTCGGTAAGTTCATTTTTCTGTTCGGGGGTTATGGTCAGAACGGAGCATATGCTTTCAAAATTTTCGGGTCTGGGCAGAGCATCTCCCGCAATATAATGCTGGATAGCGGTGCGGTCGATACCAAGCATTTTCGACATCTTATATATAGTATAGCTGCTTTCCGTAATATATCTGCTGAGAAGTCGGCTGAAATCGGTTGCTTTGCTTTTATATGGTTTTGTCGGCATGAAACGTTCTCCTTAATATTTATCGTGTGATAGTTTTGTGTTAATGTAATAATTATGATATCATAATGGAATAAATTATTCATGAGCTTTTATTATAAATATATAGGAAAAATTGTAAACAAAATAAAAAAACACGTCATAAATACGCAGATGCGTATACATGACGTGTTTTATTACGAATAATCAGACCTTTACAGGTTCTTTTTTGTTCTTTTTGGTTTTTGTTTTATCGGATTTTTTGCTGCCGCCGTTCTTTTTCTTTTTGCGGATTTTTAAAAGTATCGTAATAACGATTATCACAGCCGCTGCAGCCGCTGTCCCGATAAGTATGAATGACATAAGGTGAGATTCCTTTTCCGCCTTAAAGGATATGTCATTGCCGCTTACGGTGAATACAACGTATTTTCCGTCCGCTTCGGGAGTGATCGTCCGTTCCGTTCCGTTTTCGGTTACCTTTATAACTACCTTTTCGGGATCGTCGATGCAGGAAAGGTAGCGGAGCGTATGCTCCTTCTGACCGTCATCGGGGATCGTAACGTTCCATTCTTCGCAGGTCTCGGGAGCGGAACCGTCGGCAGGGGATAATTCCAGCTTGTCGCTGCCGCCGAACTGACCTTCCGCAAGAAGCACCGCAAAGCCGCTTTCACGCTTTTCGTCGGATTCAATGGAAGTGATGTTGTCAAGATATTCGGCTTCGATCTCATCATTGAAAAGCAGCTGCGAGTGGTCAAATTCTTCCCATTGTGCATAGCTTCCCGCAGAAGCAGGTATCTCGGGGATATCATCTTCATTGAGTGCGGTGTTGTATTCAAAATCCACAGTGCCAACAGTCTTGCCGTCAACTGTGAATGTGAGTTTCAGGTGAGAAAACTCGCTGGGCATTCCGTCAAGCTGTATAAAATCGCTGTAACGCATAGGATAAGCGTCACCGTCATAGCTTACGCCGTCAACAGCGCCTGCGGAACGCTTGCCTGTTTCATAGGAGCTGTCCGCAAAAATGTTGTCGGTCATGTCGCCTGTGGATTCGCCTGCGATCATACCCGTGTATTCGTCGCCCTCTTCGATAAGAACGTAGCTGCGGCAGTTTTCCATGTCCTTGCTTATGCCTGCGATGCCTCCGATGTGGTCATCACCGCTGAGGCGGCACATTGCATAGCTGCTGAATATCGAAGAATCGGAGTTTCCGACAATGCCGCCAACATATCCGCCGTCGGTGGAGGAGACATTTCCATAGCCCTGGCAGCTGATGATGCAGCCCATTTCAATAGTTCCTGCGATTCCGCCTGCGCCGTCCTTTTTGGAAGTTACCTTGCCGAGATTGATGCAGTCTCTTGTAACTACCTTTGTCTGATAAAGGAAGTTCAGCGAACGTTCGCCAGTGGTGGGGATATCACCCTCGGGGTCAAAATCATAGTCGATAGCCATTGTTCCCGCAATGCCGCCTACGCTCACATCGCCGTTGACCTCGCCGTAGTTCACGCAGTCTGCGATCTTTCCGTCGGAGCGTCCCTCGGTATCATATGCGGAAATATCCTCGGTGTAGTTTTCAATGTCAGATGTCTTGTCGTTCATGTCTTTCAGGATATCGAAAAGGGTGTTGTAAGCATCGGTAGCTTTTTCGTTGACCTCTTTAAGATCGTCTGTGAGGATATCCACGGTATCGCCCGATGTGCCGTTGAGCACGCTGCAAAGGTCGGTAAGATCTTCAAGAACATCGGACAGATTGTTTCGTGCCGAGGTTATCTCATCATTTGTGCCGTAGAAGGTTATCTTATCCTTTTCGGAGAAATAATCAAGGGTATCTGTTATAATTTCAAAGCTGTCGGAGATATCCGAGGTGGAATCCTTTATTCCGTCAACAGCCTCGCTTGCGGCAGTTGATGCGGCAAGGGCATTTTCTCCTGCACTGTCGAAATAATCCCATGAGTTGTCAATTGCTGTTATAACCTTCTGGATATAATCGCTGCTGTCGCCTGCGTTTTCGTTGGCTTTTTTCAGGAATTCGACCATATCGTCCAAAGAAACCGTATCAAGCTCGCCGCTTATAACGGAAGCCGAATCCAGAATATCCGAAGAGGGGTCGGCAACGTCGCTTATGTCCTGAGCAAGCTTGTCGGTGTAGCGTTTCAGCTGATTTCCCACAAGCAGATCGGAGTAGCTGTTTATCAGGTCTGCAAGGCTGTCCGCCATATCGGAAAGCGCCGAAAAGATATCTTCATTTGTTTCTGAGCTTCCGAATAAGCTGTCGCTGTCACTGTCGTTATCGACCGATGTATGATCTTTTCTGAATCCGCCGAATCCGTTCAGTATATCCTTGATAGTCTGTTCGGTATCATCTGTATCATCACTGTCATCGTTATTATTCCTGTTATTGATCCTGTCGGAAAGATCTTTGAGCGCCGACGAAGATGAATCTGTCCGGTCGGCAAGCTCATCGGCGTTTTTGCTTATTGATCTTAACGCATCAATGATCTGATCCAGATAAGCATCACTGCCCATTTCCGCATCGGTAATGTCCTTGTTGAGATTTTTAAGAGTCGAATCAGCGGAATCGGAAATATCGTTGAGCGCATCGGACAGGTCGGAAAGGCTGCTGCTCATTTTGTCAATGGCGTCCTGAACCGTTTCGGGATCGCCCAGACCGTTCTGGAGAGAATCAAGGCTGTTGCCCAGTGCGTTTGATGCTTTTTGCAGCTTGTCAACGGCTGTTGACATATTGTCGCAGAGGTCGGAAAGCTCATCAAATCCTGCGTCTGCATCGTCCATTGCTTCATTCAGCAGGTCGATGGAATCCTTCATCAGTCCGAATGAATTGGAAAGCTTGTCGGCAGCGTCGGTGATCTTGTCGGCAGCGGGAGTTATCCTGTCCACAAGGTCGGAAACACGGGCGCTAAGCTCATTTACAGAGTCAACGTTTGAATTGATAAGATCGTCGCTGAGATCAAGGAAAGAATCGGCAGAGGAGCGTGCGCTGTCCATTGCGTCAATGACGTTTTCGGTATCATCGGAGAGAACGGAGCTGTGTTCGTCAACATCATCAAGAGTCCTGTCAAGAACATCGCTGAGGTCATTCAGCTGGTCACGGAGATTTTCCATGCTGTTGTCGGAGAATTCAAGGGTGATGAAAGGCTCTGCCTGACCGCATATGCCGCCGATGTCCTTTCTGCCGTATACAGTGCCTTTGTTCTCGCAGCCTGCAATATAGCCCTTTTGTCTGCCGACGATTCCGCCGACGTTATAGCCTGCGTGCTGATAGCCCACAATGCCGCTGTTGACGCAGTTCTGAACAGAACCGTCGGAGAAGCCTGTAATGCCGCCGATGTCTGTCATATCCACTGCCTGTTCGGGGGAGGTGAAGTCATCAACGCTGATGTTCTGGAGACTGAGAGTATCGTCCTCCGTAACGGAGGTATTCACATGGCTGTTGTTGGTGCAGCTGAGCATGACACCCGAGTTGCTGCCTGCGATACCGCCCGAGAAATTGTCTGCCTGAACAAAGCCTTCCGAGGTGCAGGCGGAGATAAGTCCCGTTTCGGAGTTGAAGCCTGCGATTCCGCCGCAGTTTTTAGTGCCGTCAACAATGCCGCTGAATTTGCAGTTGTATATGCGGCCCTGATTTTCGCCTGCGATGCCTCCGCATTTTTCGGAGCTGCCGCCTGGAGTTACTTTTCCGTTAACGGTAAGGTTCTTGACGAAGCCCTGTCTGCCGATGTATCTGAAAAGACCCTGCGTCGAACCGTTTTCCTTTATTTTCAGTCCGGATATGCTGTGACCGTTTCCGTCAAATGTTCCGCTGAAAACGGGAACAGGCTCAAAATCAAGTCCCGTGAGATTTATGTCGCAGTCCAGGATATATGTTTTGTTGAGACTGCTGCTGTTCATTACGCAGGAAGATGCAAATTCAAGAAAATCATCGGCAGAAGCAATATGTATCGCATCTGATTTTTCGGAAGCGGAGCCGACGGAATGTTCAGCCGAATTATTTTCAGTTACCGCATAAACGGGATATACGGCTGACGCCGATACCGCTGCGGCTGCCATTGCCGCAATTATGCGCATCGAAAGCTTATTGCTGTTCATCATTGTTATCAAGCTCCTCCTTGTTTTCATTGTTTTCGTCATTTCCGCTCATGTCCTCAATCATAAGATTGCCTGCCTTGTTCTCGATCTTGGCGTCAACATCACCGATGATAACACCTGTTACAACAGCGTCGATACGACCGTTTACATAACCGTGAACAATGCCGCTGACTGTCATTCTGCTGTTCTTTACCTGAGTGCGCTCACGCTTCTTGATAGTGAATGATGTCTTTTCGATGATCGTGTCGCCGAGAAGCAGTATCTGGGGAAGTACGCCCATAACGAGCACAATGGAAATGATAGTTCCTCGGCCGAGGCATACACCGATGGAAGAGATCGTTCCGTCCGTTGAAAGCTGACCGATAAGGATTCCCGCTGCCGCAAGGATAGCGCCCGATGTGATGATCGTTGGGAATGCCTGGTTAAGAGTTTCCGTAATAGCCTTTTTAATTGGCATTTCCTGTTTCAGCTCCATGTAACGGCTGGAGATAACGATAGCGTAGTCGATGTTCGCACCCATCTGAATTGAGTTTACGATAAGGTAGCTCAGGAAGAAAAGGCTTGTTTTTTCAAAATAGGGGAATGAGAAGTTCATCCAGATACTTCCCTGGATAACTGCGATAAGCAGAACGGGAAGACCTGCGGATTTAAATGTGAAGAGCAGGATTATGATAACGAACAGTGCCGAAAGGATACTGATTACAAGGTTATCGTTGACGAAGGAGCTGGACAGGTCATAGTCACTGGTGGAGTTGCCCACTACATAAACCTCGTCTGCGGGATAATAATCCTCGGCAATGTCATGTATCTTCTTTAAGAAATCGAAGGTCTGCTCGCCCTCTTCGGGAAGATTGGAGTAAACAAGTATACGTGTGTAGTTGTCGCTCTTCAGCTGGAGAAGCGCCTTGTCAAGAGTTTCGTGAAGATCATCAAGATCATTGTTCAGGTCATCGTCCAGTGTAACATAGCCCTTCTGGACCTCATCATATGCGAACTGGAACATATCTATAAGGGGAACGGTATAGGAATCAAGTCCGTTTACCACCTCGCCGTAATTTTCATCGTTGATAGCATATGCGGCGTAGATAAGCTTTGCGACTTCATAATCCAGATCTACCAGCTCGGAGAACTGTCTCGGGGTCAGTTTGTCGGTAAGCATATATCCGTCCATTGCCTCAACATTGGCAAGACCCATTACCGAATCGACCTCGGTGCAGCTTTCAAGCTTCTTTATCATCTGGCTTTCCTTTTCATAATCTCCCGAGGGGACTATGAGAGCCATAAGATTCGTTCTGCCGAAGGTGTCCTTGATCTTCTGCTCGGCGATGGTAGTTTCGTTCTGACGGGGAGTTTCAAGATCGGTAGTACCATAGCAGTAGGAGCATTTGTTTGCGAAGATGCAGGCAAATACGATAAGTCCCACAAATACGGGAGGGATAACATATCTTGTTGCAAATGCGAATTTGCCCACTGCGGAGATCTTGGGAACAAAGTTCTTATGTACTGTCTTGTCGATAAGACCCGAGAACAGCATGATAAGACCGGGCATAAGTGTAAATACGGAAAGCAGGCTGAAGAAGATAGCCTTGATAAGCACCATTGAAAGGTCGGCGCCTATTTTAAACTGCATGAATGCAAGAGCAACAAGACCCGATATTGTTGTAAGGCTGGAAGATGATATCTCGGGGATAGCCTTGCTCAGTGCGGTTATACAAGCTTCACGGGCAGGCATATGCTCGTGTTCCTCGCTGTATCTGTGGATAAGAATGATAGCGTAGTCAATGGCAAGTGCAAGCTGGAGAACGATAGTTACCGAATTTGAAATGAATGAAATGGTTCCCAGCAGGAAGTTTGTGCCCGAGTTCAGCAGAGCAGCCGCACCGAAGGTCATTACCAGTACGGGGATCTCCGCATAAGCCTTTGACGTGAACAGGATAACAAGGAAAATGATAACTGCGGCGATAAGCGTAACTACCTGCATTTCGGCGTCCAGCTGTTCGCTCTTGTTGTTTCCTACCTCACTGGATATGTAGTAGTCATATCCGTCCTCGGTGAGAGTCTTTTTTATCTCGTTCATGGCGGTAAGGCTTATTTCATCGTCCTCTTCGCCGTCGAAGGTCACGGAAAACAGCGCATAGGTGTTTTTGTAGTGATCCTCGGTATCGTCGAATTCGGCGGATGTCACGCCGTCGATGTCCTCAAGCTTTTCGGCAAGAGCCTCGGCGTTTTCGTAGGTGATGTTGGTCACCATTACCGAACCCGAACCGTAGGTGGTGAATTCATCGTCCATAAGGGTAAGACCCTGACGTGTTTCGGTAGTGTCGGGGAGGTAGGTGGTGATGTCGTTTTCTACCTTTACCCAATTGCTGGCGAAAGCACAGAATATAAGAGCGAAGATAAACAGCAGGAAAAAGAGATTTCGCTTGTCAACGATGAACGTTGCAAGCTTCATCATGAAATTTGAATCGTTCCCGATATCTCCCTCGGACTCTTTTACAGTATCTTTATCCTTCAAACAGATCGCTTCCCTTCGTATTGTTTTGTTTTTTTAAGGAAACGCTGATTAAAGCCGCAGGCATCGTTTCCAACGCTCGAAAATCCGTCACTGAGAGTGTTGAGAAACGATTTAATCAGCGGTTCCTTAATGTCATGGAACAAATATATTGCCATAAGGATCTCTTATGATAATATTCAACATATTCCAATATAGAAATTTTATCATTATGACTAAAATTTGTCAAGCACCAAAATAACGATTATAGGGCATTATAAAAATGACTGATTGTCAGTTTTGACAAATATAGTCCAAATTGGATCATTTGCAAAACGGATATCGGAGTATACTATATAAATATGTGTATAAAAGCCGTCGGCAAAAAAATCCGCAAATTTAAAAAAATGTGTTGCAATGCGGCAGAAATTGTGATATAATATCATTGAATTGTTGTTTGCCGCAAACTCTGGGGCAGACAAAATGCGGACGGCAGCTCCCGTTCGTGAAAATATGCCGTTACTGCGGCGAAACGGAGGATAAATATGGATCTGGAAATGGTTAAATACCTTGCCAAGCTGGGCAAGCTCGATTTTACGGACGAAGGCTTTGAAAAGGCTGTTGCCGATATGACCGACATTATTGCGATCATGGATACTATCAAGGAGATAGATATTACTTATGATCCTATCAAGGATAATCATAATGTATATCTCAAGGATCTCCGCAAGGACGTTGCAGAGCCTTCGCTGCCTGTTGAAAAGGTTCTTATGAACGCAGTCAACAGCGAGAGCAGCTTTGTTGTTCCCAAGGTAGTTGAATAATATAAATGGATTTTTCGGAGCTGCATTTTGATGCACGGCTCCGCTTTACAGATCGGTGCCGCTTCGTGCGGCGGAATGGAGGATTATAATGGACGTTACCGCACTTAAAATACGGGATATGCGTACAATGCTTGATAAAAAGGAGATCTCGGCTTCCGAACTTGCGGACGCTTATCTTAAAAGGATCTCAGAGGTCGATGACAAGGTGGAGAGCTACATCACAGTAACTCCCGAAAAGGCTCACAGTGACGCCGAAAAGGCTCAGAAGGCCATCGACGGTGGAAACGCAGGAATGCTCTGCGGAATCCCTCTCGCTATAAAGGATAATATCTGCACAGAGGGCGTGCTTACCACCTGTGCTTCAAAGATGCTGGAGAATTTCATTCCCCCTTACAATGCAACTGTAATGAACAAGCTTGAAGCAGAAAACATTGTAATGCTGGGCAAGACATCTATGGACGAGTTCGCAATGGGCGGCTCTACACAGACTTCCGCATTCAAAAAGACAAAGAATCCTTATAATACAAACTGCGTTCCCGGCGGTTCTTCCGGCGGATCGGCAGCCGCTGTCGGAGCATCTCTCTGTGCGGCTGCGCTCGGTTCCGATACAGGCGGATCTATCCGTCAGCCTGCTTCATTCTGCGGCGTAACGGGTCTGAAGCCCACATACGGCAGAGTTTCCCGTTATGGTCTTGTTGCTTTCGCAAGCTCCCTTGACCAGATCGGACCTATCGCAAAGGACGCTCATGACTGCGCATTCATTCTCAATGCAATTGCAGGCTATGATTATCATGACGGCACTGTTTCCAAGCTGGATACAATGGATTATACATCAAAGATCGGTATGGATATGAAGGGCGTTAAGATAGCTCTTCCCAAGGAATTTTATGCCGACGGCATCGACGATGAGGTTCGCAAGGCTGTCCTCAAGGCTGCCGATGATTACAAGGCTATGGGCGCAGAGATCATTGACTGCTCCATGCCCTCTCTGAAATATGCTGTTGCCGCATATTATCTTATCTCCTCCGCAGAGGCTTCTTCCAACCTTTCCAGATACGACGGCATCAAGTACGGTCACAGAAGCGAAGTGGGCGAGAATTTCAATGAGCTTATCACAAATTCCCGCAGCGAGGGCTTCGGCGACGAGGTAAAGAGACGTATCCTCCTCGGAAACTACGCTCTCTGCTCGGGTTATTATGATGCATACTACGGCAAGGCTATGGCTCTCAAGCAGAAGATCCGTGAGGAATATGCTTCTATATTTGAAAAGTGCGATATCATTCTCACTCCCACAGCACCCACAGTTGCTTACGGCGTGAACGAGAATATCTCCGATCCCGCAAAGATGTATCAGGCAGATATCTGCACAGTTACGGTAAATATCGCTTCACTTCCCGCTATCTCCACTCCCTGCGGATATGATTCAAAGGGTATGCCTATCGGTATGTCACTTGTGGGCAGAATGTGGGACGAGGCTACTATCATCGGCGCAGCTGACGCATACGAAAAGAATTTCAGCTACGTCAAGGCAAATATATAAAAGGAAGGAGATTTACCGATATGTCAAATTATATTCCCGTTATCGGACTGGAGATCCACTCCGAGCTGCTTACAAATTCAAAGGTATTCTGCACCTGCTCCGCTGAATTCGGCGGCGACAGAAACAGCCGCTGCTGTCCTGTCTGCACAGGTATGCCCGGTACACTCCCCATAATCAATCAGACTGCTGTTGAGTATGCCGTTAAGGCAGGCTATGCTCTGGGCTGCAGCATCAATAAATTCTCTGTTTTCGACAGAAAGAACTATTTCTATCCCGACCTTCCCAAGGCATATCAGATCTCTCAGCTGAATCTTCCTCTCTGCATCAACGGTATGGTTCCTATCGAGTACGAGGAAAACGGCGTTAAGAAGTCCAAGAATATCCGCATCAACCGTATCCACCTTGAAGAGGACGCAGGCAAGCTTGTACATGATGATCTGAACGGCGTTTCTCTCGCTGACTATAACCGCTGCGGCATTCCTCTTATCGAGATAGTTACCGAGCCTGATATCAGCTCCGCCGAGGAAGCACGCTGCTTCGTTGAAAAGATCGCGCTTCTCCTCCAGTATGCAGGCGTTTCCGACTGTAAAATGGAGCAGGGTTCTATCCGCTGCGACGTTAACGTTTCTATCATGAAGCCCGAGGATACCGAGTTCGGTACAAGAGCCGAGATAAAGAACCTTAACTCCCTCAAATCAATTTACAGAACTATCGAGTACGAGATAAAGCGTCAGGCAAGAATTCTTGACCACGGCGGACGCATCGTTCAGGAAACAAGACGTTTCGATGACAACAGAGGCGAAACAAAGTCCATGCGTTCCAAGGAAGATGCTCACGATTACAAGTATTTCCCCGATCCCGATATTCTCCAGGTAAACTTCACAGACGAGGATCTTGAAAGGATCAAGAATTCACTTCCCGAAATGCCTTACGACAGACTTGATAAGTATATCAATAAGTACGGTCTTTCCGAAGTCGATGCAAAGATCATCGTTAACACAAAGAAGATCTCCGATCTTTATGAGGACGCTCTTGCGGTTTACAATAACCCCAAGACAGTTTCCAACTTCATTCTCGGCGAGCTTATGAGAAGAATGAATCTGGGCGAGATCTCTCTGGACGATCTGAAGTTCACAGCTGCCGATCTGGGCAAGCTTGTTGAAATGGCAGATACCGAAAAGGTTTCCATGAACGATGCCAAGAAGATCTTCCGTGAGATGTCCGAAAAGGGCGGCGATCCCGCAGAGATCGCAAAGGCTCAGGGAATGCTCATCTCCAACGATTCGGGCAAGGCTTCCGAAATGATCGACGAGATCCTTGCGGCAAACACAAAGGCTGTTGACCAGTACAAGAGCGGCGATGTAAAGGTATTCGGATTCCTTATGGGTCAGTGTACAAAGGCGCTCAAGGGTGTTGCTACTCCCAAGGTAATCAAGGAAGAGCTTGAAAAGAAGCTTAAAGCATAAGTGAACAGACATATTAAAAATAATTGAAAAATTGAACAGCACGGATAAATCGCTGAAAAACGGTTTATCCGTGCTGTTTTGTTATTTATCGAAGCTGTCGGTCATATCATCATCGTGGGGGCAGTCGCATTCATCATGCTTAGGCGGCTGGCAGCACACCTTTTCGCAGGCATGGGGGAAGAACTGCTCCGTGGGGAAAGCCAGCTTGTCGAAGATCTCCTCGGGAGATTCGGCAGGGGAACAGCATTCCTTGCCGGGAACGCAGTAATCGTATGTGGGGATAAGCAGTGCGGCAGGACGGGTGAGCTTTATCACGGAGAATAATCCCAGTGTGACAAAAATGCCCTTTACCAGCACAGGCTCGCTGTCACAGCAGTTCTGAATGTTTCGGCATTCGATCTTTGTTTCAAGTGCGATAGGCGGAACAACGCTTACCGATACCTTCGGCTTGTTGACTATGCGGCAGCAGCACATATCGGTCTCGGTGTCGGCGGCTGTGGGATCGTCGCTTGTGAAGGTCTTGATGTCACCGTTTGCACCGTAAAGGATAACACGCTTGTTCCAGACAGCTGTTCCGCAGAGAGGCACGCTTTCCTCGGTGCAGGTCTTTTCGTATGCGTCAAAGGTCAGCTTGAATGTGTAAGTGATATCAACGGAGTAGTAGCCCTCCTTGAAAGGCACCTTGTCAACGGCGATGCATACTCTGTTGACGTCAACGCAGCGTGTTTTTGCAACGTTCATGCATTCGGTCAGACAGCAGCAGCCGTCCAGCATTACAGGCAGGTCAACGATACAGTCGCGGTCGGAGCAGGTATCGAAGATGCGCTGTGTCTCGATACTCACTGCTTCCTTGAAAAAATCGGGGCGCTCGTTAAAATTGTTCATAGAGATTCTCCAATCTGCTTGTGCCGTATGTAACGGTTGTAAGCGGCAAAATACTGAGAACCTGTCTTCATAAGCATATGCGCACGTTTTTTCTTATAAAGACAGGTTCTGAATTGATTACCTCTCTATATTGTATTCCGATGAGTGAAAAAAGTGCATAAACCATGAAAAAACAGGCTCCGCCGATAAGACAGAGCCTGTTTTGATATTATTGGGGGATCATTCAACAGCTTTCATTGATGAAGCCATGTCGATGTTCATAAGCCTGAAATGCATGAAAAGATTTACTATGAACGAGAATACGGCGGTTATCAGCGCCGCATAAATGTAGCAGTGAGCCGTGATGTCAGGATTGAACATTACCGAATCCACCTCGCATTTGAGCAGGACGTATTTTTCAAATATCACACCAACGCCCATTCCGCAGAGAATTCCGATAAGCGTCGAGATGATGTTTTCACGGTAAATATAGGCAGATACCTCGCCGTCAAAGAAGCCAAGCACCTTTATTGTGGCAAGCTCACGGACACGTTCATTTATGCTGATGCTGACAAGGTTGAACAGTATAACGAATGCCAGCGCACCTGCAAATCCGATTATCAGCACTACCACAAGATTCATGCTGCTTATAAGATCGTTGAACTTCTGCGTTCCGTCACTGGAATAGGAAACAGCCCGAACAGCAGGATTTTTAAGAAGTGAAGCTGCAAATTCATGGTTTTCATCGCCCGATTTGTTTATGAGCATGATGTTGTCGGCATTTTCACCGAAAAGCGATTGGCAGGTGTCTTTCGTCATGTAGATGTAATGACCTGTGTAGTTTTCGGTTATTGCCGTAACGGCAACAGTGCCCGAAGCCCCCTCAATGCTTATTCTGTCGCCTGCCTTAACGCCCAAAAGACGTGAAAGCTTTTCCGTAATTATCACTCCCGAGGAGGATATCATCTGGGGCATTTTTGTTTTTCGGTCACGAAGAGAAATGTATCTGTTCAGCCCCGAAGGATCGTCGGGAGCAAATACATAGCAGTCCTCGGCAGTATTGCCGCCGAATGAAACGGTTTTCGTTTTCTGATATGCGCCCATGCTTTCGGCTGAATCCATTGACACGAGCATATTTTCCAACTTGTCAAGATCGGCTGTATCGGCTTTTTCGTCAATAACTGCGATCATATCATATTTGAATATGCCGCCGAACTGCTTGTCAACGATCGAAGAAATGGCATACTGCAAGCCGAAGCCCGTAACAAGAAGTCCCGTACAGCCTGCGATCCCGATAACTGTCATGAAAAATCTGCTCTTGTAGCGGAGAAGATTTCTGAATGTGACCTTGAATGTAAAGCTCAGATGCTTCCATATGAACGGAATGCGCTCCAGCAGTACACGTCTGCCGTCCTTCGGCGGCTTCGGGCGCATAAGCTGTGCAGGTGAGGAGATAAGCTCCGTCCGTGCGGCAATTCCTGCGGAAAGTCCCGTGCAGACAAGCGAAACCGCAAGACAGCCGATGAAATAGCTCCACAGGAATGGCGTGCTGATATAGGGGAAGCAGTACATCGTCTGATATGCAATGAAAATTATCCTCGGGATAAGCGGCAGTCCGATGCACACGCCTGCGGTGCTGCCGATAATGCTTGCGGCAGCCGCATACATGATGTATTGAGCGGCAATAGCGCCGTTTCCGAAGCCCAGAGCTTTCAGTGTTCCCGTTTCGGTGCGCTGTTCTTCGACCATTCGGGTCATTGTGCATACGCATACAAGGGCAGCGATAAGAATGAAGAACACGGGGAATACGGCGGCAATAGCATCAACACGTTCCGTATCGGAGCCATAGTCCGCATATCCGGGGTTCAGATCGTCACGGTCGAATACGTACCATTCCCCGTCGGCAAGCTCCTCTTCCATTTCGGCTTCCGCATCGTCCAGCTTTTGATAGCCCTCGTCGATCTTGGCTTTGGCTTCGTCAAGCTGGGTCTTGCTTTCTTCAAGGCGCTTTTCGTTGTCCTCAATGTTTTTCTGTGCCTCTTCAAACTGCTGTTCGCCCTCTTCAAGAGCGGCGGAGTTTTCCTCGGCAATGCGCTGGGATTCATCTATCTGTGCGGATATTGTATCGCACTGACTGCGTATAGCTTCGTTTGTGTTGGATATCGTTTCATGATATGTGAGCTTGGAAACCTCGTCCGTTTTTGGATCGGTAATGATATAGACAGCCAGCATATCCTTTATCCGAATATCTATATTAAAGTAATCATAAAGCGACTGTATCTCGCCGAGACTGTCAACAAGACCCGTCGGCAGAGACTTAACATAAGCCTCGGAATAATCCTCCAGTATCTTGTCAACCGTATCGCAGGAACTGCGGAGCGATTCAAGCTTTTCACGGGATTCGGCTATCTGTTCCAGCGCAGCTTCATATTCCTTTTTGCTTTCGGTGAAATCACGCTGATTGGTTTCAAAGTCGGATTTGCCGCTTTCCAGCTGTTTTACGCCTGTTTCATAGGATTTTCTGCCGCGCTCGTATTCCTTTTCGGCATTTTCAAGCTTGGTGCGCTCCTTGTCGGTCTTTTCGGTGAATTCACTGCGTATCTCGTCACTGCGTATTTCTATGCGCTCGGCGCTTATATCCTCAAGCTCTGTTTTCAGTGACTTTGAAGCGGCTTCATATTGACTGCCGTAAGGATCGTATTCGGAAAAATCCTTTCCAGTAAGGTAAATGTCGGTATATACCTCATAGCTGAAATTGCTTTCGGGGATAAATACATATCCGTTCAGCACGCCGTTTCCGACAGTTGTGGAGCCATGCTCAAAGGAAACATATATCGGTGAGCGTACAAGTCCCACAACGGTATATTCCGTATTTGATACGATATCGGAAATATCTGTATCATCATCGGGAGAGGAAAGCGTTATCTTTTCTCCGACAGAAAATCCGCCGCATTTGTATGCGTTGAAGTCGGCAAGACATTCGCTGTCATTTTCGGGAAGCCTGCCCTCTTCAAGAATGAATCTGTTCAGCTTGTCCTCGGGCGAATAGGAATACACCGTAACGGTGATGTTCTCATCGGGACGGCTTATTATAAGGTCAGCCGAATAGCCTGCCTCGGCTGTATCAACATTTTCAGCTGCCGCAAGAGCGGAAAGGTCGCCGTCGGTAAGTCCCAGCGATGATTTTATATGCATATCCGCAAGAGACTGCGCCTTGAAGTAATCCCATGCGGAGGACTTCATATAGGGTGCGGAAGCCTTTACTCCCGAAAAAAAAGCGCAGCCGATAGCGATTATCAGCATTATCGAAATGAATCTGCCCCGTGTGCGGTGCAGGCTTACCAGTGTGTTTTTTATAAGCTTGTTCTTCATAGGCGTTACCACTCTATCTCTTCAACAGGCGCAGGACGGCGGTTCAGCACGATCTTTGACACCTTGCTGTTTTTCATTGTGATAACACGGTCTGCCATCGGAGTTATCGCCTGATTGTGAGTTATAACGATAACTGTCATGCCGTTTTCACGGCAGGTCCTGTGGAGCAGTGAAAGTATCGTTTTTCCCGTGTTGTAGTCAAGAGCGCCCGTCGGTTCATCGCAGAGCAGCAGCTTGGGATTTTTTGCAAGGGCACGTGCTATGGAAACACGCTGCTGTTCTCCTCCCGAAAGCTGAGCTGGGAAGTTGTTCATTCTGTCGGCAAGCCCCACTTGCTTCAGCACCGTTGCAGGGTCAAGAGAATTTTTGCATATCTGAGCTGCCAGCTCAACGTTTTCAAGAGCGGTAAGATTCTGCACAAGATTGTAAAACTGGAAAACGAAGCCGATATCATAGCGGCGGTAGGCGGTCATCTGCTTTTTGTTGTAGGAAGCGATGTTGTTTCCGTCAACAATGATATCTCCGCTGTCGCAGCGGTCCATTCCGCCCAGCATATTGAGAACGGTGGTCTTGCCTGCGCCCGAAGCGCCAACGATAAGGGCAAATTCTCCCTGTTCGATATCAAAAGAAACGCCGTCCGAGGCGGTTATCGTCACTTCGCCCATTTTATAGGACTTATATACATCTTTAAGAGTTACAAAGCTCATTTTTTAGTTCCTCCGTTTAAGGTTGGAAGTGTTAGATTTGGTTATAACATTTTATATATACATAATTTATTATAACATTTTACACATAGGGTTTGAAGTGGCAATTTAAACAAATTTCGTATAGGCTTTACAAAAATATCCCGTTTTTTTGTTGATATCATTATGTTTTGCAGTAAATGTACTATTGAAATATCGGGCAGAATGATATATAATATATGTATGATCTGCGAAAGGAAGGATAGCTGTGCCAAAGATAAAGCATATCAATGCGGACGTTCTGTCCGATAAGGAAATGACCATGTTTTCGGACAAATTCGACAATGCCGAAAGGCGCATGAACGAAAAGCTCTGCGAAGAGATAGACCGACGCAAAACAGGGCTTGTCAGAACTGAAAGCGGTATATGGGTCCCCGACAAAAATATCCCGCAGTAAAAGATCACCTCCGAAACTTTATGCTTCGGAGGTGTGATTCTTTATAGGGAGGGATTATTCAATAATTATCGGCTGGAGCTGTCTGTGTTCCAGTGCCGCCGCTGCGGCTTCGGGTATAAGCGAAAAATCCGCAACTGCCGAGCAGGGCTTTTTATCGGGCATATCCTGCCTTATGGGCACGAAGTAATAATTCCTGCGGTTCAGCAGCTCACCGATATTTTTTGCCGAGGCGGAAAGTGCGTCATTGGTGGAAAATGCGATAAGAACGGGAGAGCCGCTCCTAAGATGTGACTTTACCGCTAAGGTCACGGGAGTGTCCGTTACAGCCATAGCCAGCTTTGCGGCGGTATTTCCCGTGCAGGGAGCGCATATCAGCAGATCAAACATTCTTTTCGGGCCGATAGGCTCTGCATCGGTTATTGTGGCAATTACCTTTCTGCCGCATATGTCCTCCGCACGTTTTATGTTGTCTGCGGCAGTGCCGAAGCGTGTATCGAGACTGTATGCATTGAATGACATCAGGGGCGTAAGCTCCGCTCCCAGTGAAATAAGCTTTTCCATTGCGGAAAAAGCTTTTTCAAAAGTACAGAACGAGCCGCACATCGCAAAGCCGATACGCTTTCCCTGCAATATGCCGAGGTCGGGACTATTCATTGAGCTTCCTCCTTTCGGAAACTATGTTTTCTATCGCATCGGCGATCATTGCTCCTGCCGAACGGGGAGCGGTCTTTCCGGGAATGCCGAGAGCATTCACCGCACGTATGCCGAGACGTTCCGCCGCCGCAAAATCGGTTCCGCCCGGTGCGGAAGCAAGATCGATTATCAAAGCGTTTTTATCCATATGTTCAAGAACGCTGCTGTCGGTGACAGGCGCAGGTATTGTATTGAATATCAGAGTATATCCGTCGGGGGAATGCTCATATTCCTCAATGCTTATTGCCCTGCACCCCATAACACGCGCCTTTGCACGGTCGGAGCTTTTTCTTGCGGCGGCGGTGATATCCGCTCCGAAGCCCGAAAGCACTCGTATCAGTGCTTTTGCGATCCTGCCCATGCCAAGGATCAGTATTTTCTGTCTGTAAAGCATGATGCTCTGCATCTGCAATGCAAGCATGACAGCGCCCTCTGCGGTAGCGAGAGCATTCATGACGGCAAGCTCTTCACTGTCCAGATAATCGGTCACATAGATGTTTTTCTGTGCGAATACGCTTCTTACCTTGTCGGTGACTTTTCCGCCGAAAACGCTTCCGCCTCTGCGGACAAGACCTGTCAGCTCGGAGAGCTTCACGGGCTCGGCAGCTGCGGGAGCATTAAGATGTATCCCGTCATTTGATACGGGCAGCGGCAGGATAAGGCAGTCGGCAGGGGGCATACCTCCCGAGTTCATGGATATCTCGGCACCGCCCGGGTCGCCGCTGGGGTACAGTGCCACCGTCCTGAACCCTTTTGAGGCGAAGGCTTCGGCAGCCGCAGCAAACCGCATATCTCCGCCTGCGATTATATATGTTTCAGCCATTTCGGAATCTCCTTAAATATGATGAGAAAGCTATGGAAGGCGATTTGTGTTTCCATATTTCCTCTTTGTCATTATATGTCTTTCCGAGGGGCTGTGTTACCCTAAAATTTGTGTTGCAAAATCTATTATAATATGGTATACTATAAAATATGTTGTCATGGAAATTTTCCCGAAAGGCGGATAATATGAAAATAAAGACCGATAGGATTTTTACGGTAAAAAATAAAATAAAGGCTTCAATAATATGCGGAGCGGCAGTTCTGCTGTGGCTTATTCTGTGGAAGATATTTCCCATGGAATTTTACTCGCTGTTTTTTGCAAGCAATGTCGGCAGCAATATAATGCTTCTGCTTCTTATACTTGTTATCTCGATACCCTGCAATCTGCTTTTTTCAAAGATAACAAAGTCGGATATATCAATGACGCTGACACTTATAAAAGATGTGGTGCTTATGACTGCGGCTGCATATACTTTTTCCGTTTTCAGATACAGTCATACATGGATATTCATTATAGCTCTGGTGCTTCATCTTGCCGCCGAATTTTTTGTTACGGGCTTTGCCGATGAGGGCGAGGGTGTGCTGAATCCGCCTATAAAAAGAAAACCGCTGATGACAGCGGTTTGGTCAGCGGTCCATATTATATTGGCAGACGGGCTTTTGCTCCTGCTTATGTATACAATGGCGCACGTTTTCAGAGGATAAGCTCACTCGTTTTTCAGTTTTTTGACCGCAACGGTCTGACAGCCGTTTTCATTCCAGCGGCGTATGAATGCTTCCTTGCTGTACGGAACGATAGCGGCGTCCTCGCCTGCGTCCATGAAGTAATAGGCATTGGGGTCATAGCCCACAAGCACGAGAGTATGGGAATTGCCCAGCCATGAGATGTTTCTTCCCGTGCCGATGCCTGTCCAGTCGGACTGCCTGTTGTAGCGGTAAGGCTCCATGTCCTGCGAAGCCCATACGATAAGCGGAACACCCTCCGAAAGCAGCTTTTCGATATCGGCTGAATTAAGGTCTTTGAGTATCACTGCCTTATAATTGTCGGACTGCTTCTGAACGCTGAAATACGAATTGAGTGCCTTTACGATAACAGGCGCATAGCAGCCGTAGCCCGATTTTTTCGGGTCGCCTGCAAAGGTCTGATAAGGGTCGGGACCGTATGAGGTGCCATTGTCATCAACATAAAAATTGTCGCTCTGGCGCATATAGCTGTCGGACAGAACCACCTTGTCAATATCAAATCCAAGATATTGGAGCAGAGCGTCTGCGCAGGTTATCTCGCAGCCGGTCGGAAGCTCGGGAAACTGGCTTATAACGGGGAAGTCTATCATTACCTTTCCCATAAATGCTTCGGGCTTATCGTAGCCTTCGCCAAGCTCTTCCACAGTATAGCCTGCATATGTTCCGTGAGGATCGGCATCAAGCTCCGCATATTTTATTCTTTCGTTTATGCGGCTGCTGTATGTACTGTCTGCCCAAACCATATCGGTTATGTAAGTGCATACGATCAGAGCCGCTCCCAGAACAGCAATTATTTTTCCGTTGAGCACAGCTTCACCTCCCAGACTGTTTTCTATTATTTTACCATACAACGCCGTTCCGGTCAATCCCAAACCACACCTATCCGCAAAAAAATTCACCGACACAGTGGCACTATTTCACACGGCTTTCATGTGGATTCACCATAATTTAATCATTATCAAACATCCGACAAAACCAACTACCCAAGGAATTGCATAGGATAATAAGTTTGCTTTGTTTTTTCTCAAAAGTATAAATGCTGCTATTGTCACGATAAGCCAAGCAAGCATCATAATATATCCGAATGGGACAAAGAACATATCTTCATCATAGTCTTTTGAATAGGGATCAATTTGCGGAAATGCAAATGCCAATCCCAATAAGCCCAGATAATTTCCGATCGTTCCCTGCAAAAGACCGAATATAACTAATAATACTTTTTTGAATTTAACGGATAAATCGCTGTTCACTTTCACGCCCCCACTTAAATCACGATTTACTACGTTTCCATTATACCATATAATTTTCATATTTCAATATATCGGAGAGGAGTTTTTACAATGACAGGACTTGTTCTTGAAGGCGGTACATTCCGTGCGATATTTTCCGCAGGCGTTATGGACGCTTTTCTTGAAAAGGGCATAGAATTTCCGTATATAGTCGGTGTTTCCGCAGGAATATCCAATGCTGCCTCCTATGTATCGGGGCAGTCGGGCAGAAATCTTGAGATACTTGAAAAATATCGTAATGACAGGCGGTATTTGGGGGTATCCAACTTTTTTGAATGCGGCAGTCTGTTCGGGACGGATTTTGTGTTCAATCAGATACCGAATGTGCTGATACCCTTTGATTATGAAAAATATCACAGCTATAAAGGTAAATTTTTAGTTGGCGTTACAGATGCGGAAACAGGAAAAAGCAGATTTTATGACGGCATAAAAGACACCGATAAGTGGACTTATCTCCGTGCGACCTGCGCTATACCCATGGTTTTCCGTGAACAGTACATAAACGGCAGACCATATTATGACGGCGGACTTTCCTCACCGATATGCATCAGAAAAGCTCTTAAAGACGGCTGTGACAAGGCGGTGATTATCCTTACCCAGCCCAAGGGCTTTGTGAAAAAATGCGGCAAGGGAAATATTGCGGCTTCAATGCTTATCAGAAAAAAATATCCGATAATGAGCAGGGAGCTTCTGCTGCGCCATAAGCTTTACAACAAGCAGATAAAATTCTGCGAGGAACTGGAAAGACAGGGCAAGGCAATAATTATCCGTCCCGACAGAAAGCTTTCAAGCTTTGAAAAGGATACCCGTGTTATTGCGGCAAATTACAGACACGGGTATATCAAGGGATTGGAAATTGCCGAAAAAGTGAAGAATTTCATAAAATAAGGTTGACAATGCTTTTAGATGTGTAATATAATAAAAACAGTATTAATTGAAAGGAAAATAAAAAATGATATTTAATGCCGATGAAAAATATGTAACTGTCCACGGAAGAACGCTCTTTCTGAATAATATCAGATACATAGACTATTCCTGCTCGGGCACAGCATTTAAGTTTACGGGAAAAAGCGTTAAGGCGAAGCTTACCTCCGATTATACGCCCAATCCCGACTGCGGAGATATATTCATGCCGTTCTGCGCCGTTCTGGTCAACGGTAAGATGACCAAGCGCTTTGAGCTGAGCGAGCCTGAGATGATCTACGATCTTTATGAAAGCGATGAAGAAAAGACGGTTGAGATAGAGCTTATCAAAATGTCCGAGGCCGCATTCGGCAAGGTTGGTATCGTTGAATTTATTACAGACAGCGATATTGCTCCCGTTCCCGTGCCCAAAAAGGACAGGCGCATTGAATTCGTCGGAGATTCGATCACCTGCGGCTACGGTATTGAGGGCGTTGTGAACGTTGACACATTCAATACCCGTCAGGAGAATCCGTACACGGCATATGCCGCATCAACTGCGAGAAATTTCAATGCGGACTTTAATCTCATATCATGGAGCGGAATAGGAGTTCTTTCCTCGTGGGTGGAGGACACAGCAGAAAAGCCTCTTGACAACTGGCTTTCTCCCGTGCTTTATCCCTGCACCGACGCCGCTTACAGCAATGATATTCATCAGGAGCCTTTTGAGCAGTGGGATTTTTCAAGATTTGTTCCTCAGGTTATTGTTATCAATCTCGGAACCAATGATGAAAGCTGGACAAAGAATATTCCCGAGCGTGTTGAAGCTTTCAAGGTAAAATATTATGATTATCTGAAGCTTATCAGAAGCAGGAATCCCGATGCGGATATTATCTGCGCTTACGGTGTTATGCAGAACGGACTTGCCGATGTAGAAAAGGAGCTTGTTGAAAAGTTTTCGGCTGAAAACAACGATAAGCATATTCGTTTCCTTAGATTTACAACACATACGGAAGCCGACGGCATGGGTTCGGATTTCCACCCCAACCTTTCAACCCAGCAGAGAATGACAAGGGAGCTTACAGCCAAGATCTCGGAGATCACCGGCTGGCAGGCTGAATAAGATAAAATTATAATAACAGCATAAAAACAGGTCATGCATATCAAAATGCATGACCTGTTTTGCGTACAGATGCTTTGCTTTCAGGCATTACATCTGCATTTTGCCGCAGATGAGGTTTCCGTTATGAGCGGTTGCCTGCCTTGTAGCTGTCGATCATCTTCTTGCTGATGTGTCCGGAACGGCAATGGTCGGAGCTGCGTCCCCGAACATACGTAAAATCGTGGTTTGCGCCTGTTTTCAGCTTTATTTCAAGCTTCATACATTCCTCGTTTCGGGGAATGACGTTTATCCTGTCGATCACGGTCAGGACCATTTCATCAATTTCTTCATGAGTCATATCTCTGTCGGGGCTGTACATCTCCTTGAAGTATTTCTCGATCTTTTCAAGCTCACGGGCATAATCGTCGGATTCCGAAGCTTTTTTCTCAAGTGCGAAAATGTCCTCTTCAAGCTCGCTGATGCTGATGTTGGAAGCATCGTTTCGCTCCTTAAATTCCGACTTTGAGATCATTCCGTCCGTATAAATATCAAGGAGCTTTTCACGCTTTGCCTTCTCCTTTTCAAGCCTGTTCCGCAGAGAGTCAAGCTCACGCATGGTATTTGCGGAGGTGTCGGCTTCACGGTATATTTTCAGGAACGTGGAAACATAGTCCTCGATGTTTTCTGAAATGTTCTTGAAATGCTCGGAAAGCATTTTGTATAAGTCCTCTTCAAGAATTGAAAATGATGCGCAGGCTTTTGCTCCGAAGCGTCGCTTTTCGCTGCATATCCACTGATAGATAGGCTTGCCCTTTGAAACGCTGTTGGAATAGCTTGTCCGCCAGTAGGCTTTGTCATCTGCGGCACACCATATCTTTCCCGTGAAAACGCTTTTGTCTTTCAAAGAACGCTCACGGGATTTTACAACTGCGCTTCTTTCTTTGAAAATCTCATTGCATTTGTTCCAAAGCTCCTCGCTGACTATTGCGGGGACTATTTCACCCGTTTCGTCCTTGTACATTACCCATTCCTCTTCGGGGAGAAAACGCTGTTCTTTGGTGCGGTAGTCAACTACCTTGACCTTATTTCCGCAGTAAAAGCCTTTGTATTTGGGGTTCTGAATTATACCCGAAACGGTGTTGTGGTGTATTCGTGTGCCGTTTCTTCCACGGTAGCCCTTGTTGTAAAGCATATCCTCGATCTTGCGGACACTGTATCTGCCTGTTGCATATTCCTCAAATATGAGCCGCACCATTTCGGCTTCGCTTTCATTTATTACAAGCTTGCAGTCACATTTGTCATAGCCGAAAATGCGGTTGTTGCCCATTACATTTCCGCTTTCGATAGCACGCTTATGTCCCCAGCGGACACGCTCGGATAGCTTGCGGACTTCATCGGCGGCGATGCTTGACATTATGGTGAGGCGAAGCTCGCTGTCGGTATCAATGGTGCAGATGTTGTCATTCTGAAAGAAAACACCGACTCCCGCACGGAGCAGTTCACGGGTATATGTTAAGCTGTCGATAGTGTTACGGGCAAATCGGCTGACCTCTTTGGTAAGCACAAGATCAAAAACGCCTGCTTTTCCGTCCTCGATCATTCGCATAAAATTAACACGGTTGACAGCGTTTTCGCCTCGGACACGGTCAACATAGCCTTCAACGTAAGTCCAGTTTTTGTTGCTTTTTATAAAATCCGTGAAATAGGTTATCTGATTTTCAATGGAATTTTCCTGCTCTTCTTTGGTGGTTGAAACACGGGCATAAAAGGTCACTCTGAGATCAAGGTCAAAAATGGTTTTCTGCTCGTATTTCATTTTATTGGCGGTTTCGTATATATCCATAACGCCCTCCTGTATGTATCATATATTGATGTTACCATACCAACAATGATTTGTCAAGATATTTAGGTGCATTTTATGTAAACAGGGCAGGGAAGAGCCTGCCCATAATTATGCCGAAAGTTTTTCGATCATTGCGATCATTTTGTTGCATTTGGCAAGGCTGATCTTTCCCTGCTTGTGGAGTATCATTGTCCAGGCTTTCAGGGTCAGTTTTTTCAGATATAGTTTATCCGCTTTTTCGTCTGTTGTCATATGCATTCCTCCTGATGTTAGTTTTCTCCTATTAAGGAAAATTTATTCTGTTTGATATTGTTGTAGTCTGTTTTTTTCTATCGGGAATAACCATTATATATCTTTTGGTATTCCCGTTCTTTCTGTTGTTCAAACATTCGCCTTTGTTCCTCTGCTCTCCTGCGATGTTCCTCACGCATATCCATATATGCAATCTCCGCATTTCTCTCCGCTGTGGGTTTAGGCTCTGCCTTGTATGTACCGTCCTCCTGCGGTTCAAGACCTTTATGATAATTTTCTATCTGAATGCGAAGCTGCTCCTGTTCCCGAATCCTGTCATAATCGGATTTCAGAAAATCCTCCAGATATGCAAGCGACATTTCCGCATTTGCTCGTTCTTTAGATGCTCTGCCCATTTCGGAAGCAAGACTGTCAAGCTGTTTTAGTTCATTACGAAGCTTGTCTTTCAGCTTCGGCAGCCAGTTTTCCATATGAGTATTCCAACCGCCTATACCTCCGCTTTCGGCAAGCTTCCAATGAAGCTCCTCAAGGCGTTTCTGCTGTGCTTCATCTCTATTCTCTGTTTTCAGCAGACGGGCATATTCATCGCCCAAATAGTCCAGCGTTTTCAGCTTTTCTTTTTTCTCCGCACATTTGAAATACCTGGATATCGCATTATCCTCTTTACGATTTGCCGCCGCAAGGCAGGACCTCATATCATCAAGAGAATGAATGTGATTGCTGTGGATAAAATTCAGAACCTCGAAAGACTTTTTTACCTCCGCATAGGTCGGATAATGAATTACCGGTGCACGATAAATATCAAGCTGACGTTCACGAACATCGACAGCAATTTCAACCTGAAAACCGATAAACGCACTTATCTTTCTGCCAACAAATTCATTCTGCTTGTTGTTTATTCTCTGAATAAGCATCTGATACGAATACCCGAATCCCAATTTTGAAATACAGCAGCCGTATTTCACGCCTTTCGGTTTGGCTATCATTCGGCTTTCGTTAGTAAAGATATATCCGCACTCTTTCATTTTTTCGATAAGAGAATAAAAGTCCGTAACATCATTACTGTGGATAAGCCTGTCAATGGTATCAGCCATTTTCACCTTCCACGAATATCCTTTCTTACGGGCATCATGCTCCTTGTAGCCGATAGTGCTTTTTCTTTTCGGATTTTTGATTATTTCAAGATTATGCTCAATGCAAATTTCATCGGAACGCTTTCTGACGAACTGCACGGATTTCATATTACTGTGCCAGCGAATCCCGTCAAGGTCATACGGACAAACAGAAATATGATTGTGACAATGATCTGTATTGCTGTGCGTACTGACGATTATCGGTCGATTCTCTCCGAAAATGCTTTTTGCCCACTCAACCCCTATACGATGTGCCGCTTCTGCCGAAACGCTTGAATCGAAAGACTGTGTATATGAGTGGATTCGGATATTTCTTTTTCCACTGTTTTTTGAAGAATAGCATTTTTCAAATTCTTCGTTATTGTACTTTTCAAAAATTTCCTTGAAATTATCGTAAGCAGTTTCAAGGTCATCGCCGCAGCATATTCCCGTGACATATTTCATCTTTTCATTTTTGTCGGGATTGAGAATGTAGCGGAGATGCTCTTTCGGCGTTGTGTGAATTGCAGTATGCTTTACATAAGCCAAATCACAACACCTCGTATGACAGCGGTTTCAGATGTTCATTTAGCTTTTCACTCAATTCCGAAAACTGCTTTTTCAGATCTCTGACATCACTCTGATACACCGACCTGTTTGAGTTCACCACCATTGCAATCTGGTTGATGTTGTTTCCGATACGCCTGAGTTCGGAACGAAGCCCGAAAATGTCGGCGGTGTTGTAAAGCACCACCTGACTGTTTACGGCAGAAGTCCTCAAAAATCTGCTGACGGTCATTCCTGCGGCAGCGGCTTTGCGTCTGATCTCAGATGCTTCTTCCTCCGCTGCCCGAAATTTCATAATTGTAGTTCTGTTCATAATTCCTACCGTCTATATCTATGGATATACTTATATAAGGACTATGACTGCGAAATCCGTCTGAATTTGGGTACACAAATTCTATGCTTGCTAAATCATAGCAGCTAAATCATAGCAGCCACCTCCTCCGCAAAAATCATGCGACTCTCCCGATTATCCGCAACTTGATTGCAGATATTTGCAACAGTTGCGGATATTACTTCTTATCCTGTCCGAATATGTTCTTAAAAATGTTATTCTGTTTCGGTGTGTTTTGTTTTTCGGATTCCCGAAGCTGCTTTTTCAGCTCGGCTATCTCATTTCTGAGCATTGCAATTTCATCGTCCTTTTGGGATAGCGTGGACGTAAGGTCTGCTATCTTTTCATCGTATTCCCGGAGCCTGTACATCTGTTTTTGGCAGCTCTCGGTTCTTGCTTCGCTGATACCGCTCAGCTCCTCATTTTCGTTTTTAAGCTTGGCTTTTTCCTTTTCAAACTCGCTTTCCATAATTTTATACAGAGCTTTTGCATCGTCACATTCATTCTTGTAACGATCACATTCCTGCGTAAGAATGGCATTCAAATCCGAATATTCCTTGTTTTCCTTTTTAAGGAACTCAATAACAGCTTCATAATCGGACATTTTTGAAGCCAATTTCTTATGTTCCGCCTTGAATTGCTCGTTCTCCGCAACTATTTCTTTATTCTTATTAAACAGATAATAATTGCGTTCATCGAGAGCCTTGTATGTTTCACGCTTGGGTTTCAGGAGATTCACCGCAAAGGAATCAAGGTCTGTCACATTGCCCTCGTCCTTTGTGATATGCCCCTCAAGCTCCGCTGCATATTTTTTGATTTTCGCATATACAGCCTGATGTGAAACTTGAAAGGTTTTGCAAAATTCACTGATTCTCACATTTCGCCTCCATTTTGAAGCTGATACCAACAGACAAAAAATATGTTGATACCAAAGCCGTTGTTTTTATAGCTACTGCCGACATTGGCGTTAATAGAAGGCATTTTACATACCACTTTATTGGCTCTATTTCTGCCCCATATCAGCACCACTTTTATATTGGCTTCAAATATCCCTCCCGTTTTGATACCAACTTTTCAGCTCCATTTCAGCCTATTTTTATAGCTGATACCAAAACAGCGGGATTTTGAAGTCATACCACCTTGAAAAAAGTCATACCACTTGACGAAAATCTCACATTTCAAGAAAATCATCATCAACGAAATCTTCATTTTCATCAAAATCGGAATCTGCGGAATTTTCGGAATTATCATTTTTCTGAATTTCTTCCTGTGCTTTATTTTCTAAAATACTGATTTCTGAAAAATTGCTTGTCTGTTCAGAATCTTCATTCCGATAAACTGTGCCGATCTCCTCTCTGACAATTTTTCTTATCCCGTCAAGAAGCGTTTTCCGATTTTCCTCATTCTCCGAAAATGAGATAAGGGCAGCCACAATGGTATTTGAATAACTCATTTCGGAGCTTTTCAGAATGTCATAGGCTTTTCTGTGGTCGGGCTTGTCCAGATTAAGCCTGAGATTTGTTGTCTTTATCATTTGCACCCTTCCTCAGCTTTCTCTTTGCCTGACATTCATAGCCTTTTGCGTTTGCACAAACATCGGTGATGAATGTTGCGTTGGGCGGATTGACATTGTGATTGTCCATCACAACTGCTCCGCCGCCTACAACGTACAGCTTCATCAATCGGGAATTGTAATCGTACTTGTAAAGAGCATTGAGTATACTCTTGCAGTATTCCTCTGTACAAGACCTCATTACCGCTTCATAATCCTGCGGAAGCTCCTGCTCTGTGTTCATCAGAAACTTTTTGATGATGCTCTCGTCAATGTCCTCGTGGAACTTGTTCATAAGAGCATTGCGAATTTCTATCACGCACTTTTCCACTCCCAGCTTTTCGGTACGGCAGCTGTCGGTGATGACCTTGTGGTCGATGACTTTCATAATGTTCATAGTTCCGTTTCCGATGTCGGCTATCATATTCACGCCGTTCATATCCTTGAGCCTGTCATACACCGCACAATATCCCTGTGGATAAACCGAAACGCCCTTGATATGAATGCTGTACTGCTTTCCGTTGTATATGAAATCCACATTTTCATTCTGTAACATATACTCGGAAAATCTGTCACGCTGCTCCGAATACCACATAAGCGGAAGTCCGACTGCAAGGTGAACGTTCGCTTCTGTAATTCCCGCAAGTGACAATTCCTTTGCGATTCCGTAAAGGGTGAGGTAATAGTTATCCATATCTGTGGTCTTGTCCGCTGTGAAGGACTTGTGATTTTCTCCGATACAGATGTACTTTCCGTCATATTCCAGCACGTCCTTTTTGAACGGCGGCTCATAATCGTACACCTTTACGCCCGATGCGGTCACTGTGTTTGCGGTTTTGAGATTTCCGTAGCCGTGGTCGATGCCGATTATGTATGTGTCGTTATACTTTATCATTTTCATCGTCCTCCTTACTGTCCAGCCAATCGAAAAACTTATCCCTCTGAATAAACTTCCGACTGCCAATCTTCACAACAGGCACGTCCTCACGATTAAGGATATTGTACACCATAGTACGGGTGAAGCCCATTGCCTGAATTTCATTTGCCGACAGCATCATCGGCAGATTTTCTCTGCTGTTCATTAGCAGCACCTCCATTTTCTTTTGTTCGGCTCTTGGGATTTTTCCCTTGAGCCTGCTCCCATTATATATCAAAATTTACCGAAAACGCCGTTTTGACCTCATACTTTTTGTTTTGAGCAACTCATTAAGCCTATGCGTGCAAATATCGAATAATACGGATAATTCCGTACTATCCGTTGACGAAACGTGCAAAACGTAATATAAAAAATCTATAAAATTTTTCGGCGGATTTCATTCGATTTTTTCCGAAAGGGGCGTATTTGTTATGATAAATCTGTTTGTTCTCCTCTTGACTGTATTTATAATATGGGGTATAATGGAATAAATCGGGTAGATAAACAGCTTGACAAATCGGAATTTTACGAGGAGAAAACGATGAAGAGACATATAAAAATATTGTTAATTGTAGTTGCAATTATTTTACTTTTGTTTGTGGGAATGTCTTATTTTATTGGAACACAAGTTTTTATGGGTTCCACTCAACTGGTTACCTGTGAAGATACTTCAAAAGTGAATGATAGTTTTTGGGAAAAATATAATATGGATTATGATGTTTTCTGCAATACATATACCATAGAACATATTGATATTGTCTCAACTTTTGATGGGCATGTTATACCAGCGGATTATATATATGCTCTTGGCAAAGATGGAAATAAAGATAATCCAACGGTTATTATGGTGCATGGTCTTGGTGGTAATCGTTATACTAATTATCCTTTGGCAGAAATGTTTTTACAAAAAGGATATAATGTTTTGACGTATGACCAAAGAAGCAGCAACGAAAATACCGCTCAATATACTACGTTTGGATATTGGGAAAAATATGATTTGATAGATTATATTGATTATGTACAGTCATACGCACCAGAACATGTAATAGGTGTTTGGGGTACTTCTTTTGGTGGAGCAACAGCAGGACTGGCAATGGGAGAGAAAGATGTTGAACGTAAAGTGGATTTTCTGATTCTGGATTGTCCGGTTAGTGATATGAAATGGATGGTTGAAGAAGAAATGAGAAAAATGGATATTGGTTTGCCTATATCATACATGACGTTCTGTGGAAATGTTATCAACAAAATAAAACTAGGATTTGGTTATGATGATGCGAATGTATGTAATGAAATTTCAGATATTGAAATTCCTGTATTAATAATCAACAGCAAAGCAGACACAGTAACACCACAGTTCATGGGACAAGAAATATATGATTCTATACAGAATGAAGATATTAAAATGATTTGGACAGTAACAGATAGTGAACATACAGAAATGTGGTTAGATTATAATCAAGAATATATAGAAAAGGTTCAAGATTTATTGGATTGTATTAAATAGTAGAAATAGGGAAGCAAATTCCAATTTATCAAGGAGTGTGAGCAAAAACTCACGCTCCTTTTTTCGTATTACTACAACCATTACACCATTGCGTGCAAACGTTGAACAAATATAGATAATTCCGTACTATCCGTTGACGAAATGTGCAAAATGTGATATAATAAATCCATAAAATTCGTTTGTCGGATTTCATTTGATTTTTTCCGAAAGGAGCGTATTTGTTATGATAGATCTGTTTGAGTGCTGCGGAGAAATAGCTTCAGTGGGCATAATCGTTGACTTTTCCGAGGATACGGAAACATATATTGTCGGTACTCCTGCCGATATTAAGGCTTGGGCATACGGCGGTTGTCCTTTGAAAGCACCAAAGGGGCTTATGCGGCACAGCAACAAGGAAGGCAATCTTGTAAAAGACATAAACCGCCTTATGAAGGTAAAATATGAGCTTAACGAGATTATGGCTCTGAGTGAAAGGCTCTGCAATGCGGACGCATTATGTGACGGCAGCTGCAACTTAGTCCTTGAGGAGCTGTCGGAGTATTACGATGTTTCCGAATACGCTAATATTGTTAAAAACTATATTATCTATTTTTTATTCAGTAAATTCAAGCTCCGTCAGCGTGATTTCAATAAAAAAATCGGGTTGTCCGTAAAGGGCAACCACGATCGTGCGGAAAAATATATAGAATTGTTCAAAGCGGATAGTGAGAAAATCTTCCGCCCGTTCATTTCGGCAAGGGCAGCAGATATTTTCGATATACGAACAGCTATTCGGAGCAGCAATGAGGTTTTGGACAGCTCCCTTTATAGGGTACACGATGACAGCAGGAACATTAGCCTTTATGTGGCAAATGATTCTATCCTCACTCTGCTCGATATCTACTCCGATATAATGTCCGATGCAGGCAGACTTATCACCAACTGCGAAAACTGCGGACAGCTTATGATAACCAAACGTTCAAATGCTTCTCTGACTTGCGGACGTTCAACCTGCAAGAAAGAACGTTTATACAAGGCTAATGATGATTACAAAAAGCGTGCTATGAAAGACCCGATAAAGGAAGCATATCTCAATTTTGACAATAAGTGCAGGAGCTATCGCAAAAAGCTCTCCGATTCTTCCGAACTGCTTGAAAAATACAACGAGGCTTTTGACGAGCATAGGAAAAAGATAAGAGCTGTCAAGCGTGGACTGACTGTAAAAAGCAGCTCCGATGATATTGATTGCTATAACCGGATGTGCTTTGATGCTTGTCAGGATCTTCAAGATTTGGCTAAACAGCTAAAATCGAGATATAGTATAGAATAATCCATTTGTAAAAAAATGAAGAACAGCGACACATTTCCATCGCTGTTCTTCCCAATTTTGCCTACATTTTCCATTAATTATAATTATTTTATTAATGCCTTTATTGAAGAAAGTACTGACATAACTGTCGAATGAGGAAGGATAACAGTGGTGAAAACTTAGCTGTTATCCGTCATATTGCTTTGAATTTATACAAAAGCTTCACAAAGGTTAAACTGAGTATGAAAGCAAAGCGTTTTCGTTGCTCTTTTGACGACCAATTCCTTTGCAATGTCATTTTGAACAAATTCTGTTGATTTTTTCATGCGGT
>CAKSKG010000005.1 GCA_934464775.1 uncultured Oscillospiraceae bacterium
ATAAGCTTTATCAAATCTGACGGCATTGTGCCGCTGATTGAAATTGTTTCAATCACCTAACGGTGCATAAGCTTTATCAAATCTGACGGCATTGTGCCGCTGATTGAAATTGTTTCAATCACCTAACGGTGCATAAGCTTTATCAAATCTGACGGCATTGTGCCGCTGATTGAAATTGTTTCAATCACCTAACGGTGCATAAGCTTTATACGTTTCGCCGAGCCTCCTGTTCTTCGGCAATGAGTTTCAATCACCTAACGGTGCATAAGCTTTATACGCACATTGCCGCTACAATGAAGAATCGTATTGTTGTTTCAATCACCTAACGGTGCATAAGCTTTATAATCAACAGTAGCGCCCTGTGAGCTTATCGTAAGTGTTTCAATCACCTAACGGTGCATAAGCTTTATATCAGCAGGAGCGCTTCGGGCATGGGCACAAGCGGTTTCAATCACCTAACGGTGCATAAGCTTTATAATCTTAACTGCGTTTACGAAGAGGGATGGACAAATGTTTCAATCACCTAACGGTGCATAAGCTTTATATAAAATCCTGGGCGTTCCCTATCGTACTCTCCAGGTTTCAATCACCTAACGGTGCATAAGCTTTATAAGATGCTCCGTGCTATGATCGAGCAGGACAAACTGGTTTCAATCACCTAACGGTGCATAAGCTTTATAATTAGTCTCAGTTCATGCGAAGGGCAGGATCGGTGGTTTCAATCACCTAACGGTGCATAAGCTTTATATGCAGAAATAAACAATTCCGACAATAAAAGCTTACTTATATTTATTATAATAGTACACTTTTTCACGCTTGTCAATACCATATCAAAAAATAATTCGGCATCAAGCCATATCATATGCAATATTTTTGGTGCGAACCTGCTCGGAAACATTTCACGGCGGTCATCATATTACATATGTTCGCACCTCATGAATTGTATATATTGTACAAAATAATATATTTTTATCAAAACCGTTCCCTTTTAAAGCGGAATATGCTATAATAAAAGCAGAAAATCACGCTCTATGGAAAGGAATTTTATTGATATGATAAGCGAAATAAGAGATCCCGCTCTCTGGGAAAGCGGAAAAATAAAGATCGACTGGGTAAAGGCAAATATGCCCCTTCTTAACTCTATCGAAGAAGAATTTAAAAGAGATCTCCCCTTCAAGGGACTGAAGATCGCACTTTCCGTTCATCTTGAAGCAAAAACAGCCTATCTCTGTAAGGTGCTTGCGGCAGGCGGCGCCGAGATGTATGTAACAGGCTCCAATCCTCTCTCCACACAGGACGATGTTGCGGCGGCTCTCGTTCATGACGGACTTAATGTTTTTGCATGGTATGACGCCGCTCCCGAGGAGTATCACCGTCATATCTCCCGTGTTATCGAGGCAGGCCCCAATATCATCATCGATGACGGTGGAGATCTTGTCAACCTTATCCACAATGAATACCCCGAAAAGATAAAGGACGTTATCGGCGGCTGCGAGGAAACAACAACAGGCATTATCCGCCTTATCGCCATGAATGCACAGGGCGCACTGAAATTCCCCATGGTGCTGGTAAACAATGCCGACTGCAAGCATCTTTTCGATAACCGCTACGGCACGGGTCAGTCCGTATGGGACGGCATAAACCGCACAACGAATCTTATCGTTGCAGGCAAGAATGTTGTTGTTGCAGGCTACGGCTGGTGCGGCAAGGGCGTTGCAATGCGTGCAAAGGGACTGGGTGCTTCCGTTATCGTTACCGAAGTCGATCCGATAAAGGCTATGGAAGCTGTAATGGACGGCTTCAAGGTAATGAAAATGACCGAGGCTGCAAAGATAGGCGACTTTTTCGTTACGGTAACAGGCTGCAAGGGCGTTATCACGGAGGAATCCTTCAAGGTAATGAAGGACGGCGCTATCTGCTGCAACGCAGGTCATTTCGACTGCGAGGTAGATGTTGCACGCCTTAAAGAGATCGCTGTTGAGTCAAAGACCGCACGTCACAATATTCAGGGCTATAAGCTCCCCGACGGCAGATGGATAAACATTATCGCCGAGGGCAGACTTGTAAATCTTGCCGCAGGCGACGGTCACCCTGCCGAGATCATGGATATGAGCTTTGCTATCCAGGCACTTTCCGCTCTCCACCTTGTAAAGAACAGAAACAACCTTGACAGCATGATAATCGACGTTCCCAAGGAGGTAGACCGTGAGGTCGCAGAGCGTAAGATCCGCTTCTGGGGCATGGAGATAGACAAGCTCACAGATGAGCAGGAAAAGTATCTCAACAGCTGGAACGCCGACTGATAAAACGATAATACAGCCTTATGGGAAAGGAACGGTAATTATTATGAATACAGAAAAAAAGATATGCCTTTCGGGAATAGTGCTGGGCATTGTGGGTATAGTTTTCTCGCTTATCTGCCCTGCCGTATCATACAGCTGCTCCGTTCCGGGGCTTATCATCACAGCCGAAAAGAAGAAAAACGGATTCCGCACAACGGCTTCGCTGGTGCTGAATATAGTCTCACTTGCCTGCGCATTTGCAAATTCCGTTATAGCGGTGATAATCGCCGCAGGCGGATATTTCAAGAAGCATAAGGGCGAGTTCTGAGGGAAATAATATTATGGTACGTGAAATAGTCACCGATGAAGATTTTCTGCGTATAAAGTCCGAGCCTGCCGATAAGAAAGACCTGCCGACGGCAAAGGATCTGCTGGAAACGCTGAAAGCCAATGCCGATAGGTGCGTGGGAATGGCTGCGAATATGATAGGCGTAAGTAAGCGTATCATTGCCTTTTCCGTGGGAAAAGCGTATTTTGTGATGCTGAATCCCGTTGTAACGAATCATTCCAAGGACGAGTATGAAGCCGAGGAGGGCTGCCTTTCGCTGAAAGGTACGAGAAAAACTATGCGTTATAAAAGTGTAACGGTAGAGTATCTCGATGTAAAAATGCGGAAGCAAAAGGAAAGCTTTTCGGGATTTGCGGCGCAGATACTACAGCATGAACTGGATCATCTGGAGGGCAAAATTATTTGACGGGAAATAAAGGTAAGTGTAACTTAGCTTAAAAAGTTTGGTCAAGCTTTTTAAAGCTTGCAGGAATCCAAAGGGCGGAGCCCGTGGCGGGAATCGAAAGGGCAGCGCCCGTCGCCGCTCTCCGCAGAGAGCGGAATCCCCTTGCTGCCCATGGCAGCACAGCACCGAGAAATGCGAAGCATTGCGAGGCTGCTATGTAAACAAATCCAAGCCGAAATTTTTTCATCTGCGCTATTGCATTTTGTGAGCAGGCGTGGTATAATTACATATAATAAAAGTATAAAGGCTCAGCGGTCAGAGTAACAGTAATGAGAGATCTCAGAGAGTGTCGGTCGGGTGAAACGGCATATCTCCGTGCTGCGAAGTGCGTCCGTCAGCCTGCTGCGGGAAGTTTTCCGAAGAGGAAAATGTGTATGGCAGCACGGTTCTCCCCGTTACAGGAGCAGAGATGGTGCCGAATGTGTGATGTCATATTCGGTTTCCGAACCGAAGTGGGACCGCGGATATTCCGCCTTCGGAGGCTTGTGCCTTCGGAGGCTTTTTTATTATATTTTTTACGAAAGGAATGATAATGTGCCATTTTTAAAACAGCTCCGTGAGGATATCGAATCCGTCAAGCAGCGTGACCCTGCGGCAAGAAATGCCCTTGAAATACTGCTGACCTATTCGGGACTTCACGCTGTCTTTGCCTACCGCATATCCCATGCGCTTTATGTGAAAAATTTCAAGACCGCCGCAAGGATAGTTTCCCAGACGGCACGTTTTCTTACAGGCATAGAGATACACCCCGGAGCAAAGATCGGAAAGGGTCTTTTCATAGATCACGGAATGGGCGTTGTTATCGGTGAAACTGCCGAGATCGGCGATAACTGCCTGCTGTATCAGGGAGTGACTCTCGGAGGAACGGGCAAGGATAAGGGCAAGCGTCACCCGACTCTCGGAAATAATGTAATGGTCGGCTCGGGTGCAAAGGTGCTCGGTCCGTTCAAGGTGGGCGATAATGTAAAAATAGCGGCGAATGCCGTTGTTCTGACGGAGATACCCCCAAACTGTACGGCTGTTGGAGTTCCCGCAAGGGTCGTCCGCAGAAACGGCGTAAAGCCGCCCTGCGAACAGCTGGATCAGGTGCATATCCCAGATCCCGTATCACAGGAGCTGTGCCGCCAGCTTTCGCTTATCGGACGCCTTGAAAAGCGTATCGAAAAGCTTGAAAAAGACAAGATCAAATAATCATTCTGAAAGGATAAAATAAAAATGAAGCTTTTTAACACACTCACACATGAACGTGAAGAATTTGTTCCCCGCACACCCGGAAAGGTAAGTATGTATACCTGCGGTCCTACTGTTTATCACTACGCTCATATCGGAAATCTCCGCAGCTACATCATGGAAGATGTTCTGGAAAAATATCTCCGCTTTACGGGACTTGATGTAAAGCGTGTAATGAACATCACCGATGTGGGACATCTCACCAGCGACGGCGACACAGGCGACGACAAGATGCTCAAGGGCGCTATCCGTGAGCATAAAACAGTTATGGAGATAGCCGATTTTTACACAAAGGCTTTCTTTGCGGACTGCGCAAAGCTCAACATCAAGACCCCCGATGTCGTACAGCCCGCAACAGGCTGCATAGATGAATTCATCAAGGTCATCTCCTCTCTTATCGAAAAGGGCTTTGCTTATGAGGCTGGCGGAAATATCTATTTCGATACATCAAAGCTGAAAAAATATTACGTTTTCGGCGATGTTACAGAGGACGATCTTGAAGTCGGCGTCCGTGAGGGCGTTGAAGAGGACGGCAACAAGAGAAACAAGGCTGACTTTGTTCTCTGGTTCACAAAATCAAAGTTCAACGATCAGGAACTTAAATGGGAAAGCCCATGGGGACTGGGCTATCCCGGCTGGCATATCGAATGCTCCTGCATCAGCATGAAGTATCTTGGCGAATATCTTGACCTGCACTGCGGCGGTATCGACAATGCATTCCCCCACCACACAAACGAGATCGCACAGAGCGAATCCTATCTGGGTCATGAGTGGTGCAAATACTGGTTCCACGTTCATCACCTTAATACAAAGAGCGGCAAGATGAGCAAGTCAAAGGGCGAATTCCTTACAGTTTCACTGCTTGAAGAAAAGGGCTACGATCCTCTGGTATACCGTCTGTTCTGCCTCTCCTCCCACTACCGCAAGTCGCTGGTATTCTCCTATGAGAATCTGGACAATGCCGCTGTTGCATACAAGAAGCTGGTTGCAAAGATCGCAAAGCTTACCGACGAGGGCGAGCTTGACAAGGCTGAATATGACCGTCTCATGAAGGGCTTCACAGACGCTCTTGACAATGACCTTAACACCGCACAGGGCATCACAGCGCTTTACGATGTTCTTAAATCCGATACAAACGGAAAGACAAAGCTTGCGCTTATCAGAGAATTTGAAAAGGTGCTTTCACTGGGACTTATCGAGGCTGCCGCAAAGCTGAACGAGGCAAACGGTGCCGAGGACGATATCCCTGCCGAGATAGCAGAGCTTATCGAGCAGCGCAAGGCAGCAAGAAAGGCTAAGGATTTTGCCGCAGCAGACGCTATCAGAGACAAGATCGCAGAAATGGGATATATCGTTGAGGAAACAAGACAGGGCACAAAGGTCACAAAAAAGGCATAACTGCTCTTTCATAACAAATTGAATATCATGTAAAAGCTTCCGCAGAGCATTCCAGAGTGCTTTGCGGAAGCATTTTTGCCAAAATAACCATATATTTTAACAAAATACATTGACATTTATCATTTCAATATGGTAAAATATAATAAACACGCAAGCGTGTAATATGAAAGGAACCTAAAAAAATGAATGCAAAGAAAATAGTAAATTCGGTTGTCAGCGCCGCACTGGCAGTATCAATGCTGATGACCTGCGGAGTTACGGCTTCTGCCGCCACAGGAAGCACATCAAAGCCAAAGAATGCGGTGGAATTTGCCGCAAATCTGAAGCTGGGCTGGAATCTGGGAAATACACTTGATGCCACAGGCGGAAGCGGACTTTCCTCCGAGACTTCATGGGGTCAGCCCAAAGCCACAAAGAAGCTTTTCCGGTACATAAAGAAGCAGGGCTTCACATCGGTGAGGATCCCCGTATCGTGGGGAAATCACGTTGACTCCGACTACAACATCGACGATGCCTGGATGAACCGTGTTACCGAGGTTGTGGACTATGCCGTTGACAACGGACTTTACGTTATAATAAACTCACACCACGACTGCGATTATTATTATCCCACCGAGGAGCATTACGATGATTCCGAGGAATACATCGAAAAGATATGGTCACAGGTTGCGGACAACTTCAAGAACTATGACGAGCACCTTGTGTTTGAGTCCATGAACGAACCCAGACTTATGAACACCAACAAGGAATGGTGGTTCAGCGAAAACGACAAGGACGGCGTTGAATCAATCAAGTGCATCAACAAGCTGAATCAGGTGTTCGTTGATACCGTAAGAAAAAGCGGCGGCAAGAACAAGAACCGCTATCTTATGGTACCCAGCAATGCGGCTTCCGCAGGAAATGCGCTGAACAAGAATTTTGAAATGCCCAAGGATACAGTGAAAAATCACCTTATGGTCTCCGTTCACGCTTATTCTCCCTATGATTTTGCAATGAACGCAGGCGGCTACTCAAAGTGGAGCAGCTCAAAGGAATCCGAGCTTAAAGACTTTATGAAAAAGCTGGATCAGAAGTTCATCAAAAAGGGCTACGGCGTTGTTATCGGTGAATTCGGCGCAACAAACAAGAACAATCTTCAGGACCGTGTAAAGTGGGCTGAAAGCTACACCAAGCTGGCTGCCTCCTACGGCATTTCCTGCTTCCTCTGGGACAACGGCGGAACGGGAACGACAGGCACGGAAAACTTCGGCATGATCGACAGAAAGAAGCTCAAGGTATATTATCCCGAAATTCTTAAAGCAATGCTGAAAAGCTATAAGTAAGCAAGGAATGATGATATGAAAACCAACGCCGACGGAAAAGCCGCAAAAAAAGCGGGACTTTTCAAAACTGTCACCACATCGAATATGCTGGTGATAACCGTGCTGATGATAATAATGACCGTTATAGGCTTCGGAACGGCAAAGCGAATTATCAACAAGGACACCACACAGCAGTCGGAGCAGGCTGTCACCATATGCGCCGACAAAATTGACGCATGGCTGTCACAGCAGGCCGAATTTGCGGTCTCTCAGGCAAATGCCGCCGCAATGCTCACCGATGCGGTTGGTGACCGCACTCACAACGATGAATTCATCGACAGGGTAATGACCCTCAACGACGGTCTGCTGGACTGCTACACCGCCTATGAGGACATGGATCTTTACATGGCTGTCACCGATGTAACAACTCTCCCCGATGGCTTTGATTCACGCACAAGAGGCTGGTACAAGGAAGCCGTTTCCAATGACGGCCCCGCATTCACTGCGCCCTATACCGACACCGCAACGGGAGCAATGATAATCACAGTTTCCGCTCCCATAAAATCAAGCGGAGAGCTTCTGGGTGTTTTCGGAATGGACATCACCCTTGATTACATCATGGAGCTTACAAAGCAGATGAAGGTCACCGACAACTGCTATGCGGTGCTTATCGACGGCAGCGGAAACTTCATGGTACACGAAAATCCCGAGCTTGCTCCCCATGACGACGGAACGGGAAGCTATGTATCCGTTTCCGCAAACGACACCGAGGGCGGCTACGGCGAGATGCTCTCGAAGCTTGAAGAAAACGGCGGCTCATACATGGAGCTTATGAAGGACTATGACGGAGTAAAGAAATACTTCGATTTCAGACGGCTTGACACCACCGACTGGACTATCGGCTGCATTATCCCGGAAAATGATATCACGAGTCAGATATCCACACTCAGACTTATCTATATTATTCTTATCATAGCGGGAGTTATCCTCGGAAACACCGTTATCGTTGTAGTTATGCGCCGTCAGTTCAAGCCGCTTATTCAGGTAAGCGAAGCTGCCGAGAAGATCGCGGCAGGTCAGCTTGACACACAGTTCGATTATGACTGCGACGATGCGGTAGGCAGCCTTTGCAGCAGCTTCAGGCGCTGCACGGACACCACACGCCGCTATATAGCGGATATCTCAGAAAAGCTTGACCGACTTGCAAACAAGGACTTCACCGTTGAGATCACCGAGGACTACATCGGAGATTACGGCGCTATCAAGGTTTCTCTCGAAAAGATAATCTCCTCCATGCGTGATGTTATCGGAAACATCGAAACCGCATCACGTCAGGTAACTATCGGTGCGGAGCACGTTGCGGACAGCTCCACAGAGCTTGCGGCAGGCGTTGCGGACCAGACGAACACTATCCGCCGTCTGAACGAAAGCATCGAAGAGATCACCGACAGAGTTAAAAATGAGGACGCAGAAGCACAGGAAGCAAGCCGTCTGGCAAACAGCGCACGTCAGAAGATCGAAAGCAGCAACGAGGAAATGAAGAAGCTCCTTGAAGCTATGGACAGCATTCTTAAAATGTCCTCCGAGACTGCGAAGATCGTAAAAACTATTGATGATATCGCATTCCAGACAAATATTCTTGCGCTCAATGCATCGGTTGAGGCTGCCCGTGCGGGAGCTGCCGGAAAGGGCTTCACGGTCGTGGCGGACGAGGTAAGAAATCTTGCAGCAAAATCCGCAGAAGCCGCAAACCGCACATCTGCGCTTATCAACGAGACTGTTGACGCTATCTCTTCGGGAGCGGCTCTTGCAAATTCCACGGCGGAATATCTTGCCGACGCCGTAAAGGACACTGTTAATGTTGACAGCAGCATTTCAAAGATATCCGAAAGCGCAAAGGAGCAGAGCAGCTACATGGACATTCTCTCCGAAAGCATCGGAACTATCTCGGATATAGTCGATCAGACCTCCGACACGGCACAGACAGGCGCTGCCTCCAGCGAGGAGTTAAGCGGTCAGGCTTCTATGCTTACGGGTCTTATCTCCGAATTCAAGCATTAACATTATCGCTCAAACAAAAGGACTGCCGTTTCGGTATGAAGCGGCAGTCCTTTTTTGTTTGCTTTATGCGGAAAATGTGATAGAAAAATGAAAAATGACTCAAATTCAGTTTTGCAGCCGTTCAGCCACTTGACGGATTATCAAAAATATGCTATAATAATATTCATATATTAATCAAATTAAAGAAAGGACGGGTCATAACATGGCTTCACATTACAGCTTCTCACAGGTAACTCCCCAGATCAACGAACTGGCAGAGCTTTGCACAGGCAACGGCAGGATCGACCCCGAGCTTTACACAAAATACGATGTAAAACGCGGACTTCGTGACATCAACGGCAAGGGCGTTCTTGCGGGACTTACGGAAATATCGGAGATCATCTCCTACACGGTCGAGGACAACGAGATGAAACCATGCGACGGCCGCCTTTATTACAGAGGAATAAACATATACGATCTGGTTGACGGCTTCATTGCGGAAAAGCGTTTCGGCTTCGAGGAGGCAACATATCTTCTGCTTTTCGGCGAGCTTCCCACACAGCAGCAGCTTGAAAGCTTCTGCGCACTGCTCTCCGACTACCGCCGTCTCCCCAAGACCTTTGTACGTGACATCATGCTGAAATCCCCCAGCACCGATATCATGAACAACATCTCCAGAGGCGTCCTGACGCTTTTCTCCTACGACGATTATCCCAACGACACATCTGTCCCCAACGTTCTGCGTCAGTCGCTGGAGCTTATCGCACTCATGCCGCTTATCTCGGTATACGGCTATCAGGCAAAGAATTATTATCTTGACGGCGAGAGCCTGTTTATCCACCAGCCCAAGCCCGAATATTCCACAGCGCAGAATATCCTGCATCTGCTCCGCCCCGACAGCAGCTTCACCGAGCTTGAAGCCCGTGTGCTTGACCTTGCTCTTGTACTTCACGCAGAGCACGGCGGCGGAAACAACTCCACCTTTACAACACACGTTGTAACATCTTCGGGAACAGATACATATTCCGCTATCTCCGCAGCTCTCGGCTCTCTCAAGGGACCAAAGCACGGCGGCGCAAATGTAAAGGTAACGATGATGTTCGAGGACATGAAGAACAGCGTTTCCGACTGGGCTGACCGCGACGAGGTGGCAAACTATCTCACAAAGCTTCTCCACAAGGAAGCCTTTGACAGATCGGGACTTATCTACGGAATGGGTCACGCCGTATACTCCATTTCCGACCCCAGAGCCAACATTTTCAGAAAGTTCGTTTCAAAGCTTGCCGAGGAAAAGGGAATGCAGAAGGAGCTTGCGCTCTACAACATGGTCGAGACTCTCGCTCCCGAGGTCATTGCCAAGGAGCGCCACATTTACAAGGGCGTTTCCGCAAACGTGGATTTTTACAGCGGCTTTGTTTACAGTATGCTTCAGATCCCCCCCGAGCTTTACACTCCGCTTTTCGCCATTGCAAGAATAAGCGGCTGGTCGGCTCACCGCATCGAGGAATTATCCAACGCAGGCAAGATAATCCGTCCTGCCTACAAGAGCGTTCAGGCTCACAGGGACTACATCGGCATTGACAAGAGATAATTTTTTACGTACTGCTTAATCAAAAATGGTCTGTCCGTTTTTTCGGACAGACCATTTTTCATGTTTATTGTCAAGCCTCGCAATGCTTCGCATTTCTCGGTGTTCCCGGGGATTCCGCTCTCTGCGGAGAGCGGCGAAGGGCGCTGCCCTTTCGAAACCTGCAAGCTTTAAAAAGCTTGACCAAACTTTTTATACCTATTTACTCAAACGCTATCTTTACTTTTTCCTCTATCTTACCATGATTTCCCGATGGCAGAAGCGACTTTTTCACTATAAATTCCTCTATCGCCTGTTCCGCCGCAACAACTTCCTTTTCAAATTCCGTCGCCGACACCCTGAACGCTCCATTTCCCAAAATGATTATCTGCTCCAGATTATCCGATGTAGCGACCCTCACCCGATGATCCTTCCCCAGCTCATGAGTTGCTTTCTCTATATACATATCCGCAGTCTCGGCTTCCTTTGTATACACGACCGTGATATTATGGACCCTCTCCACCTCACGGAAATTCCCCTTGACCTTATATGCATCGAAAACAAGTATCAGGTTACATCTCTTAAAGCCCTGAAAATTACACATTCGGTTAATGAGTCTGCTTCTTGCCGCATCAAGATTATCCTTTGCGATATTTTTCAGCTCGTCCCACGAGAAAATTATATTATAGCCGTCCACCAGCAGATATTCGGGACCCGTCACGGGCTTCGGCTTTTTACTGCCGCCCTCCGTCACGGGATCACGGCGCATTTTCGTCCGCTTATCACGCTTTATTTTTCCGTAGGTACGCTCGAATATTTCCATTAATTCATCATCGTCATAAAGCCGCTCGCTGTACGCCCTCGCCTGCTCATAGACCTCCTCTTCGGACGGCTCATTCTGCGGCAGAAGTGCACTTTCAAGGTGCATATATGACGGCACCTCGTTCCACTTCACAACAAAGCCTGCGCCGTGTCCGCAGAAAACCGAATCCGCAGAATTTTCAATATCTCCGTCGCAGTCGTACCCCACAGCCGCAATGACCTCATCGGCGTTATGGCAGGGATAATATCCCTTGGGCTGACAGATGATACGTCCATTTCCGTGGGTATATCCTGCCAGCTCACGCTGATAATCACGCATCTCGGAAACAGGCGCACTTCCCCTTATCACCGCTGTATCTCCGATGATCTCGGGCGGCTCTATCTCACCGTACATCTGCTGAATATCGGACATGGCACGTCCCGCACATTCCGACGGCAGTTCGATACGGAATGAATACCACGGTTCCAGCAGCACACTTTCTGCACTGCGAAGTCCCTGCCGCACTGCACGATAAGTAGCCTGACGAAAATCGCCGCCCTCGGTGTGCTTGATATGCGCTCTTCCCGAAGCGAGAGTTATCTTCATATCGGTTATGGGAGAGCCTGTCAGCACGCCGACATGGGTTTTCTCCGCAAGGTGGGTAAGGATAAGCCGCTGCCAGTTTTTGTCCAGCCTGTCCTCACGGCAGCAGGTATCGAACACAAGTCCGCTGCCTGCTGGAAGCGGCTCTATTATAAGATGAACCTCCGCATAATGCCTCAGCGGTTCATAATGACCGACGCCCTCCACCTTATTTTTTATAGTTTCCTTATAAGCGATGCTGCCCTTTGTAAAGCGGACATTCAGCGAAAATCTGTCCGCAAGGATACGGCTCAGTATTTCCAGCTGTATCTCGCCCATAACGCTTACGTGTATTTCACCCGAAGCCTCATTCCATACAACATGGAGCTGCGGGTCCTCCTCTTCCAGCTTTCTGAAAATATCCAACGCAGTGTGAGGATCAACGTCCATAGGCAGCTCCGCACAATAGGTAAGCACAGGCTCCAGCACTGCCGAGCCGCTGTCATGCTCCGCTCCCAGTCCCTGCCCTGCATAGGTCTTGGTAAGTCCCTCAACAGCGCAGACCATTCCTGCCGATACTTCATCGGGAGATGTGAACTTCACTCCCGAATAGACCCTTATCCTGCTGATTTTTTCCTCAATGCCGCAGTAATTTATGCTCATGCGCACCTTCAGAGTGCCGCCCGTTATTTTCATATAGGTAAGACGTATCCCGTTCTCACGGGCTATCTTATACACCTTTGCGGCAAATTTTTCGCCGTATGCAGGCTGTGCCGTATAGCGTGAAAGCACATCAAGAAATTCGTCCACGCCCATAAGCTTCAATGCCGAACCGAAACACACGGGAAATATCCGCCTTGCCCTTACCGCACTGCGGATATTATCATCGTCCGCCGCTCCGCTTTCAAGATACTGTTCCATTATGTGTTCGTCGCAGAGGGAAATGTTCTCGTAAAATTCATCACGGGGAACATCTTTTTCAAAGCTTACGCACCGTGAGGATATCCTATTTCTAAGCTCTTCCAGAAGTTCTTCACGGCTGCGCTGTGATATATCGGTCTTATTCACAAAAATAAATGTGGGGATATCATATCTGTCCAGCAGTCGGCAGAGCGTTTCCGTGTGGCTCTGAACGCCGTCAATGCCGCTTATGACCAGCACCGCATAATCCAGCACGGACAATGCCCGCTCCGTTTCGGGGGAAAAATCAACGTGTCCGGGCGTATCCAGCAGGACAAATTCCGTATCTCCGTGATGAAGCACCGCCTGCTTTGAAAATATGGTTATCCCTCTTTCACGCTCCAGCGAAAATGTATCGAGAAAAGCGTCGCCGTTGTCCACCCGTCCGATTTTCCGTGTTTCGCCGCATCGGTACAGCATAGCCTCCGAAAGAGTAGTCTTGCCCGAATCGACATGGGCAATTATTCCGATCACACATCTTTTCATTTTTATCTCAATCCAATCATCGGTAATTTCTTATCATATTATAGCATATTCTCACATTTCATTCAATAGAAAAAGGTCTGCCTTTTTATGAAAGCAGACCCTTTTAAATTCATTTTTCGGAGATCAGCTGTTTACGCCTCTCATAAGTGCGTCCATTATCTCGGGATAATTCCATGTAAGCTCCCTGCGGTTCAGCAGACCGAAATTCTCGCCCGAACCGACGAATGCGTTGTTGTCCCACCATACACAGGGAACGCCGTATTCCTTTGCCTTGCTTACATAATACTCGGCATGAGCCGCTCTTGCTTCCGTATTGAAACGGTTTCTTGTGCCGAACTCACCGATAACAACGGGAATGCCATTCTTCAGGAAACGGTCGTCAAGACGTGCGAAAAGCAGGTCGATTTCATTTGTATCGGCAACATTGTCCGCACTCCACTGATCCGTACCGCTCTTGTTGTCCGCAAGCGCAAAATTATAAGGCGTATATGCATGGATAGAAACTATCACACGGTCATCTTCGGGAACAACGAAATCATCAATTACCTTCTGATCGGAGGAAGCCGCATATGTGGGTATCATAAGGCTTCGCTTGGGATTGTTCTTTCCCGAAGCCCTTATCGTATCAACAAATACCTGATTCAGCTGATTTATGCAGTCACGGGCCTCTTCATTTCCGCCTGTCCACTCCATAGGAGTGCCTTTAAGTCTCGGCTCGTTCATTCCCTCAAAGATAAGATGCTCGTCATAGCCGCCGAAACGGTCTGCTATCTGCGACCATATCGCAGCCAGCTCTTCCTTTGCCGCATCAAGATTATCCGCAGTGGGCATATGCCATTCCTCATGATGAAGATTCAGGATAACGTACATATCATTGTCGATACCGTAGTTAACGACCTCCTGCACACGGTTCATCCATGCTTCGTCGATCGAATAATCGGGACCCTCTCCAACGTGCTGATACCATGTTACGGGAACTCTGAAAACATTGAAGCCCTCATTCTTCACCATGTCCACCATCTGCTTTGTGGTAACGGGATTTCCCCATGCAGTCTCATACTTTGAGGTATCGTCAACAAATTCGCCGTCACGGGTGGAATCGAGAGTATTTCCAAGATTCCAGCCTATCTTCATTTCTGCCACAACCTCCGCAGCGGTCATGTCACGCATCTCATCGTTTGTGTGAGTGTCCTTGACGGAAACCTCCGCCGTCTCCGAAGCCTCACTCTGATCGGCAGCCGATGTTTCGGCAGGAGCGTCCGATGTGTTTCCGCAGGCAGTTATGCTTGCAGCCATAGCTGCCGCCGCAAATAATGCAGTAAGTTTTTTCATATCCATTTTTTCATATTCCTTTCTGATCATTTAAGATCAAATATACCTGTAACAATGCCGTTTTCGGTTATTTCCAGCGAGCCGAAGGACGGCTTTTTTCCGTCTCTGGGACAGGAGCAGCTTCCCGGGTTCATGATATACATACCGTCGATGCGCTCATCGAACCTCATATGGGTATGTCCGAACAGCACGATATTGCAGCCGTGATCCCGTGCCACACTGCGGATAGTTTCCGTGCCGCCGTTGACGCCGTATCTGTGACCGTGGGAACAGAATATCCTGCTTCCCGCCGCATCAATGATATCAAATGCCTTATGCATTCCCATGTCGGTGTTGCCGCCCACATAGCGGATATCCGCATCGGGATAAAGGCTCCGTGCCGTTTCTATGTCACGCTCGCCGTCGCCCAGATGAATGAACATATCCGCATAGCCGATATTCCGCTCGATTATACTGCACACCGCCGAGGTAAGTCCGTGTGAATCCGACATTACGATTATACGCACAGCTTTTCACTTCCGATCATATAATGAGATTACAGGGCAGTACAGCACATACAGCCGCACTCACCTGCGGAAAATAATTTTCCGAATACTTATAATTATTATAGCATAAAATTTAAAGAATTAAAAGGGCAATTTTATATTTTTTACGAAAGGATAACATTTATCATGAATCTTAACAATGCAAACCCTCAGAATGTAGATGCTTTGCTGAAAATACTGGGCGGAAAGCTGAATATGTCCCCCGATAAGCTCCGCAAGGAAGCCGAAGCAGGCAGGTTTGACAGCGCACTGAAAAATATGAAGCCCGATGAAGCCGCAAAGTTCAATGCGATAATGAACAATCCCAAGCTTATGGAAAGCTTTATGAGCGCACCGCAGGCACAGGCATTGTACAAAAAGCTTACGGGCGGAAAATAATAACCGATTTATAATACCGTATAATGTTCGGTAAAGGAGGGAGCGGCTTGGAGGATATCTCCCAAAAGATAAACGATATTCTCGGCGACGAGGAAAGCATGAAGCAGATACGTGAGCTGGCGGATATGCTCATGGGCCGCTCTCCCCTGCCCGAAGAAAGCTCCGATGCTTCTTCTCAGGGTGCGCCTGCCGATGCCGACAGCGGCACTTCCGCCGAAAGCTTCGACAGGGATTTTTCCGAAGCGCCGAAAAATGAAGCTCCGAGCGGCAGTATGCCAGATCTGTCGGCTCTTATGGGTATGCTGTCGGGCATGGGCGGACAGCAGGGCGGCGGCACGGAAAGCACCGACGGCGGCATTGATATCGGTGCGCTCATGCAGATATCGCAGGCTCTGGCAAATGCATCGGAGGACAACAACCGCAGGCTTCTGGCGGCACTTCGGCCGTTTCTTCATGAGGACAAACAGGCACGGCTGGACAAAGCCATGAAGCTTTTAAAGCTGTATGCGGTATATACCCAGCTGAAAAGCAGCGGTATGCTGAACGATCTCGGCAAGCTTATATAAACAGGGAGGTGAGCAAATGGCAGACAGCGGCAGCTTTTCCGCGGCACAGCGGCGTGTTTCGATGCAGAACCGCACGGCTATGCGGTACACCGACATGAGCAACCGCTTCATGAACGGCGGCATTCAGCCAAACAGACGGAATATGCCCTCTCCGACCAATACAAACAGGCAGCCGATACCTCCTGCCCCGATGAATATTCCCGAAAGCACATCGGAGCCGCCCTCCGAGCAGGAAAACAAGCCCGAAAGTCAGACCTGCGGTGACGCTGTTCCGAATATGAGATCCGCCCCAACTCCGCTCCCCGACCCAATAAGCCTTGCAAAAAATTTCCTTGCGGGAGCGGACACCGAAAAGCTGCTGATAGCGGCGCTGCTCCTGCTTCTCTGCTCCGAGGGGGCAGACATGATACTTATAGCCGCTCTTCTGTACATTTTCATCGACTGAACAACTGATAATTTTAATTATATGGAATTTATTTCACTTCTCATCACCGTTTATGCCGTAATATTCATGCGTTTCTGTCTAAAACGGAAAAAGCCCGTCCGAACAGCCGCAGCCGCAATGCTCTGCGGAAGCATTGCGCTGCTTTTATCCTACGGGATAGGTCTGCATTTCGGACTGTATACCCTTACGGTGAACTTTTTCACCACGGCAGCTTCACTTCTGGGCGGAGTGCCGTTCGTGATATTCTACACGATTTTCTGCCTTACATAACAAAACATCACCGCAGAGGGACTTTTTCTCTCTGCGGTGATGTTATTTTTTATACTTTGCTTATTCTGCCGTGACCCGATTTATTCGGCTCTCTTAACATATGAGATAGCACCCTCATCATTTACGAATGTAAGAACTGTCTTTCCGTCCTCTTCTTCAATGGTATACTCGGCATGGCTTACCTCGCCTGTCAGATTGCTGTATGCAACATAGATTCCCTTGCCGTCTCCCTTTTCGTCATTGTCATATGCATATGCATTATAATCTGCGGACTTCTCACCGTTCATATATGTTTCGCCGTGACCGTCCTCACCGATGACCGTATAAAGCTCTGTATCGGCATAATCATCGCCGTAGCCGCTGAGATCTGCGTCCCATGTGCCCACAAAGTCACTGATCTGTGCAAGATCGGCTTCCGTGCGCTCTGCGGAATAATCCATATTTTCAAGGCAGAACAGCGAAATTACATTTTCCAGAGTTGCCTTGTCGGGATCCTGAGAAATTCCTGCGCTGAGCCAGTAAGCATACTTGCCCTCAAGATACTTCTGAAGCTCATCAAGATCATCGCCGTATCTGAACTCGGTATGATATGTTGTTTCCATTGTATCATCACGGAAAAGGAAGTAGGTGAAATCGCCTGCATCGTCTGTGCTCTTGTAAACATCAACATCAAATGCGGGGCAGAATTCCTGACCCTGATACTTCATTGTCTCGCCCTCGCCGATCTGATAAACTCCCAGATACTCATATGTATGCGTCTCGGAGGAACCGTCTGTCTTTGTAATAGTTGCCGTATCGTCCTTGAATGTAAATGTGTCAACATCGTTGAGATACCAGCAGTCGAAAAGGAAGCTGTCGGCATCGGCATAAGCGGCAACAGCCTCATCGCCGTAGATATCGGCGCTTATAAAGCTCCGGAGATAATCCACTGTGCTCTTGGCATTGTCCTCGCCCACAACAGCCGCACTGTAATCATACCGGTAGGAATAGTCATCGTCGCTGAGTATCACCTTGAAAAGGTTGGGATAAGTCGTACCATTATCGCCTGCAAGAGCTGTCCATACACCGAAATCATCGGAAGAAGCTTCCGTCTCGGCAGCAGATGTTTCCGCAGCGGAAGTCTCCGTGCTGTCGGAATAATCTGTACTGCCGCAGCCTGCAAATGCAGACACAATAAGCGATGTCATTATAACAGCGGATAAAATTTTCCTGTTCATCCGAATAACCTCTTTCTCGTCTCACAATCAATTAGCATACGCTAACTGCAATGCATAAAATATAGCAGTTATCACTGCCTAACTAAAATATTATCATAAACCGTCATATATGTCAAGCTTATCCCACCTGCCGCCGGGTAAAATAATTTTCAACGGCAGGCCGGATTTTTATGGGGATTATACAATCGCAATATTTCAAAATTCGGACAAGTCCCCTCAAAAACCGCTTTTTTCCGCTTGACAAACCGAAAAAAATATGCTATGATATCATATATTGTTTGAATATGCCAAAGGCAATGACGGAAAGAAAAACGGTCAAGCGTATTTCAGAGAGTTTTCGGCTGCTGCGAGAAAACATACGCCCCGTCCAATATACATTCCCGAGCCTGACCTGTGAATCATGAAAGTAGCGGGTCACGTCACGGACACGTTACGTCCCCCAAAGATGACTGCTTATGCGGTCAATTGAGGTGGTACCGCGGTTTTTCGCCCTCTGACATTTTTGTCGGAGGGCTTTTTTATTATAAAAATAAACTTTAAAGGTTGTGATAAACATGAGATCGCCCGACGATTTCATTGCTTATGAAAATGCAGACAGATAATTTTAAAAATAAAGCATATATTTAATATAATTACGGAGGAAATAAAAATGGGTTTATACGAAGATCTTACAAGAAGAGGACTTATCGCACAGGTGACAGATGAGGCAGAAATAAGCAAGATGATAAATGCAGGCAAGGCTACTTTCTATATCGGCTTTGACCCCACAGCGGACAGCCTTCATGTCGGTCACTTCATGGCTCTCTGCCTTATGAAGCGCTTACAGATGGCAGGCAACAAGCCTATCGTTCTTATCGGCGGCGGCACAGGCATGATCGGCGACCCCTCGGGCAAGTCCGACATGAGAAAAATGCTCACTCCCGAAACAATCCAGCACAACTGCGACTGCTTCAAAAAACAGATGAGCCGCTTCATTGACTTCGGCGAGGACAAGGCTATCATGGTAAACAACGCCGACTGGCTCATGAACCTTAACTACATCGACGTGCTTCGTGAAGTGGGCGCCTGCTTCAGCGTAAACAAGATGCTCACATTCGAGTGCTACAAGCAGAGAATGGAACGCGGTCTTACATTCCTCGAATTCAACTACATGATAATGCAGAGCTACGATTTCTATATGCTCTTCCGAAAGTACGGCTGTAATATGCAGTTCGGCGGCGATGACCAGTGGGCAAATATGCTGGGCGGCACAGAGCTTATCAGAAAGAAGCTCGGCAAGGACGCTCACGCTATGACTATCACTCTTCTCCTCAACTCCGAGGGCAAGAAAATGGGCAAGACCGAAAAGGGCGCAGTATGGCTTGACCCCGAAAAGACATCTCCCTACGATTTCTTCCAGTATTGGAGAAACGTCGGCGATGCCGATGTTATCAAGTGCATGAAGCTCCTCACATTCATTCCTATCGAAGAGATCGAGGAAATGGAGCGCACACTTCAGGGCGCAGAGCTTAACATCGCAAAGGAAAAGCTTGCTTACAGCCTTACCGAGCTTGTTCACGGCAAGGAAGAAGCCGACAAGTGCCTCGAAGCTGCAAAGAACATCTTCGGAGGCGGCGGAAATTCCGCAGATATGCCCTCCACAGAGATCCCCGCAGCTGAGCTTGAGGACGGTGCCATCGGCATTCTCGACCTGCTTGTAAAGACAAAGCTTGCTCCCTCAAAGGGCGAGGGCAGACGTCTTGTTCAGCAGGGCGGCATCTCAGTTGACGATGTGAAGATCACAGACCCCAACGCTAAGATAGCTCTCGATAACGAAGTCGTTATCAAGAAGGGCAAGAAGGTATTCCACAAGGCTGTCAAGGCATAAAATATATTAAAATAGATGTTTTCAACAGGGACAGAAAACCGCATTCGGCTTTCTGTCCCTTGTCAATAAAGGAGGGATATAATGTGACAGGACTGTATATCCATGTACCGTTCTGCGTGAGAAAATGCCGCTACTGCGACTTTTATTCGGGCAGTTTTTCCGAAGAAGCGGCGGAAAAATATACCGAAGCCGTTATACGCAACATCGCAGCATATAATATCAAAGCGGACACCGTATATTTCGGCGGCGGCACACCCTCGCTGCTTTCGTCCCGGCAGTTTGACAGAATACTTTCCGCAGCGGATATCTCGGACAATGCGGAAATATCCATTGAATGCAATCCGAAAACCGCCGATGAAAAAAAGCTTGCGGACTTCCGCAGCGTCGGGATAAACCGCCTTTCCATAGGCGTCCAGTCCTTTAATGATACCGAGCTGAAAGCCGCAGGCAGGATACATTCGGCAGATGAAGCCGCCGATACGATACTTGCGGCGGAAAAGTCGGGCTTTGAAAATATCTCCGCAGACCTTATGCTGGGACTCCCCTACCAGACCCCGGATTCGCTGAACATTTCACTCAAACGGCTTGCGGAGCTTCCCGTTCGGCATATATCCGCATATATGCTGAAGGTCGAGGAAAACACTCCCCTTGCAAAAGATATATCCCTGCTTGAAAATATCCCCGACGACGACGGCATGGCTGATATGTACATTCAGACCTGCGATTTTCTGAATGCTCACGGCTTCGGACGGTATGAAATATCCAATTTCGCAAAGGACGGCTTTGAATGCAGGCACAATCTTATATACTGGCGCTGTGAGGATTATCTGGGCATCGGTCCCTCCGCCCATTCCTGCTATGGCGGAAAGCGTTTTGCTGTTGACAGGAACACCGACGAATTTATCTCATCTCCCCGTCAGATAATACACGTCACCGACGATTCACCCTGCGGCTATGGCGAGCGGATAATGCTTGCACTGCGGCTCCGCGAGGGAATAAATGCGGAGGATTACCCCTTTTCGGCGGAGCTTATGAAAAATGCCGCCCCTCTTGAAAAGGGCGGCTTTGTAAAAATAAACGGCACGAATATTTCCCTCACCGACAGCGGCTGTCTTGTATCAAACGAGGTGATCTGCCGCATTGTCGGAGACAATATTTAATCGAGATAACTTCCCACATCGGCAGTTCCGCTGTATTCCTTGCGTATGCGGACGATAACGGAGCCGTCGGGCTGATCGGCTTCTTCGTCTATCTTGTAGCGTGTCCTGTTTCTGTCAAGCTGGGTCTTGTATCGCAGAAGCTCCTCACGGTTCATTTTGAGCATAGTCTCACGGGACGACCGCTGCCGTCCTTCTGACGGAAAGCTATTGTCTGCATTATGCAGGCGGACTGTATTCTTTTCATAGATCATATCTCCTTTATAATTCATATGGACTTTCACCGTAATTATATTTTATCAAAAATAAAAAAAATTTTCAAAGCGAGTTTTCCACAAAAATATATGAATATATATTTGGTCACCTCTAAAAACCAGCGGCTAAAGCCTTAGCACCTCATATGCTTGCATATTTTCCGTCATCTTGCACATAAATTTCTTGACATACGGCAGTATGCCTGCGAAATTTCTATACAATCTGACGAAAAATCTGACTGCGCATCTGAGGCACTATGGTTTTTAGATGCGACCATTTGTGAAAAAACACCATGGGAAAGGAGCATCAAGATGAAATTCAGCGAATATATAGGCTCGCAGTTCGGCGAACCGAGAGGTCTTGTGGGAAAAATATGCTGCCTTATAATGAACCGCATAAACCGTGCCATGTATAAAAATATCCTTATGCAGCTGGGCACAAAAAAGTATTTCGGCAATAAAAATATCCTTGATATCGGCTGCGGAAACGGCTATATGATAAAGAAGCTGTACCGCCGCACAGGCGCAGATATATACGGCACAGACATCTCCGAGGATATGGTGCTTGCCGCAAAAAAGCGCAATAAAAAAGCTGTGGACAAAGGAAAACTCTCCGTTTCTCAGGGAGACGTCTGCACCCTTGATTTTGAAAGCGGCAGCATGGATATCGTCACTTCCGTGAACACGATATATTTCTGGAGCAGCCCTCAGCAGGGCATGGAGGAAATATGCCGTGTGCTGAAAAAGGGCGGCGTGTTTTACAATGCGGTCTACTCAAAGCAATGGCTGCAAAAGCTTTCCTACACCAAAAAGGGCTTCCGATTCTTTGAGCTTGAGGATTATACGGAGCTTGGCAGAAAGGCAGGCTTTTCAAAGATCACAATAAAAGAAACTGTCTGCGGAAAAAGCTTCTGCATCACTTACATCAAATAGGAGGGCGCCATGCTGAAAATATGTCTTGCGGGAACAGGCGGAATGAAGCCGCTGCCCGAGCGGTTTCTTACGGGCTTATGGGCGGAGCATATCGGAAAGGCTCTGCTGATCGACTGCGGCGAGGGTATGCAGACCGCCCTTGCAAAGCACAAATGCAAAGTATCACGGCTTGACGCTCTGCTGATAACTCATCTTCACGCAGACCACATCGCAGGTCTGCCGGGACTGCTGCTCACGGTGGGAAACAACAGCAAGCAGACTCCGCTGAAAATATACGGTCCCACGGGCACTGCCGGGACTGTTGAAAAGCTCCGCTGCATCTGCCCCGAGGTAACTTATGATATAATCGTCACCGAGCTGCCCGTTGACAGGATATCCATCTTTGAATGGAACGGAATAAGCGTTTCCGCAATGCCTGTCCGCCACGCTGTCAGCTGCCTTTGTTACAGCCTTACGGAAAACCGTCCCGTTATATTCGATCCCGTAAAGGCACGGAAGCTGAATATTCCCCAGAATCTTTGGAATAAGCTTCATTACGGCGGAGAATGCACCGTTGACGGCAGAATCTTCACTGCCGATGAGGTAAGCAGCGGAACACGTCCCCCTCTGAAAATAACCTATATCACCGACACCGAATATTTTCCGCAGCTTGAAGAATTTGCGGCGGATTCTGACCTGCTTGTCTGCGAGGGAATGTACGGCAGCGACGAATATATCCCCAAAATGCAGGAAAAACAGCACATGGTATTTTCCCAGGCGGCGCATATCGCAAAGGCTTCCCGTTCGCAGAAGCTCTGGCTCACCCATTACAGCCCCGCAATGAAATCGCCCGAGGATTATACCGAGTCCGTACGCAGCATTTTTGAGAATACCGTTGTATGCACCGACGGCATCACCGCCGAATTCAGATAATACAGTCCTATCATAATAAAAAGCATTGTTTTTATGTGAAATATCACCAAAAAATGCAGGTATATTAAAAATACAGTTGACAAATTAAGAAAAATATAGTAAAATCAGTATAGGTCATATTATACGAAGATGCCGTTTTCGGCAGTTCGGTAATCCTAAATTTTCGGAGGATGTAAAAAATGAGTATCAAGCTTACAGATCTTATAGATGTCAAAACACTTCAGGAGATACAGGACGGCTTTGCCGCAACAACGGGAATGGCTGCACTTACAACAGACGCTGACGGCAACCCCGTCACAAGAGGCAGCAACTTCACCGATTTCTGCATGAACCTTACAAGAAAGTCCGCTAAGGGCAGGGAAAGATGCGAAAAGTGCGACAGGGACGGCGGCAGCAGAACAATGCAGACAGGTCGTGCCGTTACATATGGCTGCCACGGCGGTCTTGTTGACTTTGCGGCTCCCATTATGCTCAACGGTGAAATGATCGGTTCATTCATCGGAGGACAGGTTCTTACCGAACCTTTCAACGAGGCAAATATCAGAAGGATCGCCCGTGAACTGGGCATTGATCCCGACAAGTATGTTGAAGCTGCAAGAAAGGTTCCCGTTCTCCCCAAGGAAAAGGTAAATGCAGCCGCAAACTTCCTGCATACTATTGCGAATACACTTTCTAAGTCGGCTTACGCTTCATATATTTCCAAGAAGGACAATATGAGCCTTACCGAAAAGAATAACGCTCTCCGTGACAAGCTCAATGAAGCATCTACACTTATAGCCGCAAATACAAAGAGTATGCACGATTTGGAAAACCGCTTTGAGGAGCTGGAAAACTCCGCTGAGGAATCCGCCGCAAAGGTAAAGTCCACAAGAGATACTGTAAAGGTTATCCAGGATATCGCAATGAACACACGTATCTTAGGCTTCAATGCTTCAATTGAGGCTTCAAGGGCAAAGGAAAGCGGCAAGGGCTTCGGTGTTATCGCACAGGAAGTAAGAAGCCTTGCTGAAACATCAAAATCCTCTGCCGACAAGATCGAAGATACAGTCAAGGCTATCGGCACAGTCTCCGAAAAAATGGAGGACAGCGTCAAGGAAACAAGAGAAGTTGTTGAGGAAAGCCTTGAGAATATGGCAAAGTTTGCCGAGGTTCTCCGCGAAATACAGGAGATCACAGAATAATTCGTCCATAACTTCTTAAAGGAGGTTTTATTATGGAGCTTTCAACAATGATAGCAGATATGTCTGTAAACATGAGCAGCGCAAAGCTTGCAACAAGTGTTGACACTGCAATGATGAAAAAGGCAATGGAGCAGCAGGAAACTATTGCTCAGGGCATGATAGATGCCCTTAACAGCACAGCAAAGGTTTTCCCCGGCGAAAACGGCTATAACTTCAGTGCTCTTGCCTGAACATATCCTGTCTGAAAGAAAGATCCCGTCTGAATCAAAAGTTCAGACGGGATTTTTTATTGCTTATTGTTTTTTGGCGGCTCTGTTTCAAAGAAAAACTCGCCCTTGTCGGAGAAATCCTCCTTGGATATCTCCTCACGCTGCTTTTTCAGCAGTTCAGCCATTCGGTAATTCTCCCTGACCTTGCGCCTGTCGCTGTAAAGCAGCAGGAAACAGGCAAGAGCAATTCCCGTGAGAGCAAACAGCGACGGCGCTTCCAATCCTATCTTTTCATGGAAAAACCATATCGCCGCAAGACCTGCCGCCGCAATGATATTTGCAATATTCAGCAGCTTTCTGTCAGGCTTTTTCGGCTCATATCCGCTCTTCACGGGAAACTCCCCTTTCAGGCTCAATTGCCCTGCTTCTTATTTTCCTTTGCCTCGTTCATAGCGGCAACAAGGCTTCTCAGACGTATCTTAACGGCACCGAGGTTGCTGATCTCGTCGATCTTCAGCTGTGTATAAAGCTTGCCGCCCTCTTCCAGTATGGAGCGCACCTCATCGGTAGTTACGGCGTCGATTCCGCAGCCGAAGGATACCAGCTGAACAAGCTGCATATCGGGCTGTGTTGTAACATATTTTGCCGAACGGTAAAGTCTGGAGTGATATGTCCACTGATTCAGCACCTTCAGATCGGGTGTTTCCGCAAGGTGGAAAATGCTGTCCTCGGTGATGACAGCCAGACCGAGAGTTGTCATGAGCTTGTGTATACCGTGATTTATCTCGGGGTCAACGTGATAGGGACGTCCTGCAATAACGATTATCGGCAGATCATTTTCACGTGCGACCTTGATAACACGCCTGCCCTCTTCGATAAGATCGTTTCTGTACTGCTCCAGAGCAGCCTTGCCTGCATGATAAGCTTCCTTGACCTGCTTCTTTGTGATGCCGTACTTCTTGCCGAAAAGCTTGTAGATAGTTTCGATGCAGTGAGGCTCGATATTGATATCCATGTAAGGCATATAGAAATTATCATCGTTCAGCTCGGGGATATTTGCTTTCAGCAGCTCGGGATAATATGCGACAACGGGACAGTTGTAGTTGTTTGCACTGCCGCTTTCCTTGACATTATATGTTTCGCAGGGATAGAATATCAGATCAACATTCTTTTCCAGCAGGCTGAAAATATGTCCGTGAGCAAGCTTTGCGGGATAACATACCGTATCGGAGGGGATAGTGTGCTGACCCTTGTAGTAGGTCTTTCTTGTGCTTTCCTCGGAGATGACAGTCTCAAAGCCCAGCGTCTCAAAAAGCTTGTGCCAGAAAGGCAGCTGCTCATAGTAGCCCAGCACCAGAGGCAGACCTATTCTTGCCTTAGGCTTTGCAGGCTGTGAATCCATGACCTCAACAAGGTGCCTGTACTTATACTCATACATACATGGAATGTCATTCTTGCGGACAAGTCCCGCACCCTTTTCGCAGCGGTTTCCGCTGATGAAGCGGTGTCCGTCGCTGAACTTGATAACTGTCAGGCTGCAATTTGAGCCGCAGCCGCCGCAGTGGGTCTGCTTTGATGTATATGAGAAATTCTCCAGATCCTCGGGAGAAATAAGATTCGATGTTTCGCCTGCGTGCTCCTTTGCATAAAGAGCAGCGCCGAATGCGCCCATAAGTCCCGCAATGGCAGGTCTTGTAACATTTCTTCCAAGCTCGATCTCAAAGCTGCGGAGAACCGCATCATTAAGGAATGTACCGCCCTGAACAACGATATTCTTGCCCAGCTCATCAACGGACTTCGCACGGATAACCTTATAAATAGCATTCTTGATGATAGACGATGAAAGTCCTGCGGAGATATCCTCAACGGAAGCGCCGTCCTTCTGAGCCTGCTTTACGGAGCTGTTCATGAATACCGTACAGCGTGAACCCAAGTCAACGGGACGCTCCGCAAAAAGACCAAGCTTTGCAAAGTCTGCGATATCATAGCCCAGCGCCTGAGCAAAAGTCTGGATAAATGAGCCGCAGCCCGAAGAACAAGCCTCGTTCAGCATGATGCTGTCGATAGCGTGGTTCTTGATCTTGAAACATTTGATGTCCTGACCGCCGATATCAATGATAAAGTCAACATCGGGACAGAAGAACGAAGCAGCCTTATAGTGAGCGACTGTCTCAACGATGCCGTTGTCAACGCCCATGCCTGCCTTGATAAGATCCTCGCCGTAGCCTGTTACTGCGGAGGACTTTATATGTATGCGGTCGCCGATAAGCTTGTAGATCTCCTTCATCTGAGCGGCGATAACGTCCAGCGGCTGACCCTTGTTGGAGGTGTAGTGCTGATACAGCAGTCCGCCGTCGGGAGAGATAAGCACAAGCTTTGTTGTAGTAGAGCCTGCATCGATGCCGAGATAAGCGTCGCCCTCATATGTATTGATATCAAGGTGCTTTACATCGCTGTCGGAATGGCGCTTGATGAAGTCGGCATATTCCTGCTCGGACTTGAAAAGTCTGGGACCTGTGATGATATTGTCGCTTACCTTTGCATCCTTAACCTTGTTGATTATCTCGTCAATAGTATAGGACTCGGCATTGTCACGGGCATAAAGTGCGCAGCCGTATGCCATAAAGCAGGAAGCAAATTCGGGGAATATGGCATTCTCGGGCGAAAGCTTCAGCGTGCGCACAAATGCATGGCGAAGACCCTTGATGAATGAAAGAGGTCCGCCGAGGAAAAGCACCTTGCCTGTGATCTTTCTGCCCTGTGCCAGACCGGATACCGTCTGGTCAACAACAGCCTGGAAGATCGAAGCGGCAACGTCCGCATGATCCGCACCCTGATTCAGCAGAGGCTGGATATCCGACTTTGCGAAAACTCCGCAGCGTGAAGCGATAGGATAAAGCTTCTCGGACTGGAGCGAAAGTCTGTCCATTTCATCAACGGAAATTCCCAGCAGCGTAGCCATCTGGTCGATAAAAGCACCTGTACCGCCTGCACATGAGCCGTTCATTCTCTGCTCCGTGCCGCCTGTAAGGAAGATGATCTTTGCGTCCTCGCCGCCCAGCTCAACAACTGCGTCGGCGTCGGGATAGCTTTCCTTTACGGCGATGAATGCACCGAATACCTCCTGAACGAAAGGCAGCTCGGCAGCATTTGCAAGACCAAGTCCCGCAGAGCCTGTTATGCTGAGATGAAACTTTTCATCGGGATACTGCTCCGCAATGATATTGAGCTGTTCCGCAACCACTTCCCTTACCTTTGAGAAATGGCGCTCGTATTTTGAATAGATGATCTTTTTGTCGTCATCAAGAATTACTGTTTTTACCGTTGTTGAACCAACGTCAACCCCCAGTGAATAATTATGTGACATTATCTGTATATTCCTCCCTGAATTTTTTCATATCGTTTATTTATTGTCCTTGTCGTCCTTATTGTTTTTTCTGCCGCGTATCTTTTTGATGCCGTCAGACATTTTCTTTTTTTCCGCATTGCTCATGCTGCGCATTTTCTCCGACATATTAAAGTAGGACAGTCCGCAGTACAGCACCGCCAGAAGCACAAACAAAAGTGCAAAAAATCTGTCGGGAGCAAAATTGCAGGAAAAAATTATCACCGCAGCAGCCAGCACATCGGCGATCATCACAGCCAGCGCCCTGAATGCGGTGGCGTTGTCCGCAGATGAAGCGCTGCCTGCAAGCATTGCTTTTTTAAATGCGTTGTATCCCATGAACGCCGTTATAAGCGCCGCCTTGATAAATCCCCCCACCGTCAGCGGATACATTACTCCGCCGAAAATAAGAGTCATCACCGAAGCAGCCAGCGATGTGGGAAACAAAGCCATAATGATGTATATGCCCATTCCTGCCAGCAGCATATCCGCCAGCGATCTTGCCGCCTCGCTGTTTTTGCCTGCGGCGGCATTTATGCGGAGAAACTCGTCCGCAAGGCCCTCGGGATTGGCATTTTCCGTTGCTTCAAGATCATACCAGCAAAGCTCGGTATCATCAAAGATCACGGGAATATCCCTGCCGAATTTTTCACGGATAACTCCCTCGGCAAAAAGCTGCTTTGCAATATCGGTGCAAAGCCCGATAAGCTGATACTTCCCCTCGGGACCCTTTCCCACATACATCATGAATTCATCATATTCATCTTCAAGGTTCTCGCTTCCGATGTTCTCGACTCCCTGCGAATGGAGCCATTCCTCCAGTGCGGAAGCAATATCGGGGTCGGCGGTTATTTCCGTTTTGTTCTCGCAAAGCTCCGCAAGACACCATTTCGGAACATTTCCCCTTTTTCCCTCAACTCCGAAGCCTATGTCAAAATGAGGCTTGTTCCCGTCAATGCCGTCAGTCCTTACACCGAAATACACGGCATAAACACCCTCGGCACTGCATCGGGAGATCTCCTCCTTTATTCTTGTGTATAAAAGCTCTCTGAAATCCATTATATCCCCCATACGGCGGAAAGGACTTATAAGCCCACTGCCGCCTTTATAGCCCTTGCGGCGCTTTCGGGAGTATCGCAGCCGTTTATCTTAACGGACGAATGCGCCGTGTAAAGCAAAACTCTCGAATTATATATCTCTTCAAGGGATTCCTTTGTGTTTGCCGCAACGATAGGACGGTTCTTATCGCCCGATATCCTGCCGTAGCAGGTATCAAAATCCACGTCGATATATACCACAACGCCCTTTTCGGCTGCGATCTTTGCATTGATATCTTTAAGCATCGCTCCGCCGCCGCAGGCTACTATTCCGCCCTTGTCGCCAAGCTCCGAAACAGCCTCCGTTTCCATTTCACGGAAAGCCGCCTCGCCCTTTTCCTCAAATATCTCGGGGATAGACATTCCCGCTTTTTTCTCGATATATGTATCCATATCGGTAAAGGCTCTGCCCGATATATCCGCAAGACGTCTGCCGATAGTTGATTTTCCGCAGCCCATAAAGCCGCAAAGAAATACTGTCATACTTAAATTCCTTTCAGATCATATATTCAAAGGCGAAGAATACGCCCTTGCCGAATATTCCATTATCTTTGAGCTCAGCTCCTCCTCAAGGCAGGCATAAAACATTGCAAAAAGCACGTCCGCAAACCCCAGCAGGAACATATTCTTGTTGGTCATATCCGCCAGCGACGGCACCTCCGTATAAATATACGTCTTGAACCACTCGGCATTATACGGCGGCAGCGGCTTGTTCTTCCGCACAAGATAGCGGAACTCGCTGTAGCTCTCACGGATAATGTCGTTATAGTTCTGCGCACCCTTTGACATGACTATATCATACACTCTGCGTATCTGATCGTCGGTCATGAAGTCGCCGCCGATGCTGCGGATATTCCTCAGCGTCGGCAGACGAATGGCAATGCTGTATATTATCAGCGGAAGCACTCTGTTGTAAGCCTCGTTCTGCATCTCGCCGCAGGTATTTTCATCTATCCGCAGCCCCAGCGCACGAAGCCCGTCGCTTTCATTCACATTGTTAAGGACGATCTTCAGGGCGTCCTTTATGCTGACCCTGTAAAAATCCTCCTCGGCAATGGAATATATATATTTTATCGCATTGAACAGGCAGACGCCGCCTTTGATAACAGCATCGGCAAGTCCGTTCACCGCATTGTCCTCATTGATAAAATCCAAAAACGGCACCTCCGTTCAATTTATTTTTTTATCCTCTCCCACTGCGGCTTTCTGATGACCCTTGCAGGCTCATCGTCCTCCTTTTTGGGATTATCCATCATGGCTTCATAAAGCGAAGCATATTTTTTCGGCATAAATGGCTTGTATTCCCTGCCGTCGCCCGTATATTTTTTCTCGGGAACTTCATCCTGCTTGGCAGGCTCCGCAAATTTCACCGATCCGGTCTGATTGCCGTCGGAGATATCAAGCCCAGCTTCACGGGCGGCAGCATACAATTCCTCACGGGAAATTTTCTTCTTGGGCGGAAGCTTCGCCCTTTCAAACCGCTGGGGGCTGAACTCCGAAAACTGCTCCTCTTCCTCGGAAATAACGCTCATGCGCTCTTCATACAGCTTTTCGGCAGAGCCGAGAAACTCCTCCAGCTGGGAAAGCGTACCGTCGCCGCTTCTCACATTTCCCATAAGATCGGAGAGATACTGCGCCCATTCCTTGAATTCGCTCTCGGACATTGCCTTTCCGATGCTTCTGTAAAGCTTTGAATATATCTCCTGGGAACGGTTTTCAGCCGCCTCGGGAATATTTATCATGGACTTTTCAACAGGCTTTTCCGCCTTTTGAGACTGCTCATGTGGAGCGTCCGTTTTCTTTTCTTCAAGCTCCCATGCGGAAAGCAAGATATCATAATCCTCGCCGCCGTCAAAGAACCCGTCAACATTTTCCTGCTCTGCAAGAGAATGCTTGTGAGCCTTGCTTTCGTCAGCTGGCTTTTCTTCCTTAACTTCGGCAGGCTTATCGTCCACAAGCATATCCTCGGGGGCGATCTTGGACGGACGGCGCTTTTCCTCTTCTATCTGACGGCAGCTTTTTCCGCTGGCGGTAACTCTTCCGCAGTAATATCCGTCCTCCTCGGAGGTGCATATAAAATATCTGCCGCAGTTCCTGCATTCACGCAGGAACACGCCCTCTCTCATCATAAGGTCAAATTCAAGATCGATCAGTGCCTTGAAGCCTGAGGGCATATATACCTCCTCAGCTTCGTCCGAGGAAAGTATCTCCGAAAGCATATTGAGCTCGCTGTCGGCAGGCCGCTCAAGATTCTTGATGTACGAAAAAACGTCCATTGCACTCTGGTCGGAAAGCACCTGATTGTGTCCCTTGACGCTGCACTGGGGCACATTTTTTATCATATCCCCGACGGTATGATACACTTTTTTGGCTGTCTGACCCATGCGGAAAGCCGCTCCCGGAATAAGCGTGCGGTTATATATCCTTGCGGCAGGCATATCCTCAACGGGATAGCCCAGCTCATTTGCACTGACCGAAAAAGCAAGATCAAAATATTCCTTTCTCGCCTTCATAGTCTCAAAAGTAAATGGGTCGCCGCCGTAGATAAATTCCATTTTCGCCTTCGCATATTCTCCCATGCGGACGATATTCACCCACTGGTTAACAGCACGTCCCGTTTTATATTCGGATATCCTGCGGAAGATCGCGCTTTCATAATTATTTTTCGGAGTAATGCAGCGTGCCCAAAGCTCTTCAAGCCCGATATGCTCGCTGCTGCATATGTACGCGATGATGCAGTCCACTGCCACGCTGTCATAATTTCCGCCAACGCAGGCTTCAATATAAGGGTGACAGCCAGAAACTGCGGAACGTGCCGCCGACATCAGCTCCTGCGGAAGATTTCCCGTCTTATGAGCGGTCTTTCCTGCATTTATGCACTGCTCCCAGAAGAAAGTAAAATCAAACTCGGTAAAGCGCAGCAGCGTCTTTGCAATTTCAAGCCTGAAATAATTATTGTTATTGCCGATAACAAATCTGATCTTTTTCAACTGCCGCACTCCCTTCGTTTTCTGACCGTGGTTCACTTATTTCTATAATAACATATTTTATGATTTTTTTCAACAGTTTTTTTCACGAAAATATTGATAGTTTGATGAAAAATACGGCAGACGAAACTTTCTCATAAAACCGCAAAAGCCGCACCGTCAAAGCTACGGTGCGGCAAAATATACTTTTTCGTCAGATCATCTCTTGAACATATCAAAAAGATCATCATCAACAGCCGAGCTCTTCTGCTGGGGCTGATATGTATAAAGAGGAGCGGACTTTGCTGCGGGCTGAGGAGTTGTCTTTGCAGCTGTGCTTCTTGCACCTGCAAAATCCTGCATAGCCTCGTTCATGATCTTGTTGTCAACATTTACAACATCGGACTCATCAAAGCCTGCTGCAATAACAGTTACGCTGATAGCGTCGTCAAGATTCTCATCGGGAGACGAACCGAAGATGATATCAACATCGGGTGCTGCTGCCTCTTCAATTCTCTCTGCAAGGTCATTGACATCTTCAAGATAAACATCGGGAGCAAAGCGTACATTAAGCAGCAGTCTCTTTGCGCCGGAGATAGATGTTTCCAGCAGGGGGCTGGAAATAACGCTGTTGAGAGCCTCCGCAACCTTGTCCTTGCCGGAGCCTGTGCCGACAGCCATATGTGCAAGACCAGCTGCCTTCAGTGTTGTTTCAACATCGGCAAAGTCAACGTTCATGTAGCTTTCAACGGTCACGATCTCTGCGATAGCCTTGACACCTGTTTTAAGGATATCATCGGACAGTGCAAAGGATTCCATCATTGTAAGCTTCTTTTCGGAAACCTGGAGAAGCTTGGAGTTGGGGATAACAACCAGAGCGTCAACGTGCTGTCTCAGCTCCTCGATGCCCTGCTCAGCCTTTTCCATCTTCTTCTTGCCCTCAAAGCCGAAAGGCTTTGTGACAACGCCGACGGTAAGAATGCCCATTTCCTGAGCGATAGCCGCAACAACGGGAGCTGCGCCCGTACCTGTGCCGCCGCCCATTCCTGCTGCGATAAATACCATGTTTGCGCCCTTGATAGAGGACGAGATATCTTCCTTATTTTCCTGTGCGCTCTTTTCGCCGATCTCAGGCTTTGCGCCTGCGCCTCTTCCGCCTGTAAGCTTCTGACCGATCTGCACCTTTGTGGGAGCCTTTGACGAATTGAGAGCCATTGCATCTGTATTTACAGCTATGTAGTCAACGCCTTCGATACCCTCTTCGATCATGCGGTTAAGAGCGTTTCCGCCGCCTCCGCCGACACCTATTACCTTGATGACAACATCGGGAGCCATCTGTATCGAAGCGAAATCCTTTTCTTCCATATCTACCTGCAGCATTCTACTTCCTCCTGTTTATTCTGTATATTTATATCCAAGAATTTATCTTTAACATATTCAATTGATATTCTATCACACATTCCGCAATTTTTCAAGTCCTTTAGGAAACTTTTTTATAAAATCCACTAATTAACGAAAAGAATTGTCGGAACGAGGTATAATTTCACAAATATGCATATAAGTCTGTCATTCCATGGTAGTTGCCACGGTGACCGTTTCCGTCTCGGAGGTCTCTGCGGGAGCTTCCGTTTCCGTTTCGGACGAGGTTATCGTCTCGCCGTTTTCGTCCGTTTCGGGCGGCTCCGTGACCTCGGCGGAGGAAGCTATATTGGATTCATAGACCCTGTTGTTTTCCTCCAGTCCCGCTTCGTCGATGAACTGTGCGCTGTCGGAAAGCATTCTCAGCGTTCCCATTGTTCCCGTGCCTATTTCCTTTGTGAGTATCTCGCCTGCGAATTTCAGCTTGTAGTCAAGATCGCTGGCAACTCCCAGCTCAACTGTGATTCGGCTGTCATACAGGAACGAAACATTGGCACGGTCGGAAATATCGATATAAGTCACATTGTCCAGACCGAATCTGTCAAATGCGTCGATAAGCTCATAGATATCATTTGTCTTGTCCTCGTCCGAGGAAACAAATTTATCGCCCGGCTCCAGTCCTGCGGCGCTGTCCGCACCGTTTATGATAAGCAGTCCCGTTTTGGGATTTGTCAGCTTTTCGAGTATCTTTCCGCCCCTGCTGATAAGATAATAGCCGTCGCTTGTCTGAACATTTGCATGGGGAATGCACGCCTCCACGGTGATGATCACGGTGCTTGGGAAGTGGCGTGACACTGCGGCACTTTCAATATATACCAGCTTTGAGGTTATATTTTCGCTGCGCTTTTTCGGATTTTCCCTGAGCATATTGTCGCCGATCTTTATTCCGCTGGCTTCAACTATTTCCTCTGCGGTATAGTTGGAGCTGCCCTCAACCTTTACGGTGGTTATATTGAAAAACACCGTGAAAGCCAGCACAAAAAAGCATATCACTGCCGCAGCAAGTATTATAAGATAGTATGTATTGCGCCTTTTCTTTTTATTGCGCTGCATTCTGCGCTCCGCAGCGCTGACACGATCGGGCTGTCCGCCTCTTCTGTTGCCATTACTCATAATTTATATACCATATTCCCGAATTTATTTTTTACATCAGGTCTCCTCTAAAACCCATAGTGCCTCAGATGCGCAGTCAGATTTTTCGTCAGCTTGTATAGAAATTTCGCAGGCATACTGCCGTATGTCAAGAAATTTATGTGCAAGATGACGGAAAATCTGCAAGCAGATGAGGTGCTAAGGCTTTAGCCGCTGGTTTTTAGAGGTGACCATTATATTTTTGCGGCACTCACAGCCGCAAAACAGTAAAACCACTATCTATTATAACAAAACAATTTCATTTCGTCAACAATATTATATAAAGATTTTCGCCCCTTATATACGATTTTACCGTGCAAAACGCACTAATCGGCATTTTTTCGGTCACTGCACGCTGTAACCTTTCTGTACCGTTTTCAATTTATTTGTAAATTTTCCGAAATAATATTGAAATTTATAAGCATTTATGTTATTATAGAAAATGTATGATAATATCCCGCTGTATATCCGCAGCGGATAAATATAATTATTCGGAGATTAATCAAAATGAACGATAACAAGAAAAAATACGGATACGGCAGAAATGACAGCCGTTCCGACAGCCGCAGACCTTCGGGAAGAAACAGCAGCTTCCGCAGAAACAGCGATGAAAAAAGCTTCCGTGACCGCGATGACCGCGACGAAAGAAACAGCAGATACGATTCGGACGAGGACAACGGTCTTATCGTCGGCAGAAACCCCGTTATCGAGGCTCTCAAGGCTGACAAGCCCATTGACACACTCTTCGTCAACAGCGAAGCTGGCGGCAGCATCGGCATGATAACAAGAATGGCCCGTGAAAAGGGCATCGTTATCAAGCAGGTAAGCGACGCAAAGCTCACATCAATGTGCAGGGGCGCATCACATCAGGGCTGCATCGCTTCCGGTGCCTGTGCGGAATACGTTTCCGTCGAGGATATCCTTGCAGTTTCAAAGAAGAAAGGCACCGAGCCTTTTATTATAATCTGTGACGAGATCGAAGACCCACACAATCTCGGTGCGATAATCCGTACCGCCGAGGCTGCGGGTGCTGACGGTGTGATAATCCCCAAGCGCCGCAGCGCATCACTGAACTACACCGTTAACAAGACCTCCGCAGGTGCGGCAAGCTGGGTCCCCGTTGCAAGAGTCGCAAATCTGGGCACGGCTATCGACGAGCTTAAAAAGAACGGCGTATGGATATACGGCACCGACGCTTCCGGCGAGAATTACTCCGACACCTCCTTTACGGGTGCCGTGGGACTTGTTATCGGCTCCGAGGGCTTCGGAATGGGAAGACTTATCCGAGAAAAGTGCGACTATCTTGTAAAGCTCCCCATGTTCGGAAAGATCACATCGCTGAATGCTTCCGTTGCCGCAGGCATATTTATGTATGAAGCGGTAAGACAGCGCAGCATAAAAAAGTAATCATACTATAATTATAGATAATAAACGTTAGGAGGATATATCTTGGCGGACGATAAATTTTCACTTGACGATCTGCTTAACGAATATTCAGAACCCTCTGATAAATCCGCAGGCATGAGCCTTAATCTTGACGAGGTGCTGCGAAGCATCGAAGCGGAAGAACAAAAGTACATCACACGGGAGCTTGCGGCGGTGGGCGCTGCATCGGAGGCGCAGAAATCCGCACCGCAGCCCGTTATCCCCGATCCCGAGCCTTTTAACAGTGAAATGGAAGAGCGGCGAATGGATCTTATCCGCCGTGAGATAATCAGCGGAGATTATGAGCACAAATATCTGGGCGAGGATTTCAAGGACGTTATCGAAGAGGAAAAGCGCCGCAAGGCGGAGCGTCTTGCACAGACAATGACTATCCGAGGCGCAAACGATGACTACGATCTGCCCGAATACAACACAGCTCCCATAATCACTCCCGATCCCGAGCCGATACTGAAAATGCCTCCGAAGCAGGAGGCGGCTCCTGCGGAAATGCCCGAAAATGCCGAGGAAAACCTTTCCAAAGCCGAGCGGAAAAAGCTTGAAAAGCAAAAGGCTGCCGAAGAAAAGCAGCGCCGCAAAGAGGAAAAAGCTAAGAAAAAATCCAAGTTCAAGGCAGAGGACGATGAATTTCAGCGGAAATACGAGGAGCTTACCCGAAAGGGTCTGGGCGTAAAGAGCCGCTCCGAGCGTGAACGCAGCGAAGAAGCAAACGAAGCCTTTGATGCAGCCGTTGAGGAAATGACCAAAAAACAGGGTCCCGGAAGAACGTTTTCCGATAAAATGGAGCAGGACGGCGGCTATGAACCCGAGGAAGAGCCTCACCACAGAAAGGTCCAGGCGGTATTCTCCGAAAAAACGGGACTTTTCTCCTACACTCAGGAGGGCATCTCCGACGAAGAGATACATACGGGCGACGATCCCCTTGACAGCATCACAGGCGATTCCATAAACAAATTCGTCAACGAATACGAAAAATCCAAAAGCAAGCCTATCCCCACGTCCAAGGAAAACACGGGCAGGATAGACAATATGATCGACAAGCTCATGAAGCCCGATGACGAGGCGACCCGTCTTGTTGGGGGAAATGCCGATCTTATGGGCAGAATGGAAAAGCTCAAGCAGGAGCGCCTTTCAAAAACGGCGAATATCCCGCCCATAGAGCGCAAGTCCATTACGGATATCGACCTGAAGCTGGACGATAAGATAATCCCCGACACCGCTCCCATTGCAATGGACAAGGAACACGCAGAAATGGAAAAGCTCCGTGATCTCCGTGAGCGCCGCAGCAAAAAGATAAAGGATTTTGTTCTTTCGGGCGATGAAGAGGATTCCGACCTTACCGAAGAGGACAATCAGGAGCCGCAGACCATTGAGGATTTTGAAAACATGGACGATGCAATGTCCATTGCCAACGATATTGCCCAGCTGAAAGGCAGCATGGCGATACGTCTGCTGGTACTTATCATCTGCTTTGCGATATCGCTTTACATCACTCTCGCAAACGAGATGAATGCGCCTATCCCCTCATGGCTCAGCATGAAATCCCAGCCTGCCACATACCTTTTCGTGAATACACTGCTGGGACTGGGGGCGGCATTTGCTTCATACACCGTGCTTTCCAGCGGTTTTGCAAAGCTTTTCTCGCTGAAAGCCGACTGCGACAGCGTATCTGCGGTGACGATCACATCATCGCTGCTGCTTTCAATGATATCGATTGCCTCCATAACCGATACGAACCTTGTCCGTGACGGAATAGTTCACGAATACGTTCCTCTCGGAATCGGCGTGCTGATATTCAACACGGTGGGCAAGCTGCTTATTCTTGACCGCACACAGCGGAACTTCAAGTACGTTTCGGGCGACAGCGAGCATTACGCAATGTTCATGATCAACTCCCAGGACGAAGCGGAAGTGTTCACAAGAGGCGCACTTACCGACTTCCCCCAGCTTACAACAATGCGCAAAACGGAAATGCTTTCCGATTTCATGAAGATATCCTATTCGGCTGACAGCTCCGACCGCTTCTGCCGCATATTCCTGCCGATAATCCTTGCGGCTTCGCTGCTTATCGGACTTATCGCAGCGGCAACGGGCAAATCGGCATACGGCACAGGCTCCGTTTTTGTGGGACTTTCCGCATTTGTGGGCTGTCTCTCACTTTGCTCCTGCTTCTCCATGATGCTGGTGGTAAATCTGCCAATGCACAAGGCTTCAAAGAAATACCGTGAAATGCAGGGCGCAATGATCGGATTTGACAGCATTGACGAATTCTCCGACACAAACAGCGTTATGGTCGATGCATCGCTGCTTTTCCCAAAGGGAAGCGTTACTCTCTCCAATCTGAAAATATTCTCCGATACACGCATCGACGAGGCTATCGTTGAGGCGGCAAGCCTTGCGAGCCAGTCGGGCAGCATCATGAAGAATATGTTCTATGACATAATCGCAGGAAAGACCGAAATGCTGAATCCCGTTGAAAGCTATATCTATGAGGATTCAATGGGACTCTGCGGCTGGATAAACAACAAGCGTGTGCTTCTTGGCAACCGCAAGCTGATGAACAATCACAGCATCGAGGGACTTCCCTCCCCCGCAAAGGAAAAGGAATATACGGGCGGCAGCCGCATTCCCGTTTATCTTTCCATATCGGGCGAGCTTTCCGCAATGTTCATAATCGAAGCAACGCCTATGCCCGAGGTGGTCAATGCACTCCACGATCTGGAGAGAAATCACATCAAGGTGATACTCCGTACGGTGGATTCCGCAATAACCGTTGACCGCATGGCAGAGATGTTCGATATCTCCCCCGACACGCTGAAGCTTATTCCTTTCAGCGCACATTCCGATTTTGAAAAGACCACGTCATATGTTCCGAAGCAGTCCGCAACCCTTGCCTGCTCGGGAAGATTTGCGGCATTCGCCGCTCTTATCCTCGGCACAAAGCGCATAAGAGGAACAATATCCGCAGGCATTGCAATGCAGGCAGTTTCCATACTTCTGGGAATACTTCTTGCGGCGCTCATGGTATTGCTGAAATCCTTCACGGAGCTTTCGGTAGCTATGATACTTGTATATAATCTGGTATTTGCCGTGCTTTATATGCTGGTCAATCTGTTCAGAAAAGTCTGAGAAATACATAAATACAAAAATGCAGTCCCGCATTATTGCAGGACTGCATTTTTTATTATATACGGATCATATCACTTTGAAAATGTTCTTACAATGCCGATCACGAAAAGCACAATGACCATTGCAGGCAGCACATATGTCATATAGCCCTTCATGAAGCGCTTGATCTTAATTCCCTTGCCTTCGTTGGCTTCCTTGGTGAAGCTGTCCCAGCCCCAGCCCTTTTTGGTGACGCAGAACAGTATGATAACAAGCGAGCCTAACGGAAGTATCAGGTTGCTTACGATAAAATCTTCAAGATCCATGATTGTCGAGCCTGCGCCCATAGGCTGAATGCCGCTCAGAACATTGAATCCGAGACAGCAGGGCAGCGAAAGCACAAACAGCAGTATGCCGTTGACAATGCAGGCTTTCTTTCGTCCCCAGCCGAAAAGGTCAACCGTGCAGGCGATGATCTCCTCAAAAACGGCAAGCACCGTCGAAAGCGCCGCAAAGGACATGAACACGAAGAAGAGACTTCCCCACAGTCTGCCGAGGGGTATATTGTTGAATATATTGGGGAGCGTGATGAAAATAAGGCTGGGTCCGCTGTCAACATCAACGCCGTATGCAAAGCAGGCAGGGAAAATTATAAGTCCCGAGGATATTGCCACCAGTGTATCAAGCAGCGCAACATTTATTGATTCGCTGAGAAGCGACTGCTCCTTGCCGATATAGCTGCCGAAAATAGCCATAGCGCCTATGCCGAGGCTAAGTGTAAAGAACGCCTGATTCATGGCATTTACAACAATGCTTCCCAGACCGATCTTTTCAACTTCCTCAAAGTTCGGCTTGAGATAAAAGGCAAGACCTGCCTTGCCGCCCTCCATAAAGAAGCTGTTGACGGCAAGCACAACCATGATGACCAACAGCGCCAGCATCATTACCTTTGTGACACGCTCCAGACCGTTTTTCAGTCCGATCGAGCATACAATAACTGCCGCCGCAATAACTATCGCAAGGAACAGCACCATCATCGGCACATCGGTAAACATACTGCTGAACCTATCCGCAACTCCCGAGGAATCAAGCCCCGAAAGCTCACCCGATGCGGTGGAAACGAAATATCTTATCATCCAGCCTGCAACGGTGGTGTAGAACATCATAAGCATATATGCGCCTGCCATTGCCACCTTGCCGTGGATATGCCATACAGTTCCCTTCGGTTCAAGCTCCTGATACATCTTCACGGGGCTTTTCTGCGCCGCTCTTCCCAAGGAAAATTCCATTGTAAGTACGGGTATTCCAAGTATCGCAAGGAATATAAGATAAATGATAACGAATATTCCTCCGCCGTTCTGTCCTACCACATAAGGAAACTTCCAAACGTTTCCTATTCCTATGGCACAGCCTGCGCTCAGCAATATAAAGCCCAGTCTGCTGCCGAGTTTTTCTCTGCCCATAATACTGCCTCCGAAAAAAATTATTTAATAAATGTTCTGATAATGCCTATAATGAAAACCACCGTCACCATAACGGGAAGAACATATGTCATATATCCTCTCACGAAGCCTTTCAGCTTCATGCCCTTGCCCGTATTGACCTCGTTGAGATAATTGTCCCAGCCCCAGCCCTTCTTCGATGTACAGAAAAGTATCAGCGTAAGTGAGCCTAAGGGAAGTATCAGATTGCTTACGATAAAATCTTCAAGATCCATGATATTCGTGCCTGCGCCCATAGGCTGAATGCCGCTCAGCACATTGAATCCGAGGCAGCAGGGCAGCGAAAGCACAAACAGCAGTATGCCGTTTATTGCACAGGCTTTCTTTCTGCTCCAGCCGAAAAGATCCACCGTACAGGCGATGATCTCCTCAAACACGGCAAGCACCGTCGAAAGCGCCGCAAAGGACATGAACACGAAGAAAAGACTTCCCCACAGTCTGCCGAGAGGTATGTTGTTGAATATATTGGGGAGCGTGATGAAAATAAGGCTCGGACCGCTGTCAACGTCAACGCCGTATGCAAAGCAGGCAGGGAAAATTATAAGTCCCGAAGCCACCGCCACAAGCGTATCCAGCAGTGCAACATTTACGGATTCTCCGAGAAGCGCTCTGTCCCTGCCGATATAGCTTCCGAAAATAGCCATTCCGCCCATTCCCGTACTCAGAGTGAAAAACGCCTGATTCATGGCATTTACTATTATATTTCCTATGCCGACATTTTTTACTTCTTCAATATTCGGTTTAAGATAAAAGGCTATGCCTGCGCTTCCGCCCTTCATGAAAAAGCTGTTGACGGCAAGTATTGCCATAATGATTATCAGCGCCGACATCATTACCTTTGTAACACGTTCAAGTCCGTTTTGCAGTCCTATCGAACAGATAAGCACTGCCGTTCCGATAACTATTCCCGCAAATAATATCATCATAGGCGCATTGGAAAGCACCGATTCAAAATGCTCGGAAATTGCGGGAGCGTCCAGTCCCGAAAGCTCACCCGATGCGGTGGAAACAAAATATCTTACCATCCAGCCTGCAACGGCGGTATAAAACATCAGCAGCAGATAGCTGCCGACAAGTGCAAATTTTCCGTGGATATGCCAGACCGTTCCCTTCGGTTCGACCTCCTGATACATCTTAACGGGGCTTTTCTGCGCCGCTCTTCCCAGAGCAAATTCCATTGTCATTACGGGAATGCCCATTATTGCAAGAAATATCAGATATATCAGTACGAAAATACCGCCTCCGTTCTGCCCGACGATATACGGAAACTTCCATACATTTCCGATGCCGATGGCACAGCCTGCGCTCAGCAGTATAAAGCCCAGTCGGCTTCCAAGTTTCTCCCTGCTCATCAAACGACCTCCGATAAATTTTTTTATGATATGCAATAATATTTCGGTGAGCAAACCGAAATATATGAAGCTGCTCCGCATTTTTCCCTGCTGCGGCGTATGATTTTGCAACACTGTGGGCAAAACATACAAAAAGCCGCTCATATAAGCATATCATTTTAATTATAACATAATATGCCGTATGAATTGTTATTTATTTTAAAACAATTTTGTAATTTTCATAATATTTAATACATATGTCAAAAACTTTTGTGCATTATATGCAAACATATTCTCACAAAAAAACGGCTGTACTGCATAATATTATACAGCACAGCCGTCATTTTATTTATTGCAGAAGCGTGCAAGAGCGTCAAGAAGCTTGTTCATATCTATCGGCTTTGCAAGATGCGCGTTCATTCCCGCATCAAGACAGCGCTTTACATCTTCGTCGAAAGCATTTGCCGTCATTGCGATTATCGGGATCTCCGCCGCATCGGGACGTTTCATTGCCCTGATCGCCCTTGCTGCGGTATATCCGTCCATTACGGGCATCATCAAGTCCATGAGTATCGCATCAAAGGTATGGGGAGCATTTTCCTCAAAGGTATTTACCGCCTGCTGTCCGTCACGGGCAAGAGTAACATTTAACCCCTGATCGGAAAGCAGCATTTCCGCTATCTCCGCATTAAGCTCATTGTCCTCCACCAACAGTACATTCAGTCCCGCAAGCGATGAAATGTCCGTGCCGCTGTCCGTCTTGACTTCGGCATTCTCGGGCTTGGGAGCAATATCAAAGGTAAGCGTGACAACAAATACCGAGCCTTTGTTTTCCTCGCTGGTGACTTCTATGGTGCCGCCCATTCGGTCAACAAGCTCTTTAACAATAGTCATGCCCAGTCCCGTTCCGCTGTAAACACTGCGTGCGTCGGAATGCTCCTGTGAGAACGGATCAAAAATATGCTTCAGAAATTCACTGCTCATGCCTATTCCCGTATCACGCACAGTCCAGCGGTAGGTCACAGTTTTGTCGGTAAGCTCAACGCATTCAGAATCGGTATCGACTCTTCCGCCGACTCTGTTGTATTTGATACAGTTGCTTATGATATTCACGAATATCTGACGGAAATGCAGCGGACTTCCGTACACCCACGGAGCCTTTACCGTCTCGGAAAAATCCTTGTAATTAAGAGTAATGCCCGCTTCCGCAGCCCTCTGCTCCATGATAGTATGTATCTCCTGCGCTATCTGCGGCAGATCCATGCATTCATGGGCAAGAGTGATCTCGCCGCTTTCAAGCTTGCTCATCTGCAAAACATCGTTTATCAGATTAAGCAGATGATCTGCGGAAACCTTCATCTTCCTGCGGTTCTCGGAAAGCATTTTCAGATCATCGGGGTGAGCGTCCTCAATTTCCAGCAGACCGATTATTCCGTTAAGGGGCGTTCGGATATCATGGCTCATTCGGGAAAGGAAATTTGTCTTTGCGGCATTTGCAAGATCAGCCTGCTCAACAGCCGCCTGAAGCTCCTCATTTTTGGCTTTCAGTGATTTGGAATATGCCTTTTCGATCTGTGACTCACGGTATGCCTGCTCGGATATCATACGTGAGCTGTTATATATTATAATAAGTATGATATAAAGCACAGCCGCATATACCGCATTTCTCGGTGTACTTTCAAAAACGCTGCGCTCGGGCATAAATGCATAAACATAAAATTCAAGCCCATGCTCCATAAGTCCGAAATCATGCAGAAATACCGAATCGGGGTTTAAAGCATTCACAAGTCTGTCGCCGGCTCCGACACTCTTTATCTTTGCAAGTATGGGCATATCATTAATAGAGCTTCCCAGAAGCGCTTCGTTCGTTGAAACGATCACCTTATCGTTGTCCACTATGACTATCGTTCCGTTCTGGTCAGTATTATATCCCGAAAGCAGATAATTTACCGACTGGCTGTAGCTTTCGATATAATCAAGAGCGGTGTGATAGCAGGTCACAATTATATGCTCGCCGTCACCCAGTCCCACTGCGGCAATATCCGCATGAGTGCCGTCGGAACGCTCCACACGGACAGCATAGCTTTTTTCGGGGTGCTTTGCCGTTTCCAGCACTGCGGCGGAATAGAGCGTGTCCTCCTCCGCAGTCAGCCCATCATCGTCCTTGTGATACTGCGCAGTGATATTTCCCTCCGAATCCAGCACAAGCGCTCCCGTGGAGTAACCGTCCTTAACGGCACATTCAAGCATTTCAGCATCGGGCACGGCTTCCTGCTGTCCGTTTATATATTCCCTGACCTGATGTGCATCCTTTATAATGCTCATCAGGCTCTTTGTTTCGGAGGCAAGCTCAAGCCGCTGATAAAGGTCCGCCTGCTCCTTTATATAGCTTACTGTTGCTGTGAGATGCTTCTGAGTGTTCCGTATATCATTCTTGACGGAGATGCCAAGCACAGCACCTATTATTATAAGTCCCACAATAAGCTGTATCTGCCACCTGCGGAAAGAAAATATGCTGCGGACACCGTGCTTATCGTTATTCACTCGGCTTCACCTCCAGATATTTATGGGGATCGTCCAGATATCTTCCAAGTATCTCCTCAAAGGAACCGTCGGCATACATCTGTTCAAAGGTCTCGGAAAGCCGATCGTTTATGCCTCTGTCATCATTGAGAGAAAAAGCAACTCCCAGTCCCACAGTCAGAAGAGGCTCGTCCAGTATGCGGCAGTGCAGATCATAATCATTCATATACTGAACAATAGCCGTTTCATGAGCGGCAATGGCGTCGGCATAGCCCTTGCTCAGAAACGGATATATCAGTTCCCGATCCTGAAGTGAGATCACCTCACGCACCTTTGGCAGTCTTTCATCAGTCCCGTCAAGAAACATACTCTCGGGCTTTGTGGTAGATTGAACAGCTATCCTGCAATCAGCAAGATCCGCAAGAGAATATATATCGCTGTCCTCACCGACTGCCACAACCTGATGACTGTACATATACGGTATCGTCCAGTTGTATTGATCCTCACGGCCGTCAATTGAAAAGCTGCCCCATATGCAGTCGATCTCACCGCTGTTTACAAGATCGGTCTTATCCTCCCAGTTTATCGTAACAAATACAGGCTTATAGCCAAGCCGGTCAAAAGCTTCACGGGCAAGATCAACGTCAATGCCCATAGGCTGACCGTTTTTATCCTCAAAATTATAGGGAGGATATATGTCGCTGCCTATTATTATCTCGGGCAGAGCGGCGGTACTGCCCGAATTTTTATCACTGCTGCCGCAGGCAGTCAGCAGCAGCACTGCCATTGCCGCCGACAGCATTTTTATATAAGCTCTTTTTGTGGGCAAAGTCCACATCTCCTTAAAAATACACAATAACCAAAGCTTTTGCACGGTAAGAACCTGTCTTCATAAGAAATGTATGCGGATTTTCGTGCATGATTTTGTTGCAGACAAGGCAAAAATCCGCAGGCGTGCTGCCGCACGGCAAGGATTTTTAACGCAGTATGCAGCAAAATTTGCCGAAAAGACGTGTGCATATGCTTATGAAGACAGGTTCTAAGACATTACCGCCTTATATACACTATGATATTACCATTTATCGGTATAAAAGTCAATATTTTTATTATATAAAGTAACGCAGTGAAAAAATGTTTTTTTCGGCAGGCAGATGTATGATATTGACTTTTTATGTCGTTTATCGTATAATATTGTCAAATGCTCCGCACGGCACACGTTACGGACAAAATAATGACCTTCGGAGGTATTTTTATATGACGATAACAAAAAAAATCAGCATAATGGCTGCCGCCTGCACCACGATAGCATCAATAGCCGTGGGCACATTGAGTATCCTGAACGCAAATTCCGCTCTTGATTCCGATGCGGACAGGATCATGGAGACAGCCCAGAGCAGCATCAGCTCCGATATCAATTCATATCTCAGCAAGATCGAGCAGTCGGTCGATACACTTGCGGAAACGGCAATGAGCGACCTTGATGATTTTGAAGCTTTCAAGACCGACAGCGCCTATGTTGATGCATATACCGACAAGCTTGAACAGCTGCTGTTAAGCTCTGCGGGAAATACCGACGGAGCAATCTGCGCATACATAAGATACAATCCCGATTTCACCGAGCCTACCTCGGGTCTGTTCATGACAAGAAACAGCACCGATGAAGCTTTTCAGAGCGTAACTCCCACCGATTTCAGCACCTATGACAAGACCGATATCGCTCACGTGGGCTGGTATTACACACCCGTCAACAACGGCGGCCCCACATGGATGAACCCTTATCTTAACGAAAATGTGGGCATATATATGATCTCCTACGTAGTTCCGCTTTTCCGTGACGGCGTGAATGCAGGCATTGTGGGCATGGATATCGACTTCACAATGGTGCAGAACATAGCCGAGGCCTCCGACGCATACAAAACGGGAATGCCCATAATCACAGACAGCGACGGAAACGTTATATACGGCAGGGACATGACTTTCGGCACAAGCCTTGCGGAATACTGCTCCTCCGATTCGCTCACGTCCGCTGTTGCCTCGGGTCAGTCCGATGAACCTATCGTATGCAGCATAAACGGAACAAAGAGAAAAGCCGTGTTCAGCACCCTTGACAACGGCATGGATCTTATTTTCACTGCGGAAAGCTCGGAGCTTTCGGAACAGACAGGCAAAATGGTAATGTATATGCTGTCGGCGGTAATATTCGTTGCGGCAGTCACTGCGGCGGTGGCAATCACAGTATCAATAAAGATGACACGTTCTCTCCGTGATATCAACCGTGCGGCTCAGAAGGTGGCGGCAGGCGAGCTTGATGTTACCGTGAAAGCCGCCTCAAAGGACGATATCGGCATACTGGCAGACAGTCTCGGACAGACAACGGATCAGCTCAGAAACTATTCGGGCTATATCAGCGAGCTTTCCGATGTGCTGAACAGAATAGCGGCAGGCGATCTTGACATAAGCCTTACAATGGAATACAAGGGCGAGTTCGGAAAGCTGAAAGCTGCCCTTGAAAACATCACAGCTTCGCTGAACGAAACTCTTGTAAGCATCGACACTGCGGCAGATCAGGTTGCAACAGGCGCAGATCAGGTATCGGTCGGAGCGCAGGCTCTTGCTTCCGGCTCCACAGAGCAGGCAAGCTCCATTGAGCAGCTGGTTTCTACCATAGATGATATGTCCGAGCAGATAAAGGTCAATGCGGAGCGTGCTGAAAAGGTCAGCGAAAGCATGGATCACATCGGCGGCGAAGCAAACCTCAGCAACGAGCGCATGAACCGTATGCTTGAAGCAATGAAGGACATCAACGACAACACCGACCGCATAAGCGCCATAATCAAGACGATAGAGGATATCGCATTCCAGACAAACATACTTGCGCTCAACGCAGCGGTTGAAGCTGCCCGTGCAGGTGAAGCAGGAAAGGGCTTTGCTGTTGTAGCCGACGAGGTAAGAAATCTTGCTTCCCGTTCCGCCGAAGCTTCACGGAACACATCGGCACTTATCAGCAGAACAACGGAAGCCGTTGAAAACGGCTCACAGATAGCAAATCAGACCGCCGAATCCCTTAATACGGTAGTCACAAGCATAAGCGAGATAGTCGAATCTATCGACAGCATCGCACAGAACACACAAAAGCAGTCCGAGGCGATAAATCATGTATCGACCTATGTGGAGCAGCTTTCCGAGGTAACTCAGAACAACTCCGCAGCTTCCGAACAGAGCGCCGCAGCAGCGGAAGAGCTTGCGGGACAGGCAAATACAATGAAGCGCCTTACAGGAAAATTCACACTGAAAAAGTAAGCTTAACGAATAAACAATCAAAACTCCCCGTTCCCGATCATTTTTATACATCGGGTACGGGGAGGGTTTTTATAGAACAGCTATGTACACACATCGCATCATATTTATTTAAAATCATTTAACAAAAATCTTTGCAAAAAGGCTTGACATAAAGTTAACTTTAGATTGTATAATGGGGCTGTAACAAAAAACAGGGAGGGTTTTCAATGTATACAAATACAATAACATTATCAAACGGCGTAGAAATTCCCCAGCTTGGACTTGGCACATGGTTCATCTCCGATGAAAATTCGGCAGACGCTGTAAAGGCTGCGGCAAAGCTTGGCTACCGTCACTTCGATACCGCCCATGCATATGGAAACGAACGAGGTGTCGGCGAGGGAGTAAGGACCTGCGGCATTCCCCGTCAGGAGCTGTTCGTTGTTTCAAAGGTGGCTGCGGAGCATTGACGAAACACTTTCAAAAATGAAGCTTGATTACCTTGATATGATGATAATTCACAGCCCACAGCCTTGGGACAAGGTAAATCAGTGCGATGACCGCTATACGGAGGGCAACCGTGCCGCATGGCGTGCCCTTGAGGATGCATACAAGGCAGGAAAGCTCCGTGCTGTCGGCGTTTCAAACTTCCTGATCGGCGATATCGAAAGCCTTAATGAAGCCTGCGAAATAAAGCCTATGGCAGACCAGATACTTCTCCATATCAGCAACACTCCGCCGGAGCTGACGGAATACTGCAATAAGAACGGCATTGCCGTTGAGGCATATTCCCCCATTGCCCACGGCGAGATACTTCATCAGCCCGAGATCAGGGCTATGGCGGACAAATACAATGTCACCGTTCCCCGGCTCTGCATACGCTATGCTTTGCAGCCGGGTGCGATTGCTCTTCCCAAAACGGCAAACCCCGCTCATATGGAAAGCAACGCACAGGTTGACTTCGGGATAGGCACAGAGGACATGGAAACACTGAAACATTTCAGGCACATCGAAAGCTACGGCAAGAGCGGAGTTTTCCCTGTATACGGAGGTAAGCTGTAATATGAAAAAGCCATATCTTATCCTTACAAGTGAGCAGGTATCACAGGAATATCTCCGCTATCTTGACGGACAGAATATTTCATGGATAGCCTGCGGAAAGGAAAAAATCGATCTTCCCCGTGCCTGCGGAATACTTGCCGAAGAGTTCGGCGTAAAGCGCATGAGCATCGTGGGCGGCCCTGCCATAAACACAGCTTTTCTGAATGACGGACTTCTGGACGAAATAAGTCTCCTTATCGGCGCAGGAGTGGACGGCAGAATGGAAATGCCCTCTGTTTTTGACGGACGTGACATCAATTATCCTCTGACTCACCTTACACTTTCGGACGTACAGAAATTCGGCAGCGGCGCAGTATGGCTCCGCTATAAAACGAATGGCTGATTTTATACAAATTGTTGCGGCTGTGTAAATATAAAACGCAGATATTGACAAGCTTCGCCGCAGGTGATATAATATTATGTACAATCAAACAGGGGAGCTTGTATACAGGCTGAGAGGAAGATGTTAGCTTCGACCCATAACCTGATTCGGATAATGCCGACGTAGGGAGTTTTCTTTAATGAAATAAAGATAATGCCGCAGGTTTTTCAATATAACTGCGGCATTTTTGTTTTATTCCCCAAAAGCACTTGACGGTGCGGTTTTCCTGTGCGATAAAAAATCGAAAAATTTTTCGGGAGGAAAAAGTTATGAGAAACAATTCAAAGGCACTTCCGCTGGTTGAGGGTGCGGTAATGGTCGCACTGGCGGTCGTATTAAGCTTCATCAGGATCATCAAGATGCCCTGGGGCGGCTCGGTAACACTGCTTTCAATGCTGCCCATAATCATGTACAGCATCAAGTACGGCGTAAAAAAGGGACTGCTGGTGTCCTTCGTATTTTCACTTTTCCAGCTTGGACAGGGCGTAATGGACGGTCTTTTCACATGGGGACTTACACCTGCTTCGCTGATCGGAAGCATTCTGCTTGACTACGTTCTGGCATACACGGCTATCGGCATCGGCGGTATGTTCCGCACAAAGGGAATCGGCGGCTGGATCGCAGGCACAGCTCTTGCAGGCGTTGCAAGATTCATTTCCCATTTCCTCAGCGGCGTTATCATCTGGCACTCCTTCGGTGAGCTTTGGAGCGGCTTTGTGACCGACAACGAATGGCTTTACAGCCTTGTTTACAACGGCGCATATATGCTCCCTGAGATCATCTTCACTATCATCGGTGCGGTTATCCTCTTCAGCATTCCCCAGACAAAGAAGCTCATCACATCGGGCTACGAGGAAAAGTAAAACCCAAAATAAAATTAATTTGATTACATAAAAGATCGGAGCTTGGGAAACAGGCTCCGATCTTTTATTATAACATCATGCAAAAAATCCTGCGGCCGCAATGACCGCAGGATTTATATTTTACTTGTTTCTGTTGATCTTTGCCTGTTCCGCATCAATGATGCTCATAAGCTCGTCCACAGTGGGGCTTGCGCTCTTTTTGCGCTTTGGAGCAATTGTTTCTCTTGGAACAACTGCCTTTTCGGGGATAGAATTTGTTGCAACAACGGGGTGATTTTTCTCTTCGGGGAGAATATCCGCCTTTGGTGCGGTAACTGCCTTGGTGAAGTATTCCTTGGGAGCCTCCGCAATAACGGGAGCTTCTTCCTTTTTAAGCTTCACCGCAGGCTTTTCGGCAGGCTTGACTGTCTCGGGCTCTGCGCTTGCGGGAGTTTTTATTGCCGCAATGCTCTCGGGGATAACATCGCTGACCTTGGGAGCAAAGGAAGATGTGTCCCCTGCCGCTCCGCCTATCAGCGCACCGTTTTCCTCTTCGGGCTTTTCATCGGGGATCTTCACAGGCTCGTTCGCAAATCCCGTAACAACGGGAGCGCTGTGTTCGGGCTTTCTGCCGCTCATGGCGTCAAGTCGATCTCCTGTGATAAGAACGCTGTCTGCCTTGGTCTTGGGTGAATATTCAGCCTTTCCGCTGCTGTCAACGGAAATAACGCTTTCCTTCTTTTGGGGAGCGGCGGTATCGAACTTCGCTCTTACCGCAGGAGCGGGACGTACATCGGATTCGCCGTCCATTGCTTCCGCCTTTGTTTTCAGTGCCGCATATTTTCCGCCGTCAGGCTCGCTGTATTTATCATCGTCCTCATCGTCATCGTCGGGCTTGCTAAGAACGATCTTGATTATCTGATACAGAACGATAAGTATGCTTGGGATAATGACCACAAGTATGATGCCCTTTTTGGAGGTCGCAAAATTCAGCAGCTTTCCCGTGAAAACATCATAGGACACAGCCTTTGCCACAACGCTTTCCTTGGGGACCTTATAGGTTTCATTCTGGGGAGATGTATCGTATCGGACTATGTAATATGTTCCGTCGTCCTCATCGAGTATCTCAACAACTCTTATCAGCGTAACGGAATCGTCTATCTTGCAGAGCACAACGCTGTTGACGGCGATGTTGTCTATCTCGGATTCCTTTGCAAACACCGCCGATTCCGCAGGTATTCGAGTTTCCATGTTCACCGCATGGGTGTGATATATATAATACCCGAAAACCTTGGGTATGCTGTCCGTATTTCTGAACGAAAAATATATCGTAAGCATAAATGCGATAGCAAGGATAAGTATTCCTATAATAATGAATTCGATTATCACCAAAGGGCTTTTGCGCTGTTTATCTTTCATATCTGACCATGCCCCGTCCGAAGCATGTGTCCTCCTTTCAATCAACAGGATAGTTCGGTAACTTTAAGTATAGCACAAAATCTATCCGATTTCAACAGCTTTCCCGAAAAAAATCAACATAAATTGATTACAAAAACAATAAAAAAGCTGCCGCCGATAAAATTTCCGACGGCAGCAGCCAGATACGGTCAATATCCGTATCTTTTTCTGTATTTTACTATGAATGTAAATGTGATGATAAGCGTAACAGCTTCCGCAGCGGATATTGCAAACCATATTCCGCTGACATCGAAAAATATAGGCAGTATAAGTATCGCCGCCGACTGTATCACCAGCGTTCTCATAAAGGATATCAGCGCAGAGATAAGTCCGTTGTTCAGTGCCGTAAACATTGCCGAACCGAATACGTTGAATCCGCTCATAAGGAACGATATCGAATATATCCTCATGGCATAGGAGGTCATTTCAAGCAGCTCGGGGTCATATCCCACGAATATTCCCGCAAGCACTCCCGAAAGTCCCACGCCCATTGCAGTCATTATCACTGCCGCTGCGGAAATTATCACCATGCTCTTGTGATACATATTGTGAAGCTCTTCCCTGTTGCCTGCGCCGTTGTTGAAGCCTATGATAGGTCCGCTTCCTATTGAATAGCCGAAGTAGAATGCGCTGAAAATAAAGCTTACATACATGATAACGCCGTATGCCGCAACACCGTTCTCTCCCGCAAGATCAAGCAGTCTGATATTGTAAAGCGCACCCACAAAGGAAGCGGAAAGATTTGTAAGCATCTCCGATGAACCGTTGGCACAGGCTTTGCCTATTGCCCTGAAATTTATCTTTGTTTTTACAAGCCTCAGTCTGCCGTGCCTGTTGAAGATAAAATATATCAGCGGAACGATGCCGCCTACCACCTGTGCTATAGTTGTGGCAAGCGCCGCACCGAAAAGTCCCATATCAAAATATTTGATAAGCACATAGTCCAGCACCATATTGCATACGCCCGAGCTTACCGATATCACCAGTCCCATTTTGGGCTTCTCGGCGGTAACAAGAAAGCTCTGGAAGCTGTTCTGGAGCATAAAGAACACGTTTCCGAAAAGGAGCGTTCTTCCGTACAGCACGCAGGAATCAAGTATATGTCCCTCCGCTCCCAGAAGCTCCGCTATCTGCGGCATGAATGCTATGCCTATCACGGAAGCGATGATTCCAACCGCCGCTTCAACATAGATCAGCATGGAAAAATATTCGTTGGCGAGCTTATCCTTTTTCTCGCCCATTGTATTTGCAACAAGGGCGCTTCCGCCTGTGCCTATCATAAATCCGAATGAACCCAGCGCCATAACCACAGGCATTACCAGATTCACCGCCGCAAACTCGGTCTTTCCGACGAAATTCGATACGAAAAATCCGTCAACGATGCTGTACACCGAGGTTATTATCATCATGACAATTGTGGGCAGAACAAACCTGAAAAGCTTTCGGTATGTAAAATGCTCCGATAATCCGATCTGCATAAAAATTCTCCTTCCGTATAATTGACACAAACAAAAAGCGCCCGGCTACAAAACGTAACCGGGCGCACCCGACATCTTATCGACCCCGGCAGCTGCGGCTGCGGGTCCTCCGATGAATTTATTCTTTTAACATAAGCCATTATATACAAAAGCCATTATATACAAACTTTTTTTGATTGTCAAGGGTATATATTATTTTCGTGGAACTTATACAAATATTTTTTTTATTTACTGTGCTTATACAGCCACTTTAAGCTCCAGCCGTGCATTGTTAAGCTCGGGCTTTTTGTATCCGATAAGCTTATACAGCCCCACCGAATCAATGTTTTCTTCCACAACGCATTTTTCAAAGGCGTCACGGCACAGCGTTTCGGCTGCCGATATCAGCTCCTCTTCCGCACAGCTGCCGCAGTCCTTGGCATTCAGCCGAATGTCCGCTTTCATCACAAGCGCTCCGTCAATATATTCCGCCGATCTTTTCACCTTCGGGGATATCTCCGCAGTAACATATCCGCTTTCCGTTTTAACGGTGAACTCCCGTGAAAAATCCGCTCCCCGAAGCATCATCAGCCCGATGCTTTCGCACATATCGTTACGGTAAACCGAATCCTCCGTGACGGAAACGGTACGGTACGGCTCCTCTGCCAGCGGCAGCACCATTGCCGCATTGTTGTCAAGACATACTGCGGCACGGTACATCTCCTCCGTAAATCCCTCATCGGCAATATTCTCCGCAGCTTTCAGCGGATCGTCGGAATAATATATCCGACAGGCAGGGGATATCCTGCTGTCCGCAAGAAATTCAAACGCCGTTCCGTCTCGAAGAGCATTCGCATCGGCGGCGGCAGCTCCGCAGTGTCCGAAAAAAGGCTCATAGCCCGTGCTTCTGCGGATATCCTCCAGCGCTTCTTCAACCGTCCTGCCCTTTCCCGAAGCGGTGATGTTTTTCTCACCGTCCCTGTCGGCAGCACTGCCGCACACCGAAACGGCGTATTCCTTTCCGTCATAGGCTAACCCTGCCGTTGATACAAACACCGCACTGTTAAGATCGGAGCCTGTACAGCCCGTCAGCAGAAGCATCACTGCCGACACACATATCATCAGACTAAGCTTTTTTCTTTTCACGACTGCCCCACCTTTCGGCAATAAGAATTATCAGCGGTATCAATGTTACTGCTGTAAGCTGCATCGGCAGCGAAGCCATGCTTTCATAGACCTGCTCCGCAGAGGCGTATATTCCTGCCAGCAGAAGCAGCATCACAATGACGGACACCGTTATGCAGGCGGTGCTGCGCCTGAAATGAAATGCCGTTTCCAGCACCGATGCCGAGAAAAATATCTCCGCAGAAATAAATATCACCGCCGTAAGCACCCAGACTATCATATACACCGCATCGATCCGCTGGAGAAAACGCACTCCTGCCGATGAGCCGATGTCAAGATACGGGTAAAGGCTCATGTACGCATAATCTCCCAGCACCAGCAGCGATACAAACGTCACGAACACCGTGCATAAAAGCTTTCCGCACACCGAATAATACGCTCCGCAGCGAAATCTGTCCGCAGTGTATTTTCCCGCAAAGCAAAGCAGTGCGGTTTCGGTGCAGCGTGATATATCCTCCGTCAGCGCATTGAGAAACAGACTGCCCGAAAAATCGGTGCGGAGATTTTCCGTCTGCATCTTATCAATGCCGCCCGTCACCATAACTATCGTCATGATTATGAACAGTATCAGCACCGCCGCCGAAGCACGGGCTATCCCCTCAATTCCGCAGTAAGCACAGTAAAAGCACACGATAACAAGCAGCACTGCGGCGGCTGCGCCCGTAACGCTTTCGGAAAATCTGCTGCGGAGAAAATCGGTGAATATGCCGCCGTTCATTGCGGCGGTCACGGTGAAATATATAAGATACACCGCCGAAACGGCATAGCCCCAAACCTTTCCCAGTGAAAATGCACGCTCCGCAGGATCATGTCTGTCCTTGGAATAAAATATCACCGCAGGGATAAGCATAACAGCCTGTATCAGCGCAGAAACCGCCTCTGCGGAGATCTGCACAGCCGCCGAATAGCCCTGCCGTATCAGCGGCACATGAGTCATAAGCGTGAATATGCGGCAGACTATTATCACTGCCGCCAGCTGTTTATAGCTTATCATCGGAATGCTTTTGTCCCGAATCTTCATCTTAAAAATCCCTTTCAGTCATCGCAGCTTTTGTTCATATGAACTCCCCGAAGATCTTCTGCGGCGATAGTGTTCCCTGCCAGCTTTTTAAAGCCCGAACGTATGAAAATATCTTTCATGGCTCCTCCCGTAAAGGGCTGGAGCGGTGCGGACAGTGGGACACCGTAATTTTCGGGAGTGCAGATATTCACAAGAACGGCAGCCGCCGTAAGAGCTGCGCCGTAAAGCCCGAAAAGCGACGCCGCAATAACACATATCAGCCTAAGCACGGTTATCGGCTGATTCAGCGACGGTATCACAAAGGAAGCCGTCACGGATATCGCACATACAAGCAGCATAGGGTTGGTGATTATCCCCGAGGAAACTGCCGCATCGCCGATGATAAGACCGCCGATTATCGACACCGCTCCGCCCACGCTTTTTGGCAGCCTTACTCCCGCCTCACGGATAACCTCGTAAAATATCAGCACGATAATCGCCTCCGCAGGGATAGGCAGCGGCGCAGACATCTCCGCCGACGCCAGATTCAGCAGCAGCCCCATATGAAGTATCTCACGGTGATACATCACCGCAGCGGTATATATTCCCGGCAGGAAAACGGAAAGTATGAACGCCGCATAGCGTATTATCCGAATGAATGAAGCATAATACGGACGGAAATTGTAATCGTCCAGCGTCTGAAAATTATCGGTGAAAAGCGCAGGGATAACAAGGGCATAGGGTGTACCCTCGATCATCAGTCCCACACGCCCCTCCAGCAGCTTTGCACACATCACATCGGGACGTTCTGTAACATACGCTCCCGAAAACATTGAGGGCTGACCGTCCGTGATGAACGGCTCGGGATAGCCGCTGCCCAGTATTGTTTCCAGCGGCAGCTCCTCCAGCTTTCGGCGCAGTGTTTTAACAAGCTTTTTCGGCACTCTGTCCGCCATAAAGCACAGTATCACATCAACATTGCTCTTTGTGGTGACGGAAAAAAGCTCAAACTGCAAAAGCGGCGATTTTATCCGCCTGCGCACCAGTGACATATTTGTCCGCACCGTTTCCACAAAGCCATCGTGGGAGCCCATGATATTGCCCTCGGAGCTTGGCTCGTCCACTCCCCGCTTGTCGTAGCCCTGAACTCCCAGCGAGAACACCTTGTCAATTCCGTCTATCATAAGTATGGCAAAGCCGCTCATAACACGGGTGATAAGATCGCCGTATTCCACGGTGATAACACGGTCCAGCGTCATCATCATTTTATCGTGGATATGATCGTAAAGCTCCGTGGGCGTTGTTCCGTCGGGCAGATCTATCTGCATAAGAGGCAGCATTATCATTCGTGACGTTGTTGAGGTGGATATCATGCCCTCAAAGGCTATCACCGCCGCTTTTACGCCTGCTATCTCAATTGGATTTATCAGCAGATCGGAGCTGTTGCAGAGGATATGCCGTATATCGGATATTTTCTGATCCAGCGACACCGCCAGCGGCACATTTTTATAATTATACATATCGGGTCTGACAGACATTTTTGTGACCATTCCTTTTTGTGTTTTATTGATCGTTTATATTATTCCCATAAGCGGTAAAATATACACCGATGTTTTTCTTGTTTTTTACAAGTAATATGTATAATATATAATGATACAGGCAAAAATATTTGTGCAAACAGCCAAAAAGAGTAAAAAAGACTTGCAATATAAAAAATATTGTGATATTATAATACAGTCGTCAGGGAACGGACGAACGAAAAAGCCTGAGCAGCCGATTCGCTGGGGTATAGCCAAGCGGTAAGGCAGCGGACTTTGACTCCGTCATTCGGTGGTTCAAATCCACCTATCCCAACCATGTCAATGGGGTGTCGCCAAGCGGTAAGGCACTTGACTCTGACTCAAGCATTTCCGGGGTTCGAATCCCTGCACCCCAACCAATGAAAACCTTGTTCATACGAACAGGGTTTTTGTTTTATCCTAACGAGGTTATACTATGCTGAACGCTAAATTTTTCAATGAATTGTCAACTTCGGAGCTTTATGAGATCTTAAAGTCACGCAGCGAGATATTTGTTCCGGAGCAGAAAATTGACTACATTGACGAGGACAACACGGACTTTGACAGTCTCCACTGCTTCTTTTGGGAAAACGGCTCTTGGATTTATCACTGTCTCCGACGAATATCTCGAAGAAGGCGTAGTCCATGTTGACATGGAAATGCGGCTCTAATTTTGTGCAAAGTGCCGAATTTGGAGAAAACTCTTGATTTTTGCAAGGCACTGTGATATAATGTAATAGTTGTCAGAAATGATTTAAAATCATTGATATGGTTGCTGGGGTGTCGCCAAGCGGTAAGGCACTTGACTCTGACTCAAGCATTTCCGGGGTTCGAATCCCTGCACCCCAACCACGATCAAAAGCTCTGTTCCTGTTGGAACAGAGCTTTTTGTTCACCCGTAAAACTGTAAAATAAAAAGCGGACTTGTTTTCTTTAGACTCAAAAACAAGTCCGCTTAATTTTAATCAAATTAATCAAAAATCCCGCTGATCTTTTCTTCCGTGTGTATATCTCCGCTGCATTCAACGGAATCACATTCTATGCTGCCTTCGGCATAAAGCACTGTGCAGGATATTTTTCCGCTATCGGAAATATCGCCGCAGCGAATGTTGTTGTATGCGCTGACATTGCCGCTTATATTTCCGCAGATGATCTCATTTCCTGCATTGACATTGCCGACAACATTGCCGCATTCCGCTTTGCAGCCTGCATTTACATCTCCCACAACGTTTCCGCAGGATACCGAATCACCTGCGCAGACACTGCCGTCTACACCCTGGCAGGCAATATTTCCTCCTGCGTTTAAGCTGCCGTCTACACCCTGGCAGGCAATATTTCCACCTACATTCAGATCTCCGTTTAAATTGCCTTTTATGCTTGCGTTTCCCCATATCTCAACGCTTAGCGTTCCCTCAAAACCTTCAACCGCAAGGCTGATGCATTCATCTCTGACCCACTTTTCTTTGTCAAGGATCTCACCGTTTAAGACCTGAACAATATACAGCTTATTGTCATTGGGCAGCGTAAGCTTTTCCGAGCCTGCGGCGACAAAGCTTTCACCGAAGAAAAGGCTGTCGATGCTTACCTCGAAAAAAGCCGCAATATCGGGGATTATGCCTACATCGGGCAGAGACTGCCCCGTTTCCCACTTTGAAACAGCCTGAACGGAAACACCTACCGCATTGGCAAGCACTTCCTGACCGATGTTCATATTTTTGCGGAGATCCTTGATATTTTTACCTATGCTTATGTTCATATTATCTATCCTTTTCGTAAAATCAAAAGCTTTTGTTGAATATATTGTAACATAGGCAAATGCTCAATGTCAAACGACTGTCAGTTTAAAAGAATCAACCTACAGTTGATTTTGGGCGTTGGAAGCCGCTGCTTTTGCTTTCATACTATAATCAGCGGTTATTTATATCTTCCTTTTAAGCAAAACAGCCGTAACTGCCGTGATGATCTCCGTAACGGGAGCCGCAAACCATACAGCCTCTCCGCCGAATATCATCGGCAGGAGCAGCACCATTGCGGCACATACAAAAAGTCCTCTCATAAGCCCTACCGTAAGCGCTCTTGCGGGATATACCGCAGCCTGAAAATACGCCGCCGTGAACAGGCTCACCGCCTGAAATACACACCCCGAAAAATATACCCTGAGCGCAGGTATTCCGTTGGCAAGCGGCGCTTCGTCCGCTGGAACAAACGCGTAGATGCAGTATTTCGCATATATAAAAATGAACACATACATTGCCGCCGCAAATAAAAGCGCTGTGATAAGTCCTGTTTTGTAAACGCTCTCTCCCCTCTCCCTGCGTCCTGCTCCGACATTGTAGGAGATTATGGGCTGTGCCGCATTGGATACACCGTTCAGCACCGAATTCACAACAATAAGCGTGTTTGTAATGACGCTGTATATAACGATGCCCTCGCTGCCGAGATAGTGCAGTATGGTCACATTATATATAAGCACCGCCGCCGCATTGGCAAATTCCCCGAAAAATGCCGCCGCTCCCGATGAAAGTATCTTCGGCACAGCTCCTGCGTCCACGGCTTTCATGTTGATATGGATATTGTTCTTCTTTGAAAGAAAATGCGATGATGTGATAAGAATGTTCGTGATGTTTCCGATCACAGTTGCGGTTATAGCTCCCGTCATGCCCATTCCCATGGGAAAGATGAAAATATAATCCAGAAAAACATTCAGAAGCGAACCCACGGCAGAGCCTGCCATTGCCCTTGACGGCGCACCGTCATTGCGGACAAAGCTCTGCATAAACGGAGAAAGCATATATACAAATGCCGACGGCACAAGAATCCGTCCGTATTCATACACAAGCGGATAGCTCTCGTCGTCCGCTCCCATTGCATATACCAGCGGATCGAAAAATATCATTCCGGCGGCGGTGAGCACCGCTCCCGTAATAAAAAGCATGATGAGCGACAGCGTGAAGATACCGTCCGCACGTCTGCGGTCGCCTGCGCCTGCCGCCACCGACATCAGCACCGAACCGCCTGTTCCGAAAAGATATCCGAATGCAAAATATACCGAAAAAAGCGGCAGCAGTATATTCAGTGCGGTAAGTCCGCCAGAACCTACGCCGTGCCCCACCATTACTGTATCGGTGATAACATACACCGACACGAACACCGCCGAGCATATAGACGGCAGAAGATATGCTCCGAATACCTTTGAAGGCTTGTCATTTAAAATATCTGTTTTCATACGCTTCTCCCCCGGAATTTATTCCGTAAAAAACTGCGTCCCTGCCGTCTGACAGGAACGCAGCATTGCTGTTTATTATAAGAACCTGTCTTCATAAGCATATGCACACGTCTTTTCGGCAAATTTTGCTGCATACTGCGTTAAAAATCCTTGCCGTGCGGCAGCACGCCTGCGGATTTTTGCCTTGTCTGCAACAAAATTATGCTCGAAAATCCGCATACATTTCTTATGAAGACAGGTTCTAACATATTTATCGGCTTTGATTCAACAATAAAATGTGAATGCAAATGATAATGCTTACTTTGCGGAAGCCATATTCATTCTTTCCTCCGCAAGCTTCTTTTCCGTCTTTTCCAGCTGTTCACGGTCGGGCTTGTGCATGATGTCATACATCTTGACGAATTCAAGAGCAGCTTCCTCGTCCATGGGCTTGCTCATAAGGAATCCCTGAATGTAATCGCATTTCATATTCACGATCGAATTATACTGTGCGATAGTTTCAACGCCCTCCGCAACGGTCTTTATTCCAAGTCCGTGCACCATGTCAACGATGCTTCCCGTGATAGCATAATCCTTGCCCCTGCGGTCTATCTCGTCAACAAAGGATTTATCCACCTTCAGGCACTTTATCGGGAAGTTTTTCAGATAATTCAGCGAAGAATAGCCCGTTCCGAAATCGTCCAGCGCAAGCGCTATTCCAAGACTGTTTATCTCCTCGATAACATTGTCGCCCCGCTCCATGAAATCTATCAGAGAGCTTTCGGTTATCTCCACCTGAACATTTGCCGTGTTGACCTTGGTAATGTCAAGCACCCTGCGGACGTGCTCCATATAATCATGCTTGCGCATCTGGATAGGCGAAACGTTTATGGACATTATGATATCCTTGTTGTATTCATTCACACGCTTTAAGAAGCGGCAGCCCGTCTCAAATATCCATGCGCCGATATTGACGATATCGCCCGTTTCCTCGGCTATCTGCACAAAATGGGAGGGCGGAACATATCCCAGCTCCTCGGATTCCCAGCGGAGAAGCACCTCAAAGCCGTGAATGCTGTTGTCGGCTGTGGAGATGATCGGCTGATAGTTAAGATAAAACTCGCCTTTTTCCAGCGCTTTTGTAAGATTCTGGGCGATAGCCGCCTTATTGATGACCATTTTCCTAAGCGCCGTGCTGTAATAGCTAAGTCTGTTCTTTCCTCTTTCCTTTGCTCTGCTAAGTGCAATATCCGCATTTCTCAGCAGTGCATCTGGAGTCTGCGCATCATCGGGATAGATAGCAACGCCCTCGGAGCATTTTACATAAAGCTTTGATGTATACACCTCAACAGGCTTTACAAGCTGTGCTGACATTTCCTGCGCAAGACGGTCAACTATTGAGCTGTCGTCCTTTATCTCGATAAGTGCAACGAACATATCAGAGCTGAAACGGTATATTCTGGAATACACGCTTTTCAGTCTCTGGGCAAATACTTTCAGCACCTCATCGCCGTATTTATGACCGAGAGTTTCGTTTATCCAGCGGAAATTGTCAATATCAATGAATGCCAGTGCAAACTGGGGCTGGGAATAATCACGAGAAACGATAAGATCGTCGATAGCCTCATACATCTTCACACGGTTTTTCAGTCCCGTCAGCGTATCAAGGTTCACATAATCGTCGATTATGGCATTTTTATCCTGCAAGCTCTGCGCCATATCATCGACCGAACGTGCAATGAGCGCTATTTCATTCCCTCCGTCCGAATTGATGCGGAAGTTATAGTTTCCCGCAGATATTTCCGCAATGGAACGTGATATTGCGGGAATAGTTCTGCATTCCCTGCGAACAACGTTCAAAATAGCGATTATCTGAAGCAGCACAAGGCAGCCCAGCAGCACCATTTCATTCACAAACGACTCAAGAACATTCTTTCCGAACTTGCTGCTGTCAAGGCTGACATAGATCTTCCATGCACATTCGGGAACCTCGCCGCTGCGGCAAATGACGCTGACATTCCCCGCCCCCTCTTCGGGAACGGCTGCTCCGTCGGGATACACCACATTTCCCGAATCATCGGTTATGGTAAGGCGGCAGCCGTCAGCGGGAACATATTGGTCGAAATCAGCGCAGAATGTATCATAATCCAGCTCAATACCCGTAAAGCCCAGAAGATTATCATTCTCAAAAACAGGGCTTATCAGCATGATACACTCGCTGCCGCCGAAAAGACCCTGTGCCGAACGTATCATACTTATTTCTTTTCCGCCGCCCGTATAATAAGTATACCACTGATAGGACGCCAGTCTGGCAAAGCCTGTATCCTTTGATGAAATATACCTGCTGTCCGACTCACGGATATACCATATACGGTCATCGCTCTCGGCGAAAAATTTTTCAGCGTTTTCGATAACGCCGCTTTCATCATCACCGCCCATGAACCAATCCGACACGGAGCTCATTGCGGAAGCGCTTCTTGCCTTCGTATAATAAGGCTCCATATACTCCGAAAACACGAACACCGAAGTATCGAGAGCCGAACCAACTGCCATACGTTCACATTTCTCGGTATCGACCTTTATAAAAAAATATTTCACCAAAGAAAAGCATAATACCAGCACAACATTGAATACAATCAACAGCAGAGAGAGCTTTGTTGAAAAATTTGCCCCTATCCTGTTTTTCAGCCTATCCGACATATATTTTCTTCCTTTTTCATTATCCTTATTATCAACAAAAAACTACAATTTTCAGTGATTTTTTACTGAGATAAATTTACACACATTTAAACCATATAAATAATATGTAAACATTTTGTTCTTAATAATCTTCATTATATCATCATAAAAGGCATTTGGCAAGAGGTTTTTATGTTTTATGATACGCTTTATACAGTTATACAAATTAAAGCAATATTATTTAGATATTTTTATAATATGAACCGTTTTTATTAATCTGACAAAAGATATAATTACTGCAATTTTCTCCGATGTGTGAATGCAAATGTGAATTGATTTTGGACATATTTGCCGACAGGTCATATTGCTTTTTAAGCTTGGATATGGTATTATTTAAATAAAATATCGGGAGGAAAATATCATGGCACAGATAACAGTAAGCTTCTTTTCAAATTCACTTATGCGAACGGTCTCATTCAAAATGTATATCCCAAACGATCACCGTAAGGATATTCCCCGTGAGGAAACTCAATATTCCAAGCGCAGAATGAAAACTCTTCTTCTGCTTCATGGCTATACCGGCTTCGGCGAAAACTGGGTTCCTCAATATATTTCCGAAAAATATAATTTTGCAGTGGTGATGCCCGACGGCGAAAATTCATTCTGGCTTAACGGTCTTTCCACGGGACATAAGTTCTGCACCTATGTGGGCGATGAGCTTATCCATTATCTCCGAACGACCTTCGGGCTTGCGGACTGTGCCGAAAACACATATGTAATGGGGCTTTCCATGGGCGGCTTCGGAGCGCTGCATACAGCATTGGCATACCCCGATACATTCGGAAAGGTCTCTGCGCTTTCGTCAGCGCTTATTGTCCATGAAATTGCAGGTATGAGACCGGGCGAAAATAACGGCGTTGCGAATTATGATTATTATCACGAGTGCTTCGGCGATCTCGATACCGTTGAGGAAAGTGATTCAAACCCCGAAACGCTTGTAAAGCGCCTGAAAGACAATAATGAAAATATCCCCGAAATATTCATGGCTTGCGGCACCGAGGATTTCCTGCTGGAAAACAACCGTACATTCCATTCATTTCTCGACAGCATCGGCGTAAAGCATATATATCTTGAAAGCACCGGAAGCCATGATATGACATTCTGGAATGAATATGCGCTGAAATTTTCTCAAATGATGTTTGAATAAAAAATGCCTTTAGACACCGTATTGCAAGCGACCGATAAGAAAGGACTGATAATAATGCATCTGAAAAATTTTCTCCCTTTGTCAGCAGTGCTGCTCCTTTCGGGCTGCTCTCAAATGGATATCATATCCGAAGAACCTGTTTTTTCCGATGTCACCCAAAACTCCGCCGTGACCGAAATGTCCGAGCCGCCTGCTCCCGAGTCCGATGTGCTCTCTGCCGAAGCTTCGGATATGCCCACCATAACCGAACCGCCAATGTCCGAAACGGAAGCTTATTTTTCTTCGGAGGCTACAATAACCGCTCAGAATCTGCTGTCCTCCGAGGGCGGCAATGTTATAGTTTCCGAGTATGTGCAGACTTACCCTCAACAGGCTGCGGAAGAGCATTATACATATACTGCCCGTTACAGCACTCTGAATTATAAAAATCAGTGCGCCGTGTGGTTCTCGTATCTGGATTATAATGAGCTTATGAACGGAAAATCAGCCGCCGAATTTGAGGAAAACATCTGCAAAAGCTTCGATAATGTGCTTTCAATGGGCGTGAATACTGTCTATTTGCAGATCCGAGCTTTCGGTGATTCCTATTACCGCTCGGAACTGTATCCGCCTGCGGAAATATTCGGCGGCTATGACCCTCTTGAAATAATGGAGCGCTGCGCCCATGACAGAGGATTGTCCGTCCATGCATGGATAAATCCTATGCGGCTCATGACAGAAGATAAAATGCAGGCTCTCGGAGACGACAGCGTTATCGGGAAATGGTACTCCGACGGCAGAAAAAATATGTTTGAATATGACGGCCGCCTGTATCTCGATCCGTCAAGCTCCGAGGCACGCAGCCTTATCTGCGGCGGCATAAGTGAGATCCTCACAAATTATAAGGTTGACGGCATACAGATAGACGATTATTTTTATCCGTGTACCTCCCCCGATATCGACAGCGAAGCATATGCCGCTTCGGGCAGCGGACTTTCCCTTGCCGACTGGCGCAGGAACAATATAACTGCCGCCGTTAAACAGATGTACGATACCGTGCATTCGGCAAATCCCGAAGCTGTTTTCGGAATATCCCCCGCAGGCGACCCCGACCGCTGCCGCGATGAAATGTATGCTGACGTGTATAAATGGTGCAGTGAAAAAGGCTGCTGCGATTATATCTGCCCTCAATTGTATTACGGCCTTGAACATGAAACTGCGCCTTTTGCCGAACAGCTGGAGCTGTGGTGCGGCATAACCTCCGATGATATCGGGATAGTGGCAGGGCTTGCGGCTTACAAGGCTGGCGAAGAGGATATCTACGCAGGCAGCGGAAAGGACGAATGGATAAATTCGGACAATGTTCTTTCCGAGGAAAGTAAGCTTGCATCTTCAAAGGGCTGCGGCACTGCGTACTTCAGATACGGTTCACTTTTTGATTAGATTTACTTTAAAATACAAACTAATTTTACTTTTTGGGAGTTAAAATGAACGGACTTAAATTTATTATAGGAGAAATAGGCTGCGGAAAATCCTATGAGCTTATCGGGCGCATTCGCTCCGCAGCGGAGAAAAACGCAAATACCATACTTATCGTCCCCGAGCAGTTTTCATCGGCGGCGGAGCAGAAGCTGTACAATGCCCTCGGCATACAGCTTTTCAACAGGATACACGTTGAGACTTTCAGCCGCATAAAGCGTGCGCTGCGCCGTGAGATACATGACGATCATGTTATCCCCGACGATGCGGCAAAGGCGGCTGTGATGTATGCCGTCCGCCGAGAGCTTGCCGATGCGGAGCTGAAATGCTACGGGAACCAGATGAAAAATCCTGCCTTTACCTCGGCGTGCATAAAAATGGCAAGAGAGCTGGAGCTGAACGGCATCACTCCCGAAATGCTCTCCCCCGAGGGCATTGACGATTCGGTGCTTGCGGCAAAGCTAAGCGACATCTCACGGATATGCACCGCATATTCTGAAAAGCTCAATGAAAACAACTACACCAACGCCGTTTCCGACGGAATGCAGACAGCAGACGCTGCCGCACGCTGCGGATATTTCAGGGACTGCGAGATATTCATAGACCAGTTCAAATCCTTTACTGCCGACCAGAAAATGCTTATCGACATAATGAAAGCACAGGGACACGTTACCATAGCTATGCCCACACCCTATTCCACGCCCAACGATTCCCCCGTATTTGCCGCAGTAAACGAAAACATAAACCGTCTTGACGAGGACGCCGAAATTGAATTGATAAACAGCGAAAAGGACCGTTATACAAATGCTCCCGATATCCGCAGGATAAGCCGAAGCGCACTAAGAGGCGGCAGCATAAAGCCCTTTGACAGCACCCACATTCACGGTGCGGAAGCATCGAATATATATGATGAAGCGGAATATGTCTGTGCGGAGATAAGCCGTCTTGTGCGAAGCGGACGGTACAAATACAGCGATATAGCTGTGCTTTCCCGTGATTTTGAAAGCGTGAAAGCTCCTCTTGAAGAATATTTCCGCCGCTATGATATCCCGTATTTTGCGGACAGCCCTGCCTGCGCTTCATCAAAGCCGCTTATGATATTCATTCTCACTGCCGTTGAGCTGGCTGCCCGTGAAAAGCCCACTGCGGAAATGCTGCTGCGGCTCATGAAAACAGGCTGCACCCCGGTTGACGAGGAACATATAAGCGAGCTTGAAAAATACTACACCGAACATGGCATCATCAAGGAAAGCTGGGAATATTCCCCCGTAAAGTCGGAGAAAACCGATATATCATATCAGACACTGCTTCGGTTTGACAATACTGCGGATAAAAGCGGCGAAGAATATGAGATGCTGAATGAAAAGCTTGAAAACACTGCCGAAAATGCGGCTGTCCGAGTGAATATAATAAGAAGCGCAGTAATGAAGCCCCTTGCCGCATTCAGAAAAGCCTGCGGAAAATCAGCTCCGCTGAAAGTATTGTGCAGCGAGCTTTGCCTGCTTACGGAAAAACTATGTACAGCCGAGAAAATGCGCTGTCATACGGAAAGAACAAATTCGGAAACAGGCGAAGCTCTCCCCGAGGCAAGGGAAGCCATGAGGATATGGAAAGCTCTGGACACGGCTCTCCGCTCCCTTTCGGCGGTAAAGCTGAATGAACGGGACGATATGCTTTCTCTGAAAGATCTCCGTGAACTGCTGGCGATAATCATTTCCCAGATAAGCCTGTCCTCTCCTGCCCAGTCGGTGAACTGCGTCACCGCATCGGCTGCCAACCGTGCAAGGCTGGACAGCCCCAAAGTCGTGTTCATAATGAGCGCCGTCAGCGGAATGTTCCCGTTCAGGGTAAGCGAAAGCAGCATCTTCACCGAGCATGAGCTGGAAAAAATAGAGGAAAAGCTCCATATCCGCTTTGCAGGCAGGATAGCCGCAATGGCTGCCGAGGAGAATTTCATTGCAGTCAGCTGCCTTGCCGCACCCTCGGAGGAGCTTTATATAACCTATCCCCTTTCGGGAATATCGGGAAATCCATTTTACCGCTCGACCCTTGCCGATGCGGTTTTTGCCGAAGCAAAGGTAACTCCCGTCAAGGTATCGGAGCTGCCCAATGAATTTTTCATAACCACGGACAAGTCCGCATATTTCAGATACGTCCGTTTTCTCGGCAAGCAGGGCGCACTTTCCGCATCGGAAACAAAAGCCGTGAAAAATGTTTTCGGAAAAGAAACTGCACAGCTCATGGAAAGCGCCGAGGCTTTCAGCAGGGATATATCCTCGGGAAGCCTGCTGAAAAAATCCGTAAGCAGTCAAAAGGCACTGCGGCTCTATACGGGAAAAAGCAATAATTTAAAAATATCCGCTTCACGCATCGAGGATTTTGCAAAGTGTCCGTTCATGTTCTTCTGCGAAAAGGGACTGAAGCTCAGACGCACCCAAAAGCTTGAATTTGCGGGAAATGTCCGCGGCACGGCGGTCCATTCCGTGCTGTATTCACTGCTGAAAATGCTCTATGAGGAGGCTCGGGAGCGAGGAATAAGCTTCAATGAGCTTTTCGCCGAAAAAACTCCCTCATGGCTGAAAAGCACGGTAGCGGAGCTTATGGAAAAATATACTGCGGAGACTTTCACCGAAGCAGGCTATCTCCCCACCCCCTCATTTAAAAAGTCAATGGAAAAGCAGGGCGGCGTGATATATGATATAGTCCTGCATATGCAGCGTGAATTCGACCCGTCAAATTCACGTTTCAGCCCAGCCGCATTTGAATATGCCATAGGCGAAAGCTATCCCGACGGCAGAAAGGATATGCCTGCAAAAACGCTCACCGCCGCAACGTCGGACGGAATAAAATTCACCGTAAGCTTCACAGGCTCCGTTGACCGAATAGACATCTTCACCGACAGCAGCAGCGGCACTCCCGAAAAATATCTACGTGTAGTTGACTATAAAACAGGCGCTAAAGTGTTCAGGCTGGAAGAGATCGCAATGGGCATCAATATGCAGATGCTTCTGTATCTTTATGCGGTCACCGACGGCGGAAGATCTCCCGACAATGCTTTCGGCGGATATTCCCCCGCAGGTATCATGTATATGCCCTCACGCCGACCAGACCCCAAAACCGAAAGCACCCGTTTCAGAGGAAACAGCGAGGAAAAAAGCGGCACTGTCACCGATCAGGCTCTGCGCATGAACGGGCTTACCCTCAATACGGTGAATGTTGTCCGTGCAATGGAATTCAATGCGGAGGGAAGATATATCAACCCGACACTCTATCACGATTCACTGAACGCCGCCGTATCGCAGCTCTGCACGGATATTTCCGTGATGCAGACCTTCGGCGGAAAAAAGGCAGCCGATATCACGGGCATTGACGATAAGGACACAATGAACCGTCTTATCCGTCTTTGGGCGATGCTCTCGGAGGGATATATCCCTGCCGAAAGCTTTGAGGAAAGCATGAAAAAGCTTCTTCCGAACTGCGGCGATGACACCGTGAAAATATTCATGTACGAAAAGCCCTCTGCGGAGGCTGCCGTTCACGTTCACCGTCTTGCGCTTATCGGCGAGATATACTGCAACTTCGATACGGACATTTCCGCCGACACATACGGCACTGTCCGCAGTGAGATAGAGCATTCCATGACCGAAAAGCCGTCATCGAGGAAAAACGGAGCGCCCACAAAATTCCCGTCGGAAAAGGACGCCGTTTCTCCCGACGGAATGAAAGCCGTGCTGGAATACACCAAGGACAAGCTTACACAGCTTTCCTCGGAGATATGCAGCGGAAATGCCGACATAGCTCCACTTGAAGCAGCAAAGCCCTGCGAATTCTGCGATTACAGAAGCATATGCGAAAACTGCGTCCCCGACAGCAGTGCATACCGAACCGCAGACCCCAATGAGATACTTCGGCTGAAAGAGCTTGCGGCGCAGAACAATAACAATGAAAAGGACGGTGAGTGACCGTGGGAACAAAATTTACCGAAAAGCAGGAAACGGCTATCGAAGCCTGCGGACAATTTATAATAGTATCGGCTGCGGCCGGAAGCGGAAAGACCACCGTGCTCATTGAAAAGCTTATCCGTCTGCTCTCGGACGAAAAAAACGGCATACGTGCCGATCAGCTTATAATCGTTACCTTTACAAACGATGCTGCCGCACAGATAATCCGCAAGCTCGGAAAAGCTCTGGACAAGGCTATATCCGACTGCGGAACAGCCCCCGAAAATGCGGATAAAAAGCGCTGGCTCATGAAGCAGCAGTCATTTCTCGGGGCGGCAAAGATATCCACTATAAGCTCTTTCTGCTTCAATCTGATAAGAAGCCGTGCGGAGGAGCTGGGCATTTCCCCCGACTTCCGCATCATCGACGAAAACGAAAACAGCCTTATGCTTTTTGATGCGGTAGAAGAAACCGCAGACAGCCTTTTTGAAAGCGGCGACGAAGAAAAAACAGCCATGATCGAGGAGATATATTCCTACTTCGGCTATTACACCAACAGCAATCCCGACAAAATGAAGAGAAACGCCGAGATACTTTCCTTCCGCCGATTCCTGCTGTCGATACCGTATTATGAGGAGCGCTTCATCAAAAAATATTCCGATGAATACTGCAAGGGCTTTTCAGATGATTTTGACCCATTTGATACGCTTTACGGCGGATATTATTCGGAACGTGTGCTGGCGGTGCTGAATGACGAAAGCTTTGGGGAAAATTACAAAACCGTCCTTTCAATCATGAACGGCATGATGAACGATCCCGATTTTCCTCCTGCCGACATGAAGGTCACAGCTCTTAAATATTATAATTCCACAATCTCGGGAGTCCGTGTTCTTGAAGAATATTTCAGCAGTCCTGCGGACAAAACCATAGGCGGGGCCGCCGAATGGGACAAGCTTTTCAGGCTCATGAGCGGATTTTCGGGAGATTTCTTCCGCTCCGACCTGAAGCTTTCAAGCAAGACCTCCGCCGCAAAAAATATGTTCCCCGAGGGCACGTCTCCCGAGGATATACGCCGCTTTCTCGAAGCTGCGGAGCAGCTGGGACGCTGCTTTGAGCGATTTTCATCACTAAGTCCCTGCACAGCGGAGGAGCTGAAAAACGATTACCGCAGCCATTACCGCAGGCTGAACATCACAGCCGATTTCATCAAAGCCGTAAACACACGATGCAGCGAAATGAAGCAGGAGAAAAACGTGCTGTCCTTTGAGGACGGCGAACAGCTGGCTCTCCGTCTGCTGGGACGGACTGACGAAAACGGAAACATCGTCAAAACTCCTGCCGCACAGGCACTTTCGGAGGAATACAAGTTCATCATGATAGATGAATTTCAGGATTCCAACGATCTCCAGGATATAATTTTCCGCCTGCTTTCCCCCTGCGGCACAAGCACCGATGTGGGACGGAATATGTTCGTGGTAGGCGATATCAAGCAGTCTATCTATAACTTCCGACTGGCAAACCCCATGCTTTTCAGAAATTATCTTGTAGGCTCGGAGGAATACACAGGCTCCGAAAAGGACAGCTCCAAGCCTGCAAATGTTCTGCTGAACATGAACTTCCGAAGCAGCCGAAAGGTTATCGACTTTGTAAATCTCATATTCGGCAGACTTATGACCGACGGCTGCGGCGGCATTGATTATGATGATTCCCAGAAGCTTATTTACAGCGGCGATGTGTGGGAAAGCCTCAACTCGGAAAAGGCTGCGGAAATAGGCAGTCTTGATACGGAAATACTGCTTATCGATAAGCGCAACACGCCTTTTACGCAGGTACCGCCTGTTGAAGCTCCGAAAAAACGCGGAAGCAAGTCCGCCGATCTTCCGCCGTCGCAAAGCGGCGATGCATCTGCGGACAGCTCCGATACTGATGACAGCATCACCGAAAAAGCCGCCGAAGCAAGGGTTGTTGCACTGAAAATACGCCGTCTGCTGGACGAACACCCCAAGCTTCACTGCCGTGATATCTGCATACTCTGCCCTGCGGCAAATCAGGACGCACCGTTTTTTGAAGCGGAGCTGAACAGGCTGGGAATACGTGCCGCCGCAGAAAAGCATACCTCATATCTTGAATCCCGTGAGATCTCCACTGCGCTTAATCTGCTGCGCATGACCGACGATCCCCACGGAAATATTGCGGCGGCAGGCTGCCTTATGTCCCCCATTTTCGGCTTCACCGCCGAGGATATGGCGGTGCTGACCATACTCAGGAAAACCGACTCGATATATGATATGCTGCTGCACCTTGAAGAAGCGGACAGTGACAGTATCGCCGCATATGCCGCCGATTCGGGCTGTACATCGGAAGAGATCGCCGCACTTGCGGAAAGATCAAAGCATTTTCTGTCCGCATACAGGGATATGAGAGAATGCGCAGCCGCAATGAGCATTGAAGATACTATCCGAATGATATATGACCGCACGGGACTTGTTTACATGATGTCCCTTTATCCCGACGGCGATGAGCGCCGTGCAAATCTCAATCTTCTGCCGGGATATGCCCGTGCATACGAACAGGGCGTCACCTGCGGCACAGGCGGAATATACGGCTTTATCCGATACATCGACAAAATGCTCCCCGGCGGAAGCACCGATTTCCGTGCAGGCAGCGTTGTATCCGAATCGGACGATGCGGTTGCGATAAAGACCATTCACAAATCAAAGGGACTTGAATATCCCATAGTTTTCCTCTGCCGTGCCCATACTCATATGCAGAGCGACAAGGGAAAGCTTTTCTACACGCTCTATGACGGAGCCGCATTCACCGAGCAGGACAGCGAAAGCCTTACATCTTACCGTTCGCTCCCTGCGGATATGATCCGTCAAAGCAAGGCTGCGGAGCTTTCAAGCGAAAGGCTCCGACTCATGTATGTTGCACTGACCCGTGCAAAGCACAAGCTTTTTATAAGCGGTATGCTGAATCTTTCGGAGAAAAACGCAAAGGATATATACCGTGACACCGACAGGGCAGTATATGCAGGCGGAAAATATTCCGCATTTGAATGCGATGTGACAAACTGTCCGCCCGATGCGGGACTTGTTAAGGAGCTTTTTGAAAACAAGTCCTTTTCGGATATGTTCACGGGAGATACCCCCTCCGCGGATTCGCTGATAAAGGCAAACGGACGAATGCTCCACTGGATCATCGCCGCACTTTATGCGGAAAAATCCGTGCCGTATTTTTCCGCCGACGGCACAGTATCTTCGGATATGCCATCACTGAAAATTTATGCGGAGCGCACCCCCACCGACAGCGAGCTTGAAGCGCTTATTTCCGATGAGGAAAATGCATATAATAATGAAGAGCCTGCCGAAGCCGATGAACATGATGAAAGTACGTCCGATTTTGAAGCACGGCTGAAAAAATATCACGGCTATGAAACGGACGAAATGTTCCGAAACGATATATTAAAGCAGGATATCCCCGCAAAGCTCACCGTTACGGAAATAACCAAGCGTGCCTATGAGTCCTCCCTCGATACGGAGGAATTATCCGAACCCACTGCTCCCGAAGCGGAAAATATCACACACAGCAGATATGATGATATCCCCGTGCTGAAAATCGCCGACGATGAAAGCACAGAAAAGCTCTCAGCCGCCGAAAAAGGCACAGCCGTTCATGCTTTCATGCAGTATGCTGACTTCCATGCCGTTGAGGAAAGCATTCTGTCGGGAGCCGACGATCCGATCGGCGATGAAGCCGCAAGGCTGGAGCTGGAGGATCTGCTGGACAAAAGAACAGCAGATTTCATCATTCACAGCAAGAAGCTGAAAAAGCGCATTGCTTCGTTCGTTGATTCGGAGCTTTGGCAGAATGTGATGAAAAATGCCGAAAAGGAAAATATCCTCCGTGAACAGCCGTTTATGGCAAAAATATCAGATATTTTCGATAAAAATGTTACGGAAACTCTTGACGAAAAACTTAGAACGTATTATAATGATAACTATAATGATACGTTTGTACAGGGTATCGCAGACTGCATCGTCAAAACAAAGGACGGCTTCGTTCTTATCGACTACAAGACCAACGAGGGAAAGACCGCAGAGGAGCTTCGGGATATGTATTGTGTCCAGCTGCTGCTTTATACAAGGGTCTTTGAGCTTATATTCGGTCTGCCCATAGGCTCGGGCAGGGCTTATATATATTCTCTCGGAGTTGACGGCGGCTGCACTGTCGGGATCAATAATACCTGAAAGGAATGGTAAATCTATATGTCACAGTATCGTTCGGGAGCATCACCTCAGCCCCAGCCCCGCAGAGGCGGCATTTCAGGGGGCGCATATCTTCTTTCGGCACTTATCCTCGGCATCTGCATACTCATTGCGGGTCTGAACATCAGCGGTTCCGTCAAAAAGCTTAATGAAACGATCAGCACCACCGAGTTCGGAACCAACGTTTCGTCCCCCTCGGATCTTACGGTAAATACCGTTACACAGAAGAAATATCTTACCCAGAGCGAGGCTGCGGCTTATCTCAATATCAGCGAAAGCGATATCTCCGATGCTATCTCTCAGGGAAAGATCTCCGAATATATCATCACATCAACGGGCTATTCTATCTCGATAACCGCTCTTGACGATTATTTTGAGCAGGAGGCTTATCAGATACAGATAAAAAATAATTCTTCATCGGAAGAATAATTGTACAAAATGCATAAAGTTGTGTGTAAATGAAAAATCCCCTTGACAAATCGGGGGAAATGGGATATAATATTTGATGCTGGCATTAAGTGTGTCGGTATTATAAGTAAAACAAAGCAGAGCTGATTGTTCTCACCGTACCGCAGAAGTGTTTACGGTCAATACTTAACAATGTATATCCCGCACAATGTGCATAAAGATATTGATTTGTTTACGTATCGGCAAGGCTTTCTGCTTTGCCGATTTTTATTATGTGAATTTGGGGGTGCTCGCCATAGCAAACAAGGATAGCAAGGAGCTGCAGATCAATGAGGAGATCCGTGATAAGGAGATCCGTGTAATCGGAGCTGACGGCGCTCAGCTGGGACTTATGTCCGCAAGAGACGCTCAGAAGCTGGCAGCGGAAAAGGATCTTGACTTAGTCAAAATCGCACCGCAGGCTGTTCCGCCTGTATGTAAGATAATGGACTACGGCAAGTATTGCTTTGAACAGGCCAAGCGTGAAAAGGAAGCCAGAAAGAATCAGAAGGTAGTCGATATCAAGGAGATCAGAATGTTCTCCCAGATAGATACACACGATTTTGATACAAAGGTATCTCAGGCAGTTAAGTTCCTTAACGGCGGAGATAAGATAAAGGTTTCCGTAAGATTCCGCAAGCGTGCCATTGCGCATCCCGAGCTGGGCGAAGAGCTTCTTGAAAAATTCAAGCTGGCTTGCGGCGACGCAGGTACAGTTGAAAAGCCGCCTAAAATGGAGGGACGTGCATACGTGATGTTCATCTCGCCTAAGGCTGGCAAATAATTATCACGTGTTTTAAAAACCAAAGGAGGATATATCATGCCAAAGCAGAAGTCACATTCAGGCGCAAAGAAGCGCTTTAAGCTCACAAAGTCCGGTCTTGTTAAGTATCAGAAGACAAACAAGAGACACAGACTTACTCAGAAGGATCACAAGCGCAAGAGAATTGCAAGAAACATGGGTATTTGCGGCAGCGCAAACGCACCCACAATCAAGCAGCTGCTCCCTTACAAGAAGTAATACAGAGCCTGTTTGCACAAACGAAGAAATTACTTATTTTAACGGAGGTATAAAACTATGGCTCGTATTAAGGGAGCAATGGCTACTCGCAAGAGAAGAAACAAGACTTTAAAGCTCGCAAAGGGCTACTGGGGCGCAAAGAGCAAGCACTTCAAGATGGCTAAGGAAGCCGTAATGAAGTCCGGCAACTACGCTTATATCGGCAGACGTCTCAAGAAGCGTGATTTCAGAAGACTCTGGATCACAAGAATTTCCGCTGCCTGCAAGATGAACGGAATGAACTATTCTTCCTTCATGAACGGCCTTAAGAAGGCAGGCATCACTCTCAACAGAAAGATGCTCTCCGAGATCGCAATCAGCGACGCAGCAGGATTCACAGCTCTTACCGAAAAGGCAAAGGCTGCTCTTTAATCCAAACAAATTTTTGCGTTAAAAAGTCAGAAGTATTAGCTTACTTCTGACTTTTGTTGTAAAGGAAACAATTGCCATGACTGTTATTACATCAAAGACAAATGAAACTGTCAAGCTCTACCGCAGGCTTTCCTCTTCCCGAAAGGCAAGGGCGGAGCGGCGTTTATTTCCGATGGAGGGCGTAAGGCTGATAACCGATGCGGCGGAAGAGGCTGCAAGATTTCACTGTATACTTGCTTCGGAAAGCTGCATGGAAAAATACGGTGAAGCCCTGAAGCCTCTTGCACAGCGGGAAAAGCATTTTTACGTCATATCCGACGACACGGCAGCATATATATCCGAGACTGACGGAACTCAGGGGCTTTTTGCAATATGCGAAATGCCGCAGGACAAGTCCCCTGCCGATATTGTGAAAAGCGGCGGCAGATATGTTGTCCTCAGCCATGTTCAGGACCCGGGCAATATGGGAACCATAATCCGCACCGCCGACGCCATAGGCATTGACGGCATAATATGCAGCGGCTGCTGTGATATCTATAATCCGAAAACCGTCCGCTCCACAATGGGAAGCCTTATGCGGACGAATATTTCCGTCTGCTCCGAGGACGATGCTTTCACAGCACTTCACGAAGCGAAAATACTTACCTGTGCCGCAGTTGTGGACAGCAGCGCAGTATCTCTCACCGAATGCGACTTTTCAAAGGGCGCAGCAGTCTTTATCGGAAACGAGGGCAACGGCCTTTCACCCGAGACTGCCGACAGGTGCGATATAAAAATGACTATCCGTATGCACGGCAGAGCAAATTCCCTTAATGCCGCAATGGCGGCGGGGATTATTATGTGGGAGATCGGGAAAAGATAATTATAAGGTCGCCTCTAAAAACCATAGTGCCTCAGATGCGCAGTCAGATTTTTCGTCAGATTGTATAGAAATTTCGCAGGCATACTGCCGTATGTCAAGAAATTTATGTGCAAGATGACGGAAAATCTGCAAGCAGATGAGGTACTAAGGCTTTAGCCGGTGGTTTTTAGAGGTGACCATAATATACTTTTTTCCGAATGCCGCTTCTAACCTGCATCTGCATACTATATATATTTACCATATTTACGTTGATAGGGTATACTGACCCTGAAAGGAATGATAGCCGCAATGTCAAAGCTTGTTATACTGGAGTCCCCCGGAAAGGTCAAGACCGTTCAGAAATATCTTGGCAGCGATTACAAGGTCATGGCTTCCATGGGACACATCAGAGATCTTCCCAAATCAAAGCTGGGCGTTGACGTTGACAACAACTTCCAGCCCGTCTATCAGGAAATGAAGGGCAAGGAAGATCTTATAAAAAATTTAAAGGAAGAAGCCGAAAAGGCAGACGCCGTTTATCTCGCAACCGACCCTGACCGTGAGGGAGAAGCTATCTCATGGCATCTTGCGCACATACTCGGTCTGCCCGTTGACGCAAAGGACAGAGTGACCTTCAACGAGATCACCCAGAGCTGCGTCCAGAACGGCATAAAATCCCCCAGAGCAATAGACCTTGATCTTGTAAACGCACAGCAGGCAAGACGTATCCTTGACCGTATCGTGGGCTACAAGCTCTCTCCGTTCCTGTGGAAAAAGGTCAGAAGAAATCTTTCTGCGGGAAGAGTTCAGTCCGTTGCGGTAAGAATGATCGTTGACCGTGAAAGACAGATCCAGAACTTCAAGCCCGAGGAATACTGGTCTATCGAAGCAAAAATGACCGCTCCCTCTTCAAAGAAGCAGTTTGATGCGATCTTTTCGGGTGCGGACGGCGAAAAGACCGAGCTGCATTCCGAGGCTGAAACAAACGCTGTCCTCAAAAGGCTTGACGGTGCGGAATACAAGGTAACGGAAGTGAAAAAATCCGTAAGAAGAAAATCCCCTGCCGCTCCGTTCACGACCTCTACGATGCAGCAGGAGGCTTCCAAGAATCTGGGCTTCCCCACCGCAAAGACAATGAAGACCGCACAGACTCTTTATGAGGGCGTCGATATCGAGGGTATGGGCGCTGTGGGTCTTATCACATACATGAGAACAGACAGCCTCCGCATCTCCGATGAAGCACGTGCTGCGGCATATAAATACATCGGCGATACCTACGGCAAGAACTATATCCCTCCCACACCAAAGATATACAAGTCCAAGGCTAACGCTCAGGACGCCCACGAGGCTATCCGTCCCTCTACTCCCGAGCTTACTCCCGAAAGGCTGAAAAGCAGCCTTACCACAGAGCAGTATAAGCTCTATAAGCTGATCTGGGAAAGATTTATCGCAAGCCAGATGGCAAATGCCCTGCTGGATACGGTTTCGGTAGACATCGACGCCGCAGGCTGCAATTTCAAGGCAACGGGATTTTCCGTCAAGTTCGACGGCTTCACGGTGCTTTATGAAGAAACAAAGGACGATGAGGAAAACAAGGTGCTCCCCAACATCGAAAAGGGAGATATCCTCAAACTGAAAAATATCGAGGGCAAGCAGCACTTCACACAGCCTCCCGCAAGATACACCGAGGCTTCGTTCATCAAGGCTCTTGAAGAAAACGGCATCGGCAGACCCTCCACCTATGCCCCCACTATCTCAACTATCGTGAACAAGCTTTATGTTGAGCGTGACGGCAAGCAGCTGAAACCCACTGCACTGGGCGAGGTCACAACAGATCTTATGAAAAACTGCTTCAAGAATATCGTTGACACAAAGTTCACGGCAGGAATGGAATCCCAGCTGGATAAGGTGGAAACGGGAAGCATCAACTGGGTAGATATGCTGAAAGACTTCTACTCCGATTTTGACGCAACGCTGAAAAAGGCAGAGGTCACAATGGAGGGCAAGCGTGTCAAGGTCCCCGACGAGGAAACAGACGAGGTATGTGAGATCTGCGGCAAGCCTATGGTAATAAAGATAGGCCGCTTCGGAAAATTCCTTGCCTGCTCGGGCTTCCCCGACTGCACAAATACAAAGAAGATCGTCAAGCCCACAGGCGGCATATGCCCCAAGTGCGGCGGAAAAATACTCCAGAAAAAGTCCAAAAAGGGCAAGAAGTATTACGGCTGCGAGCATAATCCCACCTGCGATTTCATGACATGGGATACTCCCGTATCGGACAAATGCCCCAAGTGCAACGACGGCACAACTCTCTACAAAAAGGGCGGCAAGCTTTTCTGCACAAAGGAAGGCTGCGGCTATGAGGTTGCTGTCAAGAAGGAAAAGTAAGCTTATATGAACGATAAAAAAGTAACCGTTATCGGCGCAGGACTTGCAGGCTGCGAGGCTGCATGGCAGCTGGCGCAGGGCGGCATCGAAGTAACTCTTATCGAGATGAAGCCCGTGAAGTTCACTCCTGCCCACAAATACAGCGGCTTTGCGGAGCTGGTCTGCTCCAATTCGCTGAAAGCTTCAAGGATAAATTCGGCGGCAGGTCTGCTGAAAGAGGAAATGCGCCGCTTAGGCTCGCTGACCGTTCCCTGCGCACTGGAAAATTCAGTTGCGGCAGGCGGTGCGCTGGCTGTTGACCGTGAGCATTTCTCCGACAGCGTTACCGAAAAAATAAAAAGCCACCCCCTTATCCATGTTGAGACTGCGGAGATGCAGGATATCCCCGAGGGGAATGTTATCATCGCAACGGGGCCATTGACATCGGGTGCGCTGGCTGAAAGCATCAACCGCCGATGCGGAGGATATCTCAGCTTTTTCGATGCCGCCGCTCCGATAGTGACCTATGATTCACTTGACAAGGACAGAGTATTCTTTGCCGCAAGATACGGCAGAGGCGATGATGATTACATCAACTGCCCTTTCACAAAGGAAGAATATCTTGCCTTTTACAATGAGATAATAAATGCGGAATCCGCTCCCATACACGATTTTGACCGCCCAGACAGCTGCCGTGACGATTTCACGGTATACGAGGGCTGTATGCCTATCGAGGTGCTGGCAAAGCGCGGCGAGGACACCATGCGCTACGGTGCAATGAAGCCTGTGGGACTGACCGATCCCCACACCGACAAGCGCCCCTATGCGGTAGTTCAGCTCCGCCGTGAAAACAGCGAGGGCACATTATACAATATAGTGGGCTTCCAGACGAATCTGAAATTCGGCGAGCAGAAGCGTGTTTTCTCGCTTATCCCGGGACTGGAAAATGCGGAGTTTGTCCGTTACGGCGTGATGCACCGCAACAGCTTCATAAATTCACCGAAGCTGCTGAACGGCGATTTCTCCATGCGTGACGATCCGATGCTTTTCTTTGCGGGACAGATGACGGGCGTTGAGGGCTATATGGAATCAGCTGCTTCGGGACTGCTTGCGGGACTTAATATGCTCCGCAGACTAATCGGAAAAACACCGTTCATTCTCCCCCGTGAGACGATGCTGGGAGCGCTTGCACGCTACATATCCGACGAAACGGTGACAAATTTTCAGCCTATGGGCGCAAATATGGGGATCCTCCCCGATATAGGCGTGCGCATAAAGGATAAGCAGCAGCGTTATCAGGCTGTGGCTGACAGAGCGCTCGAAGCTTTTGAAAAATACTGTTCTGAAAATCAGTGATCGTGCCGCAAGGCAGAAAGGAACTGCAAATATGAAGATAATAGTTGACGCATTCGGCGGCGACAATGCGCCTCTTGAAGTAATAAAGGGTGCTGCTCAGGCTGTTGCGGAGCTTGGCGTTGAAGTGATTCTTTCGGGCAATGAAAAAATAATCCGCGAACAGGCAGAGAAAAACAATATATCCTTAAACGGCATCGAAATAATCCATACCGAATCCGTTATAGATATCCATGAAGAGCCGACGGCAGTTATCAAGGAAAAATCCGACTGCTCAATGGCTGTGGGTCTGAAAGCTCTTGCCGACGGAAAGGGCGACGCATTCGTTTCCGCAGGCAGCACAGGCGCTCTCGTTGTAGGATCCACATTCATCGCAAAGCGCCTTAAAGGCATCAAGCGCCCCGCACTTGCTCCCCTGCTCCCCACAGCAAAGGGCTATATGATGCTCATGGACGGCGGAGCAAATGTTGACTGCCGCCCAGAAATGCTCGTTCAGTTCGGGATCATGGGCAGCTGCTATATGGAGCACGTAATGGGCGTGAAGAATCCCAAGGTGGGACTTATCAATGTCGGCGCAGAGGATACAAAGGGCAGAGATATTGATATCGAAGCATATAAGCAGCTCCAAAAAGCTCCCGTCAATTTCTACGGCAACCTTGAAGCAAGAAATCTTCCCGACGGCGAGTGTCAGGTTGCTGTTTCCGACGGCTTTACGGGAAATGTCGCACTGAAGCTCTATGAGGGCATGGGCTCGTTCTTCTCACATGAGCTTAAAGCGATGCTGACAAAGGGCTTTGCATCAAAGCTGGCGGCTATGCTTATTCTTCCCAAGGTAAAGGCGTTTAAGAAAAAGTTCGATTATACCGAAGTGGGCGGAGCTGTTCTTATGGGAATATCAAAGCCCGTTATCAAGGCGCACGGAAGCTCAAATGCCAAGGCATTTTATAATGCGATAAGACAGGCAAAGAGATGCGTAGAGGGTGACTTCGTTGGAGAGATATCCCGTTCGCTGGAAAAGCTGCGCAAAGAGGAAGAAAAGGTATAAGGTCACCTCTAAAAACCACCGGCTAAAGCCTTAGTACCTCATCTGCTTGCAGATTTTCCGTCAGCTTGCACATAAATTTCTTGACATACGGCAGTATGCCTGCGAAATTTCTATACAATCTGACGAAAAATCTGACTGCGCATCTGAGGCACTATGGTTTTTAGATGCGACCATAATAAACTAAGTATAAAAGCATCGTCTGCCTTTTCAGCAGGCAGACAATGCTCCCAACTGCTGACTGTAATCATATACCGCAAAACATTCGGGCGGTATATATCAGAACGAAGACGCTTCGGTTTGATATATGCTTCCCGAGGAGAAAGGAAATTTGTATGAGCGTAAATGTTGTCCTCAATGAATTTGAAGAAAAAATAGGCTATAAGTTCAATAACCGTGAGCTGCTCCATGAAGCGCTGGCTCACTCCTCATATGCAAACGAAACAAGAGAATGCCACTCCAATGAGCGCCTTGAATTTCTGGGCGACAGTGTGCTTTCAATAGTGGTTTCGGAGCATCTTTTCACGCATTTCAAGCATCTCCCCGAGGGTGAGCTTACCAAAATAAGAGCATCGCTGGTGTGCGAAAAGGCACTTTATGAATTTTCAAAGAAGATCGATCTGGGACATTATATCCTGCTGGGAAAGGGCGAGGAAAACACAGGCGGACGCACTCGCCCCTCTATCGTTTCCGACGCTTTCGAGGCAGTTATCGCAGCAGTATTCCTTGACGGCGGAATGGAAGCCGCAAGAAAATATGTGCTGGGCTTTATCCCCGAGAATCTTGACCGGACAGGCAGCAAGGCTCTCCACGATTATAAAACGCTTTTGCAGGAAATAATCCAGCGCAACCCCGAGGAAAAGGTCGAATACGTTCTTGCGGAGCAGTCCGGTCCCGATCATGACAGACGCTTCGTTGTGGAGGTTTTCCTCAACAGCAATATCATCGGCAAGGGCGAGGGTCACAGCAAAAAGCAGGCTGAACAGAATGCCGCTCATGAAGCTCTTCTGCTTATGGGCTGCAAGGACTGAATACAGCCATGCACAGCAACATTTCAATATTTATCCCCCATTCGGGCTGCCCGCATACCTGCTCGTTCTGCAATCAGCGGACGATCAGCAGCACACAGAAGCCTCCCTCTCCCGAAGAAGCGGAGAACATCATCAAGGGGGCTTATGAATATATCACAGACCCCGAAAAGCGCAGAAATACCGAGATAGCATTTTTCGGCGGCAGCTTTACCGCAATAGACCGTGACTATATGACGGCTCTCCTTGAAGCTGCATCAAAATATATCGGCGAAAACAAATTCGGCGGCATTCGCATCTCCACACGCCCCGACTGCATCGACGAGGAGATACTCACACTGCTGAAAAAATACGGCGTGACTGCCATTGAGCTGGGCGCACAGTCCATGACAGACCGTGTGCTTGAAATGAACGAAAGAGGTCATACGGCGGAAGATGTTATAAACGCATCGAGGCTGATAAGGCAGTACGGTTTCGGTCTGGGACTGCAAATGATGGTGGGACTGTACGGCAGCACGGAAGCTGACGAATATCACACCATGACCGAATTTATAAAAATACACCCCGACACTGCAAGGATATATCCCGTGGCGGTGCTTAAAGGCACAAAGCTTGCGGAGCTTTATGAAAACGGAGAATATAAGCTTTATCCCTTTGAAAAGGCGGTGAATATCTGCGGAGTGATATACTGCGCATTCACCGACTGCGACATAAATGTTATCCGAATGGGGCTTCACGCCGAGGACGGAGTTGGCGAAAATTCCGTTGCGGGATTTTATCACCCCGCATTCGGTGAGATAGTAAGATCGGATATCGTCAGAAACAGGATAGAAAAATATTATCTGTCGGAATGCAAAAGCGGCGATATGCTGGAAATAAAGGCAAACAAAGCGCTTATCGGCGCAGTTTACGGTCACAAAAAATCAAACAGGCTTTATTTTGAAAAGACCGGAATGAATGTAACGATCTCGGAGGATAATTCTCTTGCCCCCGATACTTTATCCATAAATAAGGAAGTGCTGAATGTATTTAAAATCACTTGAATTACAAGGCTTCAAATCCTTTCCCGATAAAATAAAGCTGGATTTTGACAAGGGCATAACCGCCGTTGTGGGACCCAACGGAAGCGGAAAATCCAATATCGGCGACGCCGTTCGCTGGGTGCTGGGAGAGCAGTCCTCAAAGACGCTTCGAGGCGCAAAAATGGAGGACGTTATCTTTGCGGGAACTCAGACCAGAAAGCCTATGGGATTTGCACAGGTAACGCTGGAGATCGTGAACGACAGGGGCATTCTCCCAATCGATGCGGAGGAAGTTGCCGTTACACGAAAGCTTTTCCGCAGCGGTGAAAGCGAATATATGATAAACGGCAAGTCCTGCCGACTGAAAGACATCTGCGAGCTTTTCATGGATACGGGCATGGGCCGTGACGGCTATTCCATAATCGGACAGGGACGCATCGCCGAGATAGTTTCACAGAAATCGGGCGAGCGCCGTGATATATTCGAGGAAGCCGCAGGCATATCCAAATTCAGATACAAAAAGGCAGAAGCGGAACGCAGGCTTTCAAGTGCCGAGGAAAATCTCCTCCGACTTAAAGATATAGTCACAGCCCTTGAAGCAAGAGTTGAGCCGCTCAGGATACAGTCGGAAAAGGCGGCAAAGTTCATTGATCTTTCCGAGCAGAAAAAGGCTCTGGAAATAACCGTGTGGGTGCGGCAGCTCTCCGACCTGAAAACGGTGCTGAACGAGCTGGAGGAAAAGATACTCATAAGCACAAGCGAATATGACAACACCGAAGCGGACATCGAGCGCACCGAGCAGCGTATGCAGGAGCTTACCCGTGATATGCAGGACAGCCAGCTGAAGATCGAGGAGCTTCGCCAGAAGATACATAGCATGGAGCAGGCAAATACTGCGCTCCATTCGGAAATAGCGGTCTGCGAAAATGAGATACGCCACTGCGAGGAAAACATCGCCGAATATGACCGCCGCCGTGAGGACGCAAAAAGCTCCGATGCGGAAACATCTGCGGAAATAGAAGAAAAGCTTTCGCTTATCAGAAAGGCGGAAGATGATATAAAATCCGCAAGGCTTTCCTGCGATGAAACGGAAAAGGAGCTTTCGCAGCTGCTTACCGAGCAGGAGTCTGCGGACAGACAGGCGGAAAAGGAATCGGCAGAGCTGAATGCGCTGTATATCACTCGCTCAAAATATACGGCTGCCATAGAATCCTCCAAAAACGGACGGGGCGATATGGAGCGTCAGCTGGAGCTGGCGGAAAATCAGTCGGCGGCTCTTACAGAAAGCCTTACAGCACTGGAAAACGAGAAAAAGGAAGTCGAAAGCGGAAATTCCCTGCTGGACGAAAAAAAGGTCGAGCAGGAAAACCGTCTTGCGGGACTTGAACGATTATATAAAAACAAAGCCGAGAAATTTTCCGATTCGGAAAAGCGGCTCAACGAAACCAATCTCCGTATCCGTGAGATCGAGCAGAAGCTCAACTTCCTGACGGGACTTGAAAACTCAATGGAGGGCTTTAACAATGCCGTCCGTCAGGTGCTGCGTGCATCGCAGCAGAAGCGTCTGAGAGGGATTTTCGGTTCCGTGGCGCAGCTCATCACCGTGGAAAACAGATACTCCACGGCAATTGAAACAGCTCTGGGCGCAGCTTTGCAGAACATCGTAGTGGAAAATGAAGAAGCCGCAAAGCGCTGCATCGCATTTCTGAAAGAGACCCGTGCGGGACGTGCAACATTTCTCCCCCTTACATCGGTAAGAGGAAACCGCCTAAGTGAACGTCTTGAGGGAAATGACGGCTTTGTTGCGCTTGCAGCCGATCTTGTTCGGTTTGAACCGCAGTTTACGGGAATAGTAAATTCCCTGCTGGGCAGAATAGCCATTGCGGAGGATATCGACAGCGCAACGGTCATTGCAAAGCGCTTCGGATATAAATTCAGGATAGTAACGCTGGACGGTCAGGTCATCAACGCAGGCGGTTCCTTTACGGGAGGCTCTACCGTAAAATCGGCAGGCGTGCTTACACGAAAGACCGAGATAGACGAGCTTTCCTCACAGAAGGACGACCTTGCGGACGCAGCTGCACAGCTAAAATCAGACCGTAACCGCCTGAAAGCGGAAGCGGACAAATATAAATTCGACATTGAGGACGCCCGTGACAAGCTCCGCAACATAAGCAGCGACCGTATCCGATTTGAGTCCGAGATAAAGCGTATAGATTCGGTCTACGGTCAGACTCTCAATCAGATAAAGTCGGCGGAGGAACAGACGGAGATAATCAGAAACCGTCTGGAAAAGACCGACAGCGACGCTGCGGAGGCTGAAAAGCGCTTAGGCTCAATAAATGAGCAGATCGAAGCAAAGGAATCCTCAGCAGGCATAAGCAGTGAAAAGAAAAATGAGATACACAGCCGCAGAAACGAGCTTTCCGAAAAAATATCCGCTCTGAAAATACGCGAAACGGAGCTTATCAAGGACAAAGAAAATCTCTCCGAAGCCGTTAAGCGCATCGAGGAGCAGCGCCGTGCTCTGGGCGATGACAGCGCAAAGCTTGTTATCATGACCGAGGAGCAGAACCGCATCATCGAGGAAAAGCGCCGCCAAATTGAGGAAGCGAACAAAAAGCTTTCCGGAGCGGACGAAGAGATAAAGAAGATAAACGCAGGCATTTCCGACACCCGCAGCGAAAGCCGCGAAAAGGAAGCGGAAACGACACAGCTCCGCAGAAAGAGCCGTGAGCTTTCCGACAGCAAGGAAAAATTCGCTGCCGAGAAAACACGTCTTGAAGAGCGCCGTGCAAATGTGCAGAACAGCTGCGACGATATCCTCCGCTCAATGGAGGAGCAGTATGAGCTGTATCTCTCCGAAGCGGAAAAAATGGCAAAGCCTGTTGAGGATCTCAACAAGGTCCAGCGTGAGCTGAATGACATCAAGCAGAAGATCCGTTCGCTGGGCAATGTAAATGTTGCGGCTATCGAGGAATACAAGGAAGTTTCCGAGCAGTATGAGTTCATGTCGGGACAGCTGAACGATGTTGAGGATTCCAAGAAGAAGCTGGAAAACATCATCAGCGAGCTTACCGAAACTATGAAAAAACAGTTTGCCGAAAATTTTGCTCTGATAAACGAAAACTTCAAGAGCATCTTCACCGAGCTTTTCGGCGGCGGCAAGGCGGAGCTTGTGCTCACCGATCCCGAGGACGTACTGGAATCGGGAATTGAGATAAACGTTGCACCTCCCGGAAAGGTCATCAAGAGCCTTTCGCTGCTTTCGGGCGGCGAGCAGGCATTTGTTGCTATCGCACTTTATTTTGCGATACTGAAAATAAAGCCTGCGCCGTTCTGCATACTTGACGAGATCGAAGCCGCACTGGACGATGTAAACGTAACACGCTATGCAAAATATCTCCGACATTTCACCGACACCACCCAGTTCATCACCGTCACCCACCGACGTGGCACAATGGAAGAAGCCGATGTTATGTACGGCGTGACCATGCAGCAGAAAGGCGTTTCAAAGCTGCTGAAAATGGATCAGAAAAACCTGCCCGATGAAAATGCGGAATAATTTGACAATCGGACGATTTCATTATATAATATAGGTAATAATTGCCCCGAAAGGCGGCGGAATGGAGTTCACTATGGGTTTTTTCAATAAAATTGCCGAGGGCATCAAAAAAACACGTGATTCTATCATGGGCGGACTGAACCGTCTGCTCAATTCCTTTACCAAGATCGACGAAAACTTTTTTGACGAGCTGGAAGAAACGCTTATCATGTGTGATATCGGCGTTCAGACCTCCGAGGATATATGCAGTGCGCTGCGTGCAAAGGTCAAGGAGGAGGGCATAACCTCTCCCGACGAGATCAGAGCCGCACTGAAAGACATCATCGCCGATATGCTGGGCGAGGACAAGAAGCTGGACACCTCAACAAAGCCGTCCGTAATTCTTGTTATCGGAGTTAATGGTGCAGGCAAGACCACAACTATCGGAAAGCTTGCGGCAAAATTCAGGAACGAGGGCAAAAAGGTCATAGTTGCCGCTGCCGATACGTTCCGTGCCGCAGCAATAGATCAGCTCCAGGTCTGGACGGAGCGTGCAGGCGTTGATATCGTAAAGCACTCCGAGGGCTCCGACCCTGCCTCCGTTGTATATGACGCCGTTGCCGCCGCAAAGGCAAGAGGTGCGGACATAGTTATCTGCGACACTGCGGGACGTCTCCATAACAAAAAGAATCTTATGGACGAACTGAAAAAGATAACCCGTATCTGCTATCAGCAGGCAGAGGGGTGCAGCATAGAAACTCTGCTTGTCCTTGACGCAACAACGGGACAGAACGCCGTAAATCAGGCAAAGCTTTTCAGCCAGACTGCCGATATCACGGGCATAGTTCTCACAAAGCTGGACGGAACAGCCAAGGGCGGCATAATCATCTCCATTCACCGTGAGCTGGGCATTCCCGTAAAGCTTGTGGGAGTTGGTGAGAAGATCGAGGATCTTCAGGAATTCAATGCACATGATTTCGCGGAAGCGCTTTTCATCAGCGACAGCGAATTCGAGGGCAATTACGAGCCTATCACAGACAACGGCGGCATTGAAGCCGATAAATCCGAATCGGAAGAAACCGAAACTATCGAAGCTGCCGATGAAAATACGGAAGAAATGACCGAAAACAATGCCGAGGCGGATATATCCGAAGCCGAGGAAGAAGCTGCGGCAGATGAAGCCGAGGAAGAAGCTGCTGAAGAAACAGCCGAAGCCGAAGCCGACATCGCAGACGATGAAGCCGAAGAGGAATCAACTGTTTCCGAGGAAGAACCTGCAGAGGAAATGTCTCCCGAAGAAAGCACCGAAGAGGAGACTGCGGCTGAAAATACTTCCGATGAAGAAGCTCCCGAAGAGGAAGCACAGCCTGCAAAGAAGGATCTCACAAAAGGAAAGTTCGGCTTCCTGTTCAAGGAGATCACCTTCGGCAAAAAGAAGAAGTCCGACGATAATGAATAATGAAAGGCGTTAACGATGAAGCTTATACTTGCCTCCAACAATAAAAACAAGCTCCGTGAAGTACGGGAGATACTCTCCCCTCTGGGATATGACGTTATCTCTCAGAGCGAAGCGGGAGCAGACTTTGAAGCCGATGAAAACGGCACTACCTTTGAGGAAAATGCCGAGATAAAGGCTCGTGCTATCTATGATATGTACAAATGCCCCGTTATCGCCGACGACAGCGGACTTTCCGTTGACGCATTGAACGGCGCTCCCGGAATTTATTCGGCAAGATATGCCGAAGAGGGCAAACGCTGCCTGAAAATACTTTCCGAAATGGAAAACGTCCCCGAGGGAAAAAGAGGCGCAAAATTCGTCTGCGCAATATGCTATATTGATGAAAACGGCGTTTCCCATATTTTCAGAGGCGAATGCTGCGGCGATATAGGCTATGAGAAAAAGGGCACCAACGGCTTCGGCTATGACCCTATCTTCATGGTAAACGGCAAAAGCTTTGCGGAAATATCCGCAGAGGAAAAGAACAGCATGAGCCACCGTTCCCGTGCTCTTGCACAGCTTGAAGAGTATCTTCACAACAGAAAGGAAAATTAAAATATGCTTACAAGCAAACAGCGTTCGATATTAAAGGGCATTGCCCAGACAGAGGATACTATCTTCCAGATAGGCAAGGGCGGCATAAACGATAATATGGTAATGCAGATCTCCGACGCTCTCCGTGCCCGTGAGATCGTAAAAATAAAGGCACTTGACAACTCCATGATCTCCGCAGCCGAGGGTGCGGCGGAGCTTGCCGAAAAGACCGACTCCGAGGTTGTACAGGTCATCGGAAACAAGATCGTACTTTTCAGAAGAAACAAGAAAGAGCCCAAGATCGACTTGGGCGACCTTAAAAAGGCAAAGAAAAAGTGAGCACAGCGATATTCGGCGGCAGCTTCAATCCCGTACATCTGGGTCATGTAAAGCTGGCGTGCGCCGTAAAAAAGGCTGTGAATGCCGATCGGCTCATCGTTGTTCCAACATATATCTCCCCGTTCAAGCAGAACGCCCATAACGTTGCTTCGGGACAGCACAGGCTGGAAATGTGCCGTCTTGCATTCGGTGACGTTGAGGGTGCGGAGATATCCGATTATGAGATAAGCTCGGGGGGCGTAAGCTACACGGTGAATACCCTGCGGCATTTCAGGCAGCTGATGCCCGACGAAAAGCTGTATTTCATAGTTGGCAGCGATTCGCTGGAGGGGCTTCCCTCATGGAGAAATTTCCCAGAGATAATGTCGATGTGTACCGTGGCGGCAGCCGCAAGATCGGAGGAGGACGCTGAAAGGATATCCGTCCTTGCGGAAAAAATAAAGCCGTACGGCGATGTTGTAACGGTAAATATCGACCCGTTTGAGATATCCTCCACGGAAATTCGTAAAAAAATTCTTAATAATGAAGATATTTCTTGCTATATCCCTGCGAATGTAGTAAAATATATTGTGTGCAATAAGCTGTATGCGGCGGATACCTCCGCATAACGGCATATCAATAAGGAGATGCAGCAAATGTACAGCGTTCCCGAGCTGAAGGATATTCTTAAAATACGCCTTTCCAAAAAGCGCTACACCCACAGCATGAATGTTGCGGACAGCGCGGTAAAGCTTGCAGAAACATACGGAGCCGATACGTCCAAGGCATATCTTGCGGGACTTCTGCATGATGTGTGCAAGGAGATCCCCAAGGACGAGCAGCTTGAAATGGTCAAAAAATCCGACCGCTCAATATGTCCGTCGGAGCTTGTCACGCCGCCGCTTTTCCACGCCCCTGCGGGAGCATGGTATGCGGAAAATGTGCTGGGCATTCATGACGAGGACGTGCTGAACGCCATTCGCTATCACACTATTGCAAGAGCAGGTATGTCTATGCTGGAGGAGATCGTCTATCTTGCCGATCTTATCTCTGCGGACAGAGAATACAAGGACGTAGGCAGAATGCGCAGGATAGCATTCGTGAGCCTTGATACGGCAATGCTTGAAGCACTGAGATACTCCATAACCGATGTTGTGGCAAAAGGCTCTCAGCTGCCAGTACATACTATTGATGCCTACAATATGTATGCGGCAAAGGCTAAAAAAGCCGAGCTTACTGCTTCCAAATAATGAAAGGACTGATATAAATACATGACACAGGAAAAAATGCTTGAGATCATCGTAAAAGCCCTTGACGGAAAGAAAGCGGAGGATATCCGTGTTATAAAGGTAAGGGACCTTACCATTCTGGCGGACTATTTTGTTATCGCCGACGGTACCTCCAACACACAGACCCGTGCCCTTGCGGACGAGGTCGAATTCCAGATGAAGGAGCAGGGCGGCATCGCCCCCTCGCAGGTGCAGGGAAACAACGGCTCCAACTGGATAATCCTTGACTATCACGATGTTGTTGTCCATGTTTTCAGCAAGGACCAGCGTGAATTCTATTCTCTTGAAAGGCTCTGGAGCGACGGCGAGGAGATCGACGTTTCGGGCTGGCTGGTATAATGGCTAAGGACGATATCTACGACCCTATACTTGACGAACAGGACTACGATGAGATACAGGAAAATGCAGCGGAGCTGCCGCTGACCGACAAGCCTGCTCCCGCACGGAGCCAGGACGCCTATTATAAAGGCAGACAGACCGTGGGACTGGCTGCGGCGGCAATAACCGTGCTTTTTGCTGTTGAAATAATTCTTTCGGCGGTGATAGGAAAAAGCTATGCGCTTTTCCCGCTGAATCTGATACTGAAAATACTGCTTGCGGCAGCAGCTGCCGTATGCGCTGTTTATTCATACAGAGGAAAGGCATGGGCAAGATACGTCTGTATCGTGCTGGGCTTTTCCGAGGTGGTGCTCTGCGGCGTGAGAATGGTCATATTTACCAAAGCCGAGGTGGCTCTGGTATCCGTTCCTGCGGCGCTGATCTCAATAGTACCGCCCATGCTGATGCTGTCCGACAAAAATGCCGAGACATTCTTCGGATTCCATTCGAGGGCGGCAAAGATCGGTTCGGGCATGGCAAGAAAGAAAAACGGCAATCGCTATAAATGATATTAAATATACAAAGGACTGATTACAATGGAAAGATATGATTTTTCCGCAGTTGAACAGAAATGGCAGAAATACTGGGACGAACACGGTACATTCCGTGCCGTAACAGGCAGCAGCAAGCCCAAATATTATGCCATGGTAGAATTCCCCTACCCCTCGGGCGCAGGAATGCACGTTGGACACATCAAGGCTTATTCCGGTCTTGAGGTCGTTTCCAGAAAGCGCAGACTCCAGGGCTACAACGTTCTGTTCCCCATAGGCTTTGACGCTTACGGTCTTCCTACGGAAAACACCGCTATCAAGACGGGCGTTCACCCCAGACAGGTAACGGACAACAACATCAAGAAGTTTTCCCAGCAGCTGAAAAGAGTAGGCTTCTCCTTTGACTGGTCGAGAGTTATCGACACAACGGACGAGGACTACTACAAGTGGACACAGTGGATATTCCTGAAAATGTTTGAAAACGGTCTTGTTTTCAGAGATAAGACTCTTGTAAACTACTGCCCCAGCTGTAAGGTCGTTCTTTCCAATGAGGACTCCCAGGGCGGTCACTGCGACATCTGCCACAGCGAGATCGTTCAGAAAACAAAGGAAGTATGGTATCTCCGCATCACAGAGTATGCCGACAAGCTCCTTGAGGGTCTGAAAGAGGTAAATTATCTTCCCAACATCAAGCAGCAGCAGGAGCACTGGATCGGCAAGTCCACAGGTGCATTTGTCAACTTCTCCATTAAGGAAGCCGATGAAAAGCTCCGCATCTATACAACAAGACCCGATACGCTCTACGGCGTTACATTCATGGTAATCGCTCCCGAGCACCCCATTATCGAAAAGTACAGAGACAGCATCGCAAACATAGACGCTCTTGACGCATACAAGAACGAATGCGCAAAGAAGAGCGAATTCGAGCGTACACAGCTTGTCAAGGACAAGACAGGCGTAAAGATCGAGGGCCTCACAGCTATCAACCCCATTACCGAAAAGGAGATCCCCATTTATATCTCCGACTATGTAATGATGGGCTACGGCACAGGCGCTATCATGGCTGTTCCCGCTCACGACGGACGTGACTATGACTTCGCAAAGAAGTTCGGCATCGACATCGTTGAGGTTATAAAGGGCGGCGATATCTCCAAGGAAGCCTATACAGGCGACGGCGAGATGATAAATTCGGGCGTTCTCAACGGCATAACAAACAAGAAAGAAGCAATCGAAAAGATGCTGGGTATCCTTGCGGAAAAGGGTATCGGCGAAAAGGGCGTTCAGTATAAGATGAAGGACTGGGCTTTCAACCGCCAGAGATACTGGGGCGAGCCTATCCCCATAGTTCACTGCCCCAGCTGCGGCATGGTGGCTGTTCCTTATGACGAGCTTCCCCTGAAGCTTCCTCCCGTAACAAACTTCCAGCCGGGTTCCGACGGCGAAAGCCCTCTGGCAAAGATAGATTCATTCGTACACTGCAAATGCCCCAAGTGCGGCGGCGACGCAAGACGTGAGACAGACACAATGCCCCAGTGGGCAGGCTCCTCATGGTACTTCCTCCGCTACTGCGATCCCCACAACCACGAGAGATTCGCTTCAAAGGAAGCACTTGAATACTGGATGCCCGTTGACTGGTACAACGGCGGCATGGAGCACGTTACAAGACATCTTATCTATTCACGTTTCTGGCACAGATTCCTCTATGACATCGGCGAGGTAAACACTCCCGAGCCTTACGCAAAGCGCACCGCACAGGGACTTATCCTCGGCTCCGACGGCGAGAAGATGAGTAAGTCCAGAGGAAATGTTGTTGACCCCAACGACGTTGTTGACCAGTACGGCGCAGACGTTCTCCGCCTTTATGTTCTGTTCATGGGCGACTACGAGCAGGCTGCTCCCTGGAGCGAAAACAGCATGAAGGGCTGCAAGCGCTTCCTTGACAGAGTATGGGCGCTTCAGGACAAGATCACTGACGGCGATGAATACTCCGATCAGTTCCGCAGCTCCATGCACAAGACTATCAAGAAGGTGTCCGAGGACATCGAGGCCATGAAGTTCAACACAGCTATCGCACAGATGATGACTCTGCTGAACGATGTTGCTGCGGCAGGCTCCATGAACCGTGCCGAGTACCGCACACTGCTTATCCTGCTGAATCCTTTTGCTCCTCACATCACGGAAGAGCTTTATGAGAAAATGGGCTTCGGCGGCGTGCTGAACGAGCAGTCATGGCCCGAATACGATCCCGCTCTCTGCATCGACAGCACTATCGAGATCGCTGTTCAGATCTGCGGAAAGATCAAGGCAAAGCTGAATGTTCCCGCTCATGCGGAGCAGGACGAGGTGCTTGCCATTGCAAAGGCAGATCCCGACGTTGCAGCCGCTATCGAGGGCAAGAACATCGTCAAGGAGATCTACGTAAAGGGCAGACTTGTAAATATCGTTGCAAAGTAATACCGTAAAAAGTCATATGAGCAGAATGAACAAAAATATTTTGAAAAATTCGTCAAATATTTTCGTCCGCCTGCTTGACAGATTTCAAGATATATAGTATAATGTAAAAGTTATATCTTATATATATAATCCTCTGCCTCTGGGGCAAAGGGAGGGAACAAAGTTGGCAGAAATTCGCGTTGGAAAGAACGAGACTTTAGACACAGCTCTCAAGCGTTTCAAGAGAAGCTGCGCTAAGGATGGCGTTATCGCTGAAGTTCGTAAAAGAGAACACTATGAGAAGCCTTCGGTTAAGCGCAAGAAGAAGTCCGAAGCTGCTCGTAAGCGTAAGTATTAATCTTAATATCTATTTCGCTTGAATTAAAGGCGGGCATATTTGTTATGTCCGCCTTTATATTTTTGCCCTATCAACGAGGTGATCTTTTGCTTTTCAGACCTACAAAGGCTTTAAATTCAATTCTTGACATAACACCCGAAATGCTTCATGAAATGGGCATTTCCGCCCTGTTTCTGGACGTTGACAACACCCTGACCACACACAACAATCCCACGCCCATAGAGGGGCTCACGGACTGGCTGGACGAAATGCGTGCCGCAGGGATAAAGATGATGATAGTATCAAACAATCACGCTCCGAGAGTAGCTCCCTTTGCGGAAAGGCTGGGACTTGATTTCACAGCCGAGGGCGCAAAGCCGCTGCCCAAAGGATTTTACGCTGCCCGTAAAAAGCTGGACGTTCCGAAAAAGAACATCTGCGCCGTGGGCGATCAGATCTTCACGGATATACTGGGAGCAAACCTTTTCGGCATACGATCAATTTTCGTGTTCCCGATCGAACCAGAAACATCGCTGCCCTTCCGCTTCAAAAGAGCCGTAGAAAAGCCTCTGCTGCCGAAGCGGCCATGAATTTTCTTATTTTCTCATCTGATTTTAATGCATATTATATTTACTTTTAAATAAAAATAGTTTATAATATGGACATAACGATATGATAAGCCTGTACGGCTTTTAATCATGAAATCTGCATCACGGAGGACAATTCTATGAAAATATGCGCAAAATGCGGCAATCCCAACAATGATGATGTTTTATACTGCGAAAAATGCGGTGCTGCTTTTCCCGGACCGCAGTATTCGGCACAGCAGGCTCCGAACGTCGGCGGCTTCAACATGAATCAGGGCGGCTACGATCAGCCCCAATATTCCTATCAGCCCCGTGTTCCCGGCGGCTTTGACCGTGTACGCTTCAAGTCCAATGCAAAGGCTTTCTTCGGAAACAATTCGGGCAGATGCATCTGCGTTTCACTGCTGGCGATCGGCATGGTATACATACCGATGATGTTCGCTTCGGGACTTACGGGTCTTGCCGATCGTACCCACAGCGGACTGGCAGGGATCTTCGCCATAATAGCCCTTGTTCTGATGCTGCTCGGCTATGTACTGGCTTTTGATATGATGTTCACAAATGCGGCATGGTTCAGAACCGCAATATATTCCGAGCCGACCACAAGAGGATATCTTGACGAAGCCGTATCGGACATTGGCGGAAAGTTCTGCTGCGGACTGCTTATGGGAGTCAAGATAATGCTCTGGTCACTGCTGCTGTACTTCCCCGGCATCATAAAGAGCTATCAGTATTCCATGGCTCCATACATCAAGACGGAAAATCCCAACATAAAATCCGCAAGAGCGATCGAACTGAGCGGAATCATAACAAACGGTCACAAGTGGGATCTTTTTGTTATGGATCTCAGCTTTATCGGCTGGGCGTTCCTTTCGGCTCTTACTCTTAATATTCTCGGAATAGTTTTCGTATTCCCCTACTACAACTCCGCAAAGGCTTTTGCCTATGAGGACTTAAAGGCGCAGGCTGTCGCAATGGGTCAGATCAACCCCGCAGAGCTTGACCGCTACGCAAATTACTGATAAAGGAATGATAAAATGAGCGCAAAATTCGGCCCCGCAGGCACAGCGGAAAGCTTTAAGCAGATGGGCTACAAAAAGACCATACAGCTTGGCGAATACCTTGAAAAATTCGGACTGAACCATTTTGAATATCAGTGCGGACAGGGCGTCCGCATCGGCGAGGAATCCGCCCGTGCTTTCGGAAAAATGCTGGCGGAGAAAAACATCAGCGTTTCCATTCATGCCCCCTACTTCATCTCGCTTTCAAGCGTGGAGGAGGAAAAGCGTGACAACTCGATAAATTACATTCTTGAATCCGCCCGTGCAGCCGACTATATGGGCGCAGACCGAATAGTTATCCACAGCGGCTCCTGCTCGAAAATGACCCGTGAGGAAGCGCTGGAGCTGGCAAAAGCTACCATGAAAAAGGCTCGTGAAGCGCTTGTGGCAGAGGGACTTGGACACATTCACTGCTGCCCCGAAACCATGGGCAAGATAAACCAGCTGGGCGACCTGAACGAGGTAATGGAGCTTTGCCGCATCGACGATACATTTATCCCGACGATCGACTTCGGGCATCTGAATGCACGCACACTCGGCTCCATAAAGGGCAAATCCGACTATGCGGCTATTCTCGACACGATCGAAAACAAGCTGGGACATGACCGTCTGAACTGCTTCCACTCCCACTTCTCGAAGATCGAATACACCGAAAAGGGCGGCGAGAAGAAGCATCTCACCTTTGCGGATGAAATATACGGTCCGCAGTATGAGCCGCTTATGGAGCTTATCTACGAGCGGAACCTGTCCCCCACGTTCATCTGCGAAAGCGCAGGCACTCAGACTGAGGACGCACAGACCATGAAATTATATTATGAGAGCCTTGGTCACTGATTGATTGAATACAAGCAAAAAGCTCTGCCGAGATTTTTCGGCAGAGCTTTTTTTATGCGGCGGAAGATATCATATCCTGAAAATCTCATCATAGGAAACGGACAAAATTTCCTTTATCATAATTATTTCATCGGGATAAAGGTGCCTTTGCCCCACTTCGATCTTAGCAACGGCACTTCTTGTTATGTCGCAGCCCATTACCTGAAGCTTTGACGCAAGCTGATCCTGAGTCATGCCGCATTTTTCACGCAGCTCCCTGATATTATTTCCTACCTTTGTCTCTGTTTGCTTATTCATTTAATCACCTGCTGTTTATTTGTTTTTTTCCAAAAACTCTTGACATTATTATAGATTTGTTTTATAATATATTTGCACCTATATAGGTGCAAATATATTTGAAAGGAAGTATAGGTTATGTCGGTCCGTTTTATAGTTGTATGCCAGTGGTGCGGCAAAAGAGGTTCAAGCACATATACATCGGGAAAAGTACCGCCCAACAAGCCATACCTTGCAGGATACTGCACAGGACACCCCTCCGGAAATCCCAAGGCACACCATAATCCCCGCTGGGAAGAGGCTTGATCCATTGATTGCCACATAGCAGCCGACCGCCGTAAGTATCCGCTTACGGCGGCAGGTCTTTTATAACGCAAAAAATTTTATTGACATCGCCGCCTTTTGGTTCTATAATGATAATATAACCAATCAAACCGAAAGGATAAAAATAAAATGAAAGATGTTCTTATAATAAACGGCCCCAACCTCAACCTGCTGGGCGAGCGTGAACCCGGGATCTACGGAAATGACACCTACGACAGCATCTGCGCCGAAATAAAGCAGTGCGCCGCAGAGCTGGGCTTCGATTCCTGCGAATGCTGGCAGTCCAACCACGAGGGTGAGATCATCGACCGCATTCACGCCGCAAGACTGGACAAATGCGGCATAGTGCTGAATGCAGGCGCTTACACACATTACAGCTACGCTATCCGTGACGCTATCGCAGCAGTGAAGATCCCAGTTATCGAGGTACATATTTCCAACATCAACAGCCGCGACGCTTTCCGTGAAAAATCCGTTATCGCTCCCGTATGCAAGGGTCAGATCTGCGGCTTCGGCAAAAACAGCTATATGCTGGGCCTCCGTGCACTCAAAGATATGATCGGCTGAGACTATGCCTCTCAAAGCCTGCACGGCGCAGACTAAGATATTTTTTTGTAAAAATTTATAAAAAGGTATTGCAATATCAGCAAATTTATGATATCATATATTTAATAATGTTACTCATAATATTTGATATGAAGGAAGAACTGTCAATGCCTGCCGTGCCGCGGCACGGTAACTGCTTTTCCGTTCATCAGTGAACAGGATAGTGACGGTTCAAAAAATTGAAAGGATGGTCTGATTTATGATAACAGCCGGCGATTTCAGAAACGGTATGACATTCGAGGAGGACGGTAACGTACTCCAGATTATCGAATTTCAGCACGTTAAGCCCGGAAAGGGTGCAGCCTTTGTAAGAACAAAGATCAAGAACGTTATTACAGGCTCCGTAGTTGAAAAGAGCTACAACCCCTCCGCAAAGTTCCCCACAGCATACGTTGAGAGAAGAGATATGCAGTATTCCTACAATGACGGCGATCTCTATCACTTCATGGACCCTGAGACATACGAGGATCTTCCCGTAAGCCCCAACGAGCTCGGCGACAGCTTCAAGTTCGTTAAGGAAGAGATGATCTGCAAGGTATGTTCCTACAAGGGCAAGGTTTTCGCAGTAGAGCCCCCCAACTTCGTTGAGCTTCAGGTCACAAAGACTGACCCCGGATTCAAGGGCGATACAGCTACAAACGCAACTAAGCCCGCAACTCTCGAGACAGGCGCAGAGATCAAGGTTCCCCTGTTCATCGACGAGGGCGAGGTTATCCGTATCGACACACGTACAGGCGAGTACATGGAGCGTGTTTAATTTACCGCTTTTGAATTGACTGTATACTTTTAAAATTATCAAGGAGGATTTTCACATGAACAATATGACACTCAGCGAAAAGGTCGCTTATCTCAAGGGCGTTCTTGAGGGTATGAACAATGATGACAAGGTTATCGGTATCATGGCTGATATTCTCCGTGATATGGCGCTTGAGATCGAAGATCAGCAGGATCAGATTGACGAGATCTGCGAGGCTGTTGATTCCGTAAGCGACGATCTCGAGGAAATGGAAAGCGATTTCTATCAGTTTGATGAAGATGATGACGACGATGACGACTTCGGCGATGATGATTTCGACGAGGACGACTACGAAGACGATGATGAAGATGATGAGCTTGACGATGACGACGAGGAGCTTTATGAGACTACTTGCCCCACCTGCGGCGATACTATCTGCATCAATGACGCAATTCTTGCGGAAGGTCACATCAACTGCCCCAACTGCAACGAGCTTCTTGAGTTCGACCTTGAGGACGGTCCCGAGGACGCAGACGAGGAATAATCAAACGGTTATATCGGTTCTGCCGTTATAATAATTATATTTTATGCAAACTGTTTCAGGGCGAGGTGCGATTCCTCACCGGTGGTAAAGTCCACGAGCGGAAGCATTGATAAAGAATGCTCCTGCCGATTCGGTGTAATTCCGAAACCGACGGTATAGTCCGGATGAAAGAAACAATGGCGCTGCACATCTTATCGGCGTCAGCTTATGCTTACCCTTTCATCTCCCGAAGCACATTGTGTTTCGGGGGATTTTTTTGGCAGGTTGCATAGCCAAGGAGGTTTTCTGTATGAAAAGCACAGAAACTGCAAACTACACCGCAGGAAGCGGAGAAAAAAGAATACAGGGACGGGTGAATGTCCGTGCAATGACAGTTACAGCGATGCTGTCGGCACTTTCGTTCATACTTATGTACATCGAGATCCCCGTGCCGTTCATGCCGCCGTTCATCAAGCTGGATCTGTCCGATCTGCCTGCGCTGATAGCGTCATTTGCCTTCGGACCCGTTTCGGGCGTGTGTGTATGCCTTATAAAGAACCTGCTCCATCTGCCTTTCACAGGCACAGGCGGAGTCGGCGAGCTTTCAAACTTCATTCTCAGTGCGATATTCGTTCTTCCCGCAGGACTTATCTATTCCGTAAAGAAGAGCCGCCGTTCGGCGCTTATCGGCGCACTTACGGGTGCAGTGGTAATGGCTGTAAGCAGCCTTGCGACCAACTATTTCATCGTATACCCCGTATACTACAACTTCATGCCCAAGGAGGCAATCCTGAACGCATATCAGGCTATCTACTCGGGCGTTGACAGCATCTTTGACTGCCTGCTGGTATTCAATGTGCCGTTCACCTTTGCAAAGGCACTGATAAGCGTTATCATCGTTTTCCCCACCTACAAATACCTTTCTCCTCTTCTGAAAGGCAGATCGGGAAAGCGTTCCGCAAAGTGATCTTATAATAATTACAAAAAAGAGCCGTTTCACCCATAAAGTGAAACGGCTCTTCTGCATGAAGCGTCATATCTTGAATCTTGAAACTATATCCCGAATGGTGTTGTATAAGTACAGCTTGTATTCCTCTATCGGAATAGGATCGCCGTATAAAACCACGCTGTATATCGACGAGCCTACCAGCTCGATTATCATGTACAGCATTATTTCCGGCTTTGAGACCTGCCCTGCGGTCATTTTCGCAAAATATTCGGGCAGACTGAAATCCGCATCGGATTTTCCGTTTCCGCACAGCGCATTCTTGAAAACTCCCCAGCTGAGATTTTTTGATATAAAGGTCAGCAGGCGCTTGTCCTTTTCAAGATCGCCGATGATATGATCGGCAATGAAGATTATCTTATCCTCCAGCAGAGTTATCTCCTCACCCTGCTCCATATCCTCAATGGCACTGCGGAAAAGCTGCGAGGATTTATGCGCTATCAGCCTGTCGCGTATGTCAAGCTTATCATTGAAATACAGATAGAACGTGCCCTTTGCAACACCTGCTCGCTGGGATATCTCGGAAATAGACGTATGACTTACTCCGTTTGATGTAAAAAGTTCAAAGGCTGCGTCTAACAGCGATGAAAACTTATGCTGCTTCTTGACGTCAAGCTTGCCCATAACTACACTTCTTTCGCGTTGGATTATAATGTAATTATACCTCAAAATCCCATTATTGTCAACCGAATTATTGACCGAAAGTCAAAATTTACAATTACTTTTTCTTTTGTCAAAACAGCTATTGAAAATTCAACATTTATGTGATATCATATATAATATAACTAAATGAAAGGAATCAGGTCCCCCTGAAAAAATATTATGAAAAGAAAGCTTTCAGCCGCAATTCTCTCTCTTCTGCTTTGTGCAGGCACATTATCGGGCTGTGCTTCGGGCGAAGCCAATACCGAAAGCACGGAAGTATCCGTTTCATCGGATACGGAAGTCTCCGAAGCCTCCGCCGAAGCGGAAGCAACCCTCTCCAACGATATAAAAAGCTCCGATGCAGATGTTATCCGTTCCGAGGACGAATCTCTCATGCCCGTTTTCAGCCTTGAAAGCGGCTTCTATGACGCTCCCTGTGAAATGACCATAACCTGCGCCGATCCCGATGCAAAGATATATTTTACTATCGACGGAAGCGTCCCCGATGAAAATTCAAGCCTTTACAAGGCTCCCGTAAATCTGATGAACAAATCCTCCATGGACAACGTTCTGTCCGCAAAAACGGGCATAAGTGCAGGCAGCAGCTATGTTCCGAACCGCACCGTTGACAAGGCGAACATTATCCGTGCCGTGGCATACTATCCCGACGGCACGGTTTCCGAAGTCACAAGCGGCACATATTTCATCAAAACAAAACGTGAAGAAAAGTACGGCGATGTGCCTGTCATCTCGCTTATAACCGACCCTGACAATCTTTTCGACTATGAAAAGGGGATCTATGTGCTGGGCAAGACCTATGACGACTGGGTGGCTGAACAGACCGAGCCATTTGAATCCTGGCAGGCTGTGGGAAATTACTCCCAGCGTGGACGTGAATGGGAGCGACCCGTTACAGTACAGCTGTTTGATTCCGACGGAAAGCTTGCCTTCACACAGGACATGGGCGTCCGCATCATGGGCGCAGCCTCACGCAGCTCCGCACAAAAGAGTCTCCGTCTTACCGCACGAAAGGAATACGGCAGCAAGACCGCCGATTATGAATTTATCCCCGACAACACCCGTTCCGACGGAAAGGGCAACGTTGAGCATTACAAGTCCATCGTTCTCCGTGACGGCGGCAATGACTGCGACTATGCCAAGATACGTGATCCCCTTATCCAGAAGCTCTGCGCCGACAGGGATTTCGACACTCAATCCACAACTCCCTGCGTTGTCTACATCGACGGCGAATACTGGGGTATGTACACTATCACCGAGGATTACAGCGACAAATACATCGAGTTCAACTACGGCATTGACAACAAGGACGTTATAATGGTAAAATGCGGCGAGATCGAAGAGGGCGAAGAGGACGACATCTCTCTGCTGGAGGACGTATACAACACAATTTCCGACAATGACATGACCGACCCCGAAAAATACGCCGAAGCCTGCTCCCTCATCGACATGGACAGCTTTATTGACTACTGCGCCATGAACCTGTACGTTTACAACGAGGACGGAATATTTCAGGACAACAACTGGCGTATGTGGCGTGTCAAGAACACGGACGGCTACGGGGATATCCCGCAGGCGGACGGAAAATGGCGAATGATCGTCTACGACACCGATTATTCCTCGGGAATATACAGCGGCGGCGGAAATTTCCGCTACGACAACATCTCCGAATTTCTTACATACGATTCCAAAAATGATGATGCCGACGAGATCGTTCCTGCGAAAATGTTTGCATCGCTTTACAAAAACCCCGACTTCAAGCGTCAGCTTGTGAACACGCTCTGCGATATGCGGAACATCGACTTCAGATCAAGCCGTGTTATTTCTGTTGCGGGAGAAATGTACGAAACATACAGCAGGCTTGTTCCCGATACATTCAGCCGCTTCGGACCCGACTGGGTGGCATGGCAGGACACCAAGCAGTATTACGAGCAGAAATATGTTGAGCTGCTCACATTCTTTGACGGCAGATACGACAGCTTCCCCCTGCTTATGAAAAAAGCATTCGGACTTTCCGACCCTGCAACTGTGGAGATTTCCGCATCAGATGCTTCCATGGGTGACATTTACATCAACGGCACTAAGATTGATCTTTCCGACAGCAGCTTCAAAGGAAATTATTTCAGCGACTACACTGTTACGGTAACTGCCGTTCCCTCCGAGGGACACATTTTCAGCGGTTGGGACGCAATCGGCTGCGGAATTTCCGACGTTTCCGCCGAAACTGCGGAAATTACTCTCAGCGGAGACTGCTCGATCACTGCTTTATTTGAATGATCCTTATTTATACTACATAACATAACAAAAAGACCGCTCCCTGATTTGGAAACGGTCTTTTACATTTGATTTATAGCCTCGCAATGCTTACGCATTTCTCGCAGCAAGGGGATTCCGCTCTCTGCGGAGAGCGGCGAAGGGCGCTGCCCTTTCGAAACCTGCAAGCTTTAAAAAGCTTGACCAAACTTTTTATACCTATGTTACTTCTTATTTGGTTTACTCTCAATCTCCAAAGGACACGCCTATATTCTTTGCTGTTCTTACATACGAACAATCGGGATCTACAAACTTTGTCTTTCCCGCAACATCTTTCAGCTTATTCTCGCCGATAGCTCCATTTATCATCGCTACCGAATAGCCATACTTTCCGTCGGCGATAAGCTCTGCCGCACGCACACCGAACTTTGTTGCAAGTATTCTATCATACGCCGAGGGACTGCCGCCTCTCAACATATGTCCCGGAGTACATACTCTTGTTTCGATACCCGTACCCTTCTGCACCTGCGCAGCAAGTCTTGCGGTAGCTGTTGTGATACCCTCTTCAAGGCGCTTCTTTGCACGCTCTTTCTTCTTCATCTGTGCCTCGGCAACATCGAACGCACCCTCTGCCACTGCCACTATCGAGAAAGTCTTTCCCGCAGCGGAGCGCTTACTGAGAGCCGCTACGACCTTATCCGTATCATAAGGTATCTCGGGGATAATGATTATATCTGCACCGCCTGCAATGCCCGAGTAAAGGGTGAGCCAGCCTGCCTTATTGCCCATGATCTCCACCATAAGTATACGGCTGTGGGAAGCTGCCGTTGTATGAAGACGGTCAATAACGTCTGTTGCCGTATCTACTGCCGTATGGAATCCGAATGTTACATCTGTTCCGAAAATATCATTGTCGATAGTTTTCGGCAGACCGATCACATTAAGTCCCTCTTCGGAAAGAAGATTGGCTGTTTTATGTGTGCCGTTGCCGCCCAGTGTAAGCAGGCAGTCCAGCTTCTGCGCCTTATAGGTGTCTTTCATCGCCTTTACCTTGTCAACGTTGTCCTCTTCGATAACGGACATCATCTTAAAGGGCTGGCGCTTTGTGCCGAGGATAGTTCCGCCCTGTGTGAGTATGCCCGAAAATTCCGAGGGATCCATATCACGGGCAATATTGTTTATCAGACCGTAATAGCCGTTCTGAATTCCTACTATCTGTACGCTGTCCGTGCCCATTTTCTCAAAGCACGCCTTGGCAACGCCTCTAATTGTAGCGTTAAGACCGGGGCAGTCTCCGCCGCTTGTGAGGATACCTATTCTTTTTTTAGCCATTACAACCAATCCTTTCTTCTTTGGAAAACGCCGTGCATTTTCCGTTCATATCAATAACAGCTTATGTCACACGCTTGTTGTCTGATGCTGTTTCTGACGGAGAAATTCTTCAAACCTATCGGCAGGCATAGGCTTTCCGAAGAAGTAGCCCTGTGCCCAGTCGCAGCCCGATTCCTTGAGTATCTCTGCCTGTCCGGGAGTTTCAATGCCCTCGGCAATAGTCTCGATCTTCTTGGATTTTGCGATTCGTATAACTGCGGAAACGATTTCTCTGGATATTTCATCTTCTTCAAGATACATTATAAACGAGCGGTCCAGCTTCAGCAGTGTAATGGGAAGCACCTGGATATAGCTAAGTGAGGAATATCCCGTGCCGAAATCGTCCATGGAGAGCTTTACGCCCAGCTCCTTGATCTCGTTCATCTGCTGGATCGCATGGTCGATATCCTTGAGCGCAAGGCTTTCGGTAAGCTCCACGTCCAGCCATTCGGGATCAAGACTCGTCTCATCAAGAGCCGCCTTGATGTTTTCGGTAACATTGGTCTGATAGAAGTCGATAGCTGTCAGGTTGATAGATACGGTAACGGGTTTAAGTCCCATATCCTGCCAGCGCTTGTTCTGACGGCACGCCTCGTAAAGAACGAAGTTGCTTATCTTTGTAATGAGCAGCGAATGCTCCGCAACGGGAATAAATTCGCTGGGAGGAACAACAGAGCCGTCGGGCTTTACCCAGCGGATAAGTGCCTCCATGCCCATGACCTCGCCGGATACAAGGTCGATCTTGGGCTGATAGTACAGCACCAGCTCATGACGGTCGATAGCAGCCGCAAGCTCCTTTTCGATCTCCGTGCTTTTTATGATGCGGTCATGTACCGTGTGATCGTAGCGTGTAACGGAGCTTCTCTGTCCGTCGGAAAGGCTGAGTGCAAATTCCGCACGGTCAAGCACCTGCGGGAAATCATCACCGCCGTCGGAAATACGGCAGAAGCCTGCGGAGCAGGTAACGGACTGACGCTCCAGCGATTCGGAGTGGATAGAAAGAATATCGCTCTGAATGCGCTTGATGATCGTAACGGGAAGCTCATCATCGCCGTTTGCCTTGATAAGAACGGCAAAGTTGTCTCCGCCTATTCTTGCGGCAAAGCCGCCCTCGGTAAGGCTCGCAGTGATTATTGCGGCAATATCCGCAAGGAGCTTGTTTCCGTTTTCATAGCCGCAGGTATCGTTGATGATATGGAAGCTGTCGATGTCGATAACAATTACCCAGTAATCGAGATCGGCGCTTTCCTTTGCGCAGGAGAGTATCTCTTCGCCCATCATCATGAACTTGTTGCGGTTATAGATCTGCGTAACATCGTCGATGTACGCCATTTTTTCGATAAGGCTGTCCTTTTCCTTTTCCTTTGTTATATCCAGAACGGCGCCGCCTATGCTCGCCTGAAGGATATTTTTGTTGGGCATGACCTTGTATCGGAACTGGAACCAGTGATAGGTCATATCGGGAGTTATCGCCCTGAACTCAATGGAATGTATTTTTCCGTCAGCCTCGGTATTCTTGGCGTTCATGCCGCCTGCGAAGCTGTCGAAAAGTATTCTGTCCTTGGGGTGGAAAAGCGCTCTGAGATCGGGAGCCGAGATATATTCATCATCTATGCCCAGCATTGTGCGAAGCTGTTCGGAAACATAAAATCTCGATCCGCCCGGCTCTTTCAGAAGCAGACCGATCTCGGAAAGCTCCATTGAAAGGGTATATTTGTTTTCCGTCTCCGCAAGCTCCTTGGAATATCTCATAAGCTCACTCTTCATGTTGATAGTCTCGGTAAGGTTGGGTCCTATGGACATCATAAGGTAGGTGGTCTTTTTATGGACCGTGACCGTGCTTACCAGAGATGTATTCCAGATAGTGCAGACCTTATGGCCGTCCTTTGCCTCGGCATAAAATTCCTCATCACGGTTATTGATGATCGCCTGCATATTCTCGGAAAATGCGTCGGCAGGCAGAATTTTTTTCAGCAGAGGGATATTTCCCGCCAGCTCCTCGGAGGTATAGCCCAGAACGCTTGTAAAATCATAATTGACATCAATATAATTGAACTCTGCGTCCCATACTATCACCATAGGGTTGATAAGGTGAGTCACCTGCCGGATATTTTTCTTTTCACGTTTAAGGCGTGTGCTAAGCTCATATATTTTGTAGCCTGTAAACATACACACGGCAGTAACCACTGCGCACATATATCCGATAATTATATATAAAGTATATTTAGGTACTGAAATAACTGCAATGTTGACGATGCAAGCGGTAAGGGCAAGACAAGCACAGAATATAAGCGACGGTGCGGTTTTCTTTCCCGTTGACTCCGCCTCCCTTCAGAGAATTTGAAAGAGGTAATGACATTATGTAACTTAAATAATATTAGTTATATTATAACAAAAACATTATACCTCAAAAGCCCGTTTTTGTCAATAATCAATATTTAAAATTGTCAAATTTACCTCTATTTTTCACATTGTGTACACAATTATATGTTAAACTGAATTGAATGAAGATGAAATATACCCATATATGCCGTATAAGCTGTGAAATTATACAGTTAAGCAGTTATAAGGTATAAGGTGAAATTTAAGTAAAAAAATAAACGGAGGCGGAAACTTATGGCAAAGGTCAGATTATTAATAGTTGACGATGAAAAGATGATAAGAAATGTTGTCCGTGAATATGCGGAATTCGAGGGCTTTGAAACAGTTGAGGCAGAGGACGGCATGGAAGCCGTGGAGATCTGCCGCAAGGAGGACTTCGACTGCATCGTTATGGATATAATGATGCCCCGTCTTGACGGCTATTCCGCAGTAAAGGAAATACACAAGACAAAGCAGATACCAGTTATCATGCTTTCCGCAAGAGGCGAGGAATACGACAAGCTTTTCGGCTTTGAGATAGGCGTTGACGATTATGTTGTAAAGCCCTTCTCCCCCAAGGAGCTTATGGCAAGAATACGTGCCGTACTGAAGCGCAGCAGCGCAAAATCCCCTGCTGCGGACAAGCTGGTATTCGAGGGGCTGGAGATAAACATGACGGGCAGAGAAGTTCTTGTGGACGGCGTGCCTGCATCGCTCACTCCCAAGGAATACGATCTGCTGTTCTATCTTGTGCGCAACAAAGGGATCGCTCTTTCAAGAGAAAAGCTGCTTGAAGAGGTATGGGGCTATGATTTCTACGGCGATGACCGCACGGTGGATACTCACATCAAAATGCTCCGCAACTCTCTGGGCGAATACCGCAAGTTCATTGTCACCCTCAGAGGAATGGGCTATAAATTTGACTGCTGACGGTCGGAAGGTGCAGCGCTTTGAAAGATAATAAAGATATAAACTGTATAAACGAAAAAAAGGAGACGGACAGCTGCTGCCGCAAGATACACTCCGAGGAAAAACAGAAGCGGAAAGAGCAGCGCAGACAAAAGATACACGAATACACCCACAGCGTAAGATTTACAATCTTTCTCTACTTCTCTATTTTTATCATAAGCATACTTATACTTATGTGGGTGGCGTTTGTATTCTCACTTGAAAAAACATACCGCGTCTCAAAGACAAACACTATCATCGAAACGGCACAGCATATCCTTACCCAGCTTGACGGAGAAAACTTTACCGTTGAGGATCTTGACAGCCTTGCCCATGAAAACGATATGTGCATAGTTATCCAGGACAGCTATTACCGCACTGTATATTCCTATGATGTCATGGCGAAAAACTGCCTTATCCACGGCACACAAGGCTTTCTGAATCTGCCCTCGCTGCGTTCGGAGGCTCTTGAGTCGGAAAACGGCATCTACTACACCGAGGTGCAGAACCCCCGCTTCAACAACAATACCCTGCTTTTTGTAATGGTATTGGGCAGCAAGGAGGATCCCACGGGCTATCTTTATCTGAACACATCGCTGGAGCCGCTGGATTCCACGGTTTCCATACTATTCTCGCAGATGCTCCAGATAACCGTTGCCGTGCTGATAATCGGCTTCGGAATATCCTACTTCCTGTCAAGGCTTATTGCAACGCCTATCGTCCGCATCACAAAATCGGCTCAGAAAATGGGTCAGGGCGACTATAACGTAAACTTCAACGGCAGAGGCTATACCGAAACGGAGCATCTTGCCGAAACGCTGAACTATGCTTCCACGGAGATAAGCAAGGTAGACACGCTCCAGCGTGATCTTATCGCAAATGTATCCCATGACCTGCGCACTCCCCTTACTATGGTAAAGGCTTATGCGGAGATGATACGTGACCTTTCGGGCGACAATCCTCAGAAGAGAAACGAGCACGTCGGAATAATCATCGAGGAAAGCGACCGTCTTGCGGCGCTGGTAAATGATATCCTCGACCTTTCAAAACTGGAAAACGGCACTGCCGAGCTGAACATGACCGATTTCTGCATAAACACAAAGCTGGAAGAGGTCATGACAAGATACAAGCTGCTTTCCGAGCAGAAGGGATATAAATTCTATCTTTCTGGCGGAGCGCCCGTAACAGTCCGTGCCGATGTTATCAAGATAGAGCAGGTGCTTTACAATCTGATAAACAACGCCGTGAATTACAGCGGCGACAGCAGGGAAATTTATATCGTCCAGCTGATAAGAGAAAAAAAGGTGCGCATATGCATCACCGATACGGGTCCCGGAATAGAAAAAGATCTCATGCCCCTTATTTTCGACCGCTACTACCGTGCCGAAAAGCATAAGCGTGAGGTCATCGGAACGGGACTTGGACTTTCTATCGTAAAGCAGATACTTATAAAGCATGGCTTTGATTTCGGCGTCCAGTCGGAGCTTGGCGTAGGAAGCACATTCTGGTTCGAGATGAATATTGTAAGCGATACGTTCAGCGACGACGAGATTCAAGTTGTTGACTGAACCTGCTGAAAGGAATATCAATATGTCGGAAAAATTTGAAGAAAAGCAGTTCGGTCTGAGCATTCCCGAAAATATAAGCATAAACAGGACGAACTTTCTTGAATACTACTCCCAGTTCGTGGAGCTTATGAATCTTTATCAGTCGGCGGCGGACGAGGTAGTCACAAAGCTGAAAATACTTGACAACGAGTTTTCGTCCAAATATCAGCGCAACCCGATACACACCCTCAAAAGCCGCATAAAATCCCCCGAGAGCATTCTGGGAAAGCTGAACCGAAAGGGTCTTCCCCCCACGGCGGATTCTATCAGGAACAATCTTTATGACATCGCAGGCGTAAGAGTTGTGTGCCAGTACATCGACGATATATACACCCTTGCGGGGCTGCTTTCATCACATGATGATATAACTCTGCTGAAAACAAAGGATTATATCAAAAATCCTAAACCCAACGGCTACCGCAGTCTGCACATCGTTGTGAATGTTCCCGTGTTTCTTTCAACGGGCAAGGAATATGCTCCCGTTGAGATACAGATAAGAACAATGGCTATGGATTTCTGGGCAAGTCTGGAGCATGAGCTTCACTACAAAACGGGAAAGCACGTTGACAGCGCTCTGGAGGACGAGCTGTATTACTGTGCGGAAACAATTGCCGAGACCGACCGCAGAATGCAGAACATCTACAAGAGCATAAACACAGCAAACAGCCCTCAGACTGACGAAGAAAGCACTGACGAAAACGAAGAATAAGTGTGTTGACAAAGCTGTATGTTTATGGTATAATCATGTAAATGATAACTATTATCAAATAGTATGAAAGTAAAAATCGGACAGGAGAATGTGTTATGAGTAAAGTTGTAATTTCGGACGCAGTAAAATATGTGGGCTGCGATGACAAGACCATTGAGCTTTTTGAAAATCAGTATAAGTTGCCCAATGGCGTATCCTATAATTCCTATGTTATCCTCGATGAAAAAACCGCTGTAATGGATACAGCCGATCAGCGTGTTTCCGATGAATGGATAAGCAATGTCAAGGAAGCTCTTGCAGGCAGAAATGCCGATTATCTTGTGATATCTCACCTTGAACCCGACCATTCCGCAAATATTCAGCGCATAGCCGAGCTTTATCCCGAGATGAAGCTGGTTTGCAGCGCAAAGGCTGCGGCTATGCTCCCCCAGTTCTTCGACTGCGATTTCAGCGGACGTGTAATTACCGTCAAGGAGGGCGAAACACTTTCTCTCGGAAGCCACACTCTGAAATTCATCATGGCGCCTATGGTTCATTGGCCCGAGGTAATGGTTGAGTATGAGGAGACCGAAAAGATACTTTTCTCCGCCGACGGCTTCGGAAAGTTCGGCACACTCGATGTTGACGCCGACTGGGACTGCGAGGCAAGAAGATACTATTTCAATATCGTGGGCAAATACGGCGCACCCGTTCAGACACTGCTGAAAAAGGCTTCCGCACTTGATATAAAGACTATCTGCCCGCTTCACGGACCCGTTCTCAGCGGCGATCTTTCCCACTATCTTGAAAGATACAATACATGGAGCAGCTATGAGCCGGAGGAAAGCGGCGTGTTCATCGCATATGCTTCTATCCACGGAAATACCGCAAAGGCGGCGCTTATGCTTGCCGATATGATAAAGGCAAAGGGCGTTAAAGTAGTTGCATCAGACCTTACAAAGTGCGGAGGAGATCTTTCCGAGGCAGTGGAGGACGCATTCAGATATGACCGCATGATCGTTGCGGCTTCAACATATGATGCAGGTGTTTTCCCCGTAATGGCAGAGTTTATCGCACACCTTAAATCAAAGGCATATCAGAAGCGCAGAGTCGGCATAATGGAAAACGGCTCATGGGCGCCTATGGCTGCAAAGCTTATGAAAGCCGAATTTGAGAGCATGAAGGATATTGCGCTTGCGGAGAATACCGTTACGATAAAGTCAACGGTCAAAGCCGATACGGTAAAGGCAATGGAAATGCTTGCCGACGAGATAGCAAAGTAAAACAAATATAAGGTCACCTCTAAAAACCACCGGCTAAAGCCTTAGTACCTCATCTGCTTGCAGATTTTCCGTCATCTTGCACATAAATTTCTTGACATACGGCAGTATGCCTGCGAAATTTCTATACAATCTGACGAAAAATCTGACTGCGCATCTGAGGCACTATGGTTTTTAGAGGCGACCATAAAATAATCAAACATCAAGCCCTGCTTATCTTTATCCGATAAGCAGGGCTTGATTCGTTATTGTATGCAATTTTTGAAGAGATCATCTGCGGCGGTTCATCGGATAATATCCCGAAAATACCGCCATATCTCGTCCGCACTGTCGGCAGCCGCACGTATGCATATGCCCTCGGCAGCACTCGTTGAAGCAGCTTCTATCCTTTCGCATTCGGGTATATCGGGCTGTCTGCCGTAGACATACATCATTCCGATGTGAGAACGTTTTTCAAAGAAGCCTGTCCCCGAAAGATCTTTTTCACCCGGCACAAGCCTTTGATTATCAAGAAAGCACAGCCTGTCGGCAGCATAAACAGCCGTTCTTGAACGATAATGCGTAAATTCAAACCGCTCCTTCATTGCCGTTCTTCCGCAGGAAAGAATATCGGTCATGACAAACTCGCTGTCTTTATCCAGCCTTACCTCGGTGCGTGTATCAAATATGCTTCCGCCGAAGGGTATCACGGGACAGGGCATATAAACAAGGCTGCCGCCGCTTTCTACGTTTATTTTCACACGCTGAAAAGCACCCGTATTTTCCGCTTTAAATATTTTTGAATATGACTGGGCAGTGAATCTAAGATGTGCGTTTTTCTTTACGGTTATCCCGATATCGTAACGGTCACCGTCAAGTATGCCTGCGCTTGCAGCCATCATCATGACCTCGGTGCAGCCGTCACGGTAAAAAGGACTGGCTATTTTCAGCGGTGCGGTAAATTCCGTATCGGCAATTACCGTCCTGCCGTTTCTGTATTCGGCGGTAAGCCTTAAAATGCTCATTTCAGATCCTCAAAAAGCACGTTTTTCTTTATCCAGCTTATGACCTTGTCAACGCCGTCAAGCGTCATAAGGTTGGTGAAAATAAACGGTCTTTCCCCTCTCATTCGCTTTGAATCGGACGCCATAACTTCAAGGCTTGCACCTACCAGAGGCGCAAGATCGGTCTTGTTTATTACAAGAAGATCGGAGCGTGTTACTCCGGGTCCGCCCTTTCTCGGTATTTTTTCACCCTGTGCAACATCAATTACATAAATAGACGCATCGGCAAGATCGGGAGAAAATGTTGCGGAAAGATTGTCTCCGCCGCTTTCGATGAATATTATCTGAACATCGGGGAACCTCCGTGCCATTTCATCGACAGCTTCAAGATTCATGGAGCAGTCCTCACGGATAGCCGTATGAGGGCAGCCGCCCGTTTCAACTCCGACTATCCTTTCGGGCGGAAGCGCCGAATTTTTTATCAGAAATTCTGCGTCCTCCTTTGTATAGATGTCATTGGTAACAACGCAGATGCTGTATTCCTTTGACATTATTCTTGTAAGGCGTTCGATAAGAGCGGTCTTGCCCGAACCCACGGGGCCGCCTACGCCTATCTTTACATATGACATATAAAACATATCCTTTCTTATCAGGAAATATAGATCCTCGAATACAGCTTTTCATGTTCCATGGAGCGCAGGTCAAATCCCGAACCTCCGATGCCAAGATCGTCCGTATCCACACTCATTGCAAGCTCCGCAGTCCGCGGTATTTCCGATATCATCTGCGCCAGAGCTGCCTGCCCGTCCAGCTGGCTCAGCGGAACAAGCTTTGCCGCATGATTGACCATCGCCGAAAGCAGGCTGTAACAATACATTGCAATGCCGTCATGAACATCTGCTCCGATATCTCTGATAAAAAGACCCACCGCAATAGGGTGGCTGCCGTTTGCCCTGCCCTCTGCAATGCTTCTGCCGTAGCTTTCCAGCAGCGGACAGCTTCCGTCCATTGCCGCTTCCGTTTTTATAAAGCGCCTGCAAAGATTTCTGCTGCCGTTTCTAAGCTCATAAGGCGATCTTGCCGCCGAAAACAGTTCATCGAGATACAGAGGATCATCGCCCAGAGCCGCTCTTGCGGCAAAGCCTGCATCTCCCGTAGGAAGAGTGTAAAGGAATGCATTCAAAAAATCCGAAAGGCTTTTCTTATCCTTTACGATATCCTTCTGAACATAAGTCTCCATGCCGTTTGACAGTGTGAATGCACCTATGGGGAACAGCGGATCCAATACCTGCACCAGCCGCAGGAACGGCATTTTATCCATGCTCATGGCTATGTCTGTGCTCATGACAATGCTCTTTGTTCCCGTGTGCGTCGGTATGGGCATGACCCCTGCACTCGGTATAGCCCGTAAACTTTTCATGAGTTTTTACCGCATTGAAGCCCAGCTTTTTAAGATATTCAAAGGTAGGCTCATCGTAAGGGCACTTTACATTGTCATGACCTATCGCAAGGGAAAGATGACGGTTTCCCAGCTCAAAGCAGAGCCGTCCCATTTCCTCTATCGAGCCGATATTTACACTGATAAGGTCGGAGGGAGCGATAGTAACTGCGATGATACGATCATCGTCCTCATAGATGATATCATTTTCATTAAGGGGAGCGTCGATCTTTATGCCGATATCCTCCCCCGCATCGGTGGTCTTTCGGAGCAGCTTTTTATCTCTCTCGAACCAGTCGATAGAAACATATTCCACCTTTTTATCGGTATGAGCAAGCTTTCCGATGATTTTTTCTGCGATCATATTTATAGATTCCTTTCTCAGAAAAGGTAATATTTCTGTGTAAGCGGCAGCTTTTCGGCAGCCTTGCAGGTGATATGCTCACCGTCAACGGTAACATGATAATTCTCGGGATCCACCTGTATATCCCCTGTCCTGTCATTGAACCGCATATCCTTTTTGCCGATGCTGCGGCAGTTTTTCACAGGGAGAACTATCCTCTGAAGTCCGAGACGTTCCTTTATGCCGTTTTCTGCGGCAGCCTTTGATACAAAGCTTATGCAGCAGCGCTTTACCGCAAGTCCGTTTGCGCCGAACATTTTTGTATAAACAACAGGCTGCGGAGTGGGGATAGATGCATTTGCGTCTCCCATTTTTGAAGCACAGATAAAGCCGCCCTTGATTATCATTTCGGGCTTAACGCCAAACATCGCAGGCTTCCACAGCACCAGATCGGCAAATTTTCCAACCTCCACAGAGCCTACGTAATCGGCAATGCCATGTGTTATTGCGGGATTGATCGTATATTTTGAAACGTAGCGCTTTATCCTGAAATTATCGCTGCGATCGCTGTCCTCGGGAAGAGCGCCGCGCTGATCCTTCATTTTTGAAGCGGTCTGCCATGTTCTTGTAATGACCTCTCCCACACGTCCCATAGCCTGGGAATCGCTGGACATCATGCTGAAAATTCCCATATCGTGGAGCACGTCCTCCGCTGCGATAGTTTCGGGACGTATTCTTGAATCGGCAAAAGCAACGTCCTCGGGAACCTTGCTGTCAAGGTGGTGACACACCATAAGCATATCAAGATGCTCGTCTATCGTGTTTACGGTAAAAGGCATTGTGGGATTCGTGGAGGACGGAAGAATATTCGGGAACGCCGCCGCCTTTATGATATCGGGAGCATGGCCGCCTCCTGCGCCCTCGGTATGATATGTATGGATAGTCCTGCCGTTTATCGCAGCAATGGTATCTTCAACAAATCCGCCCTCATTCAGCGTATCGGTGTGGATAGACACCTGAACGTCATACTTATCGGCGACGGTAAGCGCCTTGTCGATGACCGAGGGTGTGGCACCCCAGTCCTCATGTATTTTAAGTCCGCAGGCACCTGCCTCCAGCTGTTCCGTGAGTGTATCGATGCCTGCGCTGTTGCCCTTTCCGAGATAGCCCAAGTTCATGGGATATTCTTCCGACGCTTCAAGCATTTTTTCAATATTGAATCTGCCCGGAGTGCAGGTGGTCGCATTTGTTCCGTCGGCAGGGCCTGTTCCTCCGCCTATCATTGTGGTGATGCCAGAATAGAGAGCAGTTTCTATCTGGGTGGGGCTGATAAAATGGATATGGGTATCAATACCGCCTGCGGTAAGGATAAGTCCCTCACCTGCTATTGCCTCGGTGGAAGCTCCGAAAACCAGCGACGGTGTAACTCCGTCCATAATATCGGGATTTCCCGCCTTGCCTATGCCGCATATCTTTCCGTCCTTTATACCGATATCGGCTTTGTAGATGCCCGTGTAATCAATGACCACAACGCTTGTGATAACGGTATCGGGGCATTCGCTGTCAGGTACGGAGCAGGACTGTCCCATGCCGTCACGGAGGGATTTTCCTCCGCCGAACTTAGCCTCCTCACCGTAAATGCAGTGATCCTTTTCCACTTCGGCAATGAGCGAAGTATCGCCGAGACGTATCCTGTCGCCCGTTGTGGGGCCGTACATATCCGCATACTGCTTTCTTGACATTCTGAACATTTTACTCACCCTCCCCGAACAAAAATCCTTTTTCCTTTGCTTTGGCAACAGCCTTTTCCCTGACCTCGGGATCGTCCATTCTGCCCTGAACAAGATCGTTGAGTCCGAAGCCCACACGATCTCCGCCTATTGCAATAAGACTTACACGCTTGCTTTCACCGGGTTCAAAGCGCACCGCTGTTCCTGCGGGAATATCAAGGCGCATACCGTATGCAGTGCCTCGGTCAAACTGAAGAGCCTTATTGACCTCAAAGAAGTGAAAATGGGAACCCACCTGTATAGGTCTGTCGGCAGTATTTGTCACGGTTATTTCGGTGCTTTCCTTTCCCGCATTTATCTCGATCTCGCCGTCCCCGATAAGAAGCTCTCCGGGAATTATATTATTGTTGGGAACGATAGGCTCGTGAACGGTCACAAGCTTTGTGCCGTCGGGAAATGTGGCTTCAAGCTGTATTTCATGTATCATTTCGGCAACGCCGTCCATAACATCATCGCAGGTCAGCAGCTGCTTTCCGATGCTCATAAGCTCGGTGACGGTCTTTCCGTCACGGGCAAGCTCCAGCAGCTCGGAGGTTATATATGCCACAGCTTCGGGATAATTGAGCTTCAGCCCTCTCGCCCTGCGCTGCTTTGCAAGCTCGCCTGCGGAGTGTATCATCAGTCTTTCCTGTTCTCTCGGTGTAAGATGCATTGATCTCATTCCTTTCAGATGATATGCCGAAAATCCGAATGCGAAAAGCAGACGGATCCTCGGATATATTTAGAACCTGTCTTCACAAGCATATGCGCACACATTTCTTATGAAGACAGATTCTTATTTGTGTATTATCATTTTCTTTACAACGCCGTCGGGGTCTTTTATCATCACTGTAACAAGCCAGATAACAAGTCCCAGTGCAGTGACTGACAGCCCCAGAAAGCCGTCATTTATCATGGTCGGGATATCGGGAACAAAATAATCCGCTCCCATTTCCATATATTCAACAACTGCGTCAACCAGCCACATCAGCGCCGCTCCCCAATATATACAGCAGAGAGTGCCTACTTTCATTTTCCGTGCCCTGCCGTTCATATACCATACGGCAGTTGAGATCACGGCTGCAAAGATCGTGATAAGAAGTGTCATTATTCAATATTCTCCTTTGCCGCTTTCTTTTTGACCGCCGCACCGATGCATACGATGCCTGCCCACACGGCAGTCACAAGCACCGCCATTGCGACGCCCGATGTTGCCATTTCATGCAGCATGACCGCTGTTGATCCGGGATCGTTTGCGGCTGTAAGAAACGGATAAAACGGAACAACTTCTCCGTGCCATACGTGTTCAAACGCAAGCAGCGCAGAACCTCCCCAGAGCAGCTTATTAAGAAGCCCCAGCTTTTCCGAAAATCTGAACTTAGGTTCCTTTCCCTCACTTTCGGCTTTGCATTCATGAGAATGCATCACCTTTTCCGCTACAGTTGTTACGATCGCTTCTGTTGTCGGTACAAGAAAACAAGCCATAAAATAATTCCTCCCTGATAAATTTTTTATATTATTACTCCGTCATAAGACGGCGTATCTCATTATGATCGTTTTCGTTCTTTTCGCCCTTGAATACGATAGAACCCTTTTCCATTACATATATCTCCTCTGCATTTTCAAGTACAAAGTCAAGATACTGCTCAACAAGCAGAACGGTAATGCCCTTCCACTCGTTTATCCTGCGTATGGCAGCTCCGATATCCTGAATGATAGACGGCTGGATGCCCTCTGTGGGTTCATCAAGAATAATGATCTTCGGGTCGGCTGCCAGTGCCCTTGCAATTGCAAGCTGCTGCTGCTGGCCTCCCGAAAGGTCGCCGCCCTTTCTTTTGGCAAACTTCGGAAGTATCGGAAAAAGCTCATAGAGATATTCGGGGACTTTTCCCTTTCCGCCGAGAGGCTGAAGACCAAGCTCGATATTCTCCTGTACTGTCATCTGCGGGAAAATATCACGTCCCTGCGGAACATATCCTATGCCGAGCTTAACCCTCTCATAGGTGGGCATTTTGACAATATCCTTTCCGTCGAAGATTATCTTTCCCGACGGCGTTTTGACAAGTCCCATTATGCTTTTGAGAGTAGTGCTTTTGCCAACGCCGTTTCTTCCGATAAGGCTCACTATTTTTCCTTTCGGGACTTCAAAGGAAAGATCGCTTATGACCTTGCTTTCACCGTAGCAGGCATCAATGTGTTCAACTCTGAGCATTATTTTTCGCCTCCTCTGCCAAGGTAGACCGCCTGAACGGTCTTATCCGCAAGCACATCGTTTATATTGCCCTCCATAAGTATCTTTCCCTCATGAAGAACAGTGACCGTATCCGCTGCCTGCTTTACAAAGTCCATATCGTGTTCGATAACGATAACGGTACATTCCTTTTTTATTTCCTTGAGTATCTCACCCGTGCGGAAAGTCTCGGGCTTGCCCATTCCCGCAGCAGGCTCGTCAAGCATGATTATCTCGGGCTTCTGCACAAGCTGCATACCGATCTCCAGCCACTGCTTCTGACCGTGAGCAAGGCTGCCTGCACGGACCTCCTTTTTATCAAGAAGTCCTACCTTTTCAAGCACGCTGTCGATATTTTTCATATCCTCATCGGAGGGACTGCCGAAGATCGAATCCATGATGCCCTTATGCCCTTTAAGCGAAAGCAGCATATTATCAAGCACCGTAAGGTTTACAAAAACACTTGGGACCTGAAACTTTCTGCCGATACCCTCACGGACTATCTTATATTCCTTCATTCCCGTAAGACGCATCGGCTCTCTCCCCTCGGGATAATACATGATATTTCCCGAGGTTGGCTTTGTCTTTGCGCATATTATATCGAGAAGAGTTGTTTTTCCCGCACCGTTGGGACCTATGAAAAAGTGTATCGTGTGTCTTTTCACATTTGTACGGACATCTGTAAGGGCATAAAACCCGTCAAAGCATACGGAAATATTTTTTATTTCAAGTACATTTTCATTGCTCGTCATACTTTATGCATTCCTTCCCTTATTTTTCAGGCTTCCGCCTCTTTCGGAGCCTCTGCCGCTTTTGCCTTTTTGTTCTTTCGGGAAGCTATAAGCTCGGGGAGCTGTTCCTTTATAAAGCCCACGATGCCGCCCTTAAAGAAAAGTATAGTGATACAGAATACCGCACCGATAATATACTGCCAGATCTCCACCATTGAGCCTGAGCTGAGGTTGTATTCACAAAGATTGATAAGAAATGCACCGATGACCGCACCGATTATCGTTCCTCTGCCGCCGATAGCCACCCAGATGACCATTGTTATGGAATAGGATATGGTCATCTGCGAGGGTGTGATGCTTCCGTTGAAATTAACGAAAACAGCGCCTGCAACAGCTGCGATAACTGCTGATAAAACATATACAAAGGTCTTGTAGCTGCTTACACGGTAGCCCGAAAAATATGTGCGGTTCTCGCCGTCTCTTATGGCGATAAGGAGCTTTCCGAACTTTCTGCCCACAAGGAATTTGCAGAGAGCATAAACGGCTGCCATTATTGCAAGAGCAACATAGAACAGCAGGAACATATGCCCCTTGTTTGCATCGCCCTTGATGCTGCCGAATACGGACTTTATCTCCGTGATGCCGACATTTCCGTTGGTATAGGGTGAAAGTGCGATGAAGATCGAATATGCAGCCCATGTAAGAGCCTGTGAAATGATCGAGAAATAAACGCCCTTGACCCTGCTTTTAAAGATGAAATATCCGATAATGCCCGATACGGCTGCGGGAACAAGTATCACCATGATAAGCGATATCGGAAGATTAAGAAACGGCTTCCATACCGCAGGAAGTTCCGTAAGACCTCCCGTATGCATAAAATCGGTTATCTTTCCGCCTGTGCTTTGCAGTTTAAGATACATTGCCATTGCATATCCGCCGAGAGCAAAATAAAGACCGTGGCCCAGACTGAGAATGCCCGTATAGCCCCATATCATATCTATTCCCATTGCGGCTATGGCAAAGGCTGTGCATTTGCCGAGAAACAAGACCGTGGAGCTGTTCATAAGCCCTGCGGAATACAGCAGCGGCATCACCGCCAGCACCACAACGATAAGGGCAAAACAGATATTTGAACCCTGTTTTTTTATAAGCTTGTTCATGATCCATTCTCCTTTGGTTATTCGTCAAGGTTTCTGCTCTTGATAACAAACAGACCCTGGGGACGCTTCTGAAGAAATACTATAACTATAAGAAGCACGATAGCCTTCGCAATTGTGGAAGAGGTGTAATTTTCGGTGAAAATGCTTGCGGAACCGATTATGGTTGAACCGAGCACCGTTCCTGCCAGCTTTCCTACGCCGCCGAGAACGACCGCCATAAACGAGTTTACGATATAGCTCTGACCGACTGTGGAATCTATCGAACCGAGAAGTGCCACGGAACAGCCTGCAATGCCTGCAAGTCCCGAACCGAGGGCAAAAGTGATGTTATCTACCTTGCGTGAGTTTATGCCCATGCACTGAGCCATGGGTCTGTTCTGCATTACCGCTCTCATCTGCTTGCCGAAATTCGACTTGTACATTATCACCCATACGATGAGCAGGCAAAGCAGCACCATAAACATAATGAATATCCTGTTGTACGAAAAAGTGCAGCCGCCTACCGTTACGCCGCCCTGGAGAAACGAGGGGGCAACAACGTTGACGCCCTGTGTTCCGAAAATGCTTCGTGCCGCCTGCTGGAGAATAAGGCTTATTCCCCATGTTGCAAGAAGACTGTCTATCTCTCTGCCGTAAAGCCTTGAGATAACGAATCTTTCAAGCAGGCTTCCCAGCAGGAACGCCGTTCCGAATGCCACCGGGATAGATACGATATAATAAATATCCCTTACGCTTTCGGGAAAAACAGCGGTAAATATCTGCTGTGTAACGTATGTCATGTAAGCGCCGATCATAACAAATTCGCCGTGCGCCATATTGATGACTCTCATAAGTCCGAAGGTTATCGCAAGACCGATTGAGGTCAGCAGGATTATCGAACTGAGACTGAGTCCGTTAAACAATGTTGATATGAACTGCACCATACAGATCGTCCTTTCACGGGAGAATATCATTTTAAACTTTTGGACCTGTCCGCACCGATAATATGCGGACAGGTCCCAAGCACCGTGATCCATTCACGGCTGTCCGGAATTTCCGAACTTATTCGATAGGCTGAATGCCTGCTTCAACTGCCCAGTCATATGTAGTAAGATACGGGTCGGGATCAACAGCCTCGGGTGTTGAATATACCTCGTAGATAAGTCCGTCATCTCTGATCTCACCGATCCTTACAGGCTTTGTAAGGTGCTGGTTCGTACCGTTGATAGTTACCTTGCCCTCGGGAGCGTCAAAGGAGATATCGCCGCCTGCGATTGCTGCCTTTACATCATCGACTGCAAAGCTTCCTGCCTTTTCGCAGGCTGCCTTCCAGAGATAAACCGCATCATATGCAGCTTCGGCAGGATCGGAGGTTACTCTTGATTCGCCGTACTTTGCCTTATATGCTGCAACGAAAGCCTCGTTTTCGGGTGTTTCCGTTGTTTCGTAATAGTTCCATGATACCATATGTCCCTTGAGGATATCGGCACCGATAGTTGCTACCTCTTCCTCTGCGATGGAGAAGGACATTGTGGGATATTCGGCGCTTGTATAGTTCTTTTCGGACATCTGCTTGAAGAAGGATACATTGCCTGTACCGTTGAGAGTATTGATGATGATCTCAGGCTGTGCTGCCTCGATCTTGGAAATGATAGCCGCAAAATCGGTCTGATCCATATCGGCATATTCCTCACCGACGATCTCGCCGCCTGCCGCATTTACCTGAGCTGTGATGATCATGTTTGCCGTTCTGGGGAATACATAGTCGGAACCCAGAAGGAAGAATTTCTTGTAGCCCTTTTCAAGAAGATATTCGATAGCGGGAACGATCTGCTGATTGGGTGCAGCACCTGTGTAAACGATGTTGGGAGACTGCTCCATGCCCTCATACTGAACGGGGTACCAAAGCAGCGCATTGTAATCCTCGAACACGGGCTTTACAGCCTTTCTTGAAGAAGAAGTCCAGCAGCCGAATACCGTTGCGACCTTTTCACTGTCCACCAGCTTTTCAGCCTTTGTTGCAAAGGTGGAAGGCTCGGAAGCTCCGTCCTCCTCAACGTAAACGATCTGCTTTCCGAGAACGCCGCCCGCTTCATTGATCTCATCAATAGCAAGCACTTCCGCATCTCTTACTGCCTTTTCACTGATAGCCATTGAGCCTGTCAGCGAATGAAGAAGTCCTACCTTTACGGTGTCCTCTCCGTCCGAAGCGGAAGCCGACGTGCCGGAAGCTGAACCCGCATCGGCTGCCTCGCTGCCGCAGGCTGTCATTGTCAGCGCCAGCATTGCGGCGGAAGCCATAAGAGCTGCGACCTTTGTGAAACTGAACTTTCTCATAAAATTTCCTCTTTTCCTTTTGATTTTTCCCTTTGGGAGTTTTCACAAAAAAATAAAGCCGACGCAGGATCGCATTTGATCCGCATCGGCTCCATTGCCGTAAAATATTAAAGGTCGCCTCTAAAAACCATAGTGCCTCAGATGCGCAGTCAGATTTTTCGTCAGATTGTATAGAAATTTCGCAGGCATACTGCCGTATGTCAAGAAATTTATGTGCAAGATGACGGAAAATCTGCAAGCAGATGAGGTACTAAGGCTTTAGCCGGTGGTTTTTAGAGGTGACCTAAAGAAGATTCAAAGCTGCAAGAGCCTTGTCGTTCTCCACCGTACCCTTTTTTTCAAGGATATCTGCACCGAATTTGATCTTCAGATACTCTATGATAAGCTCTGCGCATCTGTCCCTGCCTATCCTTGCGGTATTGAGGGTCATATCATAAAGCACGGGATTTGTCCAGATCTCACCGCCCGTATAATATTTATAATAATCGGCACGGTATTTATCGGTCTGATAAATAAGCTTGTGAGCCTCGTCCTCGGTAACTCCGAGAAGATTTACTATTGATTCAACGCATTCCTTTCGGGGTGCTTCAACGTAAACACTGACAACATTGTCATAGTCACGAAGAACGTGGTTCGCACACTTTCCGATGATAATGCAGGATTGATTCTTTCCAAGCTCCTTGATTATCTTCGCCTGAATATTGTAAAGATTCACGTCGGATATAAAGCTTTTTTCGGTTGGCTGAACTATCTCATCGTTGTTGGGGGTACGCATAAGCCTTTTCAGCAGATGATAGCCTCTGAGCTTTTCATCGACCTGAACGAAAAGATCCTTGCTTATTCCGCTGTAATTTGAAGCCATTGCAAGTATCTGGCTGTCATAGCACGGAATACCCAGCCGCTTTGAAAGAGCCATTCCGATATGCTTTCCTCCGCTTCCGAAACCTCTGGCAATAGTGATAACATAGCTTTCCATTTCGGTGAATCCCCTTTCTTCTTTTTAGTGTAATCAAATTATATCACAGCATTCTTGAATTTTCTACATAAATAAGCAGATTTTTTACCTTATTTTTCAGTGTTTTCATCTTACAAACGAATTTATAAAAGATATAAATTTCATTTTGTTCATAAATTGAAATTGCGTCAAAAGCAAAACTCCGACAGCATTTTTCCTGCTGTCGGAGCATCAAATAACGTATATTCACGCCTTTCTTACGGAGAAAGGTTCTTATATTCGGAAGGGGTAAGCCCCGTTATTTCCCTGAATCTTCTTGTAAAATGGTCGGGGTCGCTGAAGCCGAGCTTTTCGGATATCTCATATACCCGAAGCGTTCCTCTGCTTATAAGGCTTTTTGCAAATTCTATGCGCAGGCGGCTGTAAAATTCACCGAAGCTTATGCCCGTTTCCTTTTTGAAGCACTTGCCGAAATAATCCTTGTTAAGATCCATAAATTCGGCAGCGTCGCTCATGGTAACGAACCCATAAATATTATCCGATAAATATGCGGAAACATTCCGCACAAATCTGCTGCCGCTGCCGTTTTCCAAGCTCTTCAACACATTTTCCGCCTGCTCACACAAACCGCCGCCTTTTCCGACATCCAGCTTTTTCTTTGCTGCCAAAAGCATCTGCGAAAGCTCTTTTTCGCCTGCCGGCTTTGTTATGTAATCTATGACGCCCAGCCGCATTCCCTTTCTTGCAGCCTCAAAATCCATGCTTCGGCTGAAAAACACCACCAATGTATCACAGTACAAATGAGATATCGTTTCGGCAAGCCTTATTCCGTCTATCTGGGGTCTGTTCAATTCTGTAAGCACAAGATCCGCACCGTTCTTTTTCAGGTGTTCCTCTGCCTGTTTTTCAGTCTGCACGGCAGCATCTGCCTCAAAACCGAACCTGTTCCAGATATCTGTGTTTAGGTATCTCATGCCCTGATAATAATCATCGTCCGCAATAAGAATACTGTACATTACCGACCCACCCCGCAGTTTTATCCACAGCTGCCGCTGCTTATAATAACATAATATAGCATTCCTGTCCGATTTTGTCAAGCGGGGCAGGAAGCGGTCACGTTGTAGTGTTACAATAGATGTAAAAAACCACTCCGCCACTCTTGACATTCCCGCCAAAAAATGCTACTATATCAATACATAGTAAATACATATATTTTATAGAATATATTATAAGCAAGAGAGTGTGTAAAATGTCTATTAAAAAAATAGCCGAAAAAGTGGGTGTTTCGGTATCCACCGTATCGAGGGTACTCAGCAGACCCGATTATAAATGCTCCTCAAAAGAACTTCGTGAACAGATATTTGAAGCCGCAAGAGAAATGAACTATGTGCCCAATGAATCCGCAAAAAATCTCCGCTCTGGAAATTGCAGGCAGTCAGAGCCGTACCGAATATGCATTCTCGTAACAAGGACTTCCGGCTCCGATACTGACCCTTTTTTCAGTGAACTTGTCGGAATAATACAGACCGAGATCAATAAAAATATGTGTATGCTCGTTCGGATATGGTACCGTCCCGAATTTTCCGATGAGGCAAAATGTGCGGCGATCAATATAAAGCAGAGCGTAAAGGAGCTTTACAGCGAAGAAGATCCCGACGGTATAATCATCGTCGGGAAATGCTGCCGTCAGGCAGTAAAACAGCTTAAAACACAGTGGAAAAATCTTGTCTCCGTTAACCGCAATTCCACAAATTATGAGATAGACGAGGTGCTTTGCGACGGAAAAAAGATCGCCGCAAGCGCCGTGGAATATCTTATCCGACTTGGGCACAGAAAAATTGCATATGTGGGCGAATGCCACAGTGAATCACGCTTTATCGGTTATCAGGAAACACTTCTGAAAAACAATATCGAAGCGGATATTGACTTTATGATACAGACGGGACTTTCCGAAAATGAAGGCTATCTCGCTATGGAGAAAATAATCCGTATGCAGAACAGGCCAACGGGAATATACTGCGCAAATGACATCATCGCCATAGGTATGCTCAAATCGCTGAACAAATACGGAAGCAGATATTACAACCCGTCAATAATCTCCAGCGACGATATCTCGGAAGCAAGATACACCAAGCCGATGCTTACCACCATAAGCCTGCCAAAAGAGGAAATGGCCAAATTTGCCGTTTATCTTCTGCTTGACAGGATAAGCGGCGGACACAAGGCTGTTGCAAGGACCGAGCTTGAAAGCAGTCTTGTTATCCGCAGCAGCTGTTCACCTGTAAGCAATACCGATCTGATAGAATATTATATCTGAGCTTTGATCGGTTTGATAAGCTCAAAATCACTGTACTTTGTAAGATCAACTATATATTTCTGCAAGGTTTTCAGTATTTCATCGGCTGCCGATGACTGCGGCTCACCGCTGTATCCTTGTCCTGCCGCAAGCTCATAAAGCTCCGTTTTGCTTATGCTTATCACGGGAATGTTTTCATCAAAGCCGCTTACCTTATCATGAAGCAGAGTGCCCTTATAAAGCTGCACAAGATGCTTTTCACCGTCCGACTCAATGCCGAAGCTGAGATCTTCGTGTATTGCCGCATTGCCGTCCAGATTTATTCCCATATAATCAAGAATAAGACGAGGCTCAACATATGGCATGACCTCACGGTTTTCCATTATGCCTTTTATTTTTATCCGCTCAGACTCGGGAGTGCGAAGTTCATATGCACCGCACAGATAGCCGTTGCGCCATAATCCGTTATGCGTCTGATAGCCCAGCTGTTCAAGTGCGTCTGCGCAGAGAAGTCTTGCCCGTTCATTTGTCGGTTCCGCAAAAACAATGGCATTTGTTATTTCCGCTGCCCATTGATATTCGCCATTTTCAAAGTCCTTTTCGGCTTTATCGAGCACAGCGTCTGTGCTGCCGAGATATTCCGTAAGCTTCTTGACTCTGTCGGTCTGTGTAAGAGGATCAAGATTCACGGGATTTCCGTCATAATATCCGAGATAGCGGTTCACCGCACCACGGGCATTCTGTGAGTAGCAGCCGTAATGGTCACGGGTATACCATGTTTTGCTTATCTCCTCGGGGATTTTCAGCGTCCTGCCGATATCATTGAGCTTTACGCCTTGATTGGCAAGATGAAGAGCCTGGTCGCTGGGAAATTTATATGCAGCGGCATTGTCAAGAAGATATTCTTTAAGATTGCCTTTTCTTTCGGACTGTGCAAACTGCGGAAGTCCGTGTCCCTGATAAACGGCAGCCGCCGTATCGCCGTATTTTATGGCAAGATGATAATACTTTTCGCCCCAGCCGCCTGCATCTCTTACTCTTGCCCCGCGCATTGTATAGGTATTGTGAAGCGTTCCCATTGAATTGTCGCCGAGGAAAAGTACATTGTGGGTCTTATCGTAAACAGCCATATGCGCCCGTGTTTCCGTATTTGGTGTGGGGATAAAATCAATGCTTACTCCGTCAACGGTAAGAGTCTGCTCTCTGTCGATCTGCAAATTCGGCGGAATAAGCTGTGCAGTACCGCGCACACCGAGATTTCCTGCCGAGCCTATTCCCTGACCGCCATAAGGATCGTGCTTCAAAAGCATTCCGCCCTGATATTTTAAGCGTCTGCTCATTGCAGCTCCCGCATAAAGATTATCGTCAATAAGGGACTGCTCCCACGGTGACGGTGCAATGATAAGCGGTGCATCGGATTTGCTGACCGCAAGCTTTTCAAGCTGCTCATCTGTAAGAAATGCCCTTGTTCCGCCGAAATGGTCAAAATGAGTGTGGCTGTATATTATCGCCCTGACATTGCCGTATATTTTTTCGTCAAGAAAATGTTCCAGCAGCTTTACAGTCAATGCGGCAGCAGCTTCATTTTCGCCTGTATCAACGATTATCCAGCCGTTTTCCGAACGGATAAATCCCACTGCGGCAATATCTATGCCCACAGCAATATAGTAATTTTCCGCAGCTTTTATAAATCCCGCAAAGTTGTTGTCGATAGCAGCCTGACGAAGATCGGGGTGGACGGAATCGTAAAACTTATCGTCCCTGACAACAGGATATATCGCAGGGTCATAAATCACATTTCCGCTTTTGTCCCTGATAATATCGTCTCCTATCGGGAAAACGAGGTGCCTGCGTGCCTCTTTGGCATCATTAAGTTCACGTTCAAGATAGAGCTTATTGCGGTTTTCTTTTGCAAGGCGATTTTTTTCGGCTGTATTTTTTGTTGCGGGCTTCTGCAATTTATTATATGTATATGCCATAGTTCATTTTCCTTTCTTTTTATTCGGTAATCGTTATAAGAACCTGTCTTCACAAGCATATGCGCACGTCTTTTCGGCAAATTTTGCCGCAGACTGCGTTAAAAATCCTTGCCGGGCGACAGCCCGCCTGCGGATTTTTGCCTTGTCTGCAACAAAATTATGCTCGAAAATCCGCACACATTTCTTATGAAGACAGGTTCTAAGCTTTTCATTGTAGATCTTGAGAATATCGGTATCAATAAAATCACTGACATTATATTCTGTGGGATAATTTCCGCGGCTGAAAGACCATTCTTCCATTTCATTCAGAGTATCGAGATTATCCTGCGCAAAGCCTATGCGGTTCTCAATGCCCGACCAGTCGGCAATAAAATTGTCCTTGTCAAGACCGAGAGTGCTTTCAAGATAAGCTCCCGCTTCTTCCGTGTTGTCATTGATATAATCAAAGGTTTCGTCAACTGCCGCAAGGAAGTCGGAAAGAAGCTCTTCGTTTGCATCGGCAATATCGGCTGTGGTGACATAATAACTGTGTGCAGCTGCGCCGATATCCGAGCCTGATGCAGCCTTTACCCAGCCCAGTGCTTCAAAATACTGCGTCATTGCACCGGGAACATATGCAAAGGAAATATCCCCTGTCTGCGCCAGAGCAACCGCTGTCTGCATTGAATCGGATACGACTGTATTCTGCTTTGATTCATCAAGTCCCAGATAATTTATTACCTTGCTGTCATAATAATCAAAGATCGTGCCTGCCATTGTGTAAATGCCTGCGCTGCCGTCCAGCTTTGAAAGATCGTCCGCATATTCGGGAGCAACATAAACTCCTGTGGGAGATGCGGCGGAAGCAGCTGTGTTTGTTCCGAAAACATCGGAAATAAGCCTGAGATTCGTTTCGGAGAGTGTGTTTCCGATACGGTTTACAAAAACATAATCAGCCGTCATTCCCACGTCCGACAAACCCTGAACAATAGAATCCACCGTGCCCACGCCGTTTGCATATTCGGTAAAGGAAAGATCAATGCCGTGCTTTTCAAATATGCCCTGCTCCTTGCCAACAGAAGCAAGATAATGATCGACCTGACCTGTGCATACAGCAACACGGAGCGGTCTTAATGCCTCGGCTGTATTTCCGGATGCCGCCGCAGATGTCTCCGATGCTGTATCAGCCGCGTTTCCGCAGCCTGTCATAAATAAAGCGGTAATTGCCCCAGCAAGAGCAACAGAAGTTATTTTTTTCACATTAAGCTTTTTCATTTTCAATTTCTCCTTAGTAAATCATATATTCAATGGCATATTAGGTCACCTCTAAAAACCAGCGGCTAAAGCCTTAGTACCTCATCTGCTTGCAGATTTTCCGTCATCTTGCACATAAATTTCTTGACATACGGCAGTATGCCTGCGAAATTTCTATACAAGCTGACGAAAAATCTGACTGCGCATCTGAGGCACTATGGTTTTTAGATGCGACCATTATTTAACGCCAAAGTGTTTTAAGAATTTCCGACCGATAAATAAAACCGTTCGGTCTGCAATAAAGCCTATCAATGCAAGGGTTATAATGCCTGCGAAAGACCAGCTTGTTTTATAATAAAGCTTTGAGCTTTGGATAAGGTAGCCGAGGCCGTCATTTCCTGCGAGCATTTCGGCTGCTATCACGCATAAAACCGCTCCCGAAAGTCCAAGTCGAATGCCCGTAAAAATGTTCGGTATTGCGGAAGGCACCGTCACCGTGAAAAACAATCTCAGCCTGCCTGCACCCATACAGGAGGCAGCCTCCGGAAGTGAGTCATCTGTTGAAGCAACTCCCGCAATGGTATTTATGAATATGGAAAAGAATGTTGCATAAAAGATAAGTGCCACCTTTGAGCTGTCGCCCACTCCGAACCACATAAGGAACAGTGTCGTAAGTGCAATTGCAGGGACAAATCTCATAAAGCTAAGTATCGGTTCAATAAACCACCTCACCGTTTTAAAGCTTCCAACAACAAGCCCCAACGGCACGGCAATTATTATTCCAAGCAGCCAACCCTTTGCCGATCTGCTGACAGATGCTATGATATCCGCCGAAAGAGTGCCGTTTTTTATCAGCGTTACAATACCGCCGAATGTCTCGGCAGGACTCGGCAGAAAATATTCATCGTAAAATAATGATGCGATATACCATAATCCCAGCACGATGAGCCATGAAATAATGCCTGTTTTAAGTACCTGCTTTACTATTTTTTCCGTTTTGTTCATTTTCGCTTCACCTCAGATCATATAATCAATGCTTGCATAAACAATGTTATTATGCAGCTCTTTTATTGAATCATTGTTTATGTAAAAAAGTCGGTCAATAATCACCCTGACTTTATCTCCCGTATTTATATTGCTGTATTTTAACGGACTTGAAGCCTTTATTTCAAAGCCGTCAAAGGATATCAGCAGCTCATAACGATCACCGCTGAAAGAAACATGACGTATTGTTCCGTCATGTGCGGCAGACTCAAACTGCGGCGTTTCATTGTTAAGATATACATCGACAAATTCGGGACGAACCACCGCCGAGCCGCCGCCTGTCGAATTTTCAAAGCCTTTGATGCGGTCAATATTTTCAAGCACCGATGACTGCCCGATAAATTTTGCGACAAAGGGAGTCTGCGGCTTCAGATAAATATCGGCAGGTGTGCCTATCTGTTCGATACGCCCGTTGTTTGTTACTATTATCTCGTCGGAGACTTCCACAGCTTCTTCCTGATCGTGAGTGACAAAGACCGTTGTAACACCGACCTTGTCAATGGTCTGCCTCAGCCATGTGCGAAGCTCCTTTCGTATTTTTGCGTCGATCGCCGCAAAAGGCTCGTCCAGAAGAAGCACCTCGGGGTTTGGTGCCAGCGCCCTTGCGAGAGCTATTCTCTGACGCTGGCCTCCCGACAGCTGATCGGGATAACGCTTTTCAAGCCCCGGCAGGCTCACAAGCTCAAGCAGCTCCTTGACCCTTGCATCTATTTCAGCTTTGGTTCTTTTTTGGATCTTCAGACCGTATGCGATATTGTCACGGACATTGAGCCACGGGAACAGCGCATAATTCTGAAACATAAATCCGACTCTGCGTTCATTGGGTGATACGTTGTTGACAGCCTTGCCGTTGATGTATACATCGCCGCTGTCCTGTTTTTCAAGTCCCGCTATCATTCTGAGGATAGTGGTCTTGCCGCTTCCGCTGGGACCAAGCAAGGCGACCATTTTTCCTTTTTCAATGCCAAAGCTTACGTCCTTTGAAGCCTGAAAGCTTCCGAAGCTTTTATTGATATTTTTCAGTTCGATAAACAATATTTTTTCCTCCCGATACAGCATATCTCGGTGACATCTGCCGTATGTTCTTTGTATGCCTTTATTATAGCGGCACACTGCTTCGGATTCAAGAAAAAGAACTGCAATCGTTTGCAGGCAGCTTTGAATTTCGGGAGGTTAGGGCTGAAAAAAGCAAATTATCCTGACAAATAAGCGGCATATATTATTCTGCAATGGCTTTTCGTGCAAACGTTTGCGGTAATATTTCGTCGCTGATGCGTGCGTTTTAAATGTGAATCGGCCAATAGAGAACATGATATTTGATTTTGTGTGCAAACGTTGTCTTGCAAAAATATTATCGGAAGCATAAAAAATGGGGCTGTTACAATAAATCGATAGATTGTCAAGTCAAGTGCAACAAAATCAACGAAAAAATTTATAAAGCACTTCGAGGGGAGTACGAAAACCAAGGCGTTTACGAGGACGATTGTTGATAAGATCAACAATATGCTGTAAATCATCATCGGGTATTTCATTGAGAAATGCAATAAGCTCCTGCGCAGAGATTTTCTTCTCCCGGCATATCTTCAAAAGCTCTTTGCTTTCAAGCTCTGCGATTTTAACATTATTATCCGAAATGCTTTTGTCGATAGCCTGTATCTTATTCCTGTGGGCGGTTTTCTGCTCTTGAAGCCGTTTACGCTTTTCATAACATTCCTGAAGCTTTTCCGCATCGGTACGCTTGGATCTTGAAGTCTTGGTCTGCTTTTCGGTTTCAGGCTCATTTGCGGTTATGGTCTTTTCTTCCCCATTCATCTGTCAGCCCTCCCGTCAGAATTTGCAATTTCGTCCTTCTCTCTGCTGTCCAGCCAATCAAAAAACTTATCTCTCTGAATAAACTTCCGACTGCCGATTTTCACAACAGGCACATCATCACGGTTAAGAATATTGTACGCCATTGTCCTCGTAAAGCCCATTGTCTGAATGTCGTTTGCCGATAACATCATCGGCAGGGTTTCTCTGCTGTTCATTAGCAGCACCTCCATATTCTTTCGTTCGGCTCTTGGAATTTTTCCCTTGAGCCTGCTCCCATTATATATCAAAATTTTCCGAAAACGCCGTTTTGACCTCATTCTTTTTGCTTCGAGCAACTCATTAAGCCTATGCGTGCAAACATCAAACAAATACAGATAATTCCGTACTATCCGTTGACGAAACGTGCAAAACGTGATATAAAAAATCTATAAAATTTTTTGGGCGGATTTCATTTGAATTTTTCCGAAAGGGGCGTATTTGTAATAATAGATCTGTTTGTTCTCCCCTTGACTATATTTATAGTTTGGGGTATAATGGAATAAATCGGACAACTAAATTGCTCGACAAATCGGAATTTGAAGAGGTAATCTATGGACTATACAATTAGAAATATAAGAGAAGCTGAATATAAAATATTAAGCGATTTTTTATATGAGGCAATATTTATTCCCGAAGGTGTCAAAGCACCTCCAAAAGATATTATTAATAAACCTGAACTACAGGTGTATATATCAGATTTTGGAAAGCATAGTGGAGATTACTGTCTTGTTGCAGAGTCTGACAAAAAAATTGTGGGTGCCGTATGGGTTCGGATTATGAATGATTATGGTCATGTTGATAATGAAACTCCATCTTTTGCAATATCATTATTCCCAGAATACAGAAACCATGGAATAGGAACTGCTTTGATGAAATCAATGATTGATCTACTGAAAACAGAAAAATATAAGCAAGCATCACTTGCCGTTCAAAAAACAAACTATGCAGTTAATATGTACAAGAATGTTGGATTTGAAATAACTAACGAAAACGAAGAAGAGTACATTATGATATGTAAGCTTTAATTCGTCAAATTCCAATTTATCGGGGAGCGTGAGCCAAAAACTCACGCTCCTTTTTCGTATTACTACAACCATTACACCCTTGCGTGCAAACATCATACAAATACAGATAATCCCGTACTATCCGTTGACAAAACGTACAAAATATGATATGATAAATCTATAAATTTTTTGGGGCGGATTTCATTTGACTTTTTCCGAAAGGGGCGCATTTGTTATGATAGATTTGTTTGAGTACTGCGGAAATACCGCTTCGGTTGGCATAATCGTTGATTTTACGGAAGATACGGAAACATATATCGTCGGCTCTCCTGCGGATATTAAGGCTTGGGCATACAGCGGCTGTCCTCGGAAAGCTCCGAAAGGGCTTATGCGGCACAGCAACAAACTTGGCAATCTTGTCAAGGATATAAACCGACTTATGAAAGTAAAGCGTGAGCTGAATGAAATTATGGAACTGAGTAACAGGCTGTGCAATGCCGACGCTTTATGTGACGGAAGCTGTAACGCCGTACTGGAAGAATTATCTGAATACTACGATGTATCCGAATACGCCAATATTGTTAAAAACTATATTATCTATTTTTTATTCAGTAAATTCAAGTTCCGCCAGAGGGATTTCAATAAAAAAATCGGGTTGTCCGTAAAGGGCAACCACGATCGTGCAGAAAAATATTTCACGTTGAGGTGTGAAACTGAAATTGAGCAAAAACTTACGAAACATATACAGCAGATCCTTTTAAAGTTTCGTCAAATCGGGTATGTGCGGTTTATGTGCTGAATTTCTCATTATAAAGCTTCCTTTTCCGCAAGCTTTTCATATCGTATAAAATTGGTTATAAAAACAACGCCTGCCGATGCCAATGCACAGCCAAGACCTGAATAAAAAAATGCTATGAACACATCGTGGAAGATGCCAGCCGCTCTGAATCCGATGCCTCCGCCCATCATACATGCCATTATCATATATGCTTTAAGGTCAAAGAAATTCCAGAAAGGCTTTTTGTCCTCATAACCCATGATCCTCCCGGTATGTTTTTTGCTCATTTTTAGAAACATCATTCCAAATACGGCAAATACGATGACCGAAAGCAGAATGAGAAACCATTTTATTTCGATCAGCTGATACGAAAGCACTCCAAGCCTCGCAACGTTAAATCCTGCAATGAGCCAGACTATACCCGCTATCAGCAGCAAGGTTCTTTTTTTTACAAGAAACATTTTCATTCTCCCATTTCCTTTAAATTTTTCAAACATTCCTCCGCATTTCCGCAGATCTTGACGAATACGGAACTGCATATGGTCATTTCCTCTTCGGACAATCCTCTGAACAGGCTTTCGGCGAATTTTTTCTGTATATCCAAGCCTTCCCTGATTATCTCCCGAGCATTATCAAGCAGAATGATCTCAATATGCTTTTTGTTTCCGGGGCTTGCTTCTTTTTTTATAAGGTGCTTATCCTCAAGCATTTTTAAAGAAGTTGAAACGTGGGATTTGGTCGATTTGCGGATCTTAACAATATCAGCGGCTGTATTGTAATTCGGATTACTGCAGAGAAACATAAGAATATCATATTCCATACGGGTCAGACCGAATTTATCGCACACTGTTTTTGTAAGCTCTTCATAATAGCATGTTATCGTTTTATGTTTATCCCAAAAGAACAAAAGTATATCTCTCCTCTCATAATCGTTCTATTTAGAACGATTATACCATGCTTTTTTTGTTTTGTCAAGAATAATACTAAAAAAGCTTCGGACATTTTACATAATGCCGAAGCTTCTTGTATTCTCATTAACTGCTTATTAGGAAACAATAACCGCCGAAATTGCCTTTAAAACGTCACCTATCTCCTTTTCATCATCCGTGTTTATCTGAAGAGTAA
>CAKSKG010000006.1 GCA_934464775.1 uncultured Oscillospiraceae bacterium
CTCGTGATTATGTGCTTGAAAAAATGGCTTTGCGGTGGTCTCCCGAACAGATAGCCGGACGAGCCAAGCGTGACAAGAAATCATTCAGCATATCATTTCCAACGATTTATCGTGCAATTGATAACGGCATTTTACCGCCGCAGCAAACTCGTCTATGCTGTTGTAGCCAAGCATCTCCGCCATTTCCAAATTTGCATAATACAGTGGAAAACCGTCCTCGCAGTATCCGCCTATCAGTCCCGATTTTGTATTCTGAGCCGCAAATTCGGAAATGAGCGAATTTTGCAAGAGTAAATCGTTAAATCGGTAAAATTTATATTTTCGCAATATTTACAATACAAACCAAAATTTCATATAAAAAATCAGGTCAGACGAAATGCTGTGCAGCAGCACTCCGTCTGACCTGACCGTCATGTGCATGACATATCGCCTTGTCGGCTTGTTATGTCCTTTATTTTACTGATACTTCCACTGCTCGGAGGAAAGCTGCATATCAGCCATATGCTTGTATATGCAGCCTGCATTTTTAAGCTCCTCGGGAGTACCTGTTTCGGCAACCTTTCCGTCCTTGAGAACAACAATCTTGTCAACGCCGTCAACCGTTCTCATTCTGTGTGCGATGATAAGCACTGTCTTGTTTCTGATAAGCTTTGAGATAGATTCCTGAATGAGCGACTCATTGTCAACGTCCAGCGAAGCTGTAGCTTCGTCCATGAGAATGATCGGAGCGTCCTTCAGGAAGGCTCTTGCAATGGATATTCTCTGTCTTTCACCGCCCGAAAGCTCGGAGCCGTTCTCGCCTATCATGCTGTTCCACTTTTCGGGCATTTTCTCGATGAATTCCTCGCAGTGGGCAAGTCTTGCGGCTGCCTTTACCTCTTCATCGGTTGCGTCCTTTTTGCCTATTCGGATATTTTCCATTACTGTGTTGTTAAAAAGCGTAACGTCCTGGAAAACGATCGAATAAAGCGACAGCAGCTTTTCGGGGTCTATCTTTGATACGTTCATTCCGCCCACTGTAATGCTGCCCTTGTCATTGTCCCAGAATCTTGCGGCAAGGCGTGATACTGTGGTCTTTCCGCCGCCCGAGGGTCCGATGAGCGCCGTCACCTCGCCCTGCTTTGCGGTAAAGCTTACATCGGAAAGCACCTGCTCGCCGTCCTTATAGGAAAACGCAACATGATCAAATACGATGTCATAGCCCTTGTTGTCAAGCACCTCGCTGCCTGTCTGTTCCTCGTGTGAAAGTATCTCGTCCATTCTCTTGCAGTTAACGTCGATGCTGATTATCGCAGAAAGATTCTGGAGCGCTATCTGAAGAGGCTCATACATTCTTGTTACCACAAGCAGGAACATGAAGAATGTGAGCACGTTTATCTCGCCCTTTACAAGCAGTGAGCTGCCCACAACGGCAACAGTGCCTATGCCCAGCTTCAATATCATCTGCGCCGAGCAAACGAATGCCGCATTGGAAAATTCCGCAACGATAGCGTGCTTTTCAACAGCCTTTATCTTTTTGTTGAGTCCCTCCGCATATTTATCGGTCATGTTGTAGGAACGGAGATCTCTGAGGGTTTCAAGTCCCTCCTGTATGCCGTCAAGGCAGTCGATGCGGTACTTTACTGTTTTTTCATGTACCTTTGACATTACCTTTCTCGAACAAAGCACGATGATAAATGCCACAGGCATCACCCATACAGCCGCAAGAGCCATTTTCCAGTCAAAGAAGAACAGGCTGATAACTACCAGCGTTGTTGAGATTATCGCACCCACAAGCTCGGGTATCCAGTGGGACGATGCGGTTTCGATCATGGCACAGTCGGTCATAATAGTATTTGTAAGGTCTGCAAGGTCTTTTTTTCCGAAGAATGAAAGAGGTATCTTTCTGAGCTTTTCCGCAAGGGTTCTGCGTCTTACGCCGCTCTCTATGTATGTTGACAGAAATGTAGATCTGTACTGAAATACGGTTGAAAGTGCAATAAGCAGAAGCACGGCTATTATTGCGATGATAAAGAAACCAATCTGCTCTCTCGGAAGCTCTCCGTCCAGCAGATATGAGGAAAGCTTATAAAGCAGTCCAACAGGAAGCATAAGCATAAGGTTTGCCACGGTAACAGCTGCAAATGCACGTATCATTGCCTTTGCGCCCGTATCGGAAAGCGCATATTTATGCTTTAATTTTTCGGTAAGTGTCATATCACACGCCTGCCTTTCCAACCTGCCAGTTGACAGATTTATTGTATTCATTCCACATATGGCTGTATATTCCGCTCTGGGCAATAAGCTCGCTGTGCTTTCCGCTTTCGGCGATCTTTCCGTCTGCCAGCACATAGATGCAGTCGGCATTTGTAACTGTGGATAATCTGTGAGCTATCATAATTACCGTCTTGTCCTTGGAAAGCTTTTCAAATGCCTGCTGGACAAGTCTTTCATTGTCGGGATCGGCAAAAGCTGTTGCTTCATCAAGGATAAGCACAGGCGCATTTTTAAGGAATGCTCTTGCAATGGAAAGTCTCTGGCACTCACCGCCCGATACATATATTCCCTTTGAGCCGATCATCGTATTAACGCCCTCGGGGAACTTTTCGATGATATCCATGCACTGTGCGTCACGGAGAGCCTGCATTACCTCTTCATCGGCAGCGCCGGGTCTGCCCATTCTTACATTGTCCATTATGCTCATTTTAAGCAGCTTGCTGTCCTGGAAAACATATGACACATACTGCATAAGCTTATCCGAGGGGATATTTCTTACGTCCTCTCCGCCGATCTTCACAGAACCGCTCTTAACGTCCCAGAAGCGTGCAACAAGAGAAGCAAGGGTGGTTTTTCCTCCGCCCGAAGGACCCACAAGTGCAATATGCTCTCCCGCCTTTACGGAAAGGCTTATGCCGTCAATGGCGTTGTTTTCGGAATTGCCGTATGCAAAAGTAATATTGTCAAGCTTAATTGAAGAATCCTTGGGAATGGCATTGTTCTTTGCTTCGGGAAGAGGCTCTGTTTCAAGTATCTGATACATTCTGTTCAGAGCATCATTTACGATCATCTGTGACTCGCCTGCGTAAGCTACCTTCATAAGAGTAACGGTAAGCACCGATGTGATGATAACGTAGAAGAACAGGTTCAGGATAAATTCATTTGTAACGCCCTGCGCCGTGAATTTGAATGCCGCAAGAATGATAGCCGCAAAAATAGCGTTTGCCGCTGTTGTGAAGCAAACCATTGGCAGCATCATATTTTTTGTATAGCCGAGAGTCCATTTTTCGTATTCATCAATGGCAGTCTTGAAGCGCTTGAAAGAAAAAATCGTTTGGCCGAAGGTCTTTACAACGGGCACGCCTCTGACATATTCAACAGCCTCGGCGGACATTGATTCAAGTGCATTCTGATACTGCTTCATATCCTCTGCCATTTTGGGACCCATCATCAGCGTTCCCATAAGCGCAAATGCAATTACCGCAGGAATAAGGCAGATAAGACCCAGTCTCCAGTCAAATGCAAGCATCATCACAAGCAGTCCCACAGGAGTTGCATATGACACTGCCTTGTCGGGAAGATTATGTGCAAGAAATGTCTCTGTTGCCGCACTTGAATCGGTGACGATCTTTCTGATCTTGCCCGTTCCCTCTGTCTCAACATATCCGAGGGGGAGCTTCATGATATGCTTCATCATGCTTATTCTCATATTCGCCTGAACTCTGAACGCCGCCTTATGTGAGCACATCAGAGCCGCAATATAGAACACCATTGCAAGCAGTGCAAATCCCACCGCCTGCCAGCCATAGCTTGAGATATGGACAGCCTCCGAGAAATTCGGACGGACGTCAAGTACCTCCTTTATGATACGCCATATGTCATAAAACGGTATCAATGCTATCCATGCGCTGACAGCCGCCAGCACAATTGATGCATAAGTAAAATACTTATGATTGCCTGCATAATGCATCAGCACCGATAATGAGCTTTTCTTTTTTTCCTTCACAACAAGACCTCCTATTATATTTCCACATATTAGCCTTAGCTAACTTACAGCTATTTAAAAAGCAGTTCGTTTTTGAAACTGCTTTCAAATCAAAATCACTGTCCGCCCAGCACGCCTGCCCAGCCTGCAAAGCAGAATTTTCTGATATTTTTCATAAAGGCTTTTGCATCTTCATAGGAAAGCTCGTGGGACACGACTTCATACATATACTGCCAGCCTGTTCTGCACACAACATGAATGAAGAAGTCGCTGATATCATTCCCGTTTCCCGTGTATCTTCCGGCGAACTCCCTGTAATAATGCTCTTCCGTTTCAGCCAGCTTATCGAAATAATGTTCATATTCCGTGCCTGCCGAGCGGCAGAATATAAGACGGAACGAATCGAAATTATCATAAATATATTTCAGAACAAGCTCCGTTCCCTCGTCTCCCATATTGGCAGCGTCGGCGGCATTGCCGCACCGTGATGCTTCGCTTATGCTTTCGAGATATATCTTCATAAGTCCGTCCGCCGCAGGCTTTACAACAGCATCAAAAAGTCCTGCCTTATCGCCGAATCTGGTATATATCGAATTTGTGCTTACACCGCTGTCAGCCGATATCCTGCGCAGATTTGCATTCCGAAAGCCGTATTTAAGAAATTCCGCCTTTGCGCTTTCGATAAGTGCTTCCGTAACGCCTGCCGTTTCCTGTCTCATATAAAAGCTCCTTTATTAAATAACAAGGTTATTATAACACGGTTATTTTATTTTGTCAACAACTTTTTACATAAAAACACAATAAATATCGGCAGCAAAACAGGATAATTTTTATCTGTTTTGCTGCCACATAACATTATATATTTGATTTATACCGTCTGCCAAAGCTTTTCGGGATATATCCCCTGCTCCGTCATGGCAAGTATATCCTTTCTTACCTCCGCAAGATCTTCCGAACGGGTCATGCCGAACCATTTTTCCGATGTTGGAAGCACAGCCGCTGATGCTCTGCCCGATCTTATAAGCCTGTTGATCTCAATGGGAAGAACAAATTCATCTTTGGCAAGATCCTTTGTTCCGTCCCTTAAAAAGCTTTCAAACAGCTCTTTAAGCACACCGATAAGCTCTGCGGGACAGCCCCACAGATTCATGGAAACAAGACTTTTCCCGTCTATCTCCGTCCGCACGCCGTTTTTCAGACCGTATATTTTCCCGTCGCCGCTGCGGGAGATCTCATACACCTCATCAAGGCTTGCAAGCATTCCGTTTTCGTCACGGACGCAAACTCCCCTTGTGACCGAGCCGTTTGGACTCAATGTATTTTCCAGCACAAAGCCTGCCATGCAGAGCTTCATCACTCCGTCTGTGCACTTTTCATTGACAAGATGCTCATGTATAAGTTCAAATGAGCCTCTGCCGTAAAAATCATCTGCATTTATTACCGCAAACGGTTCATTTATAATATCTCCCGCAGCTATAACTGCCTGTCCCGTGCCCCACGGTCTGCTTCTGCCGATTCTTTTTGCAAAATCGGGAACATCATCATATTCCTGAAAAGCATAGTGAACATCAGCCGAGTTTTCAAATCGTGAGCCTATCGCCTCTCGAAAATCCTTTTCGATATCCTTTCGGATAATAAACACGATCTTGTCAAAGCCTGCCGCAAGAGCATCATAGACCGAATACTCGGTCAGTATCTGTCCGCAGGGACCAACCTGCGCCAGCTGCTTCATTCCGCCCTTAAAGCGTGTGCCAAGTCCTGCCGCCATTACTGCCAGTGTTGTTTTCATTTTTTATCAATCCGTTCAAATAATTATTTCCGAAGCAAATTCCGTTCCGCTTACGGAAGATGTATCAAGTCCCAACATTTTTCCCACAGTCGCTCCGATATCCGCAAAAGTCGGTCTTGTGCCGATATTCACGCTCTTTACCGAGCTTCCGTATGCCAGAAACGGGATATATTCACGGGTATGATCCGTTCCGTGAGCCGTCGGGTCGCAGCCGTGATCCGCAGTTATCATCACAACATCTCCGCTGCCCAGCTTATCCATAAGCTGTCCGAGGCGGACATCAAATTCATTCAGCGCATTTGTATAGCCCTCGGGATCACGCCTGTGACCGTAGAGCATATCAAAATCCACCAGATTCACAAAGCAAAGTCCATGAAAATCCCTGTCCGCATAAGCGAGAGTTTTATCCATTCCGTCGGAATTATTCACGGTGCGCACAAATTCCGTAACGCCCTTTCCCGCAAAAATATCATTTATCTTGCCCACCGCAAGAACATCAAGTCCTGCCGACGAAACCACATCAAGAATAGTATCCTTCGGCGGAACCAGCGAAAAATCATGGCGCCGTGAGGTCCTCTCAAATGGATATTCCCCCTTGAACGGACGTGCGATAACTCTTCCGACACCGTATTTTCCCGTAAGCAGCTTTCTTGCGGCTTCACAGTATTCATACAGCTTTTCAACTGGAACAACGTCCTCGTGAGCGGCTATCTGGAACACGCTGTCAGCGGAGGTGTAAACGATGAGCGCACCTGTTTCCATATGCTCCCTGCCGTAATCCGCAATGACCTTTGTGCCAGAATAGGGCTTGTTGCACAGCACCTTTCTGCCTGTGGCTTTTTCAAAGGCGGAGATTACCTCGTCGGGAAATCCGTCGGGGAAAACGGGCATTGGCTCTTCGGAGATAATGCCGGATATCTCCCAGTGACCCGTCGTTGTGTCCTTTCCCTTGGACGCTTCACGGAGCTTTCCGTATGCTCCCACAGTAACATCGGCAGGAGTGCCGATGCCTATTCCGTCGATGTTATACAGTCCCAGCCTTGCCATATTGGGAACATTCAGCTTTCCCGTTTCATAGCAGGAGCGGAACGTATTTGTCCCCTCGTCGCCGTAATCGGCGGCGTCAGGCTCCGCACCGACTCCTGCGCTGTCCATAACGATAAGAAAAACTCTTTTGATATCCATATTATCAGTCCTTAACGTATACCTTTACTATTTCCGAAATAAATTCCGTGTGCATGGGATCGCCGTTGATGTTCTCGGCTTTAAGAGCCTCGTCGGTGAAAAATTCGGGCTTCATCTCCTGAACATAAAGCTTGCGGCACACCAGCACCAGTTCAGCCTGTTCGATAGCCGCAGTTCCGTCAACGAACACGGGAGTAAGTCCCGTTTCCTTTGACTTGTCACAGTCACGTCCCGAATTTCTGCCGCAGAACATCAGCGCACTGCGGTATTCCTCTGGAAGAAAGCTCGCGGTGAAATACTCGTTCTTTTCAAGGAAGCTGTATGTATGGCGGCTGGGTCTTACAACAGCCTGAAGGCAGTTTTTGCCCCACATAACGCCCATAAAGCCCCATGAAGCGGTCATCGTGTTCCAGCTGCTCTCATCGCCAGCGGTTATAAGGAACCACTGCTTGCCGATCTTTTCAAAGGGATTGAAGTTCAGTTCTTTTATGTTTATCTCTTTCATGGTCGATTCCTCCGTACATGAATATAATTATCTTTTCTCACATTATAACATATCTATTCGGAAAAATAAACAGTTATTTCAAAAAAACTCAAAATATTTTATTCACATACAATTCGATAATATTGTCAACAAACGCACAATTGCAAATATGCCGAATATGATATTTTGGTATATTTGACGAAAAGCAGAAGTGATATAAAGAATATTTTCCGAATTTGGTAATAAATTATTGACAAACCGACATGATTATGTTATGATATGTTTTATGTTAGGCAACAGAGTTTGCCTTTTTATCCAAACAAACAGCAAAAGGGGTTTTTTTATGACCGATAATTTTGATATGGACGATATCAGCCTTGACGGCATATCGCTTGATGATCTTACTTCGCTGCCCGATCTTCCCGAATCCGCAAACGACTGGAAGCGCAAGCATCACGAACAGGACGATCAGGATTCAATAGATATCTCGGGACTTGACATGGACTCTCTGAACACGGAGCTTCCCGAAGCGGAGCGTGCGCCTATACGTGAGCCTGCATTTCTCAGCAGCAAGGCGGCTGCGGAAGAGGCTGCCGCAAAGGCAAAAGAGGCAAAATCCGAGCCTAAGCCTGCTCCCGCTCCCATTCCCGCAAAACCGTCGATCCCGTCGGGACTTCCCGCAGGATACGTTCCTCCCGTTGGCGGAATAAACGTACAGAAAAAGTCCGTTTCCGTTCCCAATGCGGCAGGCAGAATAAATGTTGAGAAAAAGCCTGCCTCCGTACAGTCTGCGGCAGGACAGATAGATCTTGAAAAGAAACCTGCACCTACCGCTTCAAGCGGCGGAATAAGCATCGAGAAGAAGCCTGTTTCCGTTCCCAATGCAGGTGCGGCAGGCGGAATATCCATTCAGAAAAAGAGCGTGACAACTCCCGCTTCAAGCGGCGGATATGTTCCTCCCACGGTAAACCCCATAGGCTCCGCACCTCAGCCCGTTAAAACAAATGCGGCTCCCGTGACAACAGTTAAAAAGTCCGAGGTTGAAAATCTCGCAAATGCTATACCGAGACAGACCCCTGCCGAAAGCAAGGACATCTCCGATGTAAAGCCTCCCGTTATCTCGGGAATGGACGATATCCCCATGCCGAAGCTTTCAGATATGGACGGAACGGAAGCAAAGCCTAAGGCTGCGCCTGTAAATGCCGCTCCGAAGCCCTCAAATTCATATGCGGCAAACAAGCCGCAGGCAGCTGCACCTGCTCCCGCACAGCACCTTTCGGCGGCTGAACAGCGCAGACAGGATAAGCTCAACGCAGGCTTTGACGATCAGCCTATCAGAGTTTCCCAGCTCAACCATCAGGCTATGGTGGACGCCCAGATGCAGGAATGGGAAAATCAGCGCCGCAAGGACTATGAGGACGGCAGAACTATCGTAATGATAATCGCTATCATTTACGGCATACTCGGTCTCTGCAATTTCCTCGGCGACATAAGCGTAAGACAGGGAATTTACCTTGCAATTGACGTAATAATCGCACTCCAGCTTTTCAAGGGCAATTACAAGGTAAGAGTATGGTACATCGTTTTCGCCATTCTCGGAGCTATCGGAAACGGTCTTGCGATCATGTCACTCCTTGGCATAAGTTCTTATGTCAACCAGCAAGATGAAACACTGCTTGCCGAAAGCGGACTTACACCGTACATCATTCTTGCAGTGGTTATCGGAATGATCAGCACAATTTACAACATCGTGACCTCCGTGCTTCTCATGTGCAACAAAAAGGTCAGAGTTTATTTTGAGCATACATAAGCCTGCATATTAACAAAAACAAAACCGTTCTCCGCAGCATTTCGGAGAACGGTTTTCTGTATTATAAAGGCTTTTTCACGGCAATAAGATACTTTATCTTCTTGCCCTCTTCGCTGAACATTTTCTCATGCTCGGTAACGATATTATCCTCAAGATTTTCCGCATGAAGATCACGGGTGATGTACTTTATCTCAAAGCCCGTTTCCTCAAAATACGGTATGGATTCCTCGAAAAGCTGATCGTCGTCCGTCTTGAAGCGGATCTCTCCGCCGTCTTTCAGGAATATCCTGTACTGCTCCAGCTGACGTGTATGGGTCAGTCTGCGCTTCTGATGCTTTCCTCTGGGCCATGGATTGCAGAAATTGATATATATTCTGTCAACGGTATCCTCGGCGGAAAATGCGTTGGATATCATTGATATATTGTCCGACACAAGGCGGATATTCTCGGGCTTTCTTCCTGCCTCGGCAAAAAGCTTTTCAATGGTGCGTCTGCCGACTGCAAGCATCTCGCTCTTGATGTCAACGGCTATCCAGTTAACATCGGGGTAACGGAGCGCCGCCTGCGCAACGAACACGCCCTTGCCGCAGCCAAGCTCCACATACAGCGGCTTGGAATTATCATCAAATACCGTGTGCCACTTTCCCTTCATGGCGTCCGCTCTTTCAATATAATACGGACACTGCGCCAGTTCGGGACGTGCCCATGGTTTTCTTCTCATTCTCATTTTTTATATCCATTCCTTTCAGGTCATTTCTTGCATAGAGAACATTATAGCATAGATTTATATATTTGGCAAAATAATTTTATAAAATTTTCGTAAACCTGTTGATTTGAATAAAAATATGTGATATAATTAAAATATATTATTTAATATGCTAAGACAGTCGGCAATACGTCTGTCATTAAAACTGGAGGTCCATGCGATGAGCTACAAAAACGAATTTATCAAATTTATGGTTGAAAGCGGAGTTCTCACTTTCGGCGACTTCACTCTGAAGAGCGGCAGAAAGGCTCCTTATTTCGTAAATACGGGAAATTATATCACAGGCGCACAGCTTTCCCGTCTGGGCGGCTTCTATGCCGACTGCATCAAGGAAAACAATATCCCCGTTGAAACTCTCTTCGGTCCCGCTTACAAGGGCATTCCCCTTGCAGTTTCCGCTGCCGCTGCACTGTACAGCAAATACGGCATCGACGTAAACTACTGCTTCGACCGCAAGGAGGTCAAGGACCACGGCGAGGGCGGAATGTTCGTAGGCAAGAAGCTTGCCGACAAGGAAAAGGTAGTTATCATTGAGGACGTTATGACCTCCGGCAAGGCTCTCAGAGAGGTTTATCCCAAGCTGAAATCCGCAGCAGATGTTGATATCACAGGCATGGTCATCACGGTTGACCGTATGGAAAAGGCTCTTGACAGCGATCTTTCCGCAGTTCAGGCAGCTTACAAGGAATTCGGCGTAAAGGTATATTCTATCGTTACTATCAACGATATCATCGAAGCTATCAGAAACGATGTTGTTCCCGGCAAGGAATATCTTGACAAGATGATCGAATACAGAAAGACATACGGCGTTGAATAATTTATTTTCAAGGGTTAATTTTTATTAAGGTGGTATATACAATGAGCGTTAGATTTGACCTTACCGCTGTTGCACCCGAGCTGCTTGATGCGGTAATCAACATGGACAACTCCCCTGCATACGAAGCTTTTAAGGAAGAGATCGAGAGCATTCTCAAGGAATTCAATGAGTCCGCTCATTTCGGTTCAAGCCTTACTATCGACGAAAAGGCACTTACCGACAATTCCGTTGAAACAATGAAGAATATGCACCATGCATTTCTTCTCTGGACTATCCGTGACGAGCTGAAAAACGGCGGCGATGCCGAGACAGGCTACAAGGCTTATGTCAAGCTGTTCTTCAAGGCAAACTGCGACAAGATAGCAGCCCTCAACGGCGGCAGCATGACTGTTGCAGCCTCCGAGGCGGCTTCTCTTATCAAGGCATTTCTTGCCGAGATCGGCAAGGACGCTGAGCTGTACAAATCCGTCAAGGAATTTTTCAAGGGGTATATCTACGGTTACAGCTTCAACTATCTCACCGAGCAGGTGATCATGGAAAAATATGCGGAATTTCTTGTATGCCTTGGCATGATGACAGGAAAGATCGCCGCTTCCATTTCCGCACAGCAGAAGATCATGCCAAAAATGGCTATGCTGCTGGGCAATGACCGCTTCAAGTATATCAGCGGATTTATCCCTCTCGATATCATGCTGGATATCATATATGACCGCTTCTGCTTCCCCAATCTTTCCGATGAGGAAACAGAAAAGATCCACGGCATAATCAGAAAATATATCCTCGAACATTTTGAGATGCAGAAGGACGACGAGGCAACAACGCTCATTTCCACACAGGTCACAGCCTCGCTCATGACAGACATGAACGGAAACTATGTCAATGTTCCCGCATATTCCGAGCAGACCTTTGCAGGCTGCTTCGGCGGCGTCCGCAGCTTCCTCGGCGCCGATAAGGAGGACTTCGGAGAGTTTGACGCCGCAACTATCGCAGGCATCATCAACGGAAAATGCTCCGCAGACTTTGTTCAGTATTTCACAACAGAGCGTGAGCCGAATCTTGAAGTTGCGCTGGGCGGCGACGATATCGGATACAAGTATCCTCTGGTTTTCAGAGATGCTTCCGATTACTGGTACTCCCCTATCTATCAGCATCTGATAAACGATCTGCTTGACAACAAGATCTATTCGTTCATTGATACAAACAATCTTCCCCTTGACATCTTCCCCTTTGCGGACGAGGTACTCAAAACGAATGCTATCCGTACATATACAAACAGCTCCGCAACGGGCTATTCTATCAGAGCGGACAAGAAGCAGGTGCTTATCCGTCTTATCGACATCAACTCCGCACCCTCTCTTTCCGACTCCGAAAAGAGGATGCTTATGCTTGAACAGATTCTCTATATCCTTTCGGGCAACTGCGATGCAGACAAGTACAACAAGCTTGTTATCGACAACGTATTCAACGGCGAGCTTTACGATGAGTATGTTATGTACCGCATAAACAAGATACTCGAACAGGGCAGCGGCAGTGTTGATGCAAAGAAGTCACTGCTCCGGCAGGTAATTGCTATCAAGCTCTGATAATTATTCCGTTACATATACTAAAAAAGGACTTGCTTTGAGCAGGTCCTTTTTCATATACATATACAATAACGCAAACACAAAAGCAGGCACCGAAAAGCACCTGCTTTTATTTTCAAATGATAATATTATCAGCCGCCGATAACAAATGTAACAACTCCGAACGGGAATGCCAGAGGGATCTTGTATGCGCCGTTCAGACCGTCTCTTGTTTCATTGTGAACGACTACCTGAGGCTCAAGAGTAAGCTCTGTGTTTCTGTCGTTGGAAACATTAACGGCAAAAAGTCCGTTGTGGAGATTCAGGAACTCGCCTGCGGAAGCGTCTGCCATTTCATCAACAGCCGTAAGCTCCTCGCCTGCATATCTTGATGCAAAGCCGATATAAGCCTTGTCCTCCGCATCAACGGCAATAGTGTGGGCAAACACACCGCTGATCTTCTGAATGCTTGCATTGCTGAACTTGTATGTATCAACACGCTCGCAGTTGAGAGGTGTGAAATCATCGCCTATAAAGCGGACGATATTCTTGAAGAGCAGGTCGATATACTCTACCATAAGCTCGTCACTGTCATTTTCAAAGTTATAGAATGACTTGATAACATTGTGTATCTTTTCGTTGTCATTCTCCTTGAAATCGCTGTCGGAGATGCTGTTTTCAGCCTTGTATGCATTGAGGGCAGCCTCAAAATCCGAGTTGGACATATAGCCTCTGTCAACGAGAGCCTGTCCCAGAAGCAGATGAGAACCAGACTGTGCGGAGAAAAGCTCATCTACCTGCGCATTTGTCATAAAGCCCATTGCAACGGCGATCTCACCGATGCGCTTATCCATTCTCTGCTGCTCTGCGTGTACCTTTTCAACCTGCTCGGCTGTCATATAGCCTGCATTGATAGCCAGCACACCAAGCTTTACACGGGTCGTTTTAAGTGCGGAAAGAGCCTCTGCAAGCTGTGCAGGCTCAACAAGACGGTTGTTCAGCAGATAGTTGCCGAAAAATTGTGTAAACATAACAGAAACCTCATTTCAAAAAATTATTCGGCAAGCTTTTCGATAATTGCCTTTACCTGTGCTTCTTCCAGAGGCTTCTGGAGGAAATCATAAGCGCCTGCATTGATAGCCTCTTTAAGATTTGCCTGAGTACCTACCGATGAAGCCATAACCACCTTTGCCTTGGGATTTACGGCAAGGATCTCCTTGAGAGCGTCAACGCCGTTGATCTCGGGCATAACGATATCCATGAATGTAACATCGGGCAGATGATTCTTATACATACTTACGGCAGCCTTGCCGTCGCCGGCTTCAACAACGGTACCGACACCGAGGGACTTGATAAAAGTCACAAGCTTCTTTCTCGCAAGAAGCGAATCGTCACAAATAAGAACAGTCATTTTTTCCAGACTCATTTTAAATACTCCTTAATGCTTAATTTATACGGGCAGCACCGCTGAAACAACGCCTGTGCCTCCGAATCTATGATACAATTATACCACGTTTATCTTTGCAATTCAACTAAAATTTGTGAACATTGTCAATATTAACATATTTATTCACTTATATATAGCAAAAAGACCATATGCAAAACGCATATGGTTCATCAACAAAAATAAAAGATTCCACCCAGCCGCCATGTGGCGAATAAAACCCGCACAAAGCAGGTGGGCAACAGCCCGACAGTTTCACGCTCCCTGCGTCCGTGGGTCCCATCATCTAAATGGGCGGGAGGTCTGCAATCTGCTGACGGAGCCTGAATCCCTAATTAAAAGTGTTGGATTATAAAACCACACTTTATCGGTCAAGGCAGAATCTTTAACTTTCTGATATATATTATAACACCGGGAAAGCCTAAAATCAATAGTAATTGCTGTGAAATTATTTTGAGTAATTTTGTATAATATGTATATTGATTTTTGGTCTGATTTATGCATAAATACCGTATTTTCAGTATAAAACAGGGGACCGAAACGGTAATTCCGTTCCGATCCCCCGTATAGCTTTTATGCTATGCAGTCAGCTTTGAGCCGATCAATAGCGCACGCTTACATTGCCGGAGATTCCGCCGCCTGCTGCGAGTGCTACGTTATAATTGCTGTAATATCTGCCTGTAACAGTGCTGTAATAAGGATATGACTGGCTGCCTGTTACGCTTGTGTAGCTTGAAATGCCTGTGCTTACGCTTACAACAGAGCCTGTACCGCCTGCTGCCGCAGATGCTTCAGACATTGATGAATAATACATATTTGTCTTGAAGTCATAGTAGGGATAAGAAGAGCTGTATGTTGAGCTTCTTGAAGAGGAAGCATTTCCGCCTGCATTTACAGATGCAGCGTAGGAAGCATAGTAAAGACCTGTTGTTGCATTGTAATAAGGTGTGGACTGTGAATACGATGAGCTTACGTAGCTTACGTTGTTCGAGTTATTGCCCGAAGCGGAAAGTGCATCAGACTGTGTCTTATAGAACTTGCCTGTTGAAATGCTGTAATAAGGATAGGAAGCTGTATAAGTGCTGGAGTATGATGTTGATGTACCGCCGCCCTTTACGTTATCAGCAACGAACTTGATGGAGTAGTACAGACCTGTTGCGGAGCTGTAATAAGGTGTTGTTGAAGAGTAAGAACCGCTTACAGTCGAAACGTAGATAGAGGACTTGGAATCTGCGATAGCGGCTTCAACTGTGGTATAATACTTGCCTGTTTCAAGGCTGTAATAAGGATATGCGCTTGAATAGGAAGTTGAAGAGCTGCCGTTTGTCTTGTAGTAATCAGTGTAGTCCTTTACCAGAGCCGTAACATAATCGGAAGCAGCAAGTGCATCACTGTATGTCTTATAATACTTGCCTGTCTTTGCACTGTAATAAGGATATGTGGAGCTGCCGGAGTTGGAATACTTGCCGGAATAGAGGTCTGTATAGTCGACAACCTTGGATTCCATATTTCCGGAAGCGGCAAGTGCATCATTCTTTGTCTTGTAGTATCTGCCTGTTATCATGCTGTAATAAGGATATGTAGCGCTGCCTGTTGTGCTGTAATCATTAGATGTATAGTAGCTGGAGTAATCCCTTACATATGCGGATCTGTTGTTGGAAGCCGCAAGAGCGTCATTGTATGTCTTGTAGTAAAGACCTGTGTATGAGCTGAAATAAGGATATGTGGAGCTGCCTGTTGTGCTGTAAACATTGCCGTCGCTCTGATCTCCGTAAAGAACATACTTATCATTGCCGAAGGAAGCTGCAAGAGCGGAGCTGCGGTCGGGATAATACTTCTTTGTGTATGTGCTGTAATAGGGATAAGATGAGCTGAAGTAGTTGCTTGTGGAGAACTTGCCCTGATATACATAAGCCGACTGATTGTTGGAAGCCTTAACGGCAGCAGTATATGTGCTGTAATAATAGCCTGTATATGTGCTGTAATAGGGGAACTTCACGGAATCATAAGAGCTGCTGTATGTAGCATTTTCGCCGTAGGAAACGTAGTTAGGCTCATTCCTTGAAGCCTTGAGGGCATCGGAATATGTTCTGTAATACTTTCCTGTGTAGCTGCTGTAATAAGGATAATCGGAGCTGTAGCTGTTGGAATAGCTTACGGAAGAGGAAGCATCACCCAGTGAAACATACTTTGAATTGCCGTTGGAAGCTGCTACCGCATCATCATAATTCTTATAATACTTGCCTGTGTAGCTGCTGTAGAAAGGATACTGCTCGCTGTAGGAATTGCTGTAAGCAATGCTTGTTGAGCCGCCGCCTACCTTAACGGAAATATTCTTGTAAATGTTTGTATACTTGGAGAAGCTTACCTTAACGGTTGTCTTGCCTGCCTTCTTGCCTGTGATGAGAAGGTCGATATCGTTGCCGTCAAAGGGAGTATCCCACTTGAGTCCGACGATGTTCTTTACGGAAGCATTTGCTCTTACGGCGTGTGTTCCCTTGGCTGTTACGGTAACTGCCTCTGTCTCGCCGACATCAATGGAAACGTTGTTGTCGCTTACAGTGATCTTTCCGGGAGATACCGTCACCTTGCAGCGGAGAGTCTCGCCGTCAACATCTGCATAGATGTAGCAGGTGCCTGCGCTTACGCCTCTTACCTTACCGCTCTGTGTAACTCTTGCGATGCTTGTATCGGAAGATGACCACTCGATATCATCATAATCGCCGTACACATCAAGAGTATACGCATAGCCCTTTGTAAGTGTAAAGCTCTTTTTGCTAAGCTCGTTGTCATAAGCCGAAGCCGAGAAGCCAAGGCTGCTTACTGCCAGTGCCATTGAAAGGGCGGCAGCTGCGATCTTCTTAACTGAGTTGTTCTTTTTCATAATGTTCCTCCGTTCTGTCGATTTACCGACATCAATAAAAATATTTTTGATTTCAGAATCTCTTGTTCATGTTCTGCATTTTTCGGCGTGTTTCATACGCTTCTGCTATATAAACAATCGAAAAAGGCAAAACATTTCACTTTTTTCTGCATTTTGTATATTTGCACAAAAATATTTTTTCTTTTTATGTATTATGTCTGCTTTTTTATACGTACACCAAGCTTCAAGCTATATTATACATATAAATTGTGACGTTTGGCTGTGCTGTATGTGACAGCAGGGTGACATATACCGCACATCGGCAAGTGTACTACATTCACTAATACAGTTATATCACACAATTTCATCAAAGTCAATAGGTATAAAAAAATTATTTTACGAGATAGCCGCCGACGGGACGGATATAGAGCTTATAGCAGCTGCCCTTTCCGAAAACGTGCTCCATGCTGCTGCGGAATTCATCAAGCTTGTCATCGGGAACGAACGCCTGAATAGTTCCCGCAAAGCCGCCGCCGTGAACTCTGCACGCTCCCCTGCCGTTCAGTACGTGCTCGGCTGTGTACAGTCCGATAACAACAGCCTGCTCCTCGGGCTTTTTAAGGGGAAATACGTTCTGGAGGAATTTATACGAGCTGTTTCCGCTGGCATTCACAAGACGGAAGAAGCCGTCGATATCATTATCTCTGAGAGCCGCAAACTCTGCGCAGGCTCTTTCGCTTTCGTCAAAGAAGTGGAGCGCACGAGCCACCGCTCTGTCTCCGCACGCCTTTCTTGCCTCGGAAATATTGTCCCAGAGCTGCTCTCTTGTAATGTCACGAAGCTCCTTTCCGCCGAAGAAAGCCGCCACCGACTTCATCTCTGCGGGAATAGCCGCATAATCGGGAGTAAGATCCGCATGGCTGCCCTTTGTATCAACGATGCAGAGAGAATAGCCGCTCTTTGAAAAATCAACGCTTACGGCGTCGATAACGGGATTTTTCACGTCCTTGAAATCTATCGTGATAAATCCGCCCACGGAGGAAGCCATCTGGTCCATAAGTCCCGAAGGCTTGCCGAAGAATACATTCTCGGAATACTGCGCTATCTGTGCGATCTTAACTGCGGAAACAGAGCCGTCATTGTAAAGATGAGAAAGGATCGTTCCCACCAGCACCTCAAATGCAGCCGAAGAGGAAAGTCCGCTGCCGCCGAGGACATTCGATGTTGAATATGCCTTGAAGCCGCCTGTCTTATAGCCGTTTTCCGCAAAGCCTGCGGCAACGCCTCTGATAAGACCCTCGGAAGTGCCGAATTCGCTTTCCTTTGCGGCAAGATCAGTGATATCCACAGGCTTTATCTCAAAGCCCTCGGAGCGTATCTCGATAACATTGTCATCGGTGGGGATAACAACGGCAACAGCGTCAAGATCAACGGCAGCCGCCAGCACACAGCCTCTGTTATGGTCGGTGTGATTGCCGCCTACCTCTGTTCTTCCGGGTGCGGAAAAAACTCTTGCGTTTTCATGTGCGCCGAAAATTTCGGCAAATTTTGCCTCCGCATCGGCATATCTCTTTTTCTGTGTTTCCACTGCGTCGGCTCCGTAGAGCATCGCAAGCTTTTCATCAAAATTCATTTTTATATCCTCCGTTTTTTCAGTCCGCATCATAAAAGACACGGTAATTTTTTTCCGAATGGGAATATGCGCTCATCACAAGACCTATCCCCGCAAACAGTGCCAGCAGCGCCGAACCGCCCTGACTCAAAAAAGGCAGCGGCACGCCGATAACGGGCATAACACCCAGCACCATTCCTATATTCAGCACGCTGTGGACCAGTATCAGCGAAAACATTCCGATGCAGATATATTTTCCCAGCGGATCCTTTGCAATGCGTGAATCGGCAAAGATCTTCAAACATACAAACACCAGCAGCACCATTACCGCCATACAGCCGATAAATCCGAACGCCTGCCCGATATATGCGAACATAAAATCGTTCTGTGCCTCGGGGATAGATATGAAATCATCGGAGATGAAGCCTTTTCCGAATATCTGTCCCGAACCCAGTGCGATCTTTCCGTAATGCTGCTGATAGCCGTAGCCCAGCGGATCAAGCTCATCATCAAACAGCACCATAAAGCGCATCTTCTGATGAGTTTTCATAAATTTCGTCCAGAGCAGATAAACCGCCGCAGGCGATACTATCACCGCAGGAAGTATATACTTCCACGATATGCCTGCCGCAAACATCATGAACAGGAACAGGCAGATAAACACAAATGCCGTTCCGTCATCTCCCTGCACAAGAATAAGCCCGATAGGCACCGCCGCATGAAGTATAAGAAGAAGCACATTCAGCGGCTTGTTGATATTCTCCCCCACCTTTGCAAGGTGCATGGAAAATGTGCAGATAAACGCTATTTTCAGAAACTCGGAAGGCTGCACGGTGGCTATGCCGAGATCGAGCCACGCCCTGTCTCCCGTGGATTCAACGGTAACGCCCATTTCCGTAAAGGTCATCAGCACCAGCCCTATGCTCAGAGGAACATAGAAAAACCACAGCCTGACTATCTTGTGATAATCCACAGCCGATATTATCAGCGCCAGCAATGCTCCCGAACAAAGCGCCGCAGCCTGCATACGGTAGAGCCTGCCCGACACCTCAATGGTGGAAGCGCCGTTTGCCACAATGGAATAGAGCATCGCCACTCCCGATATCCCAAGTATGCACACAGCCGCAAACAGCGGCTTATCCAGCTTGCGGATATACTGATATATTAATTCTGCCGCTTTTTTCAAAATTACCTCCGCAAAACATCTGATAGTAAATTGATACAAAAACATTATACACTATCTTAAAAAAATTTTCAATAGAATTTATAATAAAAGGTAGCCAAATCAAAAAAAACGTGGTATAATGTATGATATTATATATCTGTATGTTCAATACGGAATATACGGACAGGGAGGATCATTATAAATGTTATCTGATATTGAAATCGCACAGCAGGCTAAAATGCTGAAGATCTCCGAGGTTGCCGCCAAGGTCGGCATAAGCGAGGACGATCTGGAGCCTTACGGTCACTATAAGGCAAAGCTCAGTGAAAAGCTTTTTGCTGAAACAAAGGACAAGCCCGACGGAAAGCTTATCCTTGTTACGGCTATCAACCCCACACCCGCAGGCGAGGGAAAGACAACTATCTCCGTAGGTCTTGCCGAAGCTATGGCAAAGATCGGAAAGAACGCTGTTCTTGCTCTCCGTGAGCCTTCTCTCGGACCCGTATTCGGAATAAAGGGCGGTGCGGCAGGCGGCGGCTACGCTCAGGTAGTTCCCATGGAGGGCATCAATCTCCACTTCACAGGCGATATGCACGCCATCACATCTGCAAACAATCTCCTCTGCGCACTGCTTGACAACCATATGCAGCAGGGCAATCTGCTCCGCATCGACCAGCGCAGAATTATGATCGACCGCTGCATGGATATGAACGACCGTGCCCTCAGAAACATCGTTATCGGCATGGGCGGCAAGGTAAACGGAATCCCCCGTCAGGACAGCTTCCGCATCACAGTTGCCAGCGAAGTTATGGCAATCCTCTGCCTTGCTTCCGATCTTGCAGACCTTAAAAAGCGTCTCGGCAGCATTCTCGTTGCATACAGCTATGACGGCGAGCCTGTATATGCCCGTGACCTTCAGGCAGAGGGCGCAATGACAGCTCTCCTGAAAGACGCTCTCAAGCCCAATCTTATCCAGACTCTTGAAAACACTCCCGCACTCATGCACGGCGGACCTTTCGCAAACATTGCACACGGCTGCAACTCAGTCCGTGCCACAAAGCTTGCTCTCAAGCTTGGCGACTACTGCATCACAGAGGCAGGCTTCGGCGCAGATCTCGGCGCAGAGAAATTCTGCGACATCAAGTGCCGCTTTGCAGGCTTAAAGCCCTCCTGCGCAGTTATCGTTGCAACTATCCGTGCGCTGAAATACAATGGCGGCGTTCCCAAGACAGAGCTTACGGCTGAAAATGTTGAGGCTCTCAAAGCAGGTATCGTGAACCTGAAAACACATATCGAGAATATGCACAAGTTCGGACTTCCCGTTGTTGTTGCTATCAACCGCTTCCACACCGACACAGATGCCGAGATCGAAGTTATCAAGAGCTTCTGCAAGGAAATGGGCGTTGAAGTATCTCTCGCAGAGATTTTCGCAAAGGGCGGCGAAGGCGGAATCGACCTTGCCGAAAAGGTATGCTCTGCTATTGAAAAGCACGACGGCGCAGCCGATTTCCGTCAGCTCTATGATACAGAGCTGTCGATCAAGGAAAAGCTCAATGTTATTGCGACCGAGATCTACCGTGCCGACGGCGTAAACTACACAAAGCAGGCTGAAAAGGCTATCGCCGAGATCGAAAAGCTCGGCTTCGGAAACACTCCCGTCTGCGTTGCAAAAACACAGTACAGCCTTTCCGACGATGCAGCAAAGCTCGGCAAGCCCGAAAACTTCCGCATTACGGTTCGTGATGTAAAGCTTTCCGCAGGCGCAGGCTTTGTTGTTGCCCTCACAGGCGATATCATGATAATGCCCGGTCTTCCCAAGGTACCCGCAGCAAACAAGATCGACTGCGACAACAACGGAAACATCACAGGTCTTTTCTGATAAATAAAGCTATAATAAATTTGAAGCCGTATCATTCCGATGCGGCTTCTTTTTTATTATTAACCAAAAAGCTCCGACAGCCTATACACTGTCGGAGCTTTCGCTATATCAAATTATAAATCAGCCTATCTTAGTAAGCTTTGCAAACTTAGCCATGATCTTCTTTGTGCCCTTTTCATCAAATGCAACTTCAAGCAGCGAATCGTTGCCCATTTTCTTTGCGGAAATGATAGTTCCCTCGCCGAATACGGAGTGCTTTACACGTTCGCCTGCATTGTATTCAACATCGCCTGCCGCATTCTCCTTTGCCTTTTCCATTTTAATTGCCGTAAGCTGGCTCTGGAGAGTATAGTTGTGGTTCTGTGCGATGATACCCTCGTTATTGTTGTTTTTGCGCTGGGTCCTTACTGTTCCGTCAATGCGCTCGATGTAATCCTTGTCGATCTCCTTGATAAATCTTGACTGGATATTTCTCTGGGTCTGACCGAAAAGCATTCTTGTCTGAGCGTGAGTGATGTACAGATGCTCCTTTGCACGGGTTATTGCAACATATGCAAGGCGGCGTTCCTCTTCAAGATCATCGGGATTATCCATGCTGCGGACACCTGGGAATATTCCCTCCTCCATGCCTGCGATGAAGACAACGGGGAATTCAAGTCCCTTTGCGGAATGGATAGTCATAAGGCAAACTGCGTCCGCCTCGGTATCAAGCTTGTCGATATCCGTATAAAGCGCAATTTCCTCCAAGAAGCCCGAAAGAGTGGGAACTTCACCTGCTGCCTCCATGCTGTTCACATATTCGGAGATAGTGGATTTCAGCTCGTTGATATTTTCAAGTCTGCCTGCGCCCTCATCGCCGAGATTTTTCAGCATTGTGCCGTAGCCAGTCTTTTCAAGCAGAGTGTCGATAAGAGTATCGAGAGGTTTTGTCTCGGAGATCTCCGTAAGAGAATCAAACACACCCGCAAGCTTTGTAAGAGCAGCGGATTTCTTTGAAAGCGGAGCATAATTTTCGGCGTCACGCATTACCGCAACGGGAGTTGTTCCGAGGTCGGAAGCGATCTGCTCCACCATTGATACTGTGGTATCGCCGATGCCCCTCTTAGGCTCGTTGACGATACGCTTGAAGCGGAGAACGTCGCTGGGATTATTGATGACCGCCATATATGCGATCATGTCCTTTATTTCCTTGCGGTCGAAGAAGCGGAGACCGCCAACGACTCTGTAAGGAATGCCTCTCATGGTGAATATTTTTTCTATGCTGTTGGACTGGGCATTCATGCGGTAAAGGATAGCAAAATCGGAATACTTTTTGCCGTCCTTTATGCCCTCTTCGATCTTGTCGGCAATAAATCTTGCCTCAGAATTTTCGTCGCCTGCCTTGTAAACAGTTACCTTGTCGCCCTCGTCATGCTCTGTCCAGAGCTTTTTCTCCTTGCGTGAGGTGTTGTTGTGAACAACGCAGTTTGCCGCATTGAGGATATTCTGGGTCGAACGGTAATTCTGCTCCAGACGGATAACCGTGCTGTTTTCAAAGGTATCCTCAAAGGAAAGGATATTTTCGATAGTTGCGCCTCTGAAACGGTAAATGGACTGATCGTCGTCACCGACTACGCAGAGGTTCTTATTCTTTGCGGAAAGCAGCGAAATAAGCTCGAACTGCGCCTTATTCGTATCCTGATACTCGTCCACCATGATGTACTTATACAGATTCTGATAGTGGTCAAGCACATCGGGTTCACGGCGGAAAAGCTCAACTGTATGGCAGATGATATCGTCAAAATCCAGCGCATTTGCAGCCTTCATTCTTGTGCGGTACTCACGGTAGATCTTTGCAACAGTGACCTTGCGGTAATCTCCGCCTGCCTGCTCTTCATATTCATCGGGACCGATAAGCTTGTCCTTTGCGGAGGAGATCATATTCATAACAGCCTTTGGCGGGAAGTTCTTATCCGAAACATCAAGAGCATCGATGCACGCCTTTATCATTCTCTGGGAATCGTCCGCATCATATATCGTAAAGCTCTTGTCAAAGCCAAGCTTATCTATCTCACGTCTCAATATTCTTACGCAGGCGGAATGGAATGTCGCTGCCGTCACCTGTGCGGAAACATCTTCACCCAGCATTGCGGCAAGTCTTGTGCGAAGCTCCTCCGCAGCCTTGTTTGTAAAGGTTATCGCAAGGATATTGTAAGGACGTATCGGGTTCACTGCGCATATATCACGGAGCCTTGAGAATGTCTCATCGTCAGTTGCGCCGTCATAGCTTTCAAGAAATTTTATATCTTCGTCCGACACTGCGGCAGGTACGGAAGTATCGGCATAACCGTTTCCGAATGCGATCATGTTTGCGATACGGTTGATAAGTACAGTTGTTTTGCCGCTTCCTGCGCCTGCAAGAATAAGTACAGGTCCGTTAACGGCAAAAACAGCCTTACGCTGCATATCGTTCATTCTGCCGAAATATTTTTCCATAGCTTTCTGCTTAACAAGTGTGAAATTGTCGTTCATTTTCCATGCTCCCTAACTATATCTTATCATATACTTTGTATTATAGCACATTTCTCAAATGATAAAAAGACCGTGAGGACACATTTTACATTTTTATAATATTTTTAATATTTTATATGATTTTTTCTTTTTCGGGAGCATATTTACATTAAAATTGCACAAGCTATTGCTATTGATTTTTTTCGTAAAATGTGGTATGCATTTCCGACAGAAGAGGAGATTTTTATGAGCGGAAAAGATAAATGGTCGTCAAAATTCGGGTTCATAATGGCATCGGCAGGCTCCGCCGTGGGACTGGGCAACCTGTGGAAATTCCCGTACATGGCATCACGTCACGGCGGCGGAATGTTCCTGCTTTTTTATGTGATTTTTGCTTTGATGATAGGCGTGCCCGTGCTGCTTTCCGAGCTTGCAATAGGACGCTATGCAGGAAAAAATGCAGTTGACAGCTGCCGTGCGATAGCTCCGAAATGGGGCTTTGCGGGAATGCTTGGCATTCTCGGCTCACTGTTTGTACTTGCATTCTACGGCACTGTGGGCGGCTGGGTCATAAAATATTTCCTGCTCTGCCTTGCCGACGGACTCCCCTCTTCGGATTTCTTCGTAGAATACACCTCACACTCCGCCGAGCCTGTGATATACCAGCTGATATTCTGCCTGATATGCGGAGCTATCGTTGCATTCGGAGTTTCGGGCGGCATTGAAAAAGCCTCCAAGCTGCTGCTGCCGCTGCTGCTGATATTTCTCACGGCTGTGATGCTGTACACCCTGCGACTGCCCGGAGCCGCCGAGGGCGCACGATTTTTCCTGCTGCCCGATCTTGCCGCCGCAGATATAAAGCTCCATGAAATAATAATCGCCGCCATGGGGCAGATGTTCTTTTCCCTTTCTCTGGGAATGGGAACACTGATAACCTACGGCAGCTATCTTTCCAAAAACAGCGATCTCCCCTCATCGGCGGTGACTATCGTTGTTATCGACACGATAATCGCAGTCATTGCAGGACTTGCGGTCATTCCCGCAGTATATGCGGCAGGACTTGAACCCGATGCGGGACCGGGACTTATCTTTGTAACTCTCCCTGCCGTTTTCGGCAGAATGTCGGGTGGACGGTACATCGCAGCCGCATTTTTCTTTCTCGTTCTCATTGCGGCAATAACCTCCGCCGTGTCGCTTATCGAAGTCATCGCTTCATTTGTGGGCGAACGAATGAAGCTTTCCCGTCCCTATGCGGTCACGGTATCAACAGCCGCATCGGCTCTCCTCGGGATCCCTGCCTCGCTTTCATCGGGCGTGCTTAAAGATGTTAGGATAGGCGGATTGTCAATGTTCGAGCTGCCGAACTTCCTTGCGGATAATATCATAATGCCGCTGGGCGCAGTTTCCATATGCCTGCTGACGGGCAGGATATGGGGCATGAAAAACGCAGCCCGTGAAATGAGCATCGGCAGCCGAACAAATCCGAAAATGTTCCGCATACTCGGTGCAATACTGAATTACGCCGCACCTGCCGTTATTATTATCGTATTCATAAGCTCCCTCACGGGACTGATATAGCATAAGTCTTGAAACAATGTCAAAAAATCATCAACATTCCGCAGGATTTTTATAAAAATCGGTATAAAAATGTAAAGCATTTCCGCCGCAACTATTGACAAAAAATGAAAAAGTGTTATAATTAAATTAATAATGTAATTATTTTTCGGAGGTTTTTTGTATGATAGTTTTACTTATACTGCTGATACTGATCCTTATCTGTGCGGCTGTGATCGGAGCAAGATATGCGGTAAGATTCATTCTTGCAAAGCGTACCGAGGGCAACTGTATGCAGGTATACCGTGAATGCTCCGTTATGCTGAAAGACAAAGAGCAGATCATACTCATTGAAGGCAGAAACGATACTCTTCCCGTTATGATAATGTACCACGGAGGACCTCTCACACCTATAATATACGGCGAAAGCTACCGTGGAATGTACCCCGATCTCGGTCAGAATTATATTCTCGTCTGGTGGGATCAGTACGGCTGCGGAAAGAACCATACAGCCGAAAGCCTTGATGATATGACCGCTTCCGACTGGGCGGACATGGCAGCCGATCTTGTGGAATGTATCCATAAAATGTACCCGAAGAATGAGATATATCTGAACGGATATTCTTTCGGATCATACCTTGCAATGTATGCGGCAGATAAGCACAAGGACATCGTTACGGGAGTTATCAATCTTTCCCCTGTGATGAATATATCCGAGGTCCCCGACAACATTTATTATGCCTGCGAGAAGAAGATGACCAACGAGGAAAAATCCGATCTCGAAAAGGCACGCAGAGGCGAATTTTATCCCTATCTTGAAAAGTCCGTGGCACTTGCCGAAAAATACACCGATTTTATTGATAACCACAAGGACGGAAAAATCGTTTCAAATCCCATGAAGCTGAAATGGTATGTGCGCCCGTTCATCTCCCCCGATTACGACTATACCGATATCATCGAGCTTGTAAAAACAATAAAGAACAGAGGAAAGACCAATATAAAAAATCTGAATACGCTGGGCGATGTTGATGTGACGGACATTGCCGAAAGCCTTGATCTGCCGATACTCTACATACAGGGCGAGCATGAGCTTCACGTTCTTCCCGAACGCCTTGAAGAGCTTGCCGCACGCCGCAGCAATGTTAAATATGTAAAGATCGAAAACTGCGGACATATCCCCACTGCCGAGGGCTGGGAAAAGATACTCAAAGCAATGGTTGATTTCGGCTGGGAAAAGCGCCGCAATCATATGCAGTAAAACCTCAAAATCAAAACAAAAAAATCCGCATGGTCTGTGAAAAATTCAGACCATGCGGATTTTTATTATCTTATAAGATTCAGCCGTTGACGAAATCAACAAATCTGCGGAAAGCGGCAATACCCTCGGGAGTGTGCTTGTAAACGCCTGCGTGCTCCAGCACCTTGGCAAATACAAGACCAACCTCCCTGCGGATTATTTCGTCAATGTTGTCCGCTGTGATGTCATACTTCTTTGCGAACTCCTCTGCCCAGTCGGCGTGCTTTGAAAGCACCTCATCGCTGCGGACGGCATCCACGCCCTTGTTTACGATAACATCGGCAAGCTGTGCCATTTCGGTTTTAAGTCTTGCGGGAAGCACCGCCAGACCCATTACCTCGATAAGTCCGATATTCTCCTTTTTAATGTGGTGAAGCTCCGCATGAGGGTGATATACACCCAAAGGGTGTTCCTCAGTTGTGATATTATTTCTAAGTACAAGATCAAGCTCATATTTGCCGTCATGCATACGTGCAATGGGAGTGATCGTGTTGTGAGGCTCACCGTCTGTCTCTGCAAAAACAAATGCACTCTCGTCGGTATAGCCTCTCCATGCGGTAAGTATCTTATCGGCAAGGTCAACCAGTCTGCCGCTGTCCTTGCTTCTGATCCTGATAACGGACATTGGCCACTTGACTCTGCCTGCCTCAACGTCCTCAAAGCCCTTGAATACGTACTTTTCCTCGATCTCGGACTTTGCCAGAGCAAAATCATAGCGTCCGCCCTGGAAGTGCTCATGGCTCAGAATAGAGCCGCCGACGATAGGCAGATCGGCGTTTGAACCGATAAAATAATGAGGAAACTGTCTTATAAAATCAAACAGCTTGACAAATGCCGAACGGTCGATCACCATAGGCGTATGCTGCGTATTAAAGAGAATGCAGTGCTCATTGTAATAAACATAAGGCGAATACTGGAAGCCCCATGGCGTGTTATTTATTTCAACAGGGATAATTCTGTGATTGTTTCTTGCAGGGTGATTCATGCGTCCCGCATAGCCCACATTCTCGGGGCAAAGGAGACACTTGGGATAACCGCTCTGCTTTGCAAGCTTTGCAGCGGCGATAGCCTTGGGGTCATTTTCGGGCTTGGAAAGATTTATTGTGATGTCGATAGTGCCGTACTCGGTGTCAACAGTCCACTTCATATCCTTTGCAATGCGATAGCGGCGGATATAATCCGTATCACGGCTGAATTTATAGAAATAATCGGTAGCTGCCTCGGGCGAATCGGCATACAGCGCACTGAACTTGCCGATAACCTCAGAGGGACGGGGCGTGAGACAAGCCATAAGGCGCGTGTCAAAAAGATCACGGGCAGTAATGTTGTTGTCGATCAGTCCCTGCTCGCAGGCATAATCAAGAAGATTTTTCAGTATCTCTTCAAGACCCATTTCACCCTTTGGCTGCGACGGCTCATAGTCCTCCAGCTTCAGTGTATCAAGAATGGTGTTGCGTGCGAAGATCTCATCTTCCTTTTGGATAAGTCCCGTTTCCAGACCGTAGTTTACCAGTCTGTCGATATATTCATAGATCATTTTTTAACCTCCAACTCAAAAGTCTTTATTGATTATATCACATTTCTCTCCAAAAATCAAGGCGGTTTACGTGAATTATCCATAACTCACGCAAAATTTCAATTTTATTGTTTTGTAAAATGTGACAAATTTTTCTTTTGATGTTAAACATTATATACATATTTTTTGCCGCAATCTCTTGACGGAATCAATTTTATGTGATATAATATTACAGAACAAAAATTCTGATAGATATAACGGAGAACATACACGGATCATCATATTACGGACTTTTCGGCAAATATTTTTATGGAAAAGGGTCAGTTATGAAAATCAACGTGCGCAAATGTGCGGCAGTTATCTCTGCGGCTGCTATTGCCGCTTCTGCTGCTTTCTTTTACTCGGAACAGACAGCTTCCGCCGACACAGCGGTGCTAAGCACCGACCTTATAACGGAAAATGTGACCATTACATCTAAAGCATTAAAAAAATCCACCTCCAACAGCGAGGCTGTGCGTTTTACTCTTGAGACAACAGACTGCACCGACGAAGAGGACAACGGCTCGCTGACGATCCGCATTGAAAACGGCAGCGAGGACGATACATATTCATACAGCATCACAGGCGGTCAGACCTACAAAAAAATGAATGGCAGAACTGCAGAGATAAATAATCTTGCCGAGGGAAGCTATTCCGTATGTGTTATAAAAAACAAGGATAAATCCACGATCTCGGACACTTTGACGGTATATATCGGCAGTGAGGAAGAGCTGTACCCCGTAACTTTTTCTGTGGAAAGCTGCTCCGAAAGCATTTACAATGACGGAAAGATCACAGTCCGCATTGATAATTTTGACCGCGAATGCAGCTATGAAGCTACTGTTGACGGCGGAAAAACGTGGACGAAAATGAAGAAAAAATCCTATACTTTCAGCGGTGTAAAGCCCGATATTTACAGCGTTTGTGTCCGCCTGAAAAACTTTGATGATGAATCTTACGTTTTGACAGTGCCCGTTCTTTCGTCCGTAAGCGATCAGAAAGGGTTTATAGAGACCGAAGCTATTCTCCAGAACCCCGAGCTTCCCACAGGCTGCGAGATAACATCTCTGACGATGCTGCTGAATCACATCGGCTTCAAGGTCGATAAGCTGGTCATGGCAGACAATTATCTTCCCAAGGGCGAATACAGAAACGCCGATTTCAACGAGGTGTTTGTGGGCAATCCCCGTGAATATTCGGCATACGGCTGTTTCTCAAATGCGATCGTTACAGCCGCCGAAACTTTCCTTGACAAATATGACAAAAAGGACGCATGGGAAGTCCGCAACATCACAGGCTGTCCTGCCGACGCACTTTATCGCTCGATCGACAGCGGCAATCCCGTTGTTGTCTGGGCAAGCGGCGATATGGACGATATATATGACGGCGCATCATGGGTCGTTTCCGAAACGGGCAAGGCTCTTACATGGCCTGCCAATGAGCATTGTCTCCTGCTGACAGGCTATGACAAAAAGAAAAAGCTGGTTTACTTCAATGACCCCATGAAAGGTCAGGTCTCCTATGACATGGCACTTTTTGAGCAGCGCTTTGAGCAGCTGAACAACAATGCCGTAATTATCGTAAGAAGCTGACATGAAAATATCATACATAATTATTATTTACTTTGTGATAATCAGCATTATTGGGTATGTACTTCCTGCGGTTGATAAAAAGCGTGCCAAAAACGGTGAATGGCGCATTCCCGAAAAAATCCTTTTTATCGTAAACCTACTGGGAGGCTCTGCTGCAATGCTGATCTCCATGAAGCATTATCGTCACAAGACAAAGCACAAAAGATTTATGATCGGTATTCCCTGCATCATAGTTTTACAGCTTGCGGCAATAGCTTTTATATTGCTTGTGAAATACAATATCATTAATATATGAAAAATCCGTCCGATAAATTTCGGACGGATTTTTTTGCCACAGTATAAAAAATGCACAGACCCGAGAGCCTGTGCATCGTAAATATTCAAAAAAATCAGACAGCGTGTACCTTGTTAGCTGCGTCTGCGTGAGCACCGTCAACGCCGTACTTAGCGTCACGTCTCTTCTCGAAGAACTTGGGAGCAACCTTGGGGAACATTGCATATGTGAGAACGTCCTCGTCCTGCTCAAGCCACTCAGCGCATTCCTTACGCATATTGTCAAGCTCGGGAGCAAGCAGATCTGCGGGACGGCAGTCGATAGGCTCTTCGCCCTTGAGGATCATCTTTCTCCACTCGGGATCAATAGCAGTAGGAGTCTTACCGTAGCCGCCTCTTACCATTTCCTTGAATTCCTTTGTTACAGTCTTATAGCGCTCGCCTGTGATAACATTGAATACAGCCTGTGTACCAACGATCTGAGATGTAGGTGTAACCAGAGGAGGATTACCGGAATCGGCACGAACTCTGGGCACTTCCTTGAGAACCTCTTCAAGCTGATCTTCCTTGCCTGCCTGCTTCAGCTGAGACAGGAGGTTGGAAAGCATACCGCCGGGAACCTGATAAATAAGTGCATTGGGGTTAACGGCAAGCATCTTCTGGTCGATAAGACCGCTTTCGATGTACTTCTTTCTGAGGCCCATGAAGTAATCTCTTACCTCATTGAGCTTTACAAGGTCAAGACCTGTGTCGTACTCTGTGCCCTGGAGAGCCGCAACCATGGACTCTGTGGGAGCATGAGATGTACCGTTTGCAAGAGGAGACATAGCTGTGTCGATCATATCGCAGCCGTTCTCAATACCCTTGAGGAGGCACATCGAAGCAAGACCAGATGTATAGTGAGTGTGGAGCTGAACAGGGATCTTTACAGCAGCCTTGATATCACGAACCAGATCAGCAGTTCTGTAAGGTGTAAGAAGAGCAGCCATATCCTTGATACAGATAGAATCAGCACCCTCTGCCTCGCACTGCTTAGCATAGTTTACATAATACTCGTTTGTGAAAACATCGCCTGTTGTGAAGGACATAGCGACCTGAGCGTGTGCGCCTTCCTTCTTTGCAGCTGTGATAGCTGTCTTGAGGTTTCTGATATCGTTGAGCGCATCGAAGATACGAATGATATCAATGCCGTTTGCACAAGCCTTCTGAACGAAATATTCAAGAAGATCGTCTGCATAGTGACGGTAGCCCAGCATATTCTGACCTCTGAAAAGCATCTGAAGCTTTGTGTTGGGCATTTCCTTGCGGAGGATTCTGAGTCTGTCCCAGGGATCTTCGTTAAGGAATCTGATACATGAATCAAATGTAGCACCGCCCCAGCACTCTACGGAGTAGAAGCCGATCTTGTCCATTGTGGAAAGAATGGGACGCATCTCGTCTGTGCTCATACGTGTTGCAAGCAGAGACTGATGAGCGTCACGAAGGACGGTTTCGGTAATTTTAATCTTTGCCATTTTAACGACCGCCTTTCAATTAAGCAAGTGTTGCAATAAGGTCGCTTGTGTTTACGCTGTCGCCCTTCTTTACGTTAACAGATGCGATCTTGCCGTCCTGAGGCGCAACGATGTCGTTTTCCATCTTCATTGCCTCGAGAACTGCGATGACCTGACCCTTTGTTACTGTATCGCCGACATTTGCCTTAACATCAAGGATAGTACCGGGCATAGGAGCGTTAACGGAAACAGAGCCTGCTGCGGCTGCTGCGGGAGCTGCTGCAGGTGCAGGTGCTGCTGCGGGAGCTGCGGGTGCTGCTGCAACGGGTGCGAGAGCGGAACCGTCTGTGATATCCTGAACGGATACATCGTAAGCCTTGCCGTTTACGGTAATATTAAATCTTTTCATTTTATATAACCACCATTCTCAAATATTTATAATCATCTTTCTCATCAGAAAGGCATATTGCTGTGCTTCTTGGGCAGACGCTTGTTCATTCTCTTGCCTGCAGAGATATCAAGAACGGAAATGATCTTTGCTCTTGCATCTGCGGGAGTGATGATCTCGTCAACAGCGCCCTTTGCGGCAGCATCGAATGCGGAAGCGCTCTCGTCCGCATATCTTGCGGCAAGCTCGTTTCTCTTAGCCTTGACATCGGCTGCGCCCTTCAGCTCATCGTGATAAAGGAACTCGGCAGCCGCTGTGGGATCCATAGCAGCAACAACGGAATCTGCATATGCAAATGTCATATCTGCATTTGCATTGTTGCCTGCGAGAGCAACGAATGCGGAACCGTAAGCATTTCCTGTGATAAGTGAGATCTTTGCTGTTGTAGCCTCTGCATAAGCATTAGCGACCTTGGCAATGTTTCTTACTGCGCCTGCAAACTCTGTTGCCTCGTCAGCCTCAAAGCCCTTTGTATCAACAACAGTTACAACGGGGATAGAGAAAGCATCGCACATACGAACGAATCTTGCAATCTTTGCGCTGTCATCGGAAGTAAGCTTTGCATCGGTCTTGTTTGTTGCAACGATACCTGTTGTTGCGCCGCCTACTGCTGCGAGAGCTGTATATGCCGCTGTACCGAAATCAGCGGAAAGCTCAATAACGCTGCCCTGATCTGCGATAGCTGCTGTGATCTCCTCTGCATTGCCCTCTGCTGCCTTGCCCGATTCGCTGAAATCGAACTCGGGAACGGGAGAAAGGTTGTTCTGAGGCATGAAAGCAACGATCTCCTTGACCTTTGCGATAGCCTCTGCCTCGTCCTTTGCAACTGCGGAAGCAACGCCTGCCTTAGCGGCTGCGGCTGCTGTGCCTGCTGCTGTTGCGGGAGCCATGTAAAGCTCTGCGTCCTCTGTCATAACAACAAAATCAGCGGAAGCTGCGATCATTGCGGCACTGCCTGCGCATACGCCTGCAATGAGTGCGATCTGGGGAACAACGCCCGAAAGATTGCTTGTGTGCATAAGTATATCGCCGTATGCGTTGAGAGCATCTGCGCCGTCCTCAACGAATGCGCCGCAGGAATCATAGATACCGACAACGGGCACACCGTTTCTGGAAGCAAGCTCAAGCACCTTGCATATCTTTGCTGCGTGTGCCTTGGAAACGGCACCGCTCTTTACTGTCTTGTCCTGCGAGAAAGCGTAAACAGGAGTTCCGTTTACGAAACCGTATGCAGCAACAACGCCTGTGAGAGCGTCGCCTGCCTTTGCATAAGCGTCGATCTCGGTATAAGCTCCGTCATCAAACAGAGCCGCAAGTCTTTTCTTTGCGGCAGTATCGGCAGAGATCTCTTCGGTATACCGAGCGAGCTTTGCCTTCTGACCTTCAGTCAACATAAGTATTTCCTCCGTTCAGGGAATTTACGCCGTACCTGCTTTTTCCGTCTGCACAGCTGCCTGCGGCAGATGATGACGGCATCGCGGCGCATTTCATCCTATCAAATTAAACCAATATACATTATACTACATAATTTATGAATTGACAAGTTTATACAAGCAAAAAATAAATGTTTTTTCAAATTGTTAACATTTACATAAAATATTTTCAAAAAGAGACAGCCAAGGCTTACTTTTCCGAAACTGCATTTCTGAGAGCCCTTACCTCTTCCGTGGAAAGCTCACGCCATGTACCGGGCTTCAGCATACCCATTTTAACGGGACCGATAGCGATCCTGCGGAGTCTTGCCACTTCAAGTCCCACAGCCTCGCACATTTTTCTGATCTGGCGGTTCCTGCCCTCCTTGATAACGATGAGCATGACCACTCTTCCCTCTTCCTGGGAAAGCACCTCAACGGTGGCAGGGAGAGTTTTTCTTCCGTCGATCTCAACGCCCGTGGAAAGCTTGATGATCTGCTCCTCGGTGATCGAGGGGCGCACCGTTACACGGTAGGTCTTTGAGATATGGCGGCTGGGGTGCATTATATCATTGGCAAAATTGCCGTCATTTGTGAAAAGCAGCATTCCCTCGGAATTTCTGTCAAGACGTCCCACGGGATAAACTCTGTCCTCAACGCCGTTCAGCAGCTCGGTAACGCATTTTCTGTCCAGCTCGTCGGACATTGTGGTAACATATCCTCTGGGCTTGTTGAGCATGATGTAAAGCTTTTTCTTCTTTTTGGGAATATCTATCCTCTCGCCGTCAAGAGTGATAACATCTCTTCCGCCTGCCTTGTCGCCCAGCAAAACAACGTGACCGTTCACCTTTACTCTTCCCTGAGAGATAAGCTCCTCCGCCTTTCTGCGTGAGCATACTCCCGCATCGGACATGATCTTCTGGATCCTAATTTTTTCCATAAATTTTACCTCATTTCATTGCCGTCTTGTTAGAACCTGTCTTCACAAGAAATGTGTGCGGATTTTCGAGCATAATTTTGTCTAAGACAAGGCAAAAATCCGCAGGCGGGCTTGCCGCCCGGCAAGGATTTTTAACGCAGTCTTAGGCAAAATTTGCCGAAAAGACGTGCGCATACGCTTGTGAAGACAGGTTCTTAAAGCCGGACTGCCGCCTCACGGCGGGATTTTTATATCACAGACCGTCAGAAAACCGCCGATCTGTTTTTCACATACTGTTTGCCGTCTCAAAAAAATCCTTTATTTTATCAATAAGCTTTTCAAAAAAGGACTTTTCTTCGGTTTCTGTCGGTGCGGAATAATACTCGGTGCTTTCGGCAGCTTCAAGAGTGCATTCGGCAAATACCCGTCCGTCCGCCGAAAATTCCATTTTTCCGCACACCTGCCCCTCTTCAACGGGAGCATACACAAAATTCGGAACGATCACACGGCAGGTTATCTCGGGATTGTATCCGTCCGCCGAGGGATATATCACCTCTTCCGACTGTATGAGCCGAACCGAATCGGCATATCCGCCCACAACATCGGCTCTTACCTCCCCCATATCCACCGATACGGGACATATCCTTGAATATGCATCATCGTACATATTCATATGATCGTTCCAATCGTTTCGGTCATTGAGAGTGACGCACACAAGACGCACTCCGTTCCGCTCACAGGCGGAAACAAGACATCTTCCCGCTTCATCGGTAAAGCCTGTTTTCACGCCGATACAGCAGCCGTACATATTCAGCAGCTTGTTGGTGTTTTTCAGATATCTGTCATAAGGCGGATTCCCGAAGTGGGTCTTTATCGTCGGACTTGCGCATATCTCGGCAAAAACATCGTTTTCAAGTGCCTCCGATGCCAGCAGCGCCATATCATATGCAGTCGAATAATGCTCATCGTCATGCAGCCCCGAGGGAGTGACAAAATGAGTGTTCCTCATTCCGATAAGCCCTGCTCGGAGATTCATAAGCTCCCCGAACCTTTCAATGCTTCCCGCAACATATACAGCCGATGCATTTGCCGCATCATTTCCCGACGGCAGGAGCATTCCCGCACACAGGTCACGTCCCGTAACGATATCTCCCTCCCGAAGCCCCATGGACGAGCCTTCGGTCTTTATCGCTTCGGAGTCCACGGTAAATTCTTCGTCAAGAGAACCGTTCTCTATAAGCAGCAGCGTTGTCATTATCTTTGTGGTGCTTGCCATAGGCAGCTGTTCGTTCATGTTTTTACCGAACAGAACCTCTCCCGTATCGGGCTGATAGACCACCGCCGCCTTTGCGGAAATATCCTCTTCGGAAAGAGCATACACCCTTACCGACGAAGCCGAGATCACCGCCGCAGCGGCACATATGCAGACTGCAATTTTTTTCACCTTAACACACCGCCCATAAAAATTATTATCTAATAATTTTTATGATGTATGTCCGTGAAAATATTACTCGGCATTCTTGGCGTCGCCTGCGGCTTCAATGCCGTCGGCAGCGCTCTTGCTGTCTTTCTTAAAGAGTGACTGAACCTTTGAGAATACCTCGGGTATCATATTAACAACGGCGGAAGATGTCGATGTATCAAGATTGATCTGGAGGAATCTTACATCGCCGTCGGAGATAACGAGAAATCCAAGAGGCTGGATAGTAACGCCTGCGCCCGAACCGCCGCCGAAGCATTCCTTGTCGGTCTTTGTGGGGAGATCCGTTCCGCCGCCTGCAAAGCCGTAGGATATTTTTGAAACAGGGATTATCGTTGCGCCGTCAACCGTTACGGGATTGCCCATTACGGTATCCGCATCGGTCATTTCATGTATCTTGCTCATTGATTCGGAAATAAGTGCCTGTACCTTTGTATCCATGATTAAACGTCCTTTCGTTTTTCGTTTTCGGCAGCGGATTTTTCATCATCGTCACCGAAATATTTTTTTAGGTCATTTATATTTATAAGCAGCCTGAACGCTCCGACAAGCACATTTCCTATGAATACCGCAGGGCGGATATTCACCCTTGCGCTCACATTATATTTTGGCTTGCCCTCGTCAAAGCTGCAATTTATATTCACTTTTTTCACCGTAAGCTTCACAAACCGCTGACCGAAGCCGATGATATTCCACACCGCCGCATTCAGCTTTCCGTAAAGCAGCGCCGCTTCGCAGGCGTCCTCCCCCGCAGCGGTGATATCGGCGCAAAGCCCGTCAATGCGGATATCTTTAAGTATCTTCATGACGTACTTTCCCGCAAGCTTCCACAGCAGCTTCACAAGCTCCAGCTTTTCCTTTATCTCATCAATGATATCGGAGACTTTTTTCCTGTCCTCGGAAACAGACTGCTTCTTTTTGGGAGGTTTGTCAATATACTCGATGTCTATACCGTCAAATTTGGGCTTTTCGGGATCATCGCTTTTTTCTTCCGCTTTTTCCTCGGAAATAAACTGCGGTTCGGACTTTTCTTTTGGCTCGTCCAAAGCTTTTATATCGGAGCTTCCGTCTGATATTTTCTTCTTTCTGCCCGACTTCTTCCTGCGCTTTTTGCGCTTTTTTTCGGGCTTTTCCTTTTTCGGATAAAAGGTGAACATCAGAAATTTCACTCTGACATCAAACCTGCCCTCCGCATAAGTGATATAGGCATTCAGCGGAAAATACAGTATCAGCACGATAAGCGCAATGATACCGACAATTATCAACAGTGCCGTCATTTATTCATCTTCCTTGTCGGACTCATCGTCTGTCAGCAGCTCGGAGAAGCTCATCTGCTGCTGATTGGGCAGCTCGGGCAGATCGTCCAGCGATTCCAGCTGAAAGCACCTGAGAAAAACAGGCGTGGTCTTGTATGCGATAGGCTTGCCCGGAACGTCCAGTCTGCCTGCCTCCTCCAGCAGATTTTTCTCCACAAGGGAATTTACAACGCTGGAGCTGTCAACGCCTCTTACGTGCTCAACAAAGGATTTTGTGACAGGCTGATTATACGCCACGATAGTCAGCACCTCCATTGCCGCCTGAGACAGAGGAGTGTTCTTTTTCGTCTCCATGGCAGTGCGCACGTAGCCGATATAATCGGACTTGACGCAAAGCTGCCAGCTGTCCCCCAGCTTCATCACCGCAAGGGAGCTTTCCGCTTCCTCGTAGCGGTCGTTCAGCAGCTGAACGATCTTATCTATCCTTTCCGCTTCGATGCCCGTTGAAGCGATAAGTCTTTCACGCTCCACAGGCTCGCCGCAGGCAAAAAGCACCGCTTCCACGGCAGAAATGCTTTCGTTAAGTTTCATTGTTCATTTCCTCGCTATCATCGGCGTCAGGTTTATCCTCGTTATCGAAATCCGACTGTATATTGTCATTATCGTCTGCCGAATATTCGCTGTTGAAGGTCACCTCGGTATTATCGTCATTGAGCATGATACGTCCCGATTTTGTAAGCTCCAGTATCGCAAGAAACGTCGCCACACGCTCCGAACGGTTCACAACACCCTCAAAGATGCCCTCCAATGAGCATTTTCCGCTCTGATAAAGCTTTTTCAGAACATAAACTATCCTTGCGGTAACAGGCACGAACTTCTGCGCCACGATTTTAGTGAAAGCCGCCGTAGTGACAGGCTCTTCCTTCAGCTTTTTCAGGTCGATGCCCAGATAAGCGTCACGGAGCACCTCGGGATCGTGTATCACGGCATAGGTGGTATCAAACTTTATTTTAAGAGGCTTGCGGACAGTGATGCTGTCCCCCGTATATTTTTCACGGAGCGCCTCTGCTGCAAGCTTGCACACCGAATATTCGATAAGTCTGCCCGTAAGCTCACGCTTCAGCTCTTCCGCTTCCTCATACTTCGGCAGCAGTGAAACTGTCTTGATATAAATGAGCCGTGCTGCCATTTCGAGAAATTCTCCCGCTATCTCCATATCCATTCGCGCCAAGCGGTCGATATAGTCCAGATACTGATCCACAAGCTCGCTTATGGGGATATCGTTGATGTTCAGCTTATGCTTTGAGATAAGGTGCAGCAGCAGGTCGAGAGGTCCCTCAAAGACCTCGATTTTAAAAGATAACTGTTCCATCTGCACCGCCCGTCAGAACAAGATCAATTTCATAAGATGATCTACCCAGCCCGTCAGGAACCACATAACATCAAGTCCGATATCCTGGAGCCACGAAAGGGGCTTATCAAGCAGTCCCGAATAAAGCAGCACCGCAAGACCGACAAAAACATACTTTTCATATTTCATGACCTTGAAGTAGGTCTTTTCGGACATGAAAAGATTGAATATCCTTGAGCCGTCCAGCGGAGGTATCGGCAGCAGATTGAATATTGCAAGGCTGAGATTCAGCGTAACAACAAGAGCAAATACATTCATAGCCACAGTCGGATATGAGCCGTTGGCAAGTCCCACAAAAAACAGCACTCTGTAAATTATCATTGCAATAAAGGACATTATCAGATTGGAAACGGGACCAGCTATGGCAGTAAGTGCCATGCCGTTTTTTGGATTTTTGAAATTATTCGGGTTCACGGGAACGGGATTTGCCCAGCCGAAGCCCACGAATATCATACAAAGCGTACCGAAAAGGTCAAGATGCTTAAAAGGATTAAGGGTTATACGTCCCGCATTGCGTGCGGTGGGATCGCCAAGCTTTTCAGCCACCCATGCATGAGCGCACTCATGAACGGGAAAAGCCGTCAGCAGCACGATAACATGAACAAGTATCTCAAAAAGGCGTGTGTTTTCATATATATAATCAAGCATATAATATAGTATGTATCCCCGTGAACGGAGACACTCTCCTTTCCGACGCACCGAAAGTCATTACGAACACTGATTATAGAACATTATACTATATATTTTCAACAAATTCAATAGGCAAAATACCGTTTTTTTGCCCTATTATGAAACAAATTGTGAATATTTTAAATATTTTTCCTCAAACCTCTTGCAATTCACAGAAAGACGTGATATTATATTATCGTTATGTTTTATGCAGAAGGAGGTGCACACCATGGCAAAGTGCGAAATTTGCGGAAAGGGTGTTACTTTCGGTATCAAGGTTTCCCATTCACATCACCGTTCCAACAGAACATGGAAGCCCAATGTTAAGCGTGTAAAGGCTATTGTAAACGGAACTCCCAAGCACATCTATGTATGCTCAAGATGTCTCCGTTCCGGAAAGGTTACAAGAGCTGTCTGATTAACAGATAAAACCGAATTGTACGTACAATAAGAGAGACGCGGTACTTTTAAGCAATTGAAGTACAGCGCCTTTTTTATTTTATCCAAATAAAATAATTGATCCGATATAAAAATGACCCTCTGCACGCAAAATATGCAGAGGGTCATTGCTTTATTCCTTGAAGAACAGCTTCATTGCCATATAAATGGACTTATCCTCGGTGAAGCCCGATTTCTTGTAGAGCGGATAGCCGCATTTTGTGGAGCGCAGCTCGATGTATGAAAGATCCCAGCGCTTTCCGTCCTCAACAGCCATGCGCACAAGAGTTTCGGCAACTCCGCGGCGGCGGTATTCGGGCAGAGTGAATACATTCATAAGAGTGCCCGTCTTGCCTGTTACAAACAGCGGACTTGCAGGCTTGTTTATCAGCACCAGAAATACACAGCCTGCCGCCTTGTCTCCGTCCTCCGCAAGATAAACCACAACATCACGGTTAAGATGCTCCTGAAAATATCCGGGTATCTGCGCCCTGATAAGCTCCTCCGTCTCTTTCTCCATTTCGGGGTGAGTCTCATATAAATAGCCCATTCTTAGTCCCAGTATCTTCTCCATATCGGAGGGCTGGGCTTTTCTGTATGTAATCATAAAGATATCACTTTCCTTAATATTTGATCTATCCTATAAATAATACCACTCCGCTCCCCCTTTGTCAATATGATTTGTTGCCGAAACATTTTTTACGCAAAGGATTGAAATTATGCAAAAAATATGCTATAATAATTTATTATCCTAAAATTGTGTTTTCGGAGGCGGCGTATGCTCGATAAAAACAAAATCAAATCCTACGCTTGGAGCAGCGATACCTATTTTAACGGCAACGATGATTTCTATAATCAGTATGCCGAGATCGAGGATATCACTGTGGATACCGACGGCGATACAAACATTTCCGCCCGTGTAAGCAGCGAGAACGGAAATATCTATGAATGTGATGTCACGCTCAAAGGCGAAAACAATGATTCCGTGATATTTGCAGCCTGCAGCTGCCCTGCAAAGTGCGACAAATATGGCTACTGCCGTCATGTTGTGGCGGCGCTTCTCCAGTATACCTCACTCGGCACCCGCAATATCATGAGCCGCAAAAAGCGTCTCAGCTCCCCTATGGTCAACTCGCTTATCTATGAATACAACAAGCTTGCGGAATCCGAACCCGAATATATCTCCCCGCAGGATAAGGTCACGATACAGCCCTGCATCGACGTTTATGCAGACGGTCTGACCCTTTCACTGAAAATAGGCAGACAGAAAATGTATGTGGTGAAAAACATCCCACAGCTTATAGAGGACGTTGAAAACAATACCGTCCGTGCTTACGGAAAGGGTCTTGAAATACGTCACAGCCGCGAGATACTCACCGAGGAGAGCCGCAGTCTTCTTGATTTTGTTGCAAATATCATAAATATAAGCAGCTCGTCCCGTTCATATTATTACAGCTACGCCGACCGAAGCAAATACGTTACTCTCCGGGACAATCTCATCGAAAAATTTTTCAGGATGCTGCCCGATAATCAGATAATTGCCGACGGCAGACAATGCCGCATATGCTATGACGATCCCGATGTAACCATGCGCCTTGAAAAATCCGACGGCGGAATTTATACCCTGACCGCCATTTCCGCCATGCAGATAATCGGCAAGGGCAGACGTGCCTGCTTCTATGACGATTACCACGGGGTATTCTATCTCTGCTCGCCGAAATTCAGCACAGCAGTGAGCGGACTTTTCCGTGCCATGCAGAAATCGGGAATGGAGCTGGATATCACCGAAAACGATATGCAGGCATTTTACACCTCGGTAATCGTCCCCGTGAAAAAATATATCCACATTGAGGGTGACGGCGAGCTGGAAAAATATATTCCTCCCGAAGCGGAGATACGGCTTTATCTGGACTCCCCCTCTCCGTCCGAGGTGTGCGGACGCTTGGAATTCACCTACGGCAGCAGCACATTTTCCGCATTCGGCGACAAATCGAAAAATCCCGTCTGCGATATCCGCACCGAGAATATGGCGGAGCGTGCCGTCTTAAAATATTTTACCCTTAACGAAAACGACGATCACCACCCGCTTATTGCTGCAGGCGATGACAGCATTTACAGACTTTTCTCCGAGGGCGTTCCCGACCTCACCAATATAATGGAGGTATACGCCAGCGAGCGCTTCAATAATATGTCGATCCGTCCACCTGTCCGCCCCACAGTGGGAGTTCGCCCCAAAAGCGGACTGCTGGCGCTGGATATCGACACAGACGGCTACACCGTAAAGGAGCTGGCACAGATGCTTGCCTCCTATCGCCGCGGAATGAAATATCACCGTCTCCGTGACGGCTCCTTTGTGAGCCTTACCCAGAGCGGCATCGAGGATTTTGCCGAGCTGGCGGACGGACTCAACATCACCGACAAGGCTCTGCTGAAAGAAAATATCACCGTCCCACGCTACCGTATGCTGTATCTTGACAGCTTGCAGGAGCGCAGCGGCGGAATGCGCCTTAAAAGAAGCTCCGATTTCAGAAATGCCGTCCGTGCATTTTCCGATATTTCTTCGGCGGAATATGACATTCCCTCCGATCTTGACGGCGAAATGCGAGAATATCAGGTCTATGGCTTCAAATGGCTGAAAACAATTTCCGCCTACGGCTTCGGCGGCATTCTTGCGGACGATATGGGTCTGGGAAAAACTATCCAGTCTATCGCACTGATGCTTTCCGCCCGTGAGGAAAACAGGCAAAAGGGCGTTCACGGAACATTTCTCGTTGTATGCCCATCATCGCTTACGCTGAACTGGGAAAGCGAGCTTCACCGCTTCGCACCTACTCTGAAAGCGTCGGTGATAATCGGCACCGCTCCCGTCCGTGCCCGGAAAATATCCGAATATGCGGAATACGATGTGCTTATAACCTCCTATTCCATGCTTACAAGAGATATCGCCGAATACGAGGACAAGGAATTTCAGATACAGTTCATCGACGAGGCGCAGTTCATCAAGAACCACAACACCCAGGCTTCAAAGGCTGTCAAGGGAATAAAAAGCAGCATTCGCTTTGCCCTTACGGGTACTCCCGTGGAAAACAGCCTTGCGGAGCTTTGGAGCATATACGATTTCATAATGCCCGATTATCTTTTCGGCTACACCCACTTCAAGCAGACCTATGAAACGCCTATCGTAAAAAATGCCGATCAGCACGCCGTTGAGGCACTCAGAAAAATAACCTCGCCGTTTATTTTAAGGCGTCTGAAAAAGGACGTCCTCACCGAGCTGCCCGACAAGACCGAAATAACCCTTACCTCGGAAATGACCGAGGAACAGCAGAAAATATACGCCGCAAACGTGCTTTCCATGAAAAAGCGCCTGAAAGAAAAATTCCTTGCGGCAAATCCCAACGAGGGAAAGATCGAGATACTTGCGATGCTGACCCGTCTGCGGCAGATATGCTGCGACCCGTCGCTGGTTTATGAAAATTACACCTCGGGCAGCGCAAAGCTGGAGCAGTGCATGGATCTGATAGAAAGCTGCGTCACATCGGGACATAAGGTGCTGCTGTTCTCCCAGTTCACGTCCATGCTGGATATAATCGAGCGCCGTCTGAAGCGTGAGGGCATCGGATATTATATCCTTACGGGCGCAACCAAGGCGGACGAACGCCTGCGGCTGGTAAACAGCTTCAACAAGGACGATACCCCCGTGTTCATGATCTCGCTGAAAGCAGGCGGAACGGGACTGAATCTCACGGGAGCGGATATCGTTATCCATTATGACCCGTGGTGGAACGTTTCTGCGGAAAATCAGGCTACCGACCGTGCATACCGTATCGGTCAGAAAAACAGCGTGGCGGTATACAAGCTGATATCCAAGAACACTATCGAAGAAAAAATACAGGAAATGCAGAAAAACAAAAAGGAGCTTGCGGATATGGCGGTAAGCGGCGACGGCAGCATCATGCAGATGTCCCCTGCCGATATCATGAGCATACTTGACTGATGATTTCTGATATTATCTATATATAGTTGTTTAATAGGTATTTAACAGGAATATATTGACTGGACCGACAGAAAATGATATAATGATACAATGTAAAATAATCTTCGCAGAAATGCGGAACAGGAGAATAAATATGGGAATGCTTAATGCGGCTGCGGTTTTCAGCAGCAATATGGTATTGCAGAGGGGCAAGAACCTTAATATATGGGGCACTGACTGCGACGGCAGAACAGTTACCATAAATTTCTGCGGCAGCACGGTGTCGGCTGATGTTGAGCATCACAAATGGAGCATGATACTCCCTGCCGTGAACGAATATGCGGACGGACTTGCAATGACAATATCCGACGGAACGGAAACCGTTGTATTTGACAACATCTGCATCGGCGAGGTGTGGCTGGCAGGCGGTCAGTCCAACATGGAGCTTGAGCTTCAAAACAGCCTTAACGGCGGCGAGATGCTGAAAACCGTTTCCGACAGCAATGTCCGCTTCTATTACACAAAGAAAAACGCCTATATCGACGATTATTTCTTTATCGACGAAAGAAACGGCGGCTGGCAGACTGCTTCCGAGGAAAATTCACGCTGCTGGTCGGCAGTGGGCTTTTACTTCGCACGCAGGCTTGCCGCAGAGCTTGGCTGCACCGTGGGAGTTATCGGCTGCAACTGGGGCGGCACCTCCGCCTCCGCATGGATAAGCCGTGACAGGCTCCTTACGGACGCCGACACACGCTCCTATGTTGATGAATATGACGAAGCCATGAAGGACAAGACCTATGACGAATATCTCCGTGATCTGGACGATTACCGCCGCTGGGAGGACGCATGGCAGCCCAAGATAAACGAGTATTATTCGCTTCACCCCACAGACGGAAACTGGGACGATGCACAGGCTTATGCGGGAAGTCTTTCACGCTGGCCCGAGCCTCTCGGTCCCCACTCTCCTTTCAGGGCAGGTGGAGTTTACGAGACTATGCTCAGAAGAGTCATGCCCTATACGCTGGCAGGCTTTATCTACTATCAGGGCGAATCGGACGATCACAAGCCCAATACATATTATAAGCTGCTGAAAATGCTGATAGATCAGTGGCGTGATGATTGGAAGGACGATACTCTTCCGATGATGCTGGTTCAGCTGCCGATGTTCGCAAATTCGGGCGAGGAAAAGGATACGAACTGGAGCCTTATCCGTGAAGCACAGATGCGGGTTCATGATACGGTAAATCACACCGGAATAGCCGTTATCCTTGACAAGGGCGAGCTGAACAACATTCACCCCGTTGAAAAGGAAACTGCGGGAAACCGTCTTGCTTTGCAGGCAATGTATCATGTATACAAAACGATCTCCGCAGAAAAGGCATATGGCCCGATATTCAGCGGATACAGATACAATGACGGCGGCATCACTGCCGAATTCAGATACGGCGAAAATATGCACGCCGAGGGCGAGCTTTCGGGCTTTGAGATCGCAGGTGCGGACAGAAAATTCTTCCCCGCAAAGGCAGAGATAAAGGGCAGCACGGTATTCATCTCCTCCGATGAGGTGAAAAAGCCCGTATATGCAAGATACAACTGGGTCAAGTACGGAAGCGTAACTCTGTTCGGCGAAAACGGCATTCCTGCCGCACCTTTCAGAACCTCCAGAGACGATACATAATACATATTATATATAAAGGAATAATGCAATGAAAATTTCAGAAAAATTCAAGCAGGGACGCACCGTATTTTCTTTCGAGGTGTTTCCTCCCAAAAAGACAAGCTCCGTTGATACGGTCTACAAGGCACTTGATGAAATGAAGGAGCTTTTCCCCGATTTCATCAGCGTTACATACGGCGCAGGCGGAACCTCCGTCAACAATTTTACGGCGCAGATAGCCTCATATATCAACGATATGGGCATAACCGCCGCAGCGCATCTCACCTGCGTGAACAACAACAAGTCCGATATTCTTGAAGTCCTTGCCGATTTCAAAAAGAGAGGCATTGAAAATATCCTCGCACTCAGAGGAGACATTCCCGAGGGCGTTACTCCCAAGGAGGATTTCAAGTATGCTTCCGACCTTGTCCGCTTTATAAAGGCAAACGGAGATTTCCATGTCAGCGGCGGCTGCTATCCCGAGGTACACCCCGAAGCTCCCGACATGATAACCGATATCCGTCACCTCAAAGAAAAGGTGGACGCAGGCGCAGAGCATCTTATGAGCCAGCTTTTCTTTGACAATGCCGTGTTCTATGATTTTCTTGAAAAGGCACGCATTGCAGGAATAAATGTGCCTATCGAAGCAGGAATAATGCCTGTCACAAACAAGAATCAGATCGAGCGCATGGTAGCTCTCTGCGGAGCGAGCCTGCCCTCGAAATTCTCAAAGATGATAAGCCGCTACGAGCATAATCCCGAGGCTCTCCGTGATGCAGGCATAGCCTATGCAGTGGATCAGATCGTTGATCTTATCTCAAACGGAGTTGACGGCATTCATCTTTACACAATGAACAATCCTTATATCGCACGCAAGATAAGCGAAAGCGTAAAGTCGCTTCTGTAATCATGGACAATATCACTATAACCGAAATAAACCGTGAAGAAGCATTCAGATACATGGCTGCGGAGGGCTTTACTCCCGACGGCGTGCTTGCGGACCTTGCGGACGAATGCGAAAGGCGGCTTATTGAAACGGTGCGCCCGAGATACACTTATAAAGTATATCCCATTGAATCGAACAACGGAAGCGAGACTGTCCTTTCGGGCTTTCCCGCAAAGCTTGAGGGAAAGGATATTTCCAATCTGCTGGAGGGCTGCCATTCGGCAGTTGTGATGTGTGCCACTATCGGCGCAGAAGCAGATGCACTTATCCGCAGAATGCAGGCGGAGGACATGGCAAAGGCGGTCATGACCGACAGCTTCGCAAGCGTTGCGGCGGAGCAGGTGTGCAATGCATTTGATGAGATAATACGTGAAAAATATCCCGACAAATTCATCACATGGAGATTTTCACCCGGCTACGGCGATTTTCCCATATCAATACAGAAAAAGCTTCTGGAGGCGCTGAACGCAATGCGCCTTGCGGGAGTCTGTCTGAATCCGTCGGGAATGCTCACTCCCGTAAAATCGGTAACGGCAGTCTGCGGAATATCCGATCACGAGCTGCCAAAGCGCCGCAGAGGCTGCGCTTCCTGCACCATGAAGGGTCGGTGCGCATACAGAAAGAGAGGTACCCGCTGTGAATTTTAAACAGCTTTTGAACGATAACGAATTTGTATTCCTGGACGGTGCCATGGGTACAATGCTCCAGGCAAAGGGAATGCAGCCGGGCGAAACTCCCGAGCTTATCAACATTGAAAAGCCCGAATGGACCGAGGATATCCACCGCAGCTACATCGAAGCAGGCTCAATGATAGTTTACGCCAACACCTTCGGCGCAAACCGCTACAAGCTTGAGGAATGCGGAAAAACTCCCGACGAGCTTATCCCCCCCGCAATCGAAAATGCAAAAAAGGCAGTTCACGGAAAGGGTCTTGTTGCCCTTGATATCGGACCTATCGGTCAGCTGCTTGAACCTACCGGAAGTCTCACATTTGATGAGGCTTATGAGCTTTTCAAAGAAATGATAATCGAAGGAAAGGACGCAGACGTTATCGTTATCGAAACGATGACCGATCTTTACGAAACAAAGGCGGCTCTCCTTGCGGCAAAGGAAAACAGCAGCCTGCCCGTTATCGTAACAATGACCTTTGAGCAGAATATGCGCACATTTACGGGCTGCTCCGTAAGCTCAATGGCAGTCACTCTTGAAGGTCTGGGCGCAGATGCGATCGGCGTAAACTGCTCTCTCGGTCCCCGTGAGCTTTATCCCGTTGTGGAGGAGCTTTCAAAGTGGACAACACTTCCTATCGTGCTGAAGCCCAACGCAGGTCTGCCCGACCCCGAAACGGGACTGTATGACGTTACTCCCGAGGAATTTGCCGAAAGCGCAGCCCAGCTGGTAAAGCTTGGCGTAAAGATATTCGGCGGCTGCTGCGGCACCACACCCGATTATATCCGTGCGCTGGTAAAGCGTCTTTCAACGGAAAAATATGTGAAGCTTGAAAAGCATATCCCCCCTGCGGTGTGCTGTCCCGCAAATACGGTCGTTATCGACCAGCCGAGAATAATCGGCGAAAGGATCAACCCCACAGGCAAAAAGCGCTTTAAAGAAGCGCTGATAAACGGCGATGTGGACTACATTTTAAGTCAGGCTATAGAGCAGGCTCAGGCAGGCGCTGATATCCTTGATGTAAACGTAGGTCTGCCCGATATCGACGAAGAGGGCATGATGTTGAGAGCTGTAAAGGCTATCCAGGGCATCACCGATCTGCCATTGCAGATAGATTCAACAATGCCAAACGTGCTTGAACACGCCCTTAGAATATACAACGGAAAGCCTATCGTCAATTCGGTCAACGGCGAGGAAAAATCATTGCAGAACGTTCTGCCGCTGGTAAAGAAATACGGTGCCTGCGTTGTTGGACTTACCCTTGACGAAAACGGTATCCCCAAAACCGCAGACGAGCGCTTTGCAATTGCCGAAAAGATCCTTGACCGTGCTCTTGCGATCGGCATTCGCCGCGAAGATGTGTTCATCGACTGCCTTACCCTCACCGCATCGGCAGAGCAGGCAGGAGTTATGGAAACGGTTAAGGCAGTGTACCGTGTAAAGCATGAGCTGGGACTGAAAACGGTTCTCGGCGTGTCAAACATATCCTTCGGTCTGCCGAACCGTGAGCTTGTGAACTGCAACTTCCTGCAAATGTGCCTTACAAACGGACTCGACCTGCCTATCATGAACCCCAATGTTGCATCAATGACAGGCGCAGTCAGGGCATACAAGGTGCTGACGAACATCGACGTCAACTCCATGGACTACATCAAGGCATACAACGGCGTGAAGATGACAACATCTGTAAGCCAGCAGAACACGGCTGCATCTGCTCCCGCAGCGGAAGCAGGTTCTTCTGACAGCAGCGGACTTCTCCATGCAGTCGAAAGCGGACTTAAAGCCGAAGCCGCAAAGATAACCGAAAAAATGCTGGAAACGGACGATGCAATGGATATCATTGACAAGATCCTTATTCCTGCGCTGGATAAAATAGGTGCGGATTTTGAAGCGGGAAGAATATTCCTGCCCCAGCTGATACTTTCCGCAGGCGTTGCCCAGTCCTGCTTTGATGTTATCAAGAAAAAGCTTGCATCGGGCAGCAGCGAGCCTGTTGCAAAGGGCAAGGTCATTCTTGCGACCGTAAAGGGCGATATCCACGATATCGGAAAAAATATCGTCAAGGTGCTGCTGGAAAACTACGGCTATGATGTTATAGATCTTGGCCGTGACGTTGAGCCTCAGCTGGTAGTTGATACGGCAATTGCTCAGGACGTGCGCCTTGTTGGACTTTCCGCACTTATGACAACAACGCTTAAATCAATGGAAGCAACGATAGATCTGCTCCATAAGAATAATGTAAACTGCAAGATCGTAGTTGGCGGAGCCGTTCTCACCCCCGAATATGCGGAAAAGATCGGTGCGGACTTCTATGCAAGGGACGCAAAGGCAACGGTTGACGTAGCAAAACAGATATACGGATAAAAAAGTACAGATGCGTCGGCATGATGATATAAGTCATGCCGATGCTTAAGGTCGCATCTAAAAACCATAGTATCTCAGATGCGCAGTCAGATTTTTCGTCAGATTGTATAGAAATTTCGCAGGCATACTGGCGTATGTCAAGAAATTTATGTGCAAGCTGACGGAAAATATGCAAGCATATGAGGTACTAAGGCTTCAGCCGGTGGTTTTTAGAGGTGACCTTAAATGTATTTTAAGTGCAAAATATACAGCAAAATCGGAAATGCATACAATAAATTTATGCGGAAATATTTTAAAAAAGCTCCGAAAAAGCCTTGACAAATGTGTTTGATGTGTGTTATAATAGTAATACCTCTTATGGAGGTTTATTTTTTTGCATTTTTGCAGATAAAAAACCTCCGGCGCAAAAGCGTCAGAGAGGGAGGCAGAGGGGATATTCCCCCATAAACGAAACGCTTGAAAAAGCATAACAGGAGGTGCCGATATGAGAGTAAAGGTAACATTGGCTTGTACAGAATGCAAGCAGCGCAACTACAACACCAAGAAGAACAAGAAGAATGACCCTGACAGACTTGAAATGAACAAATACTGCAAGTTCTGCAAGAAACACACTCTTCACAGAGAAACCAAGTAAGCGAGGTGCTTCACGGGAATGGCTAACAACAAAAAGCCCTCTAAGAACACTGTGCTCGCTCAGGCAGAAGCCAAGGCAGAGCAGATCGTAAACAGCAAGTCCAAGGAAAAGGCAAAAGGTGCCAAGTCCAAGGGCAAAAAGCAGAACCCCGTTGCAAAGTATTTCAGAGAGCTCAAGAGTGAATTCAAGAAGGTCGTATGGCCCTCTAAGAAAACAGTCATCAACAACACATTCGTTGTTCTGGTAACAATGGTTGCCAGCGCAATAGTTGTATGGGGATTGGATTCGGCATTCTCTGCACTGCTCAAGCTGCTTGTTGATATTGTAAAGTAAACAAGCCTTCAAAAATTTCCCGAAAGGAAGATAATAATGTCAGAAGAAGCAAAATGGTATGTCATTCATACTTATTCGGGCTATGAAAACAAGGTAGCGCAGACGATCATGAAGGTCGTTGAAAACCGTAAGCTTCATTCGCTTATAACAGATGTAATCGTCCCGACGGAAACCGCCGAGGAAATTACCGAAAGCGGAAAGAAGCACGAAGTTGAGCACAAGGTATTCCCCGGATATGTTCTGGTAAAGATGATACTTACAGACGATTCGTGGTACGTTGTAAGAAATACTCGCGGTGTGACCGGTTTCGTAGGCCCCGGATCAAAGCCCGTTCCTCTCACAGACAGAGAGGTCGAAAAGCTGGGCGTTGAAAGAGGCAGAAGCGTTGAGGTCACTTTTGCCGTCGGCGACAATGTCAAAATCTCCGCAGGTCCTATGGAAGGATTTACGGGAACTGTTCAGTCAATTGACAAGGACGCAATGACGGTAGATGTTAAGGTTTCCATGTTCGGCAGAGAAACTCTTGCCACACTGGAGATCACACAGGTAGTAAAGGCCGATTTCTGATCGGCGGAAAATTCAAAGACAAGAATGAAGCATTTTATATAATGCAGGTCATTCCGATTTATGGAGGTGTGCGTCATGGCACAGAAAGTAGTTGGCTTAATTAAGCTTCAGATCGCAGCAGGTAAGGCTACACCTGCTCCCCCGGTTGGCCCCGCACTCGGTCAGCACGGCGTAAATATCATGGCCTTCACAAAGGAATTCAACGAGAGAACTAAGAACGATATCGGTCTTATTATCCCCGTTGTTATCACAGTATTCGCAGACCGTTCGTTCACATTTATCACAAAGACTCCCCCTGCGGCTGTTCTTATCAAGAAGGAACTCGGTCTTGAGGCAGCTTCCGGCACACCTAACAAGACTAAGGTCGGAACACTTACAAAGGCTCAGGTCCAGAAGATCGCAGAGATCAAGATGCCTGACCTCAACGCTGCAAACCTCGAGTCTGCTATGAGCATGATCGCAGGTACAGCTCGTTCCATGGGCGTAGAGGTAGAAAAGTAATTGATCGTCCGCTAATTTTCGGTGGGAGGATATTTCCGCACAGGTCCGTATGATACGGATTACCACTTTTAGGAGGAATTTTGATAATGAAACACGGTAAGAAATATATAGAGAGCGCAAAGGCTGTTGACAAGTCTAAGCTCTATGAGACATCCGATGCTCTGGCACTCGCTTGCCAGACTGCAAAGGCTAAGTTCGATGAAACTGTTGAGGCTCACATCCGTCTCGGCGTTGACTCCCGTCACGCTGACCAGCAGGTCAGAGGCGCTGTTATTCTCCCCAACGGTACAGGTAAGAGCGTAAGAGTTTGCGTATTCTGCAAGGAAGACAAGTACGAGGCTGCTAAGGCAGCAGGCGCTGAGTTCGTTGGCGGTCAGGATCTGGTTGACAAGATCATGAAGGAAAACTGGATGGACTTCGACGTTGTTATCGCTTCTCCCGATATGATGGGTCTCGTTGGTCGTCTCGGTAAGGTTCTCGGTCCCCGCGGACTTATGCCTAACCCCAAGGCAGGTACAGTATCTCCCGACGTTGCTAAGGCTGTAACAGAGGCTAAGGCAGGTAAGATCGAGTACCGTCTTGACAAGACAAACATCATTCACTGCCCTATCGGCAAGGTTTCTTTCGGTGCTGAAAAGCTCAACGAAAACCTTGACACACTTCTCGAGGCTGTTGCTAAGGCTAAGCCTGCTGCTGCAAAGGGTACTTACTTCAAGTCCTGCGTTGTTGCTACAACTATGGGCGTTGGTATCCCCGTTGCTACAACAAAGTACGGTGTGTAATATAATCGTATTGTAAAAAATACACAAAATATTCGTCGGAGGATAATAAATTCTCCGACGTTTTTTTATTGACTTTTCCTCAGAAACTGCTATACTATAATATTGGTAAAATGTTTACGGAAAGGCATGGTAACAATTATGACTATATCTGAAAAACTTGCCGCACTTCGCGAAAAAATGCGGAGAAATCGCATAGATATGTATTATATCCCCACCGATGACTTCCACGGTTCGGAATATGTCGGCGGATATTTCAAGTGCCGTGAGTATATCAGCGGCTTCACAGGCTCGGCAGGAAGCGTTGTTATTACGCAGAATTACGCAGGTCTCTGGACCGACGGAAGATATTACATACAGGCTGAAAAGCAGCTTGCAGGCACGGAATATGTTCTCAACAAGGCAGGCAGTGAGGGTGTTCCCTCCGTTACGGAGTTCATTCTCAAGAATATTGACGGCGGAATCCTCGGCTTTGACGGACGTGTTGTTTCTGCGGAAATGGCTGAAAAGCTTGCAGATGAGCTTTGCTACAATCACATTAAGGCAAACGTCGATCTTATCGGCGATATCTGGACGGACCGTCCTCCCCTTTCCACCGAAAAGGCATATGTTCTGGACGAAAAATATGCAGGCGAATCTGCCGCCAGCAAAATAAAGCGTATCCGTGAGATGATGAAGCAGAAGAAGGCTGATATTTTCCTGCTGACTTCCCCCGACGATATCTGCTGGCTGCTGAACATCAGAGGAAACGATATCGACTACAACCCCGTCGTTCTGAGCTACCTGGAAATCTCCGATGACATGATAATGCTTTTCGCAGACAAATCCAAGCTCTCCGACGAGGTTATCACCGCTCTTGACAAGGTAGATGTTGACATTTATCCTTACGATGATTTCTACCGCAGAATATCGGGCATTCCCGAGGGCGTCCGTGTTTATCTTGACAACAGCCGCATAAATTATGCCGTAAAATCTGCGCTGCCCAAGAATCTTTCGATAATAAACGGTCAGAATCTTACTCTTCTTCCCAAGGCGATAAAGAACAGCACCGAGACCGAAAACATCATCAAGGCACACATCAAGGACGGCGTAGCTGTCACAAAATTCATCTATGAAATAAAGAATCACCCCGAAAAGTACACCGAGCTTTCCGCCGCAAAGCTTATCATTGATCTCCGCAGCAAGCAGGAGCATTACATTGAGGAGAGCTTTGAGCCTATCACAGCTTACGGCGCTCATGCGGCTATCGTTCATTACACCGCCGATGAAGCCAGCGATGTTCAGCTTAAAGCAGACGGATTTTTCCTCTGCGACACAGGCGGACATTATCTTGAGGGCACGACCGATGTAACGAGAACTATCTGTCTGGGCAATCCCACCGATGAAATGAAAGCACACTACACCGCCGTTCTGAGAGGACATCTTGCCCTTGCCAATGCAAAATTTTTATACGGCTGCCGCGGTGCAAACCTTGACATTCTCGCAAGAGGTCCGCTGTGGGAACAGTGCCTGAACTACAATCACGGCACAGGTCACGGAGTAGGATACACTCTGAATGTTCACGAGGGCCCCAACGGTATCAGGTGGAAGATCCCCGACAACGCAAGCAAGGAATGCATCTTTGAAGATGGCATGGTAACCTCCGACGAGCCGGGTCTGTACATTGAGGGCAAGTACGGCATTCGCACGGAAAATCTCCTGCTTTGCAGAAACGGCGAAAAGAATGAATACGGCAGATTCATGCATTTTGACAATCTGACCCTTGTTCCCTACGATCCCGACGCAATTGCTCCCGAGCTGCTCAGTGACAGCGAAAAGAAGAACTACAACACATATCAGCAGCGTGTTTATGACACTGTTTCGCCTTATCTCACCGATGATGAAAAGGCTTGGCTCAAAAACGAAACACGGGCTATATAACGTTATATCAACAAAAAATCTCCCGAAGATCAATTTCTTCGGGAGATTTTCTTTTATAAAATGCAGCCTTGATGTGGATCTTATCTTCTGCCGATTTTTACTCATCAAGCTTGAGCACTGCCATAAATGCGTCCTGCGGAACCTCTACAGAACCGAGCTGACGCATACGCTTTTTACCTTCCTTCTGCTTCTCCAGCAGCTTCTTCTTTCTTGTGATATCACCGCCATAGCACTTTGCAAGCACGTCCTTGCGCATCGCCTTGACAGTCTCTCTCGCAATGACCTTTCCGCCGATAGCCGCCTGGATAGGAACCTCAAACAGCTGGCGCGGAATATGATCCTTCAGCTTTTCGGCGATCTTTCTCGCCCTTGCATAAGCCTTGTCCGCATGGATAATGAACGAAAGTGCGTCCACAACCTCGCCGTTGAGCATAACATCCAGCTTAACAAGCTTTGATGGAACATAGCCCATCATCTCATAATCAAAGGAAGCATAACCCTTTGTACGTGATTTCAGCGCATCGAAAAAGTCATAGATAATCTCATTCAGCGGCAGCTCATAATGCAGCTCAACACGGGTCGCATCAAGATATTTCATATCCTTGAAGATGCCTCTGCGCTCCTGACAAAGCTCCATGATATTTCCGACATAATCCGAGGGAGTAAGGATATTCGCCTTTACCATAGGCTCTTCCGCAGAAGATATCACCGCAGGGTCAGGATATTCGGTAGGATTGGCGATCATCACCGTTTCGCCGTTTGTAAGGTTGACACGATAGACAACCGACGGAGCTGTTGTAACAAGATCAAGATTATACTCACGTTCAAGGCGCTCCTGAATGATCTCCATATGGAGAAGTCCCAAAAAGCCGCAGCGGAAACCGAAGCCCAGCGCTGTCGATGTCTCGGGAGTGAATGAAAGCGATGCGTCATTCAGCTGGAGCTTTTCAAGTGCCTCACGGAGATCGCCGTAGCGAGCGCCGTCGGCAGGATAAATACCCGAGAACACCATGGGATTAACCTCACGGTAGCCGGGGAGAGCCTCATCGCAGGGATTTTCCGCATCGGTGACTGTATCGCCAACCTTTGTATCTCCGATAGATTTGATCGAAGCGGCGATATATCCAACCTCGCCTGCTTTCAGCGAACCGTTGTTGACAAGCTCGGTCGCACCCATATAGCCTGCCTCAACAACGGTAAATTCGGCGCCTGTTGCCATAAGATGGATAGTGCTGCCGATCTTCACCTCGCCGTCCATAACACGGACATAAATTATAACGCCCTTATAGGAATCGTAATAGCTGTCGAAAATAAGCGCTTTCAGCGGCTTGTCGGGGTCGCCCTTGGGAGCAGGGATATCGGTAACGACACGCTCCAGCACCTCATGGATATTGGTGCCCATTTTTGCCGAGATCCTCGGAGCGTCCATTGCGGGGATACCGATAACGTTCTCAACCTCTTCGCACACTCTGTCAGGCTCGGCAGAGGGCAGGTCTATCTTATTGATAACGGGCATTACCTCAAGATCATGCTCGATCGCAAGATATGTGTTTGCAAGGGTCTGCGCCTCGATGCCCTGAGATGCGTCAACGATGAGAATAGCTCCCTCGCAGGCAACCAGCGAACGTGACACCTCATAGTTGAAGTCAACATGACCCGGAGTGTCGATCAAATTGAATATATATTCCTTGCCGCTGTCGGCAGTATAAAGCAGACGAACGGCACGGGCCTTTATGGTAATTCCTCTTTCGCGCTCGATATCCATATTATCAAGCAGCTGATCCTCCATATCACGCTTTGCAACGGTAGAGGTCTGCTCAAGGATTCGGTCGGCAAGAGTCGATTTGCCGTGGTCGATATGAGCGATAATACAGAAATTGCGTATATTGTCCTGATTATATGACAAAAGATCACTTCCTTATATTTATACAGATACAAATTTATTATAGCATGAAAATGCCGTTTTGTAAATGTTTTTTTCGCAAATTGCGGCAATATTTGTAGTGTGACAATAAATGTAAGACCAAAGGAACAGAGTAAATAAATCTTTTGCTCGAAGCTTCTTTAATAACAGTATATTGAAAAAACTTTTCATCATTATTTCCCGGATAACAAGCTGCGGGCACATATTTTACGTCAAGCTGCTGCTTTTCACCGATTTCCTTGGGTGTATCATATTTGCCAAGGTGTCTGCTTTTCTTTTGGGTTGATTCGACCTTTTTGCGAAATCCAATACGGACAAATATACGATAAAGCTTAAGCTTGATGAACTTTCTCCTATCAAATACAGATACAGAGCTGCATAACAAAAGCGACCAAAATCACTTTCGGTCGCCTTGTATATTTTTTCTTGATAACTTTGTCTGACTTTTGGGGTCAATGCAAAGCACCGATGTTTTTTTATGCGATAAATTTTATTTCAGCTCAACGATCGTTACGCCCTCTTCGCCCTCGCCGAAAACGCCGTTTCTGAACGATTTGACGGAGGGGTGGGTTTTAAGGTGACGCTGAATGCCGTTTCTGAGCACTCCCGTACCCTTGCCGTGGATTATCGTAACAATTCCCGCATGGCACATCACCGCATTGTCAAGGAACGCATCAACTTCAAGAATGCCATCGTCCACCGCATGACCTCTTATATCAAGCTCCAGCTTGGGACGGCGGTCAGCCTTTATCTTTGAAGCATTTCCTCTTGCAGGGGACACCTTCGGCTTATTGTATGTGACCTTGGGCGCCTCTATCAGTCGGAGATTGCTTACGTTTGTCTTGGTTTTCATGATGCCTGCCTGAACATATACATTGCCGTTGCTGTCGGGATCGGAAGCAAGTATTCCCTTTTTGTCTATATCAAAGATAAGCACATTATCTCCCCTCTTGTATGGACGGGGCGGCTTGTATTCTTTCTTTTCAACGGGACGGACAGGGTTTGCTTCACGGTACATTTTATCAAGCGCAGATCTGCTCTTTGACTTTGCGCCTGCCGCAGCCTGATCGAAGCCCTGCTTGTTTTTCTCCCTGCGTATTTCAGCCAGCTCGTCCAGCAGCTTGTCCGATTCCGCACGGCAGTTTTCCACGATTCGCATTGCCTGAATGCGAGCCTTTTCAAATTCGGTGTCCTTTGAAGCATTGAATTTTTCCTTTTCGGCTTCAAGCTCCTCGGTCATGCGCTTATGCTCTTCTTTAAGGCGGCGCACCTCTTCATTCAGCTTATCATACTCACGTCTGGAATTTTCCAGCTGCTCAACGACCTCTTCAAAGCGGCGGTTATCATCGGAAACGATAGCCTTTGCATTTTCAATGATATGCTCCGAAAGACCCAGCTTTGCGGAAATTGAAAACGCATTGGATTTTCCGGGAGCGCCGATTATCAGCTTATAGGTAGGCTGCATCGTTGAAACATCAAATTCGCAGGAACCGTTTTCCGTGCGCTCCGTTTCGATAGCATACATTTTCAGCTCCTGATAATGTGTTGTCACCATGAGCTTTGCTCCGCAGGAACGGAGATCGTTTATTATGGCAATTGCCAGCGCAGCACCCTCAACGGGGTCTGTTCCCGAACCAAGCTCGTCCAGCAGGATAAGGGAACGGTCATCGGCTTTGCGGCATATCTCAACTGTATTGCTTATATGGGACGAGAACGTTGAAAGATCGTTCTCGATGCTCTGCATATCGCCGATATCCACAAGAATATTGTCAAATACGGATATCCTGCTGCCGTCGGCGGCAGGTATCATAAGTCCGCACATTGTCATTGCCGTAAGCAGACCTACCGTTTTCAGCAGAACTGTCTTACCGCCCGTATTCGGACCCGTAACGATCAGCGAATCATAATCAAAGCCGAGGCTGATATCCACGGGAACAACCTTTGCACCGTCGATAAGAGGGTGACGGGCACGCTTCAGCTCTATCTTTCCGTCATCGGAAATTATCGGCTCGGAGGCTCTCATCTTTGCGGCAAGATTTGATTTTGCAAAATAAAGATTTATCTCGGCGCAGGTGTCGTAATCACGGCAGAGCGCATCGGCATATGTGCCGCATTCCATGGACATCTCCGCAATGATCCTTTCGATCTCCTCCTGCTCCCTGTCTTTAAGTATGCGGATATCGTTGTTTGCCTCAACTACCGAAACAGGCTCGATAAACAGCGTTGATCCGCTGGCGGAGGAAGCATGGACGATGCCCGGAACATTTCCCTTATGCTCCGCCTTTACGGGCAGAACGAATCGTCCGTCACGGATAGTAACTATGCTTTCCTGAAGCGATTTCTGCACATCGGAGGAGCGCACCATTTTGTCAAGGCTCTCTCTTATCCTTATGCCTGCACGTGCAATCTTTCTTCTTATATCCGCAAGCTCGGAGCTTGCAAGATCGGATATCTCCTCTTCGGAGATTATGGATTCGGTGATGCGCTTTTCAAGCTGCTTGTTGGGCGAAAGCGAAGTGAAAAGATATTCCAGTGAGCTGCCCTCCGTCTCCTCGCCGCAGGAGGAGAACCATTCATCAAGCATGGTGATCTGCCTTAAAAGCTGCGCTATATCCAGCAGCTCTCTGAGGGAAAGGCTTGCACCCGACTGGGCTCTTCTGAGTGAACCTCTTACGTCCTTGAAGCCGTTAAAGCCCGGATTTCCGTTCTTTACGGAAAGATTGAATGCGTCAACTGTCTTGCGCATTTCATTTTTTACCTTGTCAAGATCCGAAACAGGCTCAAGGGCACGTATCATTTCACGTGTCCTGTCGTTTGAAGCCTCCGATTCCAGATCGGCAAGTATTTTATGTAATTCAAGTGTTTTAAAATATTTATTCATGTTTCATGTCCTCATAATGTGTTACACGGACAGATAAAAATCCAGCGTTGAAAATTTATGCTGCAAATGCTCCAGCAGATAACGCTGCGCTATCTGACCGAAAGCAGTAAGTGTGTCCCCTTTCAGACGAAACGCAAAAAGCTTTTCCATGTCGGAAAGACAGACCAGTCTTATTATATGAAGCATAGATTCAGACAGTGCAGCCGACTTTGGATATATGCTCTGATCGTATATCTCGCTGTCGGGATCGTAATGCTCCGAACAGAGCAGCCTGCCGTCATTATAGAAAAAATACATCACCTCATCGGTGAATTTAAGGCATTCCGCACAGCCCAGCAGCTGCGGAGAATGTCCTATGCAGCAGGCAAACCTAAGCTCGAATACCGCTTTCAGCTGTCCGCAGGAAATATCGCTCTCGGACAAAAAATAAAAGGTGTTCAGCAGCAGCCGCATTGTTTCCTCCGAGGGCTGGAGCGCCATTACGGCATATCTCACCAGATCGGCAAGATATGACGCAAGAGCCACTTTTTTTATGTCCGAACGAATGCCGTAGAAAATATTCACAGGCTCGCTGCTGTTAAGATAATATCTTCCGCCCCGCTCGTTGAAGCAGAATGACGCATATGCAAACAGCTGCGTTGACGCATTGTTCTTGCTGTTTATCTTTCTTGCGCCTTTGGCAAGGATATCTATAACACCCAGCTTGTCGGTGATGATGCTGATGCTTCTGTCACTTTCCCCGACCTCTCTGGACGATATCACTATCCCCCGAGTCGTTATAAGCATTTCTTTCTTCTCCCTTTACATTGGAAAAAGTCTTGAAGTTAACACCCTTGTAGTCAAGGTAATCCGATATACGTCCGCTGTTTTCAAATCTGTCCCATTTGATATCACAGGTCTCGATCATAATACATTCCTCCTGACAAGGCTTGTATTATAATTATGCCCTCATTCTTCTTTATTTATCAGAGGAATTATTTGATAAACCGAAATTTCTGATAAATCCCTCTCTGTTTCTCCAGTCCTCCTTGACCTTTACCCAGAGCTGGAGATTTACTTTTATTCGGAAAAAGTTTTCAAGATCCTCTCTTGCAAGCTTTCCTATTTTATTAAGCATAGCTCCCTTTTTGCCGATTATCATGCCCTTGTGGGAATCCCTCTCGCAGAATATAACTGCGTCCACATCAAGGATATCATCGCCGCTTGCAGCGGTTCTTTCGGACATTTTCTCAACTGTTACGGCAATTCCGTGAGGGACCTCCTCATAGAGCAGCTGCAACATCTTCTCACGTATCATTTCAGCCGCAAGAACTCTTTCGGGCTGATCGGTGAGCTTGTCGTCGGGGTAATAGTGAGGTCCCTCAACGGCATACTTTGCTATTTCTTCCTTTACGATATCCACGCCGTCATTTTCAAGAACGCTGACGGGAACAATGGAAGCAAAATCATACATTGATGAAAATTTTGCTATCTGAACGGCGATCTCCTCCTTGCTGTCAACAAGGTCGATCTTGTTCAGCGCAAGTATAACGGGAGTTTTTGAATGCCTGAAGCTTTCAAGCAGATGTATCTCGGATTCCATTGTCTTTCTTGTAACGTCCGCAACAAATACGGCGCAGTCCACACCTGCGATAGAATCCTTTACCGCCTTGTTCATATGCTCGCCCAGCTTGTTTCTTGCTTTCTGAACACCGGGGGTATCAATAAACACATACTGAAGCTCTCCCTCGGTGAGAACTCCCGTGATCTTTGTACGTGTTGTCTGGGGCTTGTCGCTTACCATAGCGATCTTTTCGCCCACAAAGGCATTCAGCAGCGATGATTTTCCTGCATTTGCCTTGCCTGTTATTGTAACAAATACTGTTTTTGATGACATATCGTTAAGTCCTTTCTATGACCTCTTTATCCCGAAAATAAAATATATGCATATAAAAATATAGACGATACCTGCTGCGATCCTCGTCGGAACGGCGGCAAACCACTCCGCTATCTCCCCGAGCACGCCGATATCGCCGAAAAGAAAAATTCCTGCCGCAGCCGCTCCCACAGCCGTTATCAGCACAGCTCCCGCAGCGCAGTCCTTTGCGGCAGCCGCAAGAGGCTTTTTTTCGGCGGTCACAAGATCAACCGCACTTTCAACAGCCGTATTCACAGCCTCCGCAGCCATAACAGCCGCTATTATCACCGCCAGCAGGGCATACTCTCCCCTGTCAAGCCGATAAAACCGTGAAATGAATATCACCGTCACCGCCGCACAGATATGGAACCTCATGTTCCGCTGAGTCTTAACGCAGTGGGCTATTCCCTTTGCCGCATATCCAAAGCCTTTCAGAAAGCCGATAAAGCTGTCACTCATCGCTTTCCTGCGCCACAAATGTCGAATCTCTGGAAATACCTATCTCGCTGAGTATCTCCTCTTCCTTTTCACGCATTATAGCTGCGTCAAGGGGCGATGTTTCATGGTCGTAGCCCAGCAGATGAAGCATTGAATGGACCGTAAGGAAGCCCACCTCACGCTCCAGCGAATGACCGTACATATACGCCTGCTTTACGGCAGTTTCCATGGAAATGACCACATCACCCAGAAGCTTTGCGCCTGTTTCGCAGTTCACATCATAAACTCCGTTCTCGCCAAGAGGAAATGACAGCACATCGGTGGACTTGTCCTTGTTGCGGAAAGTCCTGTTCAGCTTGCGTATCTCCTCATTATCCACGAATGATACGCTTACCTCTGCATCGCCGTCGAATTTCTCATAGGTCAGAACTGCCTGACAGCACTTTCTCACCAGCAGTCTGAGTCCCACAGGTGGCTTGACCTTGCGCTGATTATTGCGGATATATACTTTCAGTTTCATCTTACATCGTTCCTTTCAATGTACAGCCGCTTCCCGACTGCACCGAAATTTATTTTCCTTTTCTTTCATTTTCACTGTATGCTTTTTCATACGCCTTGATGATATCCTGCACAAGCTTATGACGCACAACGTCCTTTTCGGTAAATCTTGTGATCGCAATATCTTCAACGTTTTTAAGTACCCTCATAGCGTCAACAAGACCCGATTTATGCGCATCGGGCAGGTCTATCTGAGTGATATCTCCCGTAATGACCATTTTGCTGTTGAAGCCGAGACGTGTAAGGAACATTTTTATCTGCTCACGGGTAGTATTCTGAGCTTCATCAAGGATAATGAACGCATCGTCCAGAGTACGTCCTCTCATGTATGCAAGCGGAGCAACCTCGATGCTTCCCCTCTCCATATAGCGTGCAAAGCTTTCCGCACCGAACATATCATAAAGCGCATCATAAAGAGGGCGGAGATACGGGTCTACCTTATTCTGGAGATCGCCGGGAAGAAATCCCAGCTTTTCACCCGCCTCAACGGCGGGACGTGTAAGTATTATCTTTGTTACCTCATGGTTCCTGAAAGCCCTGACAGCCATTGCCACCGCAAGATATGTTTTTCCAGTTCCCGCAGGTCCTACGCCCATGACGATAGTGTTTTTCTTGATCGCTTCGATATATTTTTTCTGACCGAGAGTTTTTGCCTTGACGGTCTTGCCCGAGGTGGTGACGCATATTCCTCCGTCGGACAGCGCCGCCGCTTCATGCTCAATTCCGTCGTCCACCAGCGAGCATACATATCTTATGCTCTGCTCATTCACGGCTTCGCCCTTGCCTATCATTTCCAGCAGCGCACGTACAGCCGCAGCGGCACGCTCCGCATTTTCGGCAGGTCCGCTTATCTTGATCTCTGTTCCCCTGTTAAATACCGCAACATTATACTGCCGCTGTATAAAATTGACATTTTCGTCATAGCTGCCGAAAAGGGCTATGATATTCTCCATGCTGTCAACATTTATAATAATTTCCGCATTTGTATTCTCTGTATTATCCATCATCTGCTCCAATCCGCCGTGTGACGGCAAAGTATCGGCATATATATAATATATTATAACACGCATATCAAAAAAAATAAAGCGTTTACATTGATTTTATTCAGGATATTAACATTTTTTTTACACAAAACGTATATTTTTACAGTCTGAAACCGAAAGGAAGCAGTTCCGTCAGCGGATAAGCGGTGATCTTTCCGTCTCCGTCCTGCAAAATAACGGTGATCGACGGTGAAAATTCAAACAGCACCTGTCTGCATATGCCGCAGGGAAATGTAAGATCTCCGCCGCTGCCGACTATCGCGATCGCCGCAAAGTCCTTATATCCCTCCGAAACAGCCTTGAACACGGCTGTTCTCTCGGCGCAGTTTGTAGCGCCGAAGGTTGAATTTTCCACATTGCAGCCTGTGAACACCTTGCCGTCCGAAGTGAGCAGTGCCGCACCGACCTTGAATTTTGAATAAGGCGAATAGGAAAATTCCATAGCCGCCTTTGCCTCTTCGATAAGCTTTGCCGCTGTTTCGCTGTTGTTCATAAAAATATCATTCCTTTCCTTTTTCCGATAATTATATAACTTTTTTCGGCTCATGTCAATTATTTATGGCAAACGGAGCATAATACGGCAAATATCATTGACATTTACGTTTGAATAATGTATAATGTATTAATAATCTCTGTTTATTTACAGATGTGATAATATTTATTGATCGGGTGGACGTACTTATGGATTTTTATGAACTGAAATGCAAAGGCTGCGGAAAAAAGCTGCTGACATACAGTCAGGCAAGCTTACGAAAATATGAAAGCCCTCTGAAAAGCTGTCCCAAATGCGGCATGGCATATGCCGACCCAAGATGTCATGAAATAGCGGTGGAAGGCATACCCTCCGATACTTTCAATATTCCTGCTTATGTTATCATGGGTGTTTTCGGCGGTCTGATATTATACAGGGGAATACACGTGCTCGGTATGCGTCAGCTTGGAACACCCGATCAGATACAGTGGCTTCTCCCTGCCATGCTTATTCTGATCGGAATAATACTTGTCGCAGGAGGTATCATAGAGGTAATTTCCATAACAACAGGCGTGAAGAAACGCAAATATGAACGGCTCACCGAAGAATCCGAAAAGCGCCTTGCCGACAGGAACTATGCATATACACTGAAAGAACTGGGATATGATGTTCCCGAAAATTATCTTTAAGGAGAAGCATAATGAAAGAAAAGCTGAAAAATATACTGCTGATACTGATAGGCATCGGTGTACTTGCATACCTGTCGGTCACGGCAGTAATTGATCTTACCGACAGTGAAAATATACATACAGTAACACTTACCGAAGCATACAGCGTTCTTGATATTGAGCATTCAATAAACGGGATAATCCCTATCGGCACGGATCATTATTATCTTGGCTATAATTCAAACACCTCCGAAGCATATCTGATAAAAGTCTCAAAGAGCTGGTATGACAAAAATTTTGATGCGGACGGAGCGGCATTGTCTTCCGACGGCATCACTGTAAAGGGCATCGCCAAAGCCGTCTCCGATTTTGACACGAAGCAGGAGCTTGACAGCCGTCTGTCTCAGCTTGATCTTGTATATCCATACGGAATGCTCAATTGTATAGACCTTGACTATGTTCTCCGTTCGGTATTGAAGCTTATCGACTGCGTACTGCTTATTGCTGTTGTTATTTCAGGAATTTATGTGCTGTCAATCGGTAAAAACAGCAAGCCTGTGCTTTTCAAAGTATGGCTTGTAGGAATGAGTATCTCACTCTTTCTCCTGCTTACTGTTATAAGATAAATCAACATTAAACATAAAAAAGCACGGAAACAGTTCATTCAAGCTGTTTCCGTGCTTTTTCGTCTTAAAAGCCTTTGGATTCAAGCGTCTTAAAAATATCCGCATAAAATTCGGTGATATCACCGTAATCCCTGCCGCCGCAGCATACAGGCAGCTTTGAACGGCGCATATCAACTTCGTCACAGTGAGATATCCCCCTGCGCCTGCTTCCTCGGCATATGCCCATGAAATTAGTCCACCTTACCGCTTCGGGAGCAAGCAGACCGTCGCATTCCCCCTCCACACTGCTGACCGTAAGCCACGGTATAAGCATAGTCATGTCGGAGGCTGCATTTTTCATTGCAAAGCCGTAGCTCATATAATATATACCCTCTCTATCGGGATTCTTCTCATTGAACCGCTTTGCTTCATCTGTCCTGAAAAGCCTGACCGCACTGTATGTTGACGGATTTTTATCCCCCAGCAGACGAAACCAGATATCCGATACTCCACAACCGAACCGCACCAGCCCGTCGGGAAGCCTGTCCGTCAGCATATCGACCGTCCGTGAACCGTTGTGCGGAGTTGAAAGAGTTGTTACCGATGCGATCTTGTCAGCATATCCGAGTGTGGATATAAGATAGCGCACATCAAGTCCGCCCTTTGAATGAGCGATAACATTCAGCTTTTCAGCCTTTGTTTCTGAAAGGATACTGTCGATCCGCACCGCCAGCTGCCCAGCATTGCTTTCGGCAGAGCCATTGCTGTCCTGTTCTCCGAAATAGACCTTCGCACCCAGTTTTTTCAGTGCCTTTGGGATCCTGCCCCAATAGCATATATGCTTATAATCACGGAAACCCATTCCATGAACCATCAATATCGGATATTTCATAAATTTCCCCCGAAAACAATGCCGCACGAAAAATCATGCGGCATTGCTCATTTATTACCGATTATTACCGATGTTACTGAGCGGAGCTTTCCGCTTCTTTCTGTTCCTTGTCAAGATTTGTCTCGATAACAAGCTCGTTCTTCTTTGCGGTGAGCTTCAGCTTGTTTATGCTGTTCTCGGGACTGTTGACAAGTGCGGTTGCGATCTTGTCCTCAACATCTGTACGTATCACCTTGCGGATATCTCTTGCGCCGAACTTCTTTCCGAACGCCTTTTCCGCAATAAGCGCAACAGCCTTCTTGTCGTATCTGAATGCGATGTTCTTTTCCGCAAGAGGATCCTCCATCTCGTCCAGCATAAGCACTGCGATATCCTTGAAATTCTCCTCGGTCAGCGGATCGAATACAACCACCTCGTCGATACGGCTGAGGAACTCGGGGCGCAGGAACTCGGAAAGTGCCTTCATTGCCTTTTCATGGGATATCTCGCTTTCGGTCTTGTTGAATCCAAGGCTTGATGATTTATCGGAAGAGCCTGCGTTAGATGTCATGCAGATTATGGTGTTCTCGAAGTTGACAGATCTTCCCTGTGCATCGTTCACACGTCCCTCGTCCAGTATCTGCAAAAGCAGATTCATAACATCGGGGTGAGCTTTCTCTATCTCATCGAAAAGCACTACCGAATAGGGACGGCGGCGCACCTTTTCCGTAAGCTGACCTGCCTCATCATAGCCGACATAGCCCGGAGGTGAACCGATAAGCTTCGATACCGAGTGCTTCTCCATATATTCGGTCATGTCAAGTCGGATAAGAGGTTCTGTGCCGCTGAAAAGCTCCTCCGCCAGCACCTTTACCAGCTCCGTCTTGCCGACGCCTGTGGGTCCCACAAAAATAAATGAAGCGGGACGGCGGCGCTTGTCAAGCTGGACTCTTGTTCTGCGGATAGCCTTTGAAACAAGCTCCACGGCATTGTCCTGACCGATGATATGCTTTTTCAGCTCTCCCTCGAGAGACGCCAGCTTCTTGTTCTCGGTAGCGGACACCTTGTTTGCGGGGATACCCGTCCAAAGCTCGATAACATATGCGATATCATTTTCATCAACGTAAAGGTTGTTTGCCTTTTCTTTCAGACCATCAAGCTCACTCTGCTCACGCATAAGATCTGCTTTCGCCTCTGCAAGCTTTTCAAAGTCGGGATCAACAGCCTCCTCTATCTCGGTAAGCTTTGCTTCAAGCTCCTTGATCTTCTTTTCGCCGTCTGCGATCTTTTCAAGCTCGGCGCTTCTGATGCTGCGGCAGGCGCAGGCCTCGTCCAGCAGATCTATCGCCTTGTCTGGCAGGAAACGGTCATTGATATATCTCTCCGAAAGAACTGCGCACATTTTCAGCAGATCGTCGGATATTTTTACTCTGTGGTGCTGCTCGTAATACTGTCTTATGCCTTTCAGCACCTCTATCGTATCTTCAATAGTAGGCTCGTTTACGGTAACTGGCTGGAAGCGTCTTTCAAGAGCGCTGTCCTTTTCGATGTACTTTCTGTACTCGGCAAAGGTCGTTGCACCGATGACCTGTATCTCACCTCTGGAAAGAGCAGGCTTTAAGATATTTGCCGCATTCATTGAACCTTCGCTGTCGCCTGTGCCCACAAGGCTGTGTACCTCATCGATGAAGAGGATAATATTTCCCTCTTCCTTTACCTCGTCGATAAGTCCCTTTACACGGCTCTCGAACTGACCTCTGAACTGTGTTCCCGCAACAAGAGCGGTAAGATCAAGCAGATACACCTGCTTGTCACGAAGATGAAAAGGCACTTCGCCTGCTTCTATCTTCTGGGCAAGACCCTCCGCAATGGCAGTCTTTCCGACACCCGGCTCGCCTATAAGGCAGGGATTGTTCTTCTGACGGCGTGAAAGTATCTGGATAGTACGTGCTATCTCCTTGTCACGTCCGATGATATTGTCAAGCTTGCCGTCCCTTGCCCTCTCGCTGAGATTGGTGCAGAAGCTGTCAAGGAACTTGTGCTTTTTCTTTTTCTGCTTTGCCTTGTCGGTACCCGAAGCCTGACGCTCGTCAGTCTTTGTCTTTTCCACATCAAGACCGTCGGCAGCCTTTTCCTGCGCCTTGGGCGAAAGCAGGCTTCCGCCGAAAAGGTTCTGTATAAAGTTGGGTATAGCACCCGTTCCGCCGTGCTCAAAGGCTTCGCCGTCAAGATTTTCGGCAAAGTCCGTCATTGTATTGGAAAATTCCTCAACTTCGTCATCGGAAATTCCCATCTGCTGCATATATTCCTTCACCTGCGGAATGCCAAGCTCCTTTGCGCACACGAGGCAAAGCCCCTCATTGCGCTTTTCTTCGCCCTGCACCGAGGTTATGAACACCACAGCAGTTCTTTTTTTGCATCTGCTACAAAGCATTATGTGTCCTCCAAATCAATCATATATTTATAAGATCATAGATATGTCTGAAAATAAGTGTGCGCTCAACCGTTTCCGCCGAAAAGAAGCCTCCCTCGGGAGAGATGCCTATTATCAGCTTCACCACCATTACAACAGCCGTTATAATGACCGCCGATTTAACAAATCCAAGCGCACCGCCCAGCAGCTTGTCTGCCGATCTTATGCCCTCTATCTTACGCACTTTAAGAATTATCATAACAATTATCTTTCCTGCGGCAAGTATAGCAGTAAAGGATACGCTCCATACCACATAGCCCAGTATCCTGAGTGCGGTGGGACGTATCACGTTTTCTTCAATCGTTTCCGCAGCGGAATGATAATCCCCCGACAGCACATCGGCAATGATATCGGTGCTGCCGTCAGTATCTCCGCTTTCCAGCGACCTTGCGATAAATTTCGGGAGCGTGTCCGCAAGTGCGTCCGCCGCCACCGAGAAAATATCTTCAGCCGTACTATTCAGTTTATCACTAAAATCGGGATTCGTCAAGTGCTCCGAAATATCGGGATAGCTCTCTTCGGAGATATCGTCCCTGCCCGTGATGTCCCTTACGGTGTCCTCCAGCCTTTCATGCAGTCTGTCTGCGGAGCTTTCCAGCCCGTTTTCCACTGCCGAAACAACTTTCGGACGAAACGCCGCATCATATACAGGCTCGGGCAGCCTTCCGCTGAATATCCCCGCTCCTATGACTGCGGCAATATATACCGCAAGTCCCAGAACGGCTCGGAGAAAGCCTTTTCTGCTGCCGTTCCAGATGCATATGAATATTATTATCGGTATGATTATGTCATATATCAGATAAAGTCTGTCCATCTGTCCGACCTTTCCGCAGCAGCCTGTCAGCCGCTGAAATCTATCCTGTTGATCTCGTCATAGCCCATAAGGAACATATAATTTCCGAGACGGCAGAAATCCGCATAGGAATCGGTAAGCCTTGTTCCCGATATCTCCTGCCCCAGATTATTGTATGTATATATTCCGCTGCCGGTAAGAACATAGATCATTTTATCGCTGACCAGAATATGCTCCGCAGCCTCGGGAAGCTCCGCTTCCGCATAATTATTGACATCGCTGCCGTCGATTATCATAAGATGATATCTTCTTAAAGCCGTATTTTCCAGCAGCACGGCGGATATCCTGCCCGAATATGCATAGTCAACTATATCGTCGCCGTATTCCTGCTCGGAAAGCTTTAAACCGTTGCCGTCAAAGAAAACAATGCGGTCATTGCCGATCATAACGATATTTCCGCTGTCGTCAATGTTTGCCGAAACAGCAAGTGTGGGGATCTTTTCGGTCTCCCATATCATATCGGTGCTGCTGAAGCTGAATTTTATCAGTCCCGACCAGACCTGTCCGCCCGAAGCGGTAAGGGTCGTGACGATACAGCCGCCGTCCGATGTAAAGGTGACGTCGATTATTCGGCTGTCATAGCTCTTGTATGTAAATACGCTGTTTCCGTCGGGACCGTAAATGTCCAGCTGCGCCAGAAACTTATCCGATTTTGTGACCACAGCCGCATAGTCCGATGAACTAAGCTCCGCCATAAGGATAGTCTGATCCGTGGTTTTCTCATATATGGTCTTGTACTTGCTTTCAAGGCTGAAATTGTTTCCGCCAAGGTCATAGATCAGCGCCTTTTTGTCCGATACCGTAAGGATAGGATTTGAATAGGTGTGCTGCTTTTCGGTGATTTGCTTTCCGTTCACATCATAGACCATAAAATGGGAATCGTCTATTATAGCAATAAAGTTGTCCATTGCCGCCGTCTGAAAATCAGAGCCGCCCGTTACGGTTATCGGGAACTGTCCCTCCGCAAGCTCGGCATTTTCGCTGTCGCTCATTGAAGTTCTGGACGGTATCTTTGTAAGAATGCCGTCAAGATAAGGATACCAGCTGTTCTTTGTCAGCACGGCGATCATGACCAGCACAGCAACCGTAAGGACAACGAAAAATCTTATCATGAAGTTTCTTTTGTTCTTTTCCTTCTGCCGTTTTCTCAGCTCGGAAACGTCAGTCTCCACTGCCATTCATGTTCCCCCCGATATATATAATCAGTAAAATACCTTATTAAGATAAAGCCCGTGAGGCTTTGCAGTTCTGCCCGCACGGTTTCTGTCCTTTGCAAGGATAATATCGGGTATTTCCTCTGCCCCGATCTTTCCCTCGCTGACGCAGAGCAGTGTTCCCGCCATTATCCTAACCATATTATACAGAAATCCGTCGCCCTTTACAACAAATTTCACAAAACTTTCATCTTTGATTATGTCAAAATACTCAATGGTGCGGACGGAATTTTCCTTTTGATTTGCCGTTCCGCAGAATGATGTAAAATCATGTGTGCCGATATAATGCTCCGCCGCCCTCTTCATCGGCTCAATTTTAAGCCCGTAAGGGTAATGCAGTGCAAGATCCGCATAAAACGGGTCACGCACCTCACGGTCAAGGATAAGATAAACATACTCCTTGCCCTTGCAGGAATATCTCGCATGAAAATCCTCGGGTGCGTCCTCTGCGGAAAATACCGCCATATCCTCGGGCAGCAGGGCATTAAGTCCTCTCACAAGCCTGTCGCAGGGCAGACGGCTCTCCGTCCTGAACGAAAACACGAACATATTCGCATGAACTCCCGTGTCCGTCCTTGAACAGCCCGTTATGACCGTATCCGCCGCCATAAGCCTTGTAAGGGTATCCTCCACCACATTCTGCACGCCCACAGCGTTTATCTGACGCTGAAAGCCGTGATATGCAGTGCCCCGATAGCCCATTGTCACCTTTATATTTCTCATCAGCAGGTCACCGCATTTATTACAAACACAGCCGCAAGAAATACAAAGGACAGCGCCATTGCGATATAATCCTTTGATGATGATCTAAGCTCACGGAGCCTTGTTCTTCCGTCTCCGCCCTGATAGCATCTGCATTCCATTGCCAGCGCAAGCTCCTCGGCACGTCTGAATGCCGAAACGAAAAGCGGTATCAGCACGGGGATAAGCGCCTTTGCACGCTTTACAAGTCCGCCGCTCTCCATATCCGCTCCCCTTGCTTTCTGGGCGGACATTATCTTGTCCGTTTCCTCGATAAGCGTCGGGATAAATCTGAGTGCAATGGTCATCATCATCGCCAGCTCGTGAACGGGGAATCTCACCTTGTTCAGCGGTGCCAGCAGACGCTCGATAGCGTCGGTCAGTATGATAGGCGATGTTGTATAGGTCAGCAGCGATGAGCCTGCAATAAGCGCAACTATTCTTATTATCATAAAAGCAGTGGTACGCAGACCCTCATCGGTAATATTTATCTTCCAGATATGGAACACCGATACTCCGTCAATAAAGAACAGATTGAGCACCGATGTGAATATTATAACGGGAATGATAGGCTTTAAGCTCTTTACCATAAGCTTTCCCGGGATATGTGACATCAGATAGGATATCACCATAAACGCAAGGCTTACAGCCAGCCCGATAAAGCCGTCTGCGGAAAAAAGCATGACAATAAATATCGCCGTGATGATTATTTTGAATCTCGGGTCAAGACTGTGGACAACCGATTTCCCGGGAAAATACTGTCCGATCGTGATATCACTCAGCATTTTTTACATCCTTTCTTCCATGTGATTCCATATATTCGCGGAGAGTCTTTACCGCAAAATCCATTGTATAAACATCTGTGCGGATATCTATTCCCTTCTGCTTCAGCTGTGAGAACACCCTCGTTATCTGCGGCACGGCAAGACCCATTGAACCGATCTCCTCCGCCTTTTTGAACACCTCGGGAGTATCTTCATAGCAGAAAAGCTCCGATTTGTTCATTACAAGTATCTTTGAGGCAAACTTTGCCACGTCCTCCATGCTGTGAGATACCAGCAGCACGGTTGAGCCTGTGCGCTTGTGATAATTCTTTATCTGCTCGAAAATAAGATCACGGCCCTTTGGGTCAAGTCCTGCGGTAGGCTCGTCAAGAATAAGCACCTTGGGTTCCATAGCCATTACGCCTGCGATAGCCACACGTCTTTTCTGACCGCCCGAAAGCTCAAAGGGCGACTGCTCCAGCTGGCTTTCGGTAAGTCCCACCAGAGCGGCAGTCTCCCTTACCCTGCGGTCGATCTCCTTTTCGTCCAGCTCCATATTCTTTGGACCGAATGCGATATCCTTGTAAACGGTCTCCTCGAATATCTGATATTCGGGGTACTGGAACACCAGCCCCACCTTGAAGCGGACATCACGGATATTGTATTTGTCGCCCCAGATATCTTCTCCGTCAACATATATTTTGCCCGATGTGGGCTTTACAAGACCGTTGAAATGCTGTATCAGCGTGGATTTTCCCGAACCTGTATGGCCGATTATTCCTATCAGCTCACCCGGCTCGATGGAAAGATTGACATTTTTCACCGCCGTTTTTTCAAAAGGCGTGCCAACGCTGTAAGTATAAGTAAGGTCTTCGGTTTTTATAATAGGTGTCATAAAATTATCCTTTCGGAAATTGAACTCCCTTTCGGGGTATTCATTTCTTTACACTATTATGAGATCATGCGAGTATTTTCAGCAGAGCCTCAACGCACTTGTCCTCGTCGATTATATGAGTGTCCGTGTCCAGCCCCAGCTTTCCGAGACGGTACATAAGCTCCGTTACCTGAGGCACGTCCAGCCCAAGCTCCTTCATTTTCTCCACATGGGAAAATACCTCCGAGGGGATATCGTCCAGCACTATCTTTCCCCCGTCCATTACAACAACACGGTCAGCCTGAGCCGCCTCGTCCATATAATGGGTTATCAGAACGATAGTTATGCCGTAATCCCTGTTCAGCTTCTTTATTGTGGAAATGACCTCACGGCGTCCTCTCGGGTCAAGCATTGCGGTAGGCTCGTCCAGAACGATAACATCGGGACGCATTGCGATTATTCCCGCAATGGCAACTCTCTGCTTCTGTCCTCCCGAAAGCTGGTGAGGCGAATGCTCACGGTATTCGTACATTCCCACCGATTTAAGAGCCTCGTCAACTCTCACTCGCATTTCCGCAGGGTCAACTCCGATGTTTTCCAGTGCAAATGCCACGTCCTCCTCAACGATAGTCGCAACTATCTGATTGTCGGGATTCTGGAAAACCATTCCAACGTGCTGTCTTATGTCAAAAAGATGCCCGTCGTCGCAGGTATCATAGCCTGCCGCATACACCTTTCCTCCGCAGGGCAGAAGTATCGCATTGAAATGCTTTGCGATAGTGGATTTTCCCGAGCCGTTATGACCCAGCACCGCAAGGAACTCGCCTTTTTTTATATCCAGCGAAACGCCTTTAAGCACCTGCTTGGGGGGAGTTTTTTCCTCGCCGTCAGTGCTTTCGCTTTCATAATGAAATTCAACATTTTCGGCAGAAATTATATTTTCCATATTATTCTCCATCAGTTTCTTTGCCGTCGGACGGTATCAGTGCATAAACGGCAGACGCCGCCAGCAGAACTCCTGCCGCAGCGGTGAACAGCCATTTTTTCACAGGATTGTTCCCGCAGGAAACATATACCGCCGAATAGCCTTTTCCTCTTCTGCGTCCCGCAACGGGACCGCCGCCGAACATATACAGCACAAGGTCAAGCGCAGCCTTTACGGCACACGCCGAGCCTCCTGCCGCAGCAGCGGCTACGATCATAGTTTTAATATGCTGCTTCTTCATATCATCACTTATGCCAAACTGCCGTTGAGCCGCAGGGAAGCACGAAGCTGCTGGACTTTACGGGCAGACCTATCTCATCGGCGGAAACGCTGCCGCCGAAACGTTCATTGAGTGTTTCTCCGAGAATATACGCCATTACCGAGGGAGAAAGTCCCGTGGTATAGCTGTTCAGCAGGAAGAAAAGCGGATCGTCGCTGAGAACTCCCGAACAGAGCTTCACCAGATCGTATATGCAGTCCTCCAGCTTCCAGACCTCCTGATTGGGACCTCTGCCGTAGGATGGAGGATCCATGATGACCGCATCGTATTTTCTTCCTCTTTTTATCTCACGGGCAACGAATTTTTCGCAGTCGTCCACTATCCAGCGGATAGGACGGTCGGAAAGTCCCGACGATGCGGCATTGTCCCTTGCCCACTGCACCATGCCCTTTGAAGCGTCCACATGGCACACGTCCGCACCTGCGGCTGAGCAGGCAAGAGTAGCTCCGCCCGTATATGCGAAAAGATTCAGTACATTTATCTTTCTTCCCGCACCGCGGATAAGCTCGCCCATATAGTCCCAGTTAACAGCCTGCTCGGGGAAAAGTCCCGTATGCTTGAAGCCTGTGGGGCGGATATTGAAGGTGAGCTTTTCACCGATAGTCATATCATAGGATATATTCCATGAATCGGGCAGTCTGCGCTTGAAATCCCACTGTCCGCCGCCCCTTTCGGAACGATGATAGTGTCCGTGAGCCTTGCTCCACAAGGGGCTGCGCCTGTCGGTTTTCCAAATTATCTGAGGGTCGGGACGAATAAGCACGATATCCTTCCAGCTTTCAAGCTTTTCGGAGCAGGTGCAGTCCTCAAGACGGTAATCCGTCCATCTGTCGGCTGTTCTCATTTATCTGACCATTCCTTTTTACTTTGTAATCAAAAATTATTCTTCCTCGTCATAAGGGCAGCATTCGCGTATCTTGTCTGCGATCTTCACAGCCATATCGTTGATGATATCAAAACGCTTTCCCTCGATCATTACACGAATAAGCGGCTCTGTTCCGCTTTCACGGACAAGTATTCTTCCCGTTGAAGCAAGCTTTTTCTGATAAAGCGAGATCATTTCCTCGATCTCCGCAACGTTTTTCCATGCTTCCTTCCACTTGGGTCTTATCTTGACGTTTATCATTACCTGCGGGAAGCGCTCCATTACGGCTGCGGCTTCGGAAAGGCGCTTGCTCTTTCTGCGGAGAATGGAAAGCAGCTGCACTGCGGTAAGCTGGCCGTCGCCCGTAGTGGCATATTCACGGAAAATGATATGACCCGACTGCTCGCCGCCCACGGAATAATTATCCTTTATCATCTGCTCCAGTATGTATCTGTCGCCAACCTTTGTTGTGACTACATTTATATAGTTTTCCTTTGCGAACTGCATGAATCCGATGTTCGTCATAACGGTGACAACGGCTGTATTGTCCTTCAGCACGCCTCTTTCAGCCATATCCTTTGCAAATATGGCGATGAGCTTATCACCGTCCACCATAAGACCGTTTTCGTCCACAGCAAGGCATCTGTCCGCATCGCCGTCAAAGGCAATACCCAGCTGGCAGCGGTTCTCCTTGACGAAGTTTGTCAGCATATCCATATTTGTGGAGCCGCAGTTATCGTTGATATTCGTTCCGTCGGGAGCGCAGTTAAGAAGATATATCTGAGCGCCTCTCTTGCTGAAAAGCTTTTCGGCTGTTGCACTGGCAGAGCCGTTTGCGCAGTCGATAGCAACTCTCATGCCGCCGAAGTCACCGTCCACCGTGGAGATAACATGGTCAACATAATCGTCCGCAGCCTTTGCATCATGATAGACCCTGCCGACCTCTCCGCCGCTTTTAAGTGCTTCGGTGAGCTTCTCGGGAGTATCGAGAACAAGCGCTTCTATCTCCTCCTCGATATCATCGGAAAGCTTATAGCCCGTTCCGGCAAAAAGCTTTATGCCGTTGAATTCCATGCTGTTATGGGAAGCGGATATCATAACGCCTGCGTCCGCTCCTCTTTCCTTTACAAGATATGCAACTGCGGGAGTCGGAACAACGCCCAGTATCACCGCATCTGCGCCAACGGAAAGTATACCTGCCGTAAGTGCCGCTTCAAGGATATCGGAAGAGATTCTTGTATCCTTACCGATAAGTATTTTTGCCTTATGATTTGCCTTGCGTGTAAGGACAAGTGCTGCCGCTCTGCCTATCTGCATTGCTGTCTCGCAGGTAAGCTCCGTAACGGCAACTCCTCTTGCGCCGTCTGTTCCAAATAATCTGCCCATAATATCAATTATCTCCTTAATTTCACCTGAATTTATATTATATAGTATAAGATAAAGCTAAATTTAAAATTTATTGGGAAGCCTCGCAATGCTTCGCATTTCTCGGTGCTCCCGGGGATTTCGCCGTCTGCGGACGGCGACCACGGGCTCCGCCCTTTGGATTCCTGCAAGCTTTAAAAAGCTTGACCAAACTTTTTATACCTATTTACTTTTTTGGGGGCTGTTTCAATTATCAAAAAGGCTCTGCTGTCCCTCCTGCACCGCTGTCGGTTTCAGCACCTTATCATCAACGGGATATCCCATATGACGATACGCAAGTGCCGTCGCACAGCGTCCTCTCGGGGTACGTGATATAAAGCCCAGCTGCATAAGATACGGTTCACAGACGTCCTCCAATGTGACCGCCTCTTCACCTATTGCGGCAGCCAGCGTTTCCAGTCCCACAGGACCTCCGCCATAGCCCTTTATCATCATATCCAGCATTCGCTTATCAAGGCTGTCAAGTCCCAGCGAATCTATTTCAAGGCGGTCAAGCGCTATATCGGATATATCGCCCGTTATCTTTCCGTTTCCCATTACCTCGGCAAAATCACGGACACGCTTCAAAAGGCGGTTTGCAATTCGTGGAGTTCCTCTTGAGCGCTTCGCTATCTCGGCAGCTCCCTTTTTATCGCAGGCAATACCGAGTATCGCCGCCGAACGCATTACTATCTCGGAAAGCTGCTCATGAGTATAAAGCTCCAGACGCTGGATAACTCCGAAGCGGTCACGGAGCGGCGACGTAAGCTGACCTGCTCTTGTAGTCGCACCGATAAGCGTGAATTTATTCAGATCCACACGCAGCGAACGTGCGGACGGTCCTTTTCCGATGATTATATCCAGCGCATAATCCTCCATGGCAGGATAAAGTATCTCCTCGATAACACGGGACATACGGTGTATCTCATCAATAAAAAGCACATCATTGGTGTTAAGGTTTGTGAGCAGCGCCGCAAGATCGCCCGGCTTTTCAATGGCAGGACCGCTTGTAACACGGATATTCACGCCCATTTCCCGTGCAATAATGGCTGAAAGCGTAGTTTTTCCGAGTCCGGGAGGGCCGTAAAGCAGCACATGATCCAGCGGTTCCCCTCGTTTTTTCGCCGCCTGAATGAATATTTTCATATTGTCCTTGACCTTATCCTGACCGATATATTCGTCAAGGGTCTGGGGACGCAGCGAATATTCAAAAGCGTCGTTGTCGGTGGAGATATTCTCGGGGGAGATTATCCTGTCCGCCGCAGAATTTTCAAATTCCATTTCGCTTGTTTCCAGCAAATCAAATCATTCCTTATTTATTATGCGTAAAAATTTATATTCGGTGTGATATCCTCCAGCATAGGCGGACGATATTCAAGTGTTTTCTTTGTTGATACCGTAATAAGCGGAACTATCATTTCCGATTCGGTAAGTCCGCCGCAGGCAGCCATAGGCGCAGGGTGCGGCTTTTCATTCAGCGAACGGTATCTAAGTATCTTATCCGAAATGCCGCAGGCAACAAAATCTCCCGTAAAATCGGAGACCTTGGGGTGAGTTTTTCCTCTTCCGAAAAGCTCCTTGCGCATAAGCTCTGGCTTTGGCATAAGTATAAAGTCCTCTGAAAAGCTTTCGGTGAAAATGCGGTTGAAGTCAGCCTTTCGCTCGGGCTTTACGAAAAAGCTCATGGCTCTGCCCTCGATATCGGGAGGCATTGTCATGCATTCCATAAGCTCACGCTGATGATGAACGGCTATCTCACGGTAAATATCTATCATTCCGTGTCCTGCCGAAACTATGAAAAGCGTATCGCTGAGGCGCTCGCAGGCAGCTTCAAGATTATCGCTGAAGCTTTTCAGGCAGTTATACACTCCGTCGGAAGCGCAGCCCTCTTTGCGTGCGGCTTCGGCAGCCTCGTTCCATTGAACAAAGGTAAACGTATGCTGTCTTGTTTCGCAGATAAGATTTATCAGCTCGAAAAGCCGCTTCTGGGATTCGGCTGTTTTATGATAATTTCCGTTTTCGGGGATATTGTATCCCGGCTCGGCAATTGTAAATGGCTGAACATTCGCTATCACCGAACGCTTTATATCCTTGAATATTGATTCATGGGGCATTATGAACTGCGCAACATTTGGCTGCGCAACAGGCTGTCGGCTGTATGAATCGCAGTTTTTGAACACACTGACGCAGCGGCAGAATTCCTTGAAGAAAAGATTGTGTCCCAGCCAGCCATGCTCATTCGGAGAAAGTCCCGTCTCGGCGCTTATGTATGAAGCCGTCCGTGCCGACGGAAAAACCGACGTCACGGAGCCTATACATCTCTGCCGCAGAAAATCCGCCATTGAAAGATTGCTTTCCAGCATATCCATTCCCATGCCATTGAACATTATCAGCACAACATTTTTATAAAATCCGCCCAGCTGCCTGTCAAGCTCGGGTATAGTCGGATATGCCGCCGATGTGCGGTAATACTTCCGCAGCGACGAAATTATGTTAATTATGCAGTTGTCATAATCGGGATATGCCAGCAAGATCATCATACCTTTCGTACAGAATCAGAATATCGGAAATTATAATTTTAATGCCATCTGTTTGAGAGCCTGCCTGATAAGCTCCTCAACGGGCAGTGTGCTGTCCAGCTTGGAAACGGCAGTGACAGCCTCCGTCTGGGAATATCCCAGCACAACGAGGGCAGAAACTGCTTCGCCCACATTTCCCGAGCCGATGTCCGCAGCAGCAGCCGAAAATACCTCCGAGCCGCTGACGGAAAGCTGCTCCTTGCTGATCTTGTCTTTCAGCTCAAGGACTATGCGCTGTGCAAGCTTCGGACCGATGCCCTTTGTTTTTGTGAATGCCTTGTGATCGCCCGTTGCAACGGTGACCGCAAATTTTTCGGGCGTTGTATCGGATAAGATAGAGAGCGCAGCTTTAGGTCCGACGCCCGAGACCGAGATAAGCTGCTTAAAGCAGTTAAGCTCCTGCTGACGTGCAAATCCGAACAATTCAACTGCGTCCTCGCGAACGCTCATATATGTATAGAGGAAAACCTCGCTTCCGCTTTCAAGCTGGGACAGCGTTGTATATGTGGTACGGCAGGCATAGCCTACCCCTCCGCATTCAACCACTGCAAGCCCTGCTTCCTTGTGGGCAAGCTTTCCGCGCAGACTGTATATCATTTGTTTTTTCCTTTCTCAAAGAACATTTCGGTTGAAGTTGAATTATATAATTATATTCAAAACTGTCAACTATGTAAATCGGTTTCTTTTACTTACTATCTATATTAAAAGAAATCAAGCAAAAGCGTTTTAGTGTGATTAGAATATCACTATTATTACTATCGTGTACACTGGAATTTCTTTCATATAGCAAGAAATCCTGTCAATTCTATATTTCAATCCACACCCTTAGCACGAAAATATATTACTTTACTTTTTCTAATCATGATATTTTAGTGCTATTATATAATCATACTAAAAACTGCAAATTGTCAAAAAATAAACTGTTTATAAAAAATCCCACAATAATTATCGGTTATTAGAATTTCATTATAATACTAAACTATATACACTGGAAACTCTCTTGCAGGTCAAAAATAAAAAGCCCTACGCTTCGGGCAGCAAAACTCCCGTTCGGTTGTGACCGTGACATATCGCTATCGCAAGCGCATCTGCCGTATCATCGGGTCTTGGAACCTTCGCAAGACCGAGAATTTTCCTTGTCATTTCCATGACCTGCTGCTTTTCGGCTCTGCCGTAGCCGACGACCGCCTGCTTTACCTGCAAAGGCGTGTATTCATGAACTGGTATGCCTGCCTGCGCAGCTGCCAGAAGTATGACTCCCCTTGCCTGCGCAACGTCGATTCCCGTGGTGTGGTTGGTATTGAAAAACAGCTTTTCAATGCTTATGACATCGGGGCTGTATGCTGCGATTATCGTTGTCATGTCATCGTGGATTATTTTCAGACGGGTGACAAAATCCGTTCCCGCTTCGGTGGTTATCGCTCCGAAATTTATCGGACGGAAATTATAGCCGTCGTAATCGAGAAATCCGTAGCCCACTATGGCATATCCGGGGTCAATGCCCAAAATGCGCAATTTATCAGCTCCCTGCCGTCAGATATGTGCAGACCGAAATTGGGCTTGCACTTTTTTATTATATCACATTTATATATGATACGCAAGTTTTTTATAAAAAGTTATTGTATTTTCCGAAAAAATTTTGTATAATGGTCTTTGTGAGAAAAAATATCTTGAAAAAGGATGAATTTTGTAATGGAACTTAGCGACCTCAGAAATAAGATCGACAAAATAGACGAGCAGATACTTTCACTTTTTATCGAAAGAATGGACGTCTGCCGTGATGTTGCCGAATTCAAGCGAGTGAATAATCTTCCCGTTATGCAGGGTAACCGTGAGGAACAACTGCTGGAACGCATCGAGGGTATGTCCCCCGATGATCTCAAGGACGGCAGCAGAGTGCTTTTCTCCGAGATAATGGATATCAGCAAGTGCATTCAGCACAGGGAAATTTTCATGAAGTCCGCTTCACTGCTGGAACCGAAGCTTTTCCTTCCGAAAATGGCTCGCAGGATCGCCTGCCCCGGAATATCCGGCTCCAATACCGAAACAGCCGCAAGAAAGCTTTTCCCGACTCAGGATATAATATATTTCAATACCTTCGACGAGGTTTTCTCCGCCGTTGAAAAAAAGGAAGCCGACTTCGGCGTTATCCCCATACAGAACTCCACGGCAGGCAGCGTTTCCGATACATATGACGCTATGTCAAAGCACAATTTCTATATCAATTCCATGATACGCCTTGACATAAATCACTGTCTGGCTGTCAGAAAGGGCACATCTTTCCTTGATGTCACAAAGGTGATATCTCACCCTCAGGCACTTTCACAATGCTCCGAGTTTATCCGAGAGAACACTCTTGTTACCGAGGACTGCCTCAACACATCAATTGCCGCAAAGCGTGTTGCGGACAGCTCCGAGCCTATCGCCTGCATATGCAGCGAACACTGCGCCGAGCTTTACGATCTCGATATCATCGGACGTGATATCGCAAATGCGGAAAAGAATGCCACAAGATTCATCTGCATCGCAAAGGATTTCTACGCTACCGAAAAGGCGGACACACTTACCGTATCTATCGTTATCCCCCACACAAAAGGCTCTCTTTACCGTCTGCTGACAAAGTTCTCGGTCAACGGCTTCAATATCGTAAGGATCGAGAGCAAGCTCATTCCGGGCAAGGACTTTGAGGCTATGTTCTACCTTGATTTCAACGGAAGATACGATGATATAAAGGTATGCGCCCTTATGGACGAGCTTAAAAAGGAATATTCAAAATTTGAATTTCTCGGAAACTATTCCGAAATAATGTGATCTTTCAAAAGGAGCAGCTATGAGCAGTGTATCTGTGATAATCGCAGCCGCAGGCAGCGCTTCACGAATGAACGGCATACCAAAGCAGCTTTACAAACTGTGCGGAAAGCCCGTTATTGTCTATTCGCTGGAGGTGTTCCAGAAAATGGAACAGGTATCGGAAATTATTATCTCCGCACGCAGCGAGCATATGGATATGATAAAAGATATTGTTTCGGAGTACAATATAACTAAGGTAAAGGCTGTTGCCGAGGGCGGCGAAACACGTCAGCAGTCGGTGGTGAACGCTCTTAAATACGTTTCCCGTGAAACGGGGCTTATCGCAGTTCATGATGCGGCACGTCCTCTTGTAAAGGAAAAATATATTGCGCAGTGCATACGTGATGCGGAGATCTTCGGCGGAGCGGCGCTTGGCGTTCCCGTCAAGGACACAATAAAAGAGGTTGAGGGCGGACTTGTGACCGATACTCCCGACCGACGCAGGCTTTACATCACTCAGACACCTCAGATATTCAAAAAGCAGAAATATTTTGAGGGAGTGAACTTTGCCGCCGAAAACGGTCTTGATTTTACCGATGACTGCCAGCTTGCGGAAGCGGTGGGCGTAAAGATCTGCATGACCCCCTCGGATTACTTCAATATCAAGCTGACAACTCCCGAGGATATTGCCGTTGCCGAAGCTCTGATAAATATTATATCGGAATAAAACGTTTTATTTTGCACAAATATCCGTTCCGACAGGTAAATGTTCATATCACATTTTTGTACAAAAACGTTTACGAATTCTACATGATTTTTTGCGTTATATGTTATAAAATAAAATGTGATGTAATATGATGTTGTTTACATATTATTAACATTTCTGCTAACCGCAAATTTCTGAAAAAGGAATGGTCATTATCATGCTTCGCATAGGACACGGCTACGACGTTCACCGCCTTGTAAGCGGAAGAAAGCTTATTCTCGGCGGAGTGACGATACCCTATGAGCTTGGACTTGACGGTCATTCCGATGCCGATGTTCTGCTCCATGCAATATCCGACAGCATTCTCGGTGCAATGGCTATGGGAGATATCGGCGTGCTTTTCCCCGATAATGACGACGCCTTTAAGGACGCCGACAGTCTTGAGCTGCTGAAAGCAGTTATGGCGAAAGCGGAAGAAAACGGTTACACTGTAAATAATATAGACAGCACGATATTGTGTCAGCGGCCTAAGCTCCGCAGCTATATTGACGATATGCGGAAGAATATAGCCATTGCCTGCCGATGCGATATCTCACAGATAAGCGTCAAGGCGACCACCGAGGAAGGCCTCGGCTTCACCGGAAAGGGCGAAGGAATAGCCGCTCATGCGGTTTGTCTGCTCAGTACGGTATAATAACGAATATCCCCGTCTGTCCGTAATGCGGCACGGCGGATCATTACATTAATTAAATTAATTGAAAGGACGTTTTTCATGAAACATCTTATTCTTGTAACATCTCCCCCGGCCTGCGGCAAAACTTATGTATCAAAGGAGCTTGCAAAGGCTCTGAAGCCTATCGTTTACCTTGACAAGGACACACTTATAGTCCTTTCAAAGCAGATCTTCGTTGTTGCAAATCAGGAGATCAACCGCAGCTCACAGTTCTTTGAGGATAATATCCGCAACTATGAGTATGACGCTATCTTCGATGTTGCTCTTGAATCTCTCGAATACTGCGATCTGGCGCTTATCAACGCTCCTTTCGCTCGTGAGATCCGTGACCCCAAGGCTATCGCTTCCATGAGAGAGAAGCTTGCCAAGGTTGGCGCAGAGCTTACAGTTATCTGGGTACACACAGACGTTGAGGTATGCCGTCAGAGAATGATCGACCGCAACTCCGACCGTGATACATGGAAGCTGGAGCACTGGGACGAGTACATCGCAACTCAGAACTTCAACCAGCCCGACATTGACGGTCTGCTTATTTTCAACAACTCCAACGAGGAAGAATTCAACGAGTCTATCGCAAGAATCTCCAAGGAGCTCAGAAAGTAATCATAAGCTTTTGAACATCAGATCCCGTCTGAACGATAAAAAGTTCGGACGGGATCTTTTTTATTTATATTATCCTTAATTCCCCTTTATTTTTTCGATAATGCTTTTTTCGAGCCGTGATACCTGCGCCTGTGAAATGCCGATCTCCTCGGCAACTTCTATCTGGGTTTTTCCGCAGTAAAAGCGCTTGTAAAGTATGTCCTTTTCCCGTCCTTTAAGCCCCGATATGGCTTCTTTCAGGGCTATTTCGTCCAGCCAGCTCTCATCGCTGCTGCTGTCCCCCAGCTGGTCAAGGACGTAAAGCGTGTCCCCTGCGTCGGAATAGACAGGCTCATATATGGAAACGGGATCGGATATGCTTTCAAGCGCCAGCACCACCTCGCTTTTCGGCACTTCGATATGCTTTGCTATCTCGTCCACCGTAGGCTCACGGCGGTTGAGGTTGGTAAGCTCCTCCTTAGCCTGCATTGCACGGTAGGCAAGGTCACGCATACTTCGGCTCACTCTTATAGCGTTGTTGTCACGGAGATATCTTCTCAGTTCGCCGCTTATCATAGGTACGGCATATGTGGAGAACCGCACCTCCAGCGAAGTATCAAAATTATCTATCGCCTTCATAAGCCCGATGCAGCCCACCTGAAAAAGATCATCGGGATTTTCACCACGCCCGAGAAAGCGCTGGATAACACTAAGCACAAGCCGAAGATTTCCGCTGATAAGTCTGTCACGGGCTTTCATGTCGCCCTGCTTGTATTTGTTAAGAAGCTCCATTTTTTCGCTTTCTTTTAAAACAGGCAGCTTTGATGTGTCAACTCCGCTGATGTCAACCTTATTGTAATACATAAAAAATCCCGCCTTTGCGATAATTTGCGTAAACTGTTAAAATTATGGTCGCATGGCGCAGCGGTTATTCAGTTTTGACAGTGTGTAATATTTGGCAGTGATTCTGCCGACACACGAAAATTATTGACATTTTATTTTGTATATGTTATAATTTTTATACACAAATTAGCATATGCTAATCAAATGAAATACATATGCAGGAGGAACGGAAAATGGACACGAAAAAATACAGGCGTGACCTTTTGCTGGGAGCATTGGGAGCGCTGCTCATGACCGTGGGCGATCTTTCGCTCAGCATTATTCCCGCAAGTGATTCGGACGGCGGACTTTATCTACGTGAAGCATATATGAACGGCAGCTTCGGACTGTGGCGTCCCGTGCTGCTTCTTGCTACGGGGCTTATTGGAATGTTCTTTTACAGCTTCGGTATAAGGGCGATGCATGACCAGATCAGACCCGAATGCCGCAGACTCCGTGCATTGGTGAAATACGGCGGCATTGGGTATCTTTGCACAGGAGCCGCTCTGCACTTTTTCATAGGCACTCTTTCCTACTGGGTCACAGTTCTTTCGCAGGAATTCGGCCGTGAAACGGCAGTGCGGCTCGTTGACAGCTATTACGGCAGCTTCATGCCGGCAGCGGCAATAGCCTATCCGATGATCGCACTTCCGCTTATCGCAAGCTTTGCCGCAGTTGTTTCGGGAAAAACGGTAATGCCGAAAAAGACGGCGCTGTTCCATGTTCTTACATGGCAGGTGATACTTGCCGCCGTTCCCGACATAAGGCATCTTATTTTCGGCGGCATAATAACAGCCGATTATGTGATGAGCCAGTCATCGGGAAATGCAGCGGCAGTGATAATGTTTGTTTCCTGCTTTGTGTGGGCTTCAGGAAACGAAGACAAGCTGTAATTTTGCTGCACCGTGTATAAAAAAGTTCAAAATTATCTATTTTGTTCACAAAAAGTTTATATATCGCAGCAGGATATATGTTATAATATATTCGGTAAATTTTGTGCGGCTTTTGCCGCCGATAAAATATCCTGCATCTCGTTGCGAAATGTGCGGATATAATATAAAAAAGGAGTATTTTATCATGAATAAGTCACTCAGAAAAGCTATTATCGCAGGAAACTGGAAAATGAATAAGACACGCCCCGAGGCTAAGGAGCTTCTCGAAGCTATCAAGCCTCTGGTAGCAAACGCAAAGGACAACGTTGAGGTAATCGCCTGCGTTCCTTTCACAAACCTTGAAACAGCTGTTGCTGCAACAGCCGGCTCCAACGTTAAGGTCGGCGCTGAGAACGTTCACTTTGAAAAGAGCGGCGCTTTCACAGGCGAGATCTCCGCTGATATGCTCACAGAGGTCGGCGTTGAGTACGTTGTAGTTGGTCACTCCGAGAGACGTCAGTACTTCGGCGAAACAGACGAGACTGTTAACAAGAGAACAAAGGCAGCTCTCGCAGCAGGCCTCAAGCCCATCGTTTGCGTAGGCGAGCTTCTCTGGGAGCGTGAGTGCAACATCACTGAGGAAGTTATCGCACGCCAGATCAAGCTTGATCTCTTCGGCATCTCCGCTGAGGACGTTAAGAAGACAGTTATCGCTTACGAGCCTGTATGGGCTATCGGCACAGGCAAGACTGCAACAGCAGATCAGGCACAGGAAGTTTGCGCATTTATCCGTGCAACACTCGCTAAGATCTATGACGCTGCAACAGCAGATGCAGTAACGATCCAGTACGGCGGCTCCATGAACGCAAAGAACTGCGCAGAGCTCCTCTCCAAGCCCGACGTTGACGGCGGTCTTATCGGCGGTGCTTCCCTCAAGGCTGAAGACTTCAACACGATCGTTCAGGCAGCAGTAAACGGCTGATCATAAGACATTTGAAAATATGCGTATCTGCGATATTTATTGCAGATATGCATATACTTATTTTATATGAATAAGAAAATATCATCGGGAAAAATAATTGCAGCGGTGATCGCCGTTATAATTGTCTCATTCTTTGCGGCAGATGCCGTCAGGGTGAAGAAGTATCGGCTGCCGCCGTTGTTTTCGGTGCCTGCGGCTGTGTATTCCGACGGCGAGAGCCGTGTTTACTACGGTGCGGGATATAAGATATGGCACGATGTCAATACCTTTGACGAAACCGAAAATTATTATATCACACTCTGGATACTCCCGAACAGATTCAGCATATAACGAAAGGAAAATATAAATGAGCAGAAAACCTATCGCTTTGGTTATTATGGACGGCTACGGTATCAACAAGGATACCTTCGGCAATGCTATCGCTGCCGCAAAGAAGCCCAACATTGACAAGTACATGGCAGAATGCCCCAATACAATCATCGGCGCTTCCGGTCTTGACGTTGGTCTGCCCGACGGTCAGATGGGCAACTCCGAGGTAGGACACACAAACATGGGCGCAGGCCGCATCGTTTATCAGATGCTGGTAAAGATCTCCAAGGCTATCAAGGACGGAGATTTCTTCAAGAACGAGGCTATGCTGGGCGCAATGGAAAACTGCAAGCAGAAGAACAGCGCACTCCACGTTATGGGTCTGCTTTCTCCCGGCGGCGTTCACAGCCACATCGAGCACCTTTACGGTGTTCTTGAAATGGCTAAGAAGCACGGCATCGACAAGGTTTACGTTCACGCATTCCTCGACGGACGTGACGTTCCCCCCTCCTCCGCAGCTGAATATATGGAAGAGGCTGTTGCCGAGATGAAGAAGATCGGCGCAGGTCAGATTGCTACCATCAGCGGCCGTTTCTATGCTATGGACCGTGACAATGCATGGGACCGTGTTGAAAAGGCTTACGATGCAATGGTAATGGGCGAGGGCGTCAAGGGCGGCTCCGATCCCGTACAGGCTATCAAGGACAGCTACGCAAACAAGGTAACCGACGAGTTCATGCTCCCCACAGTTATGGACGGCGCAGCTCCCATCTCCGCTGACGACAGCGTTGTATTCATCAACTTCCGCCCCGACCGTGCAAGACAGATCACACGTGCATTCGTTGATCCCGATTTCAACGGCTTTGAGCGCAAGAAGGGCTTCTTCCCCCTCAGCTTTGTATGCATGGCTCAGTACGATGCAACAATGCCCAACGTATCCGTTGCATTCCCTCCCGAGCAGCTTAAAATGGTCATGGGTGAATACCTCAGCAAGCTGGGCAAGACACAGCTCAGAATCGCCGAGACACAGAAATATGCCCACGTAACATTCTTCTTCAACGGCGGCGAGGAAACAGTTTTCGACGGTGAGGACAGGATCCTTATCAAGTCCCCCGATGTTGAGACATTCGACCTCAAGCCCGAAATGAGCGCTTACGAGGTAACAGACGCTGTTGAAAAGGCTATTGCCGACGATAAGTACGATGTTATCATTCTCAACTTTGCAAACTGCGACATGGTAGGTCACACAGGAATCATTCCCGCTGCCGTAAAGGCTGTTGAGACTGTTGACGAGTGCGTTGGCAGAGTTGTTGACGCTATCGCAAAGCAGGGCGGCGTAACTATCCTTACAGCTGACCACGGCAATGCCGACAAGATGATGGAACCCGACGGTTCTCCTTTCACAGCTCACACAACAAATCCCGTTCCTTTCATCGTTGTAGGTCATGACTGCAAGCTCCGCGAGGGCGGCGTTCTTGCGGATATCGTTCCCACAATGCTTGATATCATGAACGTTCCCCAGCCCGAGGAAATGACAGGCAAGAGCCTTATTGTAAAGTAATACTGCGGCTATACCGCCGAAAAAAGCCGTCCCACACATATCGGGGCGGCTTTTACAATAGAACCTACGGCATTCCGAAAGGAGTACAAAGGCATGAAAAACAAAAAAATCGCTGCGCTTTCGGCATTCCTGCTGACGGCAAATCTGTTTGCAGGCTGCGGAGGAACTGCGGAAACGCCTGCTGAAAACGTTTCCGATACAGAGACTGTTTCTCAATCCGAGCAGAGCGAAACGGAAACATCAGCTGCCGAAACGGAGTCGGCTGTTTCCGAAGAAGCCTCGGAGACAACGGCAGCAGAGATACCCGAAATGGACACCTCTCCCCTGACGGTCACATTTATGGCCTCGGCGGATATCGTTTCCGATGATGATGTCTCCGCAAAGATCACCGAGCTTACGGGAATAACACTGGAAGTAACTCAGCCCAAAAGCGCCGATTATGCCAAGGAAATAAAGCTCATGGCAGATTCGGATATGCTGCCCGATATGATATATCTCCCAAAAAGCATGGACAGTCTTATCGGCAGCGGCAGCGTTGTTCCGCTGAATGACTATATAAATACATACGGTGAAAATATCTGCGGTATGTACGGCGACAGCGTAAATTATCTGAAAAGCAGCAACGGCAATATTTATACTGTCGGAACAAACGCCGGCGGCAATTCATTTACCGAACCTTACGGCACATTCCAGATTCAGCATCGTGTGCTGAAGGAGCTGGGCTATCCCGAAATAAGATCTGCGGAGCAGTTTGAAAAGGCTCTGAAGGATTATCTTGAGCTGCACCCCACAAACGATGACGGCACAACCAATACAGGTCTGCTGCTCTGCGGACGTGCCTCCACTCAATGGGAATACACCATAGGCGGAATGTCCGCAATAGCTCTGGGCTTCGGAAACGACGATCAGTTCATCATCGACGATGACAAAGGCATTATCACCTACAAATGGACCTATGAGGGCATCGGCGACTATTATAAATGGCTGAATCACCTTTACAACGAGGGCATCATTACCGATCAGTCCTTTGATCTTCGATACAGCGAGTATATAGACAAGATATCAAAGGGAAATGTTCTGGCGCTTTCGGATATCCCCGAGGATTATGCGGACGCCGTAGCATCGCTGGAAAACAAGGGAAAATATGACCGCACCTATGCTCCGCTGGGAGTTACAATGGACGGCAGCGGAGATCAGTTTCTCCGTGAGGACGGCTCCGATATCGGCTGCGGAATAGCCATTACCTCCTCCTGCGCCGACCCTGTAAGAGTATTCCGCTTCCTTGACTGGTACTGCTCCGATGAAGCACAGGAGCTTGCCAACACCGCCGAGGGACACACCTATCCTTTCCCAATGAGATTCATCACCGACAAGGATTCCGACGGAAATTATTATTCCTCTCAATTGAGAGCGAATGTTTCCGCAGGCTATAATGAAGCCCAGAAAGAAACTCTTGAAGGCTACGGAGCAGAGCTTTTCACGGATATGTTCACTTCAAGAGACATTATTCCTATAAGCAGACACGGCAGCGCCGCCGATTACGGTCTTGCCGAGGACAGCGAGATAGGCATAATCACCTCCGCCTGCGACACATATATCCGCACGGAGCTTACTTCGGCATTAAAGCTTCCCGAGGACAAGTTTGAAACTAAATGGGACGAGATCGAGCAGTGGCTCACCGCAAGCGGCGGAGACTGGCTCAACGGTCTTATTTCAGACATGGCAAAGGAAAAAGAACAGCTTTATTTCGGCGAATAATTTTCAGGTACAACGCCTGTCCGATAAATTCGGGCAGGCGTTTTTTTATCCGAAAAAGCAAAATCCCCTCCTGCCGTTAAGACAGAGGGGATAATTGCCGAAAAAAGGATATGAAAAAATTAAAGAGATAGGTGATAGCTTGTTAAAATCATTCCTTGACCGCACCGGAAACCATGCCGCTGTAAATATATTTCTGGAGAGTAAGGAAAATTATCAGCGTGGGAATGATACAAATTACGATTCCCGCAAAAATGATCTCCCACTTTGCACCGTATGGTCCGATAAAGCGGTAAAGGGCTGTGGAAACTACGTCGTCGTCCTGCATATAAAGGTTTGCAGTATAGAAGTCGTTATATATGTTTACGAATTTGATGATAAGCACAGTTGCGATAGCAGGCTTCAGCAGCGGAAGAATGATGCTGAAATATATCCTGGGGTAAGATGCGCCGTCAACGATAGCGCTTTCGTCCAGAGATACGGATATCTGGCTGAGGAACTGCATGAAAATGTAGATCGAGATGATGTCTGTTCCGACGTAAAGGATTATCGGCGCCGCAATGGAGTTGTAAAGTCCCAGCTTATTGATGATCTGGAATACAGTTACCTGCATCGAGATATTTGGCAGCAGCATTGCAAGCATGAAGAGTGCCTTTACTGTTTTTGTGAACATCGAGCTGAAACGCTGGATAACAAAGGCTGTCATTGTTCCCGTAACGATAGTTCCGAAGCAGGAGAACACAATGATTATCGCCGTGTTTTTAAGTCCCACAAGAACATTTCCCTCGATGAATGCTTCTCTGTAATTCTCCCAATGAAGCTCGGTAGGAAGAGCAAACACTGCGGATTCCGAAAATTCCTGATGACTTTTCAGTGAGCCGATAAGGATAACCAGCAGAGGAGCAATAACTATGATACAGCTGAAAACCAGCACTACATATTTCAGAACGGTTATTACCTTACGTGAAATTATTGAAGATCTTATTTCTGACGCTGTTGCGGTCATTTTCACATAATCCTCCTTTTAAGCCTGCCCTTAGCCTTTTCCTTTTTGGGCACGCTGTCCTCTTCCTTGAACAGCAGCTTCTGCAGCAGCGTAACAATAATTGTTATGATGAGCAGCACCACTGCCATTGCCGAAGCAAGTCCAACCTTTTTATAGACGAAGCCTGTTTCGATGGTCTTGATAACGAATGTGCTTGTGCCGAACTTTCCGCCTGTGATGATATAGGGTATCTCGAAAACGGAGATGGCACCCTTGACCGCAAGGATAAGCTGGAGAGAAATGATAGGCTTTATTTCGGGGAAAACGATATAACGGAATCTCTGCCACGGATTTGCTCCGTCAAGATCGGCAGCCTCGTAAATATCGGTATTTATCGACTGGATAGCGCCTATGTACATGATTATGTCAAATCCGATATATTTCCATATTGAAGCAAACACCATACAGATATTTGCAAGCACGGGATTCTGTAAAAATGCAATAGACTGACCGCCAAGAGCGGTGATTATGCTGTTAAGTGTTCCGTCCTGGGAGATGATGCCGTCGCCCTGCTGGAAGAATCGGCGGAAAATAAGCGAAACCGCAACGCCGTTCATCAGATAAGGGAAGAACAGAACGCCCTTGAACAAATTTTTGAGTTTGATCTTGCTGCAAAGTATAGTAGCAAGCAGCAGCGCAAATATCTGCTGGAACACCGAGCCTGCCATATAATACAGGCTGTTTTTAAAGGTAACAAAATAATCGGGATTGGTGAAAACCGTTTTATAATTTTCAAGTCCCACATTTTCAACATTTATTCCGAACTGATCTCTTGACTGGAAGCTGTATCCGATCATATTGATAGCGGGGATAAATGTAAAAACGACCAGAAGAACCAACGGTATCAGCAGAAACAGCAGCGTTGTATAGATCTTCTGACCGTTATAGGTCTTTAGCCAGTAGCTGAAGCTTTTATTTTTCATTGGACGGACACTCCGATATTGGCTTATCATATATGCGCAGCACAGAGTTATCATGCTGCGCACATACAAAAAGCAGGATTATTACTACACCATGCGGTGAGGGGTAAACACCGCAGCGTTATGAAAGGAGGCAATACTTATTTTGTGTTGATTATGTTATGTTGATTATTCACCGAGAACAGCGTCTCTTGTTGCATTCCACTTGCTGTTTACGTCGCTGATGATAGCATTGAACTCGTCCTCGCCCTTGCCGCTGAATGCAGCCTCGGCAAGCTTAACCTTGAAGTTTGCAGTATCTGTATCCCATGTGCCGACCTCGGAATCCTTGTCGATCTGATTGAATACACCTACATATTCCTCGGGAACTTCTGCATTAACGAAGGTTGTAACACCTTCCATGAAGTCGGGAAGTGCGCTGCCCTTGAGTGCGCAGATAGCTGTCTCGCTCTGTGCAAGACCGGACTCGCCGCAGTACCACTCAACGAACTTCTTTGCAAGCTCCTTGTTCTCGGAGTGAACATTTACGCCCATGGAATAGTCAGCGGAGATCTGTGCATACTTAACGCCGTCAACTGTGTTGGGCATAGGCATATAGCCAACGTTCTCGGGATCTGCACCGATATCCGTTGCAGCCTGCTTGAACTGGGAAACAGCCCATGAACCGAGAACCAGTGTACCGATCTTACCCTGTGCGAAAGCTGTCTTGCTTCCCTCCCACTCTGTTGATGTGGGATCAGCCTCACGGAGTCTTGTATCGGAGAAGATGTCATACATCATCTTGTAAACTGTGTAGTAAGCGCCGCCCTCAGCGAAGAGGTCTGTTCTGTTGATAAGAAGATTTGTCTCATAAGAAGGATCGCCCGATGCGGAGCATACAAGACCCTGCCACTGAGCAAGTGTCCAGTTATCGGCAAAGTTTGTGTAAAGAGGAATTACGCCCTCGCAGTTGTCGGCGATCATGCCAAGGTCTGCGATAAACTCACCGGGAGTATTAGGAAGCTCTGTGATGCCTGCATCAGCGAATACCTGCTTGTTGTAAAGCACGCCGCCTGCAAGGTTAAGAGCTGTGGGATAGCCGTAAACAGTGTTGTCATACATCTTTGTGTCAACGCAGTCCCATTCGTTCTTTGCATTGTCATATGAATCAAGGGGTTCAAAGAAGTAAGAAAGATCGGACAGCTTAACGGAATCGGGGATCATAAGAACATCGCCGTAATCGTCTGTGCTCATTCTTGTGGAAACATCGTCTGCGTAGTTTGTGTAGCCTGTGTACTTGATAACGCAGTTGTTTTCAGCCTCGAATGCATCAGTAAGAGCATCGAGAGAACCGTCCTGAACGATATCTGTTCTGTGTGTAAGTACCTCAAGAGTAACTGTCTCACCCGATGTCTGCTCCGCAGCAGCTGTTGTGTCTGCTGAATCGCCGCTGTTGTCTGCCGCAGCAGTTGTATCTGCTCCGCCTGCTGTTGTTGTGTCGCCGCTCTCGGAAGCGGTATTTCCGCAGCCTGCAAACATACCGCAGGTCATTGTTACTGCCAGGATCGCTGCACAAATCTTCTTAGTCTTCATTGCTTAAACCTCCATAAAATACGCTTAATCTTAATTATTTTTCGGTTTATTAAAATTATCTTTGTTAAGTAATTTTAATCTCTTTATTAAGCTAAACTTAGTATAACATTAAGCCGATTATAAGTCAATAGTTTTAAGTGAATTTAACTAAACTTTGTAACCTGCAATAAAGTAAAACGTTTGCATTTTGTGAACTATGCACAATAATTTTAACATTTATTGAGAATTCATGTTATCTGCAAGCTATATTTTCACAATTTTTTATTATATGAATCTTATATTTTAACTATATAAGAACTTGTTTTTATTTGTTAATATTTAATTTTAAGCAAAAAATTAAGCTCCGCATACACTGCGAAGCTTGTGATAGAATATTATTTTTTCGATGATATATTTAACGCAAGTTAAATTCAGCCTATATTTTTAACGGAATTTTTAATTACCAGCTCACCGTCGATAGTACGTGTTCTGCGTACCCCGTTGGGATCGAGCATTCTTTCCTCAACTGCCGAAACAGCAATGTCAGCCATATATTCGGAATCAACATTTATCGTGGTTATTGAAGGCTCTGAAACCTCGGAGATAAGATAATTGTCATATCCCACAACGGAAATATCCCCGGGAACATCATAGCCCATGCTTTTCAGCTGCTTAATTGCACGGTAAGCGGCTTCATCGCAGTTGCATACGAACGCCGTGGGCATCTCCTTGGGAAAATCAAATTCGATAAAATCCCTGCTGTCGTCACGGTCATCTATCGTCCAGTCGCTGCGAACCTCCAGACCGTTTGCTATCATTGCTTTAAGATAGCCCATGTAACGGTCAAAAATACTTGAAGTTGCAAATCTGCTTCCGATGAAACCGATATTTTTATGTCCTTGGGAGATAAGATATGCGGTAAGCTTGTATCCCCCGCTGTAGCCGTTCGTGACGATAGAATCGGCGGTTATCTCGGGGATATAATAATCCAGCAGAAGAGTTTCGGGGCGTGCTTCAAGGAGCTTTTCGGCATATTCGGGACTGAGCTGTCCCAGAGAAATGACCGCAGCCACCTTGTTTTCCGTCACCAGCTTCGGCAGGACAAGATCACGCTCGTCCTCCTCGGAAAGATTTTCCATAATGCTGTACATATTATCCTTTTTCAGCCTGACAACAAGGCTGTTGTAAAGTGCCCAGTAAAACGAACCGTTGGGATTGATAAACTTCGACGGAACAATAACGCATACATTTTCATTTTTCAGTCCGAAGGGCGATCTTGCGGAAATATATCCCATAGACTCAGCCGTTTCCTTGATCTTACGGCGCATTTCCTCGCCCACTCCGCTCTTGTCCGCAAGTGCTTTCGATACTGTCACAGTGCTTGTTCCGCAGGCTGCGGCGATATCCGCAAGAGTTACTTTCTTTTTCATAATAAGCGTTGAACCATCTTTCATCATTTTTCATTTTATATTTTCCGCTTTCCGCAATACAGTCGGCAGAAAAATCTCTTACAAATTTATTATACAACTGTTTGATTTAAAATGTCAATACGATTTTATTATTTTCTGTGCATTCCTCTTGCTCTGCCCACCTCGGTGTTCAGCACACGGATTATTTTTCTGATGTCAACGGGCTTGCTTAGGTGATCGTTCATGCCTGCCTGACGTGCTGCTTCCTTGTCCTCGCTGAAAGCATTTGCCGTCATTGCAATGATAGGTATTATCTTTGAATCCTCACGTCCCGAACTGCGTATCGCCTTTGAAGCATCAAGTCCGTTCATAACGGGCATCTGGAGATCCATGAACACGGCGTCATAATAAAATGCTTCCTTTGAAAGATACATATCAACGCCGTTCTTTCCGTTATCTGCGACCTCGACCGCAACTCCCACGTCCTCCAGCAGACGGCAGATTATCTCCTGATTAAGCTCGTTGTCCTCAACAACAAGTATGCGAAGCCCCTTAACTGCGGAAGCTGCGTCCTCGGCAGTTGTCTTTTTCTCCGAAACAAGTATCTGCTCCTCGGTGGCGGCAGGAACGGAAAGATGCACACAGAACGTTGTACCCATGCCCGGCTCACTGACCACGGTGATCCTGCCGTTCATAAGATCGACGATATTCTTCACAATGGAAAGTCCCAGTCCCGTACCGTTGTTATTGTTGCCCTCACGCTCAAACGGCTCGAACATTTTCTTCTGAAATTCCTTGCTCATTCCGATACCGTTGTCAATGATGTAAAAATCACAGGTCATGAATCCGTTTTCCCTGCGCTTATTTTTCTCCTCATAGACCACCGTTCCGCCCGACGGAGTGTACTTTATCGCATTTGAAAGAAGATTATAAAATATCTGGTAAAATCTTACCTTATCCACCCATATCGAAACCGGCTCGGAATCATGCCTTATTTCAAGCTTGATGCCCTTTGACTGCGCCAGCGGCTCAAAAACATTTTTCAGCGTGGTGATAAATTCCTCATAGGTGAACACCTCGGGACGAAGCACCATTTCACCGCTTTCGATCTTCGCCATATCAAGGATATCATTTATCAGCGACAGCAGGAAATTGCCCGAAGATTCCACCTTTGTAAGATCTTCCCTGAGCTTGTCGGGATCGTTTATATCCTCTCTCATGAACCTTGTCATATTGATTATCGCATTCATGGGTGTGCGGATATCATGGCTCATATTTGATAAAAACAGCGATTTTGCACGGTTCGCCTGCTCTGCCGCAACATAAGCCTTTTCAAGCTCCTGCTGCGCCTTTATCTCCTTGGAGCGCTCCTCGGAGATATTTTTAACATACCAGATTATCCGTGCATTTTCCTCGGTAAAGGGCTGTATGGGAATAAATTCCGAACGGACCCACTGTATTCCCGAAACGGTATATCTTTCATATGTGATACTGTATACATCGTTGCCGCCTGCCAGCTGCTTCATGAGATTCCGTGCATCAAGAGCCTTTATGACCTGATCGCGGTATTCTCTCAGAACATATTTTGTGGTGATAAAAAATGCTGCCTCGTCAAAATTTTCACCCAGCTTGTTGATATCGTCCTGCTCGCCTGCCGTCACCTTGATCGGCAATATCTTGTTAACGGAAAGGTCGATATAGCTTATCCTGTAATAGATGTCACGGAGCAGCTCCAGCGATTTGTTCAGCCTTTCGGCAGATTCATAGGCAGCCTGAAGCTCGGCATTCGCCTGCCTGAGACGGTCGCTGTAATCACGCTCCTTTGCCTTTTCGTTGTCTATATCACGGACATACCACACAAAGCGGGAATTATAGCGGGAATATCCGCCCATGGGCACAAGATCGGCCTGCATCCACTTGTACCTGTCCCCCAACTGCCTATGGTATGTGAAGCTGACAGTTGATTTTTCCTTAAATGCATTTTCAAGATATGCAGGCGCAGAAAGGCTTATAAATTTTGCCTTGTCATCGGGGTGAACATACTTTTCAGCCCACAGCTCCGCCAGCTTTGTGTACTGTTTCGGATAATACTGTTCTTTCTCCTGCTCCTCAACAGGAACTTTTATATTATAAACACGGTCAGAACTCATATCAATGCATAAGATCTTATAAAACATATCACGCATGAGAGTGAATGCTTCACGGTTTATCTCCATTGTGCGCTGCTGCGCCGTAACGTCCGTACCGATTATTATTGCAATGATGTGACCGTTTGTATCATTTCGGAACATAAGGGCATTGGTGCGGTAATATTTGTCCCTCTGGGGTATGTAATATTCCGATTCAACATTGTTTTTGCCGTTGTTGAACTCATTTATAAGCCCTTCACAGGTCCATGCCAGCACGCCCGTAGTGCTGGTGAGCCTGATATCAAACTGCTTCATGAACGCCTTATTGAAATCATCGAAAAATATAGGTACTGTCAGACCCATTATCTCAAATGGGTCGCTGCCGTCCGAAGTGACAAAACGCTCTTTTATCATACCGTCATTCAGATCCATGCGATAACTGTATCTTGCATTGGCAAGAAGAGCGTCACGATACTGCTTTCGCTCCATGGAAAGCTCGGCGGAAAGACGGCTTTCCTCTGTCATGTCGATAAGATTGCAGATGATATATCTTCCGCCGTCATCGGACTCCCGAAGCTTTATGGAATACTTGACGGTAAGCCTGCTTCCGTCCTTTCTTTCGGCATGACATACTCCGACGCTGCTTTTTCCTGTTTCACGGAGCAGCGACATCGTGCGCCTTATCTGAACAAGCTCTTCCTCGGGAAGCATTGACGCAATGATGTGCATGATCTTAGAGCTGTCCTCATCGGCGCAGTCAAAAATACGCTTTGCCTCGTCATTTATCATTATCAGCCTATAACTTTTGGAATCAAATACCAGAATGCCGCTGTCAAGGGTCTGAATGATCTTTTCGGACCATATAGTCTTTTCGATGTTGTTCATATTCACGCCCGCCTGTTAAATCGTAATATTTGCTGCATATAAAATAATTATATCACAGTTGCCGTCCGATTACAAGCGACAAACGGATAATTCGTGTAAAAATGTGATTTTTAAAAATAATGACCGCATGGGCTTCAAATCCCGTGCGGTCGGGTGTGATTTTCATTGTTATTCGTCGTCCGTTTCATTTTCTGCATACATAATATCATCATCGTCATCATCTCTGCTGCTGCCCGATGAAACAGCATCGGCAGAAGCGCTGCGAATTATAGTCTGGGACTGAGGGGGTATGCTGTGACTGTCCGAAAGGCTTCCCGATGTGACCGAAGCGGAAGCAGCCGCCATTGCAAGTATAAAAGCCGCAGATAATATTTTAGATGAACTCATTTTAACCGTCCTTTCCGATAATATGTGGTTTCTTTTGTTTCTGTATTTTGTATTATAGACGTTTTGTATAAAAATCATATTGGCAGACGGTGAAAATTGAGTGAAAATTTCACTAAAGAAAGAAGTAACATAGGTATAAAAGTTTCGTCCACCTTTTCAAAGGTGGCAGGAATCCAAAGGGCGGAGCCCGTGGTCGCCGTCCGCAGACGGCGAAATCCCCATTGTGCAAGAGCGGCAAATGATACAAGGGACTTAAAATCCCTCGTGTTAGAGAAATGCCGCCGAGAAATGCATAAGCATTGCGAGGCTTAAATATGCATATAAATCAGCGGATAAGGTCCGCCCTCCTCGTCGGTCTCTGTCCTCTTGTAAGCATTGAACCCCATGTGCCCGTAAAATCCCAAAGCGGAGCGGTTCTGCTCGTTGACGGTAAGCTCGGTCACATTGTATTTTTCAACGGCAAGGGTAATCAGCTGCCTGCCCAGACCGTGCCCCCTCTCGTCGGGAGCAATAAACAGCATTTCCGGCCTGCCGTTTTGCACGCCCATAAATGCGCAGATAATTCCCTCATTTTCCGCAATGATAAGGTTTTCAACGCCGTTTATCGCCTGAGGAACGTATTTCTTTTATTCTTAAAATTTCATCTTCCGAAAGAAAATCATGGGTCGCACGGACGGAGCTTTCCCATACTTTTATAAGCTGCTCCGTAAGCACGGAGGTTCTTTCGGTAACTTCTTTAATAATCATTCCACATCTCCCTATAAAAACTGCCGCTTCATAATAAAATGAAACGGCAGAAATAATAACTATTTCAAAGCTTACGCCTTGGCTGCTTCAACAGTAACATAACCGTTTCCGCACTTCTTTATTACCTTTGCAGGGCAGGCAGCGGCACATTTTCCGCATACCGTACACTTGTCATAGTCGATGCGCGCAAGATTGTCGATAACGTGGATAGCATCGTTCTCGCACTTCTTCTCGCAGAGCTTGCAGCCCAGACAGCCGCTCTTGCAGACTGAACGGACTACCTTGCCCATGTCGGTGGAAGAGCATCTTACGTCGATCTGCTTTGTGATGTCCCTTACAACGATAATGTTGTTGGGGCAGGTCTTTGCGCAAAGTCCGCAGCCGATGCACTTTGCGGGATCAATGTCCGCAAGTCCGTTGTTAATGGAAATTGCACCGTTGGGGCAGACAGCCGCACAGTCGCCGAAGCCGAGGCAGGCGTGTGTGCAGAGCTTTGAGCCGTTGTAAAAACGATTTGCCGACAGACAGGTCTGTGTGCCGTTGTACTTGTACTTCACAGATGTTGAATCGCAGTTTCCGCTGCATCTTACAACAGCTATCTGTGCATTGACATTTCCTGCGTCAACGCCCATGAGCGCTGCGATCCTGCCTGCGCATTCCGCACCGCCGGGACGGCACATATTAACAGGTGCGCCGTTCTCAACGATAGACTTTGCATAGTCGGAGCAGCCCGAAAATCCGCAGCTTCCGCAGTTTACCTGGGGAAGTATCTCATTGATCTCGTCAATTCTCGGGTCAGTCTTGACCTCGAAAAGCTTTGATACGATAGTGAGCAGCACGCCCGAACCAAGTCCAAGAGCGGCAAACACCAGAACAGGAAGTAAAATATCCATTTAAATTACCGTCCTTTCCGATCAGGAAAACATTCCAGAAAATCCCATGAAGCTTACCGATACGATAGATGCGGCAATAAGCGTTGCGGGGATCCCCTTGAACATCTCAGGCACGTCGGCTGCATTTACTCTGGAACGCACGCCGCTGAATATGATGAGCGACATTGTAAAGCCAAGTCCGCCGCCCAGTGAATTTACGATAGACTGAACGAAATTATACTCGTTGTCGATGTTAAGAATAGTAACACCCAGTACCGCACAGTTTGTTGTGATAAGCGGCAGATATACACCCAGCGCATTATAAAGCGAGGGCATTTTCTTCTTGAGTATCATTTCGATAAGCTGAACGAAAAGCGCAATGATAAGGATAAACGCTATCGTTTTCATGTATGTGATCTCCATGGGGACCAGTATGCCGTAATAAATAGGATATGTACAAGCGGTTGCGCATACCATTACAAAGGTTACGGCAGCGCCCATTCCCACGGCACTGTCAAGCTTCTTGGAAACTCCCAGAAAGGGGCAGATTCCCATGAACTTTGAAAGTACGAAGTTGTCACAGAGAATTGCATTCAGCAGAATTACTATTAATGCGGTTTTCATTATTTACTGCACTCCCCTTTCCCGCCTTCACAGCGTTCGCAGGCAGACGAATTGGGGCAGGCTGCGCAGCCCAGCGTCTGAGGCGGCTTCTTGTTTGCCAGCTTGTTTACTGCGGCTATGATACAGCCCAGAGCGAAAAATCCGCCTGCGGGCATGATGAATATTGACATAGGTGTATCCATATGGAGCGACATTCCCATCCATGAGCCTGCACCCAGTATCTCTCTTACGCTTCCCATGATGAACAGCGCCAGCGTAAAGCCGATGCCCATTCCGATACCGTCCAGTGCGGAACGGAAAACCGTATTCTTCGATGCAAAAGCTTCCGCACGTCCGAGAATGATACAGTTAACGGTGATAAGCGAAAGATACAGTCCCAGACTGTCGTAAAGCTCGGGCAGATAGCCCTTCATGAGAAATTCGATGAGCGTTACAAAGCCTGCGATGATAACGATAAAGCTCGGCAGACGAACTGCCTTGGGAATAGCTCTTTTCAGTGCGGAAAGCACTATGTTTGAGCAGACAAGTACAAATGTGGTTGCAAGACCCATGCCTATGCCGTTGCTTGCCTGTGTGGTCACGGCGAGAGTGGGACACATACCCAGAAGTGTGACCAGTGTGGGGTTTTCCTTTATGATACCCTTGGTAAGATCATAAAGAGCGGATTTCTTATCACTCACCGAATATCACCTCTTTCTGTTCGCTGTATGTGCGGATAGCAGTTTCGGCTGCCCTCTTCATGCCGTTAGATGAACGTGTAGCACCCGTAACATTTGTCACTGCATCAACATCGCTCTCGGCGGAAAGTCCCGCAAAGCTGTCAAGGAAGCTCTTGTCCTGCACCTTTGTGCCCAGACCCGGAGTTTCTCCGATAGTCATAATGGAGATACCCTTGATGCTGCCGTCGGTGTCCATGCCGACCAGCATATAAAGACCGCCCTTTGAGTAACCGTCGGAGGTTATCTCAAAAGCAACTGTGCCGTCGGAGCCTTTGATAACGGAATCAACGCCGTCAAATGCGGTAACTGTGCCGTCATCGTTTTTCAGCATCTCATAACCGTCGGAAGTGCCGTAGATCTCTGTGAGAGCGTCCTTCATCTTGTCGGTTATCATGCCTGTTGTATCAACATATGTAAGATTGTATGCAAAGACCAGCAGTCCGCAGACAAGTGCGCATATTATTGTAAGCACCAGAGGAGGAAGAATTTTTTCTTTCATTTTCACTTGCCCTCCTTAACAGGTGTTTTTGCACCCAGAGGCTTAGTCTGAGTAAGTCTGTCGATATAAGGTGTGAGAAGATTCATTATCAGAATGGAGAAGGAAACGCCCTCGGGATAGTTTCCGTAGTTTCTGATAACGAATGTGATTATTCCGCAGCCCAGACCGAAGATGAACTTGCCCTTTGCTGTGAGCGGAGTTGTTGCATAGTCTGTTGCCATGAAGAATGCGCCTATCATAAGTCCGCCAGAAAGCAGCTGATAAAGAACATCTCCGCCTGTCAGAGCTGTAAGAAGCGCAACGGAACCGATGAATGCAATGGGCGCAGCGGGAGAGATTATTCTCGCAATGATAAGATAAACGCCGCCGATTATGAGCGCCAGTGCGCATACCTCACCGATACAGCCGCCGCAGTTGCCCAGCAGCAGATCCTTGTAAGTAAATGCTCCCGTTCCGAGAACATCGCTGTTGAGAGGAGTTGCGCTTGTGATAACATCAGCGCTCTCCCTGTACCAATAGGGCTTCGCCCAGTTGGACATATATGCCGTAAAGGAAAGCATCATAACGATACGTCCCACAATGGCAGGGTTTGCAAAGTTCTGACCGATGCCGCCGAAAAGCTGCTTTGTGACAGCGATAGCAACAAAGCTGCCGATAACAGCCATCCAGAGAGGAATGGTCGAGGGAAGATTCATGCCTAAGAGAAGTCCCGTAACAACAGCGGAAAGATCGGCTATTGTCTGGTCTTTCTTCATGATGATGCGGCAGAGAGCTTCAAATATAACGCTGGAAGCAATGCATACCAGCAGCACAACAGCAGCTCTTACGCCGAATATAACGCAGCCCATTACCGCCGCAGGAAGAAGTGCAAGGATAACATTCAGCATCACAAGCTGAGTGGAAAGTCCCGTTCTGCGGTGCGGAGAGGGTTCAACTATAAGTCCGTTCAAGAAAATACCTCCGATTCAATAATATAGTGACGCATCACTTTTTGGGTCTTGGGATAAGCGCCTTTGCCAGCTGATTTGTTTCCGCAAGATTTCTGTGTGCGGGGCAGGCATATGTGCAGCAGCCGCAGTTCATGCAGAGAGTTACTTTCAGCTTTTTAAGCATTTCGATATCCTTTGCCTTGTATGCATTCTCGATAGATACGGGCATAAGATTCAGAGGACACGCTCTGATGCAGCTTCCGCAGCGGATACAAGCCGTTTCCTTGGGCAGCTTAACGTCCTTGAAAGCAAGTATCGCATTTGTGTTTTTCAGCACGGGCTGCATGGTATCATAAAGAGTAATACCCATCATAGGTCCGCCGTAAAGCACCATTTCGGTATTTTCGGCACCCGTATAATCGAGAAGCTCCTGTATCGGAGTTCCTATGGGAACTATGTAATTGCCCTGATTTTTTGTCATGGCGTTTCCGTCAAGGGTTATCCTCTTGTTTATAAGAGGCATTCCCGTTTCAAGATACTTATGAACGAATGCAACGGAGGAAACGTTCATTACCATAACGCCCTGATTTGCGGGAAGCTCACCCTCGCCAACTACCCTGCCTGTTGCGGAATAGATTATCACCTTTTCCGCTCCCTGAGGATACTGCTGAGGAAGAGTAACAACGTCGATAGATCTGATATCCGCAGTTTTTTCCTGCATGAGCTGAATAGCCTTGGGTTTGTTTGCCTCGATGCAGAGCTTGCAGTTGGGTATGTTCAGCTGCTTCTGCACTGTAAGGATACCCTGAATAACATCGTCAGGCTCTTCCATAAGCTGGCGGTAGTCCGATGTGATATGAGGCTCACACTCCGCAGCGTTTATGACCAGCGTGTCGATAGGTGTCTTTGCGGGATCAAAGTTCATCTTGATGTGAGTGGGAAATCCCGCTCCGCCGAGACCGCTGAGTCCGCTCTCTCTCATAGCCGCAATGAACGACTGCTTGTCGGTGATCTCGGGCACCTTTACATCGGGACATACTGTCTGTGCGCCGTCTGTCTTGATGCGTACAGCCTGACACACCGAGCCGTTGCTGTTGAGAAAATCCTCCACGGCAGCAACCGTTCCCGAAACAGATGAATGTATCGGCACTGACATGAATGCGTCGGTATCGCCGATCTTCTGACCGACAGTTACCTCATCGCCCTTTTTCACCAGCGGCTTGCAGGGTGCTCCCATGTGCTGTGACATGATTATGAGCACTTCCGCAGGCAGCGGAAAATCAACGGTAGCGCAGTCTTCTGTTGCCTTATCGTGCCTGATGTGGATTCCGTTAAGTCTGTTCAAATTCCAACCTTCCTTTCCCCGTGCGGACATAAAACAAATTATCTCCCCATATATCCGCATTCTGCGGCAATTTAAAGATTTGCCGCATTAAATCGTATCGGCAATTTTCACCCGTTAATAAGAGCGTCCAGCTTAGCCGAAGCGTCCTCATAGCCTGTGAAAACAATACCCTTTATACCGCATTCCTCTGCGCCGGCGATATTTATCGGACGGTCGTCGATGAAGATGCATTCCGACGGTTCAAGACCGTACTTTTTCATGAGGAGCTGATATATCTCATGAGCAGGCTTCATTATATGATATTCATACGAAACCACTTTTCCGTCAATTTTGTCCATGAACCCGAAATTCTTTGAATGGATATCAAACATGAAGCCGGGATAATTTGAAAGCAGGAACACCTTATGTCCCTGTGTTTTGAGCCTTTCTATCCAGCCTGCCGAATAATCAAAGGGCAGCACCAGACGGGTGATATCCTTCCAGAAAAGACGGAAATCCGCCTTGCATTCGGGAAATCTTTTTTCAAGCTTGTCAATAAGTATCTGCGGCGGGATTATCGCAAGATCGAACTCATTCCAGATAGGGTCCTCTATCATGCGCTCCGCCAGAAGCTTTGTATGCTCATCGGAGATACCAAGCTCACGGCAGTATTCTCTCCAGCGGAAATCCGCCAGAACCATTCCAACATCAAAAATAATATTCATAGATCGGCTGTACTTCGCAAAAAAAGCACATATCCTCCTTCTGCTGTCACAGGCAGCCTACGGCGAAAAAATCATTCACGCCGAAACTGCACATAAATAGACAGTATAATTATACCATGTGCCGCATTAGAAATATGTTAATAATATATAAAATTTATATGTATATATAACAAACGGGAGCAATACCGAAAATATATCGGCATTGCTCCCGCACCATACACACATTTAGATCGTATAATTTACAGTACCATTCCGTCCTCAAGCTCAAAAGCATCGGGTATCTTCACGATATTTTCGGGCTTTGTGCCAAAGATCTTTTCCCATGCCTTGTCAACCTTTTCGGCTTCGGAGGCAGCAAAAGTCCTTTCTGCCTTTTCATCGGCATTTTCGTCGGGATCATTCGCACCCAGAACCAGCAGAGCCACATAATTTCCGTTCACGAAAAGTCTTGCCTGCTCCGTTTTGTATTCATCGTAATGACCCGTGCGTGAATATGCTCCCCACTGATCGAAAGATTCCTGAAGCAGCTTTGCGGCTTCATCGGCATAGCCGTCCTTTACCTTTATAATAAGCGCAGTGTCCATATTAATGGCATTGATAGAATTGTTCTCGTAAACGATGCTGTCGATCTTTGAGGAATCAAGTCCGAAATAATCAACAGCTTCTTTTTCCGAAACAACATTGTCGCAGCCAAATGAACCGTCCAGCTCGTTTTTCAGCAGAGTAAGAACATCTGCCGCCGACATATTGTCTTTCTTAACAGTGTCTGCCGATTCGATAAGCGCACCGTTCCTGCCGAAATTATATATCTTTCCGTTGATCTTCACCTTGCCTGTTCTCATCTTGCCGTCTTTTCCGAAGTAATATATCTTGCCGTTGATCTTTCTGAGTCCCGTTCTCATGATGCCGTCGCTGCCGAAAAAGTATCTGCTGCCGTCTATATTCTTCCAGTATGTATATTTTTCCTTTGTTGCGCTGTCAACATATACCTTTCCGCTGTCGGTGTTTTCCCAGTCTGCGGAAACTCCCATTGAAAGTGCGGATACTGCGGACATTGCCATAACTGCTGCCATTGCTGCCGAAACTATCTTTTTCATAATAAATGTCTCCATTTATTAAACGATCCAAAACTCTGTTTTGTCGGATATTTTCAGATGCATTTTATCATTTTTTCCGAGGATTGTCAACATTATGCGGCATGACCGCAGTGCTTTACAAAATAAAACGGAGCGAAAATATTATCCGCTCCGTTTCGTCATTATAACACTATAAAATGTATGCAGTAATCTTAATTGCCGTCATCGTCCCCATGACGGGCGGAACGTTCAAGCCTGCCGAAAAGCTCGCTGTACCGCAGGTTCTTCCCCTCTATAAGCACCGTTCCGAACCTCATGGAAACAGGTATCTCCGCACCGCCGCTCACTATGCATTCCCCGTTGTGCGAAAGGATACGCTGTCCCACTGCCTCCGCTTCCGTTTTGTCGGAAAGACCCGTCAGCAGAGCAAACTCATCTCCGCCAATGCGGAATGGGAGCATTCCCTCACCCGACTCATCGGCTATTCTTTTAAGGCACTCTGCAATGACGATATCCCCTGCCGCTCTGCCGTAATTGTCATTTATCGGCATAAGACCGCAAATATCAAAGGACAGTATATATGTTCCGTCCGCCTTTGCAAAACGGTCATACAGACCGCTGATATCAAACCTGCACTTATCTTCCATGATAATACCTCCGTTGAACTCATAGCTGCGCTTCTCGGGGAAATCCAGCCTCGGATAAATGTCGGGGCAGACCTTTCTGCGCCTGAAATCCGAGGGCTTTTCTCCCCACAGACGAACAAATGCACGTGCAAACACCTCGGGAGAATTATAGCCGTATTTCATCGCCGTATCGGTGACGGAGCTTCCGCTTACAAGCTCCCGTGCCGCAAGAGTGAGCCTGCGGCGTGAAATATAATCCGCAACACCGATATGAAATGTATACCTGAACATCTTCTGGAGCGCCGAAAGACTGTAACAGCAGTGCTTCGCAGTCTCCTCGGGGGTGATATCCCCGCAGACGTTCTCTTCGATATGATCCAAGGCTCTTTTCAGTGCAGCAATATTTTCCATATGTCCTCCCGAAGTACAATATGATATATCATGGTTATATTATAGTATACAGCCGTGAATTTTGCTTGATGTTTTGAGCATTCCTGACGGTGCAGACGGCTCCGATCGGCTTTTCTTTACATTAATGATACCCTAAATAAACGCATACGTCAAACAAATCGTGGATTTATACAACATAATTATGATAAATTCAGGAAATTTTATAAAATCTCTTGACAACTGTTTATAATATGTGCTATAATAATGAATATGAATTATGCTGAATCAGTGTAATTTAACGGAGGCAGACAGTATGAACGCTTTTGTAAGAGTGTGTACAAGATTTGTATATCGGATCGCATATAATATGCATTTTGAGGGACTTGAGAATATTCCCGAAAAAGAGGGCATAATAATAGCGTCCAATCACAGAAGCTACGCCGACCCTGTTCTGCTTACCATGTATATGAAGCGTCCTGTCAAATATATGGCAAAGGAAGAGCTTTTCAAAAACAAATTTTTTGCCGCATTTATCCGAATGCTGGGCGCATTTCCCGTAAAAAGGGGCGCAGGTGACATGAAGGTCATCGACGACAGCGTTGAGATACTGAAAAACGGCAATAATCTTGTTATTTTCCCCGAGGGCACACGCTCCAAGGAAAATAAGGTCGGAAACGGAAAAACAGGCGTTGCCATGATTGCGGCAATGTCAGGCGCAGATGTTCTTCCCGTGGGTATCTGCTTCGACGGTCCGAAGCTTAAATTCAGATGCCGCCTTACCGTTAAGATCGGTAAGGTCATAAAGGCTGACGAGATCGCTGTTTCGGGCAATTCCCCCAGAGAACTGAGGGGCGTCAAGCAGCGCATAATGGACGAGATAACCACGCTTGTTGAGGGCAAGCCTCACGAAAAGCGCAAGGCTGTTACTGCGGAGGTGGAAGCTCCTGATAATCAGAACGGCTGAGACCGCAGGCTTCTGCTTCGGCGTTGACCGTGCGGTAGGACTCGTATACAAGTCCCTTGAAAACGGAAAGACTGCCACGCTGGGAGAGATAATCCACAATCCCGATGTGGTGCGCGATATGCAGTCGAAAGGCGTGCGGATAATATCATCCCCAGACGAGGCTGAAAGCGATGAAACGGTTGTGATACGTTCACACGGCGTTGCGGACAGCATTTACAGGGAGCTGGAGGAAAACAATATCCGTTATATAGACGGTACCTGCCCATATGTTTCACGCATACACAAGATCGTCCGTGAAAAATCCGAGGCGGGATATACGGTTGTCATTATGGGCGACAGCGCTCACCCCGAGGTGGAGGGCATCGCAGGGTGCTGCAAGTCGGCACCGGTGGTTCTTCCCGATGATGAGGCGCTGAAAAAATTTCTTGCGGAATTTTGCGGAAATTGCGAAAAAGGTATTGCAATTACGGCGCAGACAACGTATAATATAAATATATGGGATAAATGCCGAAGAATCGTTTCGGAAAGCGGCGTGCCGTGCGAGATGTTCGATACGGTGTGCAGAGCGACAAACGACAGACAGACCGAAGCTGCCAGGCTGGCGGAAGAATCCGATATAATGATAATCGTCGGCGGAAAGCACAGCTCAAATACCGCCAAGCTTTATAAAATATGCTGTGAGAAATGTCCGAGGAGCTTTCTTGTTGAAAACGCTTCGGAGCTTAATACGATCGAAATGCTGAAAGGCTTTTACGATATATGTGATCTCCGCATAGGGATCACCGCAGGAGCATCGACTCCCGCACATATAATCAAGGAGGTTAAAAACCACATGAGCGAAAAATTACAGAATTTAGACGAGGACTTTAACTTTGAGGAGGCCATTGACGCTTCTTTCAAAAGATTATATACCGGTAACAGGGTGAAAGGATACATAACTGCTGTAAACAATACAGAAGCTATTGTCGATATCGGCACAAAGCAGACAGGTTATGTTTCTCTCGACGAGCTTACTGATGATCCTTCCCTCAAGCCCGCTGACGTTGTTAAGGTCGGCGACGAGGTTGAGTTCATCGTCCTCAAGGTAAACGATGCAGACGGCGTTATCACACTTTCCAAGAAGAAGGTTGACGCTATGGTCGGCTTTGACAAGATCGTTAAGGCTAAGGAAGAAGACGCTGTTCTCGAGGGCGTTGTTATGAATGTTGTCAAGGGCGGCGTTCTCGTTCTCACAAACGGCATCAAGGTATTTATCCCTGCTTCCCAGGCTACAATGCGCCGCGATGAAAAGCTTGACGATCTTCTCAAGAAGACTGTTAAGTTCAAGATCATCGAAGTAAATGAGCAGAAGGGCAAGGCTGTCGGCTCTATCAAGGCTGTTCTCAACGCTGAGAGAGACGCTGCAAAGGCTAAGTTCTGGGAAAATGTTCAGATCGGCGACAAGTTCAAGGGCGAAGTTAAGTCCATCACTAACTACGGTGCATTCGTAGATCTCGGCGGAATCGACGGAATGGTTCACATTTCAGAGCTTTCCTGGGACAGAATCAAGCACCCCTCCGAGGTTGTTTCCGTTGGTGATGTTCTCGAGGTTTACGTTAAGGATCTCGACAAGGAAGCTAACAGAATTTCCCTCGGCTACAAGAAGGACGAGGACAACCCCATGACTAAGTTCCTCAACGAGTACAAGGAAGGCGACGTTGTAAAGGCTAAGATCGTTTCTATCACACCTTTCGGCGCATTCGCACAGATCATTCCCGGTATCGACGGACTTATCCACATCTCACAGATCGCTGACAAGAGAGTAACAAACGTTAAGGACGTTCTCTCCGTAGGCGATGAGGTTGAGGCTAAGATCACAGAGATCGACGCTGACAAGAAGAGAATTTCTCTTTCTATCCGTGCTCTTCTCGAAGACAAGGCTGAAGATGCTGAATAATTTTTCGGATTGAATCCACTATCCCCTGCCGATGATTTTCGGCAGGGGATTTTTTTACCTCTATGCCTGTGAGTTTTCCCTATTATTAAAATACAAAAAAGACCGTGTGATATCTCATAGAAAATATCACACGGTCTTTTTATTTGGCTTGATTCAGCTTATAATTACTTGTTGGCAATTACAGCAACACCGGGAAGCTCCTTGCCCTCGAGGTATTCGAGAGAAGCGCCGCCGCCTGTGGAGATGTGAGACATCTTATCAGCGAAGCCGAGCTGGATAACAGCAGCTGCGGAGTCACCGCCGCCGATGATCGTTGTAGCCTCTGTCTCAGCGAGAGCCTGTGCAACAGCCTTTGTACCTGCTGCGAGAGTGGGGTTCTCAAATACGCCCATAGGTCCGTTCCAAACAACTGTCTTAGCGGACTTTGCAGCCTCGGCGAAGAGAGCTCTTGTCTTTTCACCGATATCAAGACCTTCCTTATCAGCGGGGATCTTGTCGGAATCAACTGTCTCAACGTCGATAGGAGCGTCGATAGGATCAGGGAAGCCTGCGCCTACAACTGTATCGATAGGAAGAAGAAGCTTCTTGCCGTTCTTCTCAGCCTTCTCCATCATTTCCTTGCAGTACTCGATCTTCTCATCGTCAACGAGAGAAAGACCTACCTCGTATCCCTTAGCCTTGAGGAATGTGTAAGCCATACCGCCGCCGATGATAAGTGTATCGCACTTTTCGAGGAGGTTATTGATAACATTGAGCTTGTCAGCAACCTTTGCTCCGCCGAGGATAGCAACGAAAGGACGAACAGGGTTCTCAACGGCATTGCCGAGGAACTGGATCTCCTTCTGCATGAGGTAGCCTACTGCTGTTTCCTTAACGAACTTTGTAACGCCTGCTGTGGAAGCGTGTGCACGGTGAGAAGAACCGAAAGCGTCCATTACGAAAACCTCGTCGTCAACGAGATCAGCAAGCTCCTTGGAGAAGCCTTCGCCGTTCTTTGTCTCGTCAGCGCCGCGGAATCTTGTATTCTCAAGAACAACGATATCGCCGTCAGCCATTTCAGCAACAGCCTTCTTAGCGTTGTCGCCTACTACTGTATCATCAGCAGCAAATGTAACCTTTGTGCCGGGGAGAAGCTCTGCCAGTCTGTCAGCAGCGGGCTTCAGGGAGAACTTAGCCTCAGGACCGTTCTTGGGCTTGCCCAAGTGAGAGCAAAGAACGACCTTGCCGCCGTCTGCTACCAGCTTCTTGATAGTGGGAAGAGCGGCTGTGATTCTGTTATCGTTAGTGATCTTGCCGTCCTTGAGAGGAACGTTGAAATCAACTCTTACGAGAACCTTTTTACCCTTGACATTGAGATCGTCAACAGTAACCTTGTTTAAACCTGCCATTGTTATGACATCCTTTCGTATAAAACTTTTTGCGGCTGTTTAATATAAAATTTAAACAACCCGTCACTATATATTTTACACCATTTCGTTAAATTTTGCAATAGGTAATTTGAATTTTTTACAAATTAATTAAAAAAACACCTCCGCAGCCGAAGCCGCAGAGGTGTTTTCACGCACTCAATATATTATTTTTTAATAAGATGGCAATTAGCCGATAAGAGACTGAAGCTCGGAATCTGCTTCCTCAACAAGTGTGCTTACAACAGCAGAGATCTCTTCTCTGTTTGTTGCCCAGTCAACACCATGGTATGCAGCACGGAGACCGATCTCGTCGCCGCCGTCTGTTGTAAGAGAAGCAACGTCGGAAGATACGCCTGTTGCAAGGTCAACAACAGGGTTAGCCTTAGCAGCTGCATTGATCTCCTTGTTGATCTCGATAAGCTCATCGGACCAGCCGAAGTCGTCTCTGGACTTCTGATCGCCGATAGCGATAGCATCGGGATCCTTGTTAGCAAGGAGGTTGCACTCAGCGAAGAGAGCTACGCCCTCGGGGTTAGCTGCGCCCTTGCAGAGGCACCAGCCGTCAAGTGTAGCACCGATATAGTTCTCGGAGCCTGCGGGAGAAGGAACAGGAGCGATACCGAGGTTAGCGGGATCGATCTTTGTTGTCCATGTGTCGGGGTTGGACTGAACTGCCCATGCACCAACTATGTAATAAAGCTCCTTCTTTTCGCCCATGAACTGAGGCTGCTCAGACCAGTCGAAGAGAGAACGGTCAATGATAAGACCGTTGTTGTAGAGGTCATAACCGTAGTTCATAGCGCTTTCAAGTGTAGCGTCCATGAGGTTGCTCTGGAGGTGACCGTCAACGGAAGATACGCCGGGAACGCCTGCGGAAAGGAGGAGAGCCTTCTCTGCCCAGAAGCCGTCAAGACCGTAGCAGTCAGCATCGGGATCAACGAATGTAAGAAGATCCTGCTTGAATGTATCCCAGTTCCACTCGCCGTTCTTCCAGCGCTCATAGGGATCTTCAATGCCGTTTTCTTCAAGTGTTTCCTTGTTGTAAAGAACAACAGACTCAGCTGATACGTTTGTAACGAACTCATAGTGCTTGCCGCCGAAGTTGTAGATCTCCATTGCGGAAGCAACATCGGACCAAAGGTCGCTGGAGAGGTCGATATAATCATCAACAGGCTCAAACATACCGCTTGTTACGCCCTTGGGGAGAGCCGCTGTATCGCAGGGGAAGAAGTCGATGCCTTCACCGCCGAGTACACGTGTGGAAAGATCGCTGTATCTTGTTTCCCATGTTGTAGGATACCACTGAACGCTTCCGCCGTACTTTGTCTTGAAGAGGTTAAGGGGAACGGATTCACTCTTACCGTCTGTGGAGGGGTTGAGGTCATAGTGAGCGAGCCACTTGATCGTCTTGTTCTCAAGCTCAACGTCTCTCAGCTGAGAAGATGTGTTGTCGAGAGTGCTCTGGTCATCTTCGTTAAGAGTCTCTGTGTTTACTTCAACAGTAGCGGCTGTTGTAGTAGTAACGGAGCTTGTTTCTTCAGCAGAACTGTCGTCAGCGGAATCGCCGCCGCAGGCAGTGAGACCGAATACCATTGATACTGCCATTACGCCGGCAAATACCTTTTTCATATCCTTCATAAGTAACTTTCCTTTCCGAGCGCAGTCAAATATACCGATTCGGACTGCATCTCATACCCGGGGCAGAACCCGGATAAATACGATTGATTATTGGGCAAACAGTTCAGGTTCACACCACTGCCCCTGTCTGTAATGCCGATTAAATCACACTTTAATCATTTTATATTATACCAATTACAAATATATATGTCAATATTATTACTGTAAATATTTAATTCATTCATTTGTTCACTTTGCACAAAATTTTGCAACATATATTGATACATATATTGGTTTTAGGCGTAAAATATAAAAAACGCACGGTATTTTTACTTAAAAAACGCACGGTATTTTTACTTAAAAAACACCGTGCGTTCATTATTTCAAGTCATATGGGATCAGTCTGCAATGGGAGTATCGGAGGGATTATCCAGCTGATTATTGAATTCATCTACCATTACGCTTACAGCGTCAACCAGTGAATCTCTGATAGAGGGCCAGTCATAACCGTAGAAGGAAGCTCTGATACCGAACTCGCCGCTGTCGATAAGGTTATACATATCTGTGGGGCAGCCTGCGTGGATATCATATACGGGGTGCTCGGCAGTCATTTCATTGATCTTGTCACGCATATCGAGCATCTCGTCTGTCCAGCCGTAGTCATTGCGGTACTTATTGATAGCGATCTCACGTGTACGCTCGTCCTGGTTTGCAGCAAGAATGCAGTCCATGAAGAGAGCAACGCCCTCGGGGTTCTGTGCGCCCTTGCAGAGCATATAAGCCTCAAGACCTGCGGGGAGATAATACTCGTCTGCATCGGGATCCTTGGGCATGGGAACGAACATAACGTCATCGGCATCGCCGTAGGTTGCTGTCCAGATATCGGGAGCGCCTTCAAGAGTATAAAGACCGCAGATGTAGAACAGCTCCTTGCCCTCGCCTATGTACTCAATGTGTGTCTGCCAGTTGAACAGATTCTTGTCAAGAACAAGACCATTCTGGTTCAGATTATACATAAAGTCCATTGCTCTTTCAAGGTCTGGATCGTAGAAATTGTGAACAAGCTTTCCGTCCCTCAGCTCAACGGAGGGAACGCCGCTTGTCAGCATGAGAGGCTGTTCATTGAACCAGCCGTCAAGACCGTAGCAGCCTGCGTCAACATCAACATAATCAAGAAGCATCTGCTGGAATGTATCCCAGTTCCAGTTGCCCTCTTCAAGCAGCTCTGCGGGATCTGTGAAGCCGTTTTCCTCGATAGTCTGCTTGTTGTAGATAACTACCGGACCTGCGGTAGCCTGTGTTGCCATGATATAGTGATTGCCGTTAAGGAGGAAGTAATCGTTCAGAGACTTTACATTGCTCCAAAGCTCATCATCATAGTTGATATAATCGTCAACGGGCTGGAACATTCCGTTTGTAACGCCCTTGGGGAATGCATCAAGGTCGCCGCCCGCAACGAAGTCAACACCCTCGCCGCCGAGGATCTGTGTGGAAAGATCTGTGAAGCGGTTGTTCCATGTTGTGGGAACATATTCGATCTCGCCGTTGTACTTGCTCTCGAAAAGCTCCAGAGAAAGAGCCTTTGTGTTGCCGGAAGTAGTTGCATGGAAAGGATCGTAGAACGAGAACCACTTGATAGTCTTATTTTCAAGCTCAACATCGGGAAGAAGCGCCGTAACATCATTTACAGTATTCTGATCTTCCTCGCTGAGAGGCTCTGTATTTACTTCAACGGTAGCCGCTGTGGTTGTGGTTGTTTCAACGAGAGTTTCGTCCTCTGTTTCGGAACCGCCGCCGCAGGCTGTAAGAGCCGCAAGCATTGAAACAGCAGTGATACCTGCAATAATTTTTTTCATATCCATGATTTAATACCCTTTCATTACAGATGTAATCGTTTCACCTGTTTTGTATTATACATTTAATTATAACCGCAATATCCGTTTTCGTCAACGTGTAGTTTGACACAAATTTATCACATATATTTGTCATGTTGCACAAAAGCATTATTCTTTTCATATAAGTTTTACAGGATATTTTACTTTTATCGGAAGATTTAAGATGTATGATGTTCATGAATATGATGCAGGACTTAATAAGAATCAGCATAAATCAAATAACAAAACATGAATAATCATGTAACCTTATATTGATGTCGGAGCATAGTCCTTGAAATAAGCCTCTGCCCGTTACACCCAATAAGAATAGTCATTTTCGATCTTGCAAATATCATTTGCTCCTTTTCATAAAAAAACTTGAAGTACAGGGATTTTTCGCAAATTGCGGCAATATTTAATCGGAACTATTGAACATTTGCTCAAATGATGATATAATAATATCATAAAATGAAAGGTGTTGAAAAGCATGACCAAAATTGACCTTGTTACGGGCATTTTAGGCTCGGGAAAAACAACTTTTATAATGAAATACGCAAAGTATCTCACCGATCACGGCAGCAAAATCGCCATTCTTGAAAATGACTTCGGCGCCGTCAATGTGGACATGATGATACTTCGGGAAATAAAAAGCCCAAACTGCACCCTTGAAATGATAGCAGGCGGCGGAGATGCGGACTGTCACAGACGCCGCTTCAAGACCCAGCTCATTTCCCTCGGAATTCAGCACTTCGACCGTATTATCATTGAGCCGTCGGGCATTTTCGACATGGACGAATTCTTTGATACTCTCTATGAATCGCCGCTGGACAAATGGTTCGAGATAGGAAATATTTTCACGATAACCGATGCGGAGCTTCAGGATTCCCTCTCCGATCAGATGGAATATCTTCTCGGCTCCGAGGCCGCCTGCTGCGGAAAGCTGCTTCTCAGCAAGGCTGGTCACATGACCGAGGAACAGCAGGAACAGACTGCCGAAAAAATCATTGAGCGCATAAACGGTGCAATGGAATACATCAGCTGCCCCAGACGCTTTGCCATGAAGGACATCATTTACAAGGACTGGGAAAAGCTCACCGACGAGGATTATTCAAAGCTGATGAACTCCTCCTACCGCAGCGAAAGCTATGTAAAAATGTTCAGTAATGACGATATCAAGAGCATGACCCATTATTTCATGCATATAAGAATAAAGCAGTCCGAGCTTGAAAATGTTATCCGCAGCATTCTCAACGACCCCGAATGCGGCAAAATATACCGCATAAAAGGCTCAACGCAGGACGATAACGGCGGCTGGCTGAAAGTAAATGCCGTTGACGGAAAGATCGAGATAGCGCCTATCTCGGAGGGACAGTCCGTATTTATCGTTATCGGCGACAGCATAGACCGCGGAAAGATCGACAGCTATTTTATGCGGCTCAATACCGACCCCGAATATGTATCTATATAAGAACCTGTCTTCATAAGCATATGCACACGTCTTTTCGGCAAATTTTGCTGCATACTGCGTTAAAAATCCTTGCCGTGCGGCAGCACGCCTGCGGATTTTTGCCTTGTCTGCAACAAAATCATGCTCGAAAATTCGCATACATTTCTTATGAAGACAGGTTCTAAGAAAAGGCAGTGCCGTTATAAGAGCGGTACTGCCTTTTTGTGTTAATTTGAAATGTAAGAATAATCGGACGGAGCCGAAGGATAGCTCATATAGGTATCCTTTTTGTGGGTCTGGGAGATCGTGCTGTCGGATATCAGGAAATAGTTGGAACGGCTCTTTAAACCGTAATCGGGATCGTCCCATGTGACATCGAGATTGTACCATTTTCCGTCCACCTTGACCATATTCCACATATGTCCGCCGCCTGCCGTTCCCGTTACAAGGGTGGACTCAATACCCAGCCTGTCGCAGAGACAGCACACGGATTTTGAGTAGCCCTGACAATGTGTCTTGTGCTTGATAAGAGCGCCGTAAACATTGTCGCAGTCCATAGCGTTGGCATCATATGTTGTATTGTTCACGATGTAGTCATGGATATATTTCAGCTTGTCGGCGTCGGTCATATCATCGGTTATGCCCGAAAGTATCTCGTCGATCTTTTCGTCCAGCTGCTCCCGCATTGACTCGGTGGCATTTTCGTAGTAATCATATGTAAAATAGCATTCGGCAACATATCCGTCGGAATTGATGCTGTACTGTATCTCATCGCTCATATAGAAAAATTCCGAGCCGCAGCTGTAAAATTTCATTATGATATCTTCAAACTCATTCTCACGGAGATTCCCCACACGGACCTTATATTTATAATCCGTAACCCCCGAATAGATGCGGTTGAAAACAGGCTTTTCCTTGTCGGAAAGCGAATTGTAAACATACTGCGAGCTCACAGGGATATCGGACGGATCCGCCGAACCGCAGGCGGAAAGCATGAGCGATGCCGCAAGTATCACTGCCGCCGATTTTATGATATTCTTTATATTGCGCATATTTACCCCCAAAATAATGTTTATTTTTCCGATGATTTTATTTTACAATATATATGCAGTATTGTCAATAGTAAATCACAAATAAGCCATAAACAAAAAGAGTGTACGCCAAAAGCATACACTCTTTTTTCAAAGCTCCATCTGTCATGACGGATGCTTCGTACATTTATTCGGATAAATTACAGCTTGATGATGACCTTGCCGTTTGCAGTGGGATTAACTGTTACAGCCTCGTGACCGAATACTTTCACCTTGAAGGACTTATCGGTATTTGTATAGGAAACCTCAACAGTATCGCCTGTGCGCTTTGCTGTGATAGTGAAGATCTTTTCAGCCTCTGTGTTGTATACGGAAGCGGAGATCTCCTTGCCCTCGGAGGGTTCGTAGATAACGAACTCTGCGCCGTCAAGATAATCATACTCAAAGTCACGCTCAAAGTTGCCGTAAGCAATGATGCTGTCGGGCTTTGCAAGGCAGGGCAGTGACATATAGTCGAACTTCTCGTTGTAATACTTGCCGCCCTCATACTGCTTGCCGCTGATAATATCAGTCCACTTGCCCTCGGGAACGTAGAACTCGGCTGTTCCCTCTTCATTGAAGATAGGAGCTACCAGCAGGTTGTCGCCGAACATATACTGCTTGTCAAGATAGAGGCATACGGGATCGTTTGCATAGTCGATAACCATTGCTCTCATCATAGGAACGCCGACCTCGTGAGTCTTGATAGCCTGTGACCAGATGTAAGGCATCAGCTTGCCCTTGAGCTTTGTGAAGAAGCGGAGAACGTCAACAGATTCCTCATCGAAGAGCCAGGGCACTCTGTAAGAAGAGTTTCCGTGGAGACGTGAATGTGTGGAGAACAGACCGAATGCAGCCCAGCGCTTGTAGATATCGGGTGTAGCTGTTGCTTCAAAGCCTGACATATCGTGGCTGAAGAAGCCGAAGCCGCTGAGACAGAGTGAAAGACCGCCGCGGAGCGTTTCTGCCATTGATGTATATTCTGCGGAGCAGTCGCCGCCCCAGTGTACGGGGAACTTCTGACCGCCGACTGTTGCGGAGCGAGCGAAGAGGCAAGCCTTGTTCTTGCCGTTCTTTTCTTCAAGCACCTCAAATACAGTCTTGTTGTAAAGATATGTATAGTAGTTGTGCATTGCGATAGGATCGGAGCCGTCGAAATACTTTACCTTTGTGGGGATTCTCTCGCCGAAGTCTGTCTTGAAGCAGTCAACGCCCATATCAACAAGAGCACGGAGCTTGGACTTATACCACTCGCAGGCTGCGGGATTGGTAAAGTCAACGATAGCCATTCCGGGCTGCCACATATCACACTGGAATACGCTGCCGTCGGGATTCTTGATGAAGTAGCCGTTTTCCCTGCCCTCATCAAAAAGCTTGCTGCGCTGTGCGATATAGGGGTTGATCCATACGCAGATCTCAAGACCCTTATCCTTTTTAAGTCTTGCAAGCATCTCGGCAGGCTCGGGGAACTGACGCTTGTCCCACTCGAAATCGCACCACTGGAATTCCTTCATCCAGAAGCAGTCGAAGTGGAATACCTGGAGAGGAATATCTCTTTCAGCCATACCGTCGATAAAGGAAGTAACTGTCTCCTCGTCATACTTTGTTGTAAAGGAAGTTGTGAGCCAAAGACCGAATGTATATGCGGGAGGAAGTGCAGGCTTGCCTGTAAGTGTTGTATAGTTGGAAAGCACTTCTGTGAGGTTCTCGCCGCCGATGATGAAGTATTCAAGGTGCTCACCGGGAACTGTGAAGGACATCTTGGAAACCGTATCGGAAGCAACCTCGTAGGAAACCTTATCGGAGGAATTTACGAGAACGCCGTAGCCTCTGGAGGATACGCAGAAAGGAATGCACTTATAGGACTGATCGGAGCAGGTGCCGCCGTCGGAATTCCATGTTTCAACATTCTGACCGTTCTTTACGAATGTTGTGAACTTCTCGCCGAAGCCGTAGATGCACTCACCTACCGAGAGTGTAAGCTGCTCACGGAGATATGTTGTGCGCTCGTCCTGGGGATAAGACCAGAATGTATCGTCCCGGACCGCATCAAGGCGTGAGCTCTTCTTGAACTGGCTCTCGTTTACGATAGTAGTTGCTCTCCAAGCGCCGCCTGTGAGCTTCTTGTCCTTATAATAATACTGAACGCTCCAGCTCCACTTGCCGATAACTACCTTTGTGTTGCCGGAAATGATCTGCCAGTCATTTTCCGTTTCCTTGATCTCGGGAGTATATCCCTGATCCTCTTCAAGCTCAAACTTGGGAGCGTTATTGAGACCGCCCTTGTAGTGGTCAACAGTTACCTTGATAACGTCCTTCTGAGTTGAAGTGAATGTCATATCGAGAACAGGACCGCCGAGAGTCATGCCTCTGTTCTGAATATACTGGCAGGCAGCAAGTACATTCAGACCGTTCTTAACGGGTGTTACCTCATAAGCCTGTGATGCATAGCTTACTTCATAGCCGCGCTGATTGAGCCAGAAACCGTCTGCAAATTTCATAGATTATCCTCCTACATTATGTAATCGTTTACAGATATTAAAACCGACAAAGCGACAAGAAATCACGGTTTACCGCCTTATTTAAAATTTCCTGCGCTTTACATTGAATACATTGTACAACATTTATATATTTTTTTCAAGGGGATAATTGCATTTTTTACGGTTTGTACATAATTTTCTTTTCTTTTTGGTTTTATTGAACAAACAGCGGATAATATTTGTTTTACGGATTGACCTTATGAGCTGTTTACTGTATCATATTATAATAAGAATAAAAATACGGTTAGTTTTATAAACTTTACAATAAAATACCCGAAGGAGGATCTTTATGAAGAAATATCTTATGCCGATTATGACCGTGCTTGCTCTTTCAGGCTGCGGAGCCGATACTTCCGCTCCCCCGCCGCAGACAACGATATTATCATCTCCCGAAACTGTCACCGAAACAGAGAACACCGCTTCGTACGTGACCGAATCCCCCGAGATATCTGTCACGGCAAACAATTCGGAGATCTTCTCCGAAACCCTCACGACCGAAGAAACCGATTATTTCGGCAGGATAAGCGGCTATTGGTATATTGACGGCGATACTTCACTTGCATCGCTCCATATAACCGCAGACGGCAGCTTTACTGCATTTTATGCCGACGGCGCAGCTGAATGTACAGGCTATATCACCTGCGAGATCAGTGACAATAATGAGTACAGCTATCAGCTCTATACCTCCGACGGAGAACCATACCTGACGTTTAACGACAGCGGAAACAATACCGTTACCGATATCTATGTCATCAACGGCATACAGCCTCATTTTATACGTGTTTATGACGATGAGCAGCTCCAAAACATCACTTCCGAACAATAAATATTTGATATCTCCCCTTTCCGGACGCAATGCGCCTCTTTATACTGCACAAAATCACATTGACACTGATGTTTATTTATGTTACAATTATACAAACCAAAAATTCGGTCGGAACACCGACTTATGAAAGAGGTAAAAATCATGAAGATGAAAAAAATAACTGCCCTGCTGGCTGCATTTATGATAATGGCAACAGCGGCAGGCTGCGGAGACAGCAGTAATTCGGACAGCGGCACAACTGCCGAAGTCTCTCAGTCCGAAAATTCGGACAGCACGGAAGCTGCCGCCGAAACCGATGCTTCCGAAGAAAATACGGAAACCGAAGCTTCCGAAACCGACCATGCGGAGGTTCCCGCAGAAGTCGATGAACAGCTGAAGGAGCTTTCGGCAAACGAGGTCATCACCCTCATGGGCAACGGAATAAACCTCGGAAATACAATGGAGGCTTACGGTCATCAGAAATATGTTGAGGGCGCAGACCCGACTTCCTTTGAGACTTCATGGGGTCAGCCTCAGACAACACAGGAAATGATCGACGGAATGAAAGCGGCAGGCTTTGATACTCTCCGCATTCCCGTGGCATGGACAAACGGCATGAACTTTGAAAGCGGCGACTATACCATTGACGCACGCCTGCTTGACAGGGTTGACCAGATAATAAACTGGGCGCTGGACGCCGATATGTATGTTATCGTAAACGATCACTGGGACGGCAGCTGGTGGGGTATGTTCGGCTCCGCCGATGAAGCTACCCGTGAAAAGGCTATGGAAATGTACAAAGCCATGTGGACTCAGCTTTCGGAGCATTATGCGGATTATTCCTATCGCCTGATATTCGAGTCGGCAAACGAGGAGCTTGGCGACCGTCTTAATGATACAGATATTGCCGCCGATTCGGGCACTCTTTCCAAAAAGGAATGCTACGAGACGACGAATAAGATAAACAGCGAATTTGTTAAGCTTGTCCGTTCCACAGGCGGAAATAACGAGGACAGATTCCTGCTTATTGCAGGCTATAACACCGACATTGCAAACACTGTCAAGGACGATTATGTTATGCCCGAGGATACAGCGGACAGCAAGCTCATGGTATCGGTTCATTATTATACGCCTTGGGATTACTGCGGAACAGACGCTGTAAATCAGTGGGGTTCTCCCTCCGACTATGAGGAGCAGAACAAGCTTCTCGGCAGCATGAGCAAGTTCACGGAGCAGGGCTACGGCGTTGTTATCGGTGAATATGCGGTAATGTCAAGCAAGTCCGCTCAAAAGCCCGACAGCGATCTTTTCTATACAAACTTCCTCAACAACTGCGATTATTACAACTACTGCCCCGTTCTCTGGGACTGCAATGACCTTTACAAGCGTTTGCAGGGCAAGATCACAGATGAGCTTTATGCGCAGCTCTATCTTGACAGAAGCTATGAAAAACAGTCTGCCGAATACACCGAAGAGCAGATAAAGGAAAATGCAAAAGCAGGCATGGACGAGGCTCTTTCGGCGGCAAATGACAGACTCATGGAGGGCATAAGTCTCCCCGCTTCGGACGATATGGCTATCGCATGGATAATGTTCAACAGCGCGGATTACACGGCAGCATACAGCGTCGGCGATACATATGACCCGACCAATATGACCACAGGCATTGTTGCCGACAATGTTCAGATCACAGGCGAAGGCACATATACTGTAAGCCTTGACTTCACCGCTCTCGGCGGAACAAAGGGCACGGCATTCTCCGCACTGGGCATATCCAACAGCGAGACATTTTTCCCGGGCTATATCTACACTATCGACAGCATAAAGATCAACGGCGAGGATATCGAAATGACTGCAAACGGCTACACCACCTCCGATGATGATGTATGCACAAGAGTAAATCTTTTCAACCAGTGGGTAACAAATATCCCCGAAGATGCAAGAAGCACCGACAGCGAGGATCTCTCCGCCTCGATAGTTGACATAAGCGACAAGACGCTTATCAACACGCTTTCCGTTACGTTTACTGTAACAGCTCCGTAAAATCACATATTTTATTATCAATAGTTTTTGGCTGCATAAACGATGAGAATGTCATTGTGTATGCAGCTTTTTTATTTGTTTATGTCTTATGGATTGGTTTTGCGGCTGATTATTTCACTTAATATTACTTATTCGGGGAATGACAATATATAGGATTACCATGATTTTAATCGTCACCCTTTCGTAGGAAGAGTGACTGCGCCCTTTGTCATAGGAGCTGTAGCTCCATAAATTTCAATCCACACCTTCGTACGAAGAGTGACCTCCGCAGTTCGGACATATCGTTTCGTTTTCGGATTTCAATCCACATTCTTCGTACGAAGAATGACGTATCACACATAATTTTATATCTGTTCATTTCAATTTCAATCCACATTCTTCGTACGAAGAGTGACATTAGGTGGATTCATTAATGAATGTTTTGCCATATTTCAATCCACATCCTTCATACGAAGGATGACCGGAGAGATAAGCCGCAAGCTCCAGCGGGCAATAATTTCAATCCACATCCTTCACACATAGAATTATGTATGCATCAATAAAATGTGGATTTTTTATTCCCGCAAAATTCATTTCAATCATTCCCCCAGCTGCAAGTTGATATTTTTCCGCATAGTAAAAACCCAAAATAAAATCTGCTAAATTATAGTATTCTTCATTAGCTGAAACACCTGCCAAAATCTGAGAACTTGTCAACATAGAAAAAATATGGTATAATAAAAGCTATGAGATACACAAGTGATTTAACAGATGCAC
>CAKSKG010000007.1 GCA_934464775.1 uncultured Oscillospiraceae bacterium
GGGGTGAGGATGGGTAAGGAAAGAGAGTGCAGAGGGAAAACCTAAGGGTAAGGAGAGGGGGCGCACCGATTTTTGCTTCTGCTTTTCTGTTAGCCCCCTCTCCTTCGCCCTTTGGTGTTCCCTTTGCAAAACTTGAAGGCGATATGTTTCACATTGCTATAAATTAAAAGTAAGCTTTTAAGTAACAACAAAACCTAAAAGGCAGAAAATAACAACTATCAAAAAAATAAAAGGAAGTTTTTCAAAATAAGAGCTATCTAAAAAATAATCAATTGTATCATATTAACTTATCTGTCATAAATTACAGCCAGTTATCTCATTGACAAACATCTTTTTTAAAAGTATAATTATCAGGTGGACGGTTGAGGAACCGTCCGAAATATTTTGGAGGTATCATATTTAATGATAAGAAGAGTAATTCAGATAGATGAAGAAAAATGTAATGGCTGCGGTGCCTGCGTTAAGGCCTGTCATGAGGGCGCTATCGGACTTGTGAACGGTAAGGCTAAACTTATGCGCGATGATTACTGCGACGGTCTGGGCGATTGTCTCCCTAACTGCCCTACCAATGCTATCAGCTTCGTTGAGCGTGAGGCGGCGGCTTATGATGAGACTGCCGTGATGCGTGCAAAGGCTGCCAAGAAAGCTCCCGCTGTTTCGGGCGGATGTCCCGGGTCCCGTGCGGCTGTGATAAAACGTGCTGTCTGTGAATGCTGCGGCAGTACAAATGAAAGCGGCAGCTGCCTTACTCAGTGGCCTGTGCAGATAAAGCTTATGCCTGTGACCGCTCCCTATTACAGCGGCAGAGATGTCCTTGTTGCAGCCGACTGCGCAGCATACGCTCACGGCAGCTTTCACAGTACATTTATAAAGGACCGTATCGTTATGATAGGCTGCCCTAAGCTGGACAGCATAGATTATTCCGATAAGCTCACTCAGATATTTGCATCAAACGATATCCGCAGCGTGACCGTTGTAAGAATGATAGTTCCCTGCTGCGGCGGACTTGAAATGGCTGTTAAAAAGGCGGCTTCCGCCTGCGGAAAGGATATTGCGGTAAAAACTGTGACGATCTCCACCGACGGTCAGATAATCAACGAAAAATAAATTTTCAAAAAAGGACTTGATAAAATGAACAGATTCAGAAGACTTCGTTCAAGTGAGGAAATGCGCCGCCTTGTGCGCGAAACAACAGTGCTTCCCAAGGAGCTTATCTACCCGATCTTTGTTGCGGAGGGCAATGATATAAAAAAGCCTGTTGAATCCATGCCCGATGTGTATCAGTATTCTATCGACAATCTCGATGAGATACTCTCACGCATTGACAAAAGCGGCATTTCGGGACTGCTCATATTCGGCATTCCTGCCCATAAGGACGAAAAGGCTTCGTCGGCATACGATGACAACGGCATAACCCAGCGTGCGGTTCGGTACATAAAGGAAAAGTATCCGAAAATGCTGGTGATAGCGGACGTGTGCCTCTGCGAATATACCTCTCACGGTCACTGCGGAATGGTCTGCGGCGGAAAGATACTTAACGATGAAACTCTGCCGCTGCTGGCAAAAATGTCTGTAAGTCTTGCCAAGGCAGGAGCTGATATAATCGCTCCCTCGGATATGATGGACGGACGCGTCGGTGCTATCAGAGATGCACTTGACGCCGCAGGATTCATAGATACGCCTATAATGTCATACAGCGCAAAATATGCTTCGGGATATTATTCGCCTTTCCGTGACGCTGCGGAATCGGCTCCCGCATTCGGCGACAGACGCACCTATCAGATGGACTGCGCCAACGGCAGAGAGGCTATGCGTGAGATAGAAACAGATATTGAAGAGGGCGCAGATATGGTAATGGTAAAACCTGCCCTTGCTTATCTTGATGTTATCAAGGAGGCTCGCACAAGATTTGAGCTGCCTCTTGCGGCATACAATGTCAGCGGCGAATATTCCATGGTAAAGGCAGCCGCACAGCTTGGCTGGATAGACGAAAAGCGCATAGTCCTCGAAAATCTTACAGCCATAAAGCGTGCGGGAGCAGATATAATCATAACCTATCACGCACTTGATGCGGCAGAATGGCTTACTGAATAAAAAGGGGAATTATAAAATGAACACTGAAAGATCGGAAAAGCTTTTCAGCGAAGCCGTAAAGCTGATGCCCGGCGGAGTAAACAGCCCCGTCCGTGCATTTGGCTCTGTGGGAAGAACTCCGCTGTTTATCGAAAAGGCAGAGGGCAGCAGGATAACCGATGCCGACGGCAATGAATTTATAGATTATGTATGCTCGTGGGGACCGAACATTCTCGGTCACAGCCGCAAAGAAGTCATTGATGCGGTAACTGAAATGTGCCAAAAGGGACTCACCTTCGGAGCCTGCCACGAAAGCGAGATCACACTTGCAAAGCTGATAAACAGGCATTTTCCCTCAATGGAAATGCTGCGTCTGGTAAACTCGGGCACAGAAGCTGTAATGAGTGCGATACGTGCCGCAAGAGGCTTTACCGGACGTGACAAAATAATCAAATTCGAGGGCTGCTATCACGGTCACTCCGACGGTCTGCTGGTAAAGGCAGGCTCGGGACTTATGACAAATTCTATCCCCGGCAGCGCAGGCGTTCCGAAAGGCTACACCGACTGCACGGTACAGGCAGTATACAATGACGAAGCCTCCGTTCAGCAGATATTTGACCGCTGCGGAAGTGAGATAGCCTGCGTCATAGTTGAGCCGTGCGCCGCAAACATGGGCGTTGTTCCGCCAAAGAAAGGCTTTTTGCAGTTCCTGCGTGACATAACCTCACGCTATGGAGCGCTCCTTATCTTTGACGAGGTGATAACGGGTTTCCGCTTATCCATAGGCGGAGCGCAGAAATATTACGGCATAAAGCCCGATCTTACCACGCTCGGAAAGATAGTTGGCGGCGGAATGCCCCTTGCGGCATACGGCGGCCGCCGTGAGATAATGGAGTGCGTTGCTCCGCTGGGTTCGGTATATCAGGCAGGAACGCTTTCGGGAAATCCCATTGCGGTAGCTGCGGGAACAGCACAGCTGAAGCTGCTGGAAAGCACGCCCGATCTTTATGACAGACTGGAGAAAAGCTCGGCGAAGCTCGAAGCTGCAATGCACAGTGCGGGAATAAATGTGAACCGCTGCGGCTCGCTTATGACTGCATTTTTCACGGACAGACCCGTATGCAATTATGATGACGCAAAATCCTCCGACGTAAAAAAATATGCGGAATATTTCGGGTATCTGCTGGATAACGGCATATACACCGCTCCCTCACAGTTTGAGGCAATGTTCGTATCCTATGCCCACACCGATGAGGATATCTCACGCACCTGCGAGGTAATCGGAAACTACCGCAAATAAAAAATCAGCCGACTGCTGCGGACAGAACCTTTATCTGCCCGAACAGTCGGCTTTTATTATTGCTGCGGTTTAATTCTCCGAAAATTTAGAACCTGTCTTCATAAGAAATGTATGCGGATTTTCGTGCATAATTTTGATGCAGACAAGGCAAAAATCCGCAGGCGTGCTGACGCACGGCAAGGATTTTTAACGCAGTATGCATCAAAATTTGCCGAAAAGACGTGTGCATATGCTTATGAAGACAGGTTCTTATACTCAAGCATTTCCTCCGCCTGCTGCGATGAGATGCTCAATGAATAGCTAAGCTCACCCGTTGCGGCTTTCAGCGCCGATCTGAGCTGATTTTCCTCGAAAGCATACATCTTTCTTCTGCGGCTTCGGCGCTCACATTTTTTGCGGAATATTGATCCGGACAATATCATGATCTCCCTGAGTCCTCCGCAGGAAACTATCTCGGAAAATCTTTTCCGTCTGCTTTTGCTGTCGTCCGTCCGGATATCTGGTATATCGGGTATGCTGTTCAGCAGCTCCTCCGCTTCCTTTCGGTCCGTGGGCGGACGGAGCCTGTCTGTTGTTACAGGCAGGAATATTGTCAGTCCCTTGTCATTTTCGGGGACCATTCGGTAAAACTTTCCGCTTTCACGCTCCTCAATATCGGTTATCTCACATACTCCGTTCATTCCGTAAACTGCGTGATCGCCTTTTTTTAACATTTAAGGTCATTCCTTTCATAATGCTTTCACCGTATCTTCACCTTTATACTATTATTATATCACATTCTTAAAATCATCGTCAAAGGTAATCTGCAACAAATTCACAATATATTTTTGTTGTGCAGAATGCACAATTTGCGGTGCTGTATTTGTGAAAAAGATAGTATAATCTTTTTGGTTCTGCCTTATTGACATTTAAAAAAATCGGGTGTATAATTTGTTCGATATCGAACAATTCGTATATGAACAATTCGTATATGAACAATTTTTTACGCAGACCGTTCACGGCATTAAAACGGAAAGGAGTACATTGATTATGACAAGGGAACGGGAAGTCGGTCATGAGGTCAGAGTAACGGATTACTCCATAAAGCGTGCAGTCACTGCCTGCCTCAAAGCTCTCGGCATCGACGAGGTAACGGCTATGCACGGATATATTCTCGGATATCTGAGCTGCAATTCCGACAAGGATATTTTTCAGAAGGATATCGAGGAGCATTTCTCCGTGGGCCGCTCGGGGGTAACTTCCATACTTACATTAATGGAAAAAAACGGTTATGTGACACGCTGCTCCGTGGAGCGTGACGCAAGACTGAAAAAGATCGTTATTACGGAAAAGGGTATCCGCACAAGCAATGATATAAGAAATACAATACAGAAGCTTGAGCAAAACATGAAAAAGGGTATTTCAGATGAGGAAATGGAGGTTTTCTACTCCGTTATCCAAAGAATACGTGATAATGCTTCCGAGATAAGAGCGGAAGCCGAAAAAAATCCAAACAGGAAAGGAAATGATAATAATGATTAAAACTCTGGCTGCTCACATCAAGGAGTACAAAGCCTCTTCGATCGCAACGCCTTTGTTTATGATTCTGGAAGTTATCGTTGAAATGATAATTCCGCTGCTTATGGCTTCCATTATCGACGACGGTATCCAGAAGGGCGATATGAACCATATATGGCTCATCGGTGCGGCAATGCTGGGCTGTGCTCTTGTGGGACTTTTCGCAGGCGCAATGGGCGGTATCTTCGGCGCAAAGGCTTCAACGGGCTTTGCAAAGAATCTCCGTCAGGCAATGTATGAAAAGATCCAGACCTATTCATTCGCAAACATCGACAAGTTCTCCACAGCAGGTCTTGTTACAAGACTTACAACAGACGTTACAAATATCCAGAACGCATATCAGATGCTGCTGAGAATGTGCTTCCGTGCACCTGTCTCCCTGATCGTGGCTATGATAATGGCTTTCACAATCAGCGCACGCCTTGCAACTATTTATCTTGTTGCGGTGGTTATCCTCGGTATTATCCTTGCGATAATCATTTCAGCGGTTTCAAAGCAGTTCAATCAGGTATTCAAAAAGTATGATGACCTGAATGCCAGCGTTCAGGAAAACGTGTCCGCTATCAGAGTCGTAAAGGCTTATGTGCGTGAGGATCACGAAAAGGAAAAATTCTCAAAGGCAAACGAAAACATCTACAAGCTTTTCGTTAAGGCAGAGGGCATAATCGCATTCAACACACCCGTTATGCAGATCGCAGTTTACACCTGCATACTCCTTATCAGCTGGATAGGTGCAAAGATGATCGTTTCCAGCGGCGGAACGGATTTTACAACGGGAAATCTTACAAGTATGCTTTCCTACTGCATGACAATACTTATGAACCTCATGATTCTTTCAATGATCTTTGTTATGCTTACAATGTCGGCAGCAAGCGCAAAGCGTATCGCAGAGGTGCTCAATGAAGAAAGCAGCCTTACAAATCCCGAAAATCCCGACTTCGACGTTACCGACGGCAGCATCGAATTCAGAAACGTAAGCTTTACATATGCTCACAGCAGCGGCGAGCCTGTTCTTAAAAACATTGATCTTTCGATAAAGTCGGGCGAGACTATCGGTATTCTCGGCGGAACGGGAAGCTCCAAGTCCAGCCTTGTAAATCTTATCAGCCGCCTTTATGATGTATCCGAGGGCAGCGTTATGGTCGGCGGAAAGGACGTCCGCACATACGATCTGGAAACTCTCCGAAACGAAGTTGCGGTCGTTCTCCAGAAGAACGTTCTTTTCTCGGGAACTATCCTTGACAACCTCCGCTGGGGCGATCTTCACGCCTCCGAAGAGGAATGCATTCACGCCTGCAAGCTTGCCTGCGCAGATGAATTCATCGAGAAGATGCCCGAAAAGTACAACACCTACATCGAGCAGGGCGGTTCAAACGTATCGGGCGGTCAGAAGCAGCGTCTCTGTATCGCACGGGCACTGCTGAAAAAGCCCAAGGTACTTATCCTTGATGACAGCACAAGCGCCGTAGATACAGCTACCGATGCAAAGATACGTAAGGCATTTGCGGAAGAGATCCCCGGCACAACAAAGATAATCATTGCACAGAGAGTTTCGTCCATAATGAATGCGGACCGCATAATCGTTCTTGACAACGGTTCGGTAAGCGGCTTCGGCACTCATGACGAGCTTATGGCTTCAAACGAGATCTACCGTGACGTTTATGAGTCACAGACAAGCGGCAGCGGAGATTTCGACGAGAACAAGTAAAGGAGGAGAAAAGCTATGGCAGAAAAAGTCCGTGAATTCAAAGGCGGTCCCGGTGCAAGAGGCAGAGGTCCAAGACCCAAGCTTGATAATCCCGGTGCGCTTTTTGCAAGAATAATCAAATATATCGCAAAGAATTATCTGATACAGCTTATACTTGTTGTGGTTTGTATCTTCATCACAGTTCTTTCGTCGGTACAGGGAACAATGTTCACCCAGAGCCTTATCGACGATTACATCATTCCCCTTATGGGTCAGTCCGATCCCGATTATTCGGGTCTTGCCCATGCTATCGCAAATGTTGCCGTATTTTACGGCTGCGGCGTCCTTTCCGCATACGGCTACACAAGACTTATGGTCAATGTATCACAGGGTACACTGAGAAACCTCAGAAAAGATATGTTCAACAAAATGGAGAGCCTGCCTATCAAATACTTTGATACACACGCTCACGGCGACATCATGTCAATGTACACAAACGATATCGACACACTCCGTCAGATGATAAGCCAGAGTATGCCCCAGCTGCTGAACAGTGCAATAACTATCGTCAGCGTATTTGTCAGCATGATAATGCTCAGCGGAACACTTACGGTAGTTACAATGGTAATGGTAGCAATCATGCTTTTCTGCACAGGAAAGATCGCATCACGAAGCGGCGCATTCTTCCAGGCACAGCAGAAGGACCTCGGCAATGTCAACGGCTACATCGAGGAAATGATGGAAGGTCAGAAGGTCGTAAAGGTATTCTGCCGCGAGGAAAAGAGCATCGAGGAATTCAATGAGCTGAATGACAAGCTTTGCCACAGCTCATACAATGCGAACAAGTTCGTAAATATTCTCGGTCCTATCAATGCCCAGCTTGGAAATCTCAGCTACGTTGTATGCGCCATTGCAGGCGGACTTATCATATCCAACGGCTGGACAGCCCTTACTATCGGTGAGCTTGTAAGCTTCCTTACCTTCAACAAGAGCTTCAATATGCCTATCAACCAGATAAGCCAGCAGTTCAACTCTATCGTAATGGCCCTCGCAGGCGGCGAGCGTGTATTCAAGCTCCTTGACGAGCAGCCCGAAACAGACGACGGTTATGTTACACTTGTAAATGCAAAGCGTGTGGACGGCAAGATCGTTGAATCCGAAAAGCGCACAGGAATGTGGGCTTGGAAGCATCATCATGCTGCCGACAACACCACAGATTACATCGAGCTGAAGGGCGACGTTGTATTTGACGATGTTGACTTCGGCTACAATCCCGATAAGATAGTTCTTCACAACGTTGACTTATACGCAACTCCCGGTCAGAAGATCGCCTTTGTCGGAAGCACAGGCGCAGGAAAGACAACTATCACAAACCTTATCAACCGTTTCTATGACATTCAGGACGGCAAGATCAGATATGACGGCATCAACATCAACAAGATAAAGAAAGCCGATCTCCGCCGAAGCCTCGGCATAGTTCTCCAGGACACACATCTGTTCACGGGAACGGTCCGTGACAATATTCGCTACGGAAAGCTTGACGCAACAGACAGTGAAGTCGAGGCAGCGGCAAAGCTTGCCAATGCAGACGGCTTCATCAAGCGTCTGCCCGAGGGATATGATACTATGCTCACAGGCGACGGTGCAAACCTCAGTCAGGGACAGCGCCAGCTGCTTGCCATTGCAAGAGCGGCTATCGCCGATCCTCCCGTACTTATCCTTGACGAAGCAACAAGCTCCATTGATACAAGAACCGAGAGAATAGTTCAGGACGGCATGGACAAGCTTATGCACGGCAGAACGACCTTCGTTATCGCCCACAGACTTTCCACCGTAAAGAACAGCGACTGCATCATAGTTCTTGAACAGGGCCGCATAATCGAAAGAGGAACTCACGATCAGCTCATTGAGCAGAAGGGCAAGTATTACAGCCTCTACACAGGAAACTTTGCGGAAGAATGATCTTCTCCGCAGCTCACCTTTTGATTCGGTAAACAAATCCCCCGACAGTATCCGTCTTATCGGCAGATACTGTCGGGGGATTTTTACAAACAGCCTTAAAATCAGCCGATGATAAGCTCCTTGATGATGTCGCAGATGATCTCCATTGAATCGGCGCAGGCATATTCATATCGGCTGTGGAAGTTATGTCCTCCCGTGCAGAGATTGGGACAGGGCAGCCCCCTGTATGAAAGACTTGCTCCGTCGGTCCCTCCTCTTATCGGCGCAATTATCGGCTCAACGCCGAATTTTTTCATGGCTTTCTCCGCATTTTCGATCAGGAACATATATTGAGGCTCGATCTTCTCACGCATATTGTAATATGTGTCCTTTATATGCACCTCTGCCGTGCCCGAACCGTATTTTGTGTTCAGAAATTCGCCCATAGCCTCCATGAGCTTCTTTTTCTCGGCAAATTTAACGGCGCTGTGGTCACGTATAAGATATGAAAGCTCCGCTTTTTCAACATCGCCGTTCATATGCATAAGGTGGAAAAATCCCTCATAACCCTCTGTATATTCGGGCTTCTGCTCCTCGGGCAGAAGCTGTTCAAATTCCATTGCTATCTGCGAAGCATTCTTCATCTTATTCTTTGCTTCACCCGTATGTACGTTTACCCCGTGAATGATTATCTCGGCGGAAGCGGCGTTGAAAGTCTCATATTCCAGCTGACCTATTGCACCTCCGTCCACGGTATAGGCATAGTCCGCACCGAAGCGCTCAAGGTCAAAAAAGTCCGTTCCCCTGCCGATCTCTTCATCGGGAGTGAATGCACATACAGCCCTGCCGTGAGGTATCTCGGGGTGAGCCAGAAGATACTCGAATACGGTCATTATCTCGGCAACGCCTGCCTTGTCGTCCGCTCCCAGCAAAGTCGTTCCGTCGGTGACGATAAGCCGCTTTCCCACATATGCCGAAAGCTCGGGAAATTTTTCGGGGCTGAGAACGATATTTTCCGCTTCGTTCAGAATGATGTCCTTGCCGTCATAATTCTCGATTATCCTCGGCTTGACATTTGCTCCGCTTGCTTCGGGAGATGTGTCCATATGAGAAATAAATCCAAGCACCTTATCGTTTTTTCCGCCGTCTGTGGCAGGCAGTGCGGCATAAACGCAGCAGTTCTTCCTGTCAAGAAAAACATCTTCCGCACCCATTTTTACAAGCTCGTCATAAAGCATTTCCGCAAGATCAAACTGCTTTGCGGTGCTGGGAGTTGTCTCCGAATATTCATCGGAGCCTGTGTCCACCGCCGCATATCTTAAAAATTTTTCAATAACATTTTTCATGCTGATTTTCCTTTCATTATTTTTATGATGTCATTATAGCATAACATATTTTTCCTGTCAACGAGCAGATCGTCCGCAAATGAAAATGCTGTGAAAACCCGTGGGAACATTGACAACGGCACATGACTGTGATAAAATAGTATATATCATATTATTCAGAGGTTTTTAAGTGAAAAAGCTAAGTTATAAGGTAGCGCTGGGAGGAGTGACAGCCTCGCTGTGTCTGCTGCTGATGTTCCTGACGGCGGTATTTCCGCTGCTGGCGCTTGCCATACCGATATATGCGGGAGCAATGCTGATAATCGTTGCAATAGAGATAAATTCGGGCTGGGCGCTTCTTACATACGGTGCGGTAGCGGCATTATGTATGTTCATGACGCCCGACAAGGAAGCGACGATATTATTCATACTGTTTTTCGGGTATTATCCCGTTGTAAGGCGCATGATCGAGGAAAAAATAAAATGCTTCCCGATAAAATGGCTGATAAAGCTGCTGATCTTCAACGCTGCGCTCATTGCGTCATATTATCTGATAATCAATGTTTTCGGAGTATATAATCTGATAGACGAGTTCGGTTTTCTCGGCGATCATCTGATATTAAAGCTGATAGGCTTTGCGGATATTGTATTCATAATGTACGATTACACTCTTGTCCTGCTTGAAGCCGCCTATGTAAAATGGTTCAGACCCACATATCTCCGCAAAAAATAATAAAACGATATCCCCTGCGGACAAGCGGTAAAACGCCTGTCCGCAGGGGATAATTTTTATATTATTTGCGGTTTGCATTCCGTTTTTTATTGCGTGCTTTGCAGACATACATCTTATCGTCCGCAAGCTTCATTATATGCTCTATGTCCAAAGTCTCGCTGATCTTGGCAAATTCGATTCCGCAGCTGGCAGCTACCTTGTATGAACGTCTCAGCTCGCTGTTTTGACGGTCAAGATTCTCACGCAGACGTGCTTCAAAGCCTGTTATGGATTCTTCACCGGGAGCATCGGCAGCTATCACCGCCATGAATTCATCTCCGCCGAATCGGGCGCATATGCCGCTTTCGCCTGTACTGCGCTTTATCGCTTCCGCAGTGGCTCTTATGGATACATCGCCCTCGCTGTGTCCGAAGGTGTCATTGATATATTTCAATCCGTCCATGTCTATCGAAGCTACCAGAATATATCCGTCACGCCCCGCACGCTGTCTGTACAGCTCCGTCAGTCTCATATAAAAGCCGGGACGGTTCAGAAGTCCTGTCAGACTGTCATGTATATACATATTTTCAAGCTTGCGGTTTATCTCGGAAAGCCTTGAATTTGCGCTGATAAGCATTGCTCTGCTGCTTATCATGTCAATGGTCTTGCCGAATTCCACCATAAAGCTGTGAAGATATTCACGCTTGAACCATTCGGGGTCAAATCCTATCGCCATGAAGCCGTATATATTCTCCTGCGAATTGACCGAAAGATACATTATCGCTCCGCTTCGTTCATACTGATATCCCGACGCAAACCCGGGAGTTTCCCCGAGAGCAAACCTTTCCATGGGCTGCCTGAAATCAGCGCCTCTTATCATGGCAAGCAGCATAGGCTCGCCGCACCTGAACGGAACATCGAATCTTGTATCGGGTGCGCTGTTCATCACCGAGCTTCTGAGACAAAGCATTATCGAATCGGAGCAAAGGGTTCCCAGATGAGGCTCCGTCTTTCTGATTGCCTCGTCAATGCTGCTGCAGTCGATCATCTCGGAGCTCATTGTATACATTTCATTGGTAAACTCTTCGCTGCTTTTCATGCGCCTGTACAGCAGCATCACCAGCGAATTTACATTTGTGTACTCAATGGGACGGCAGCCGCAGGACTGGCTGTATACAACGGAATATTTCACCAGTCTGTCCTCTGTGCTGATTATTCCCGTTTTCAGATATTCCTCCACCGCATTGACAGCCTGCTTCGCCGCTTCCTTTGAGTTGCGGTAAGCAGTTGTAAGACGGGGCGTATGGAGACGTTCCTGTTCGATGCCGTCAAAGCCTGTGACGATGATATCCTGCGGAACACGATAGCCTCTGTCCGCCAAAACTCCGCATACGGCTATTGCCATGCTGTCATTTGCACATACTATGGCATCGGGCAGCGGCATACCGCTGTCAAGGAATTTATTTACAGCTTCACGGGCGGGAGCGTCCCAGAAATCACCGTATGCAAGGCGCTTTTCGTCAAAGGAAATGCCGCTTTCCGCCAGCACACGCTTGTATACTTCGATGCGCTCATCGGAAAAAGGATTGCCCTTTGTTCCTGCGATCATGTTTATGCTCCTGCATTTATGATCCACGGTAAGGTGGCGGACTATCTTCTCAAAAGCGTCCGCATAATCGTAAAGCACATTGCAGCAGCCGTCCATGCGCTTATCCACGGATATAACGGGCATATTTCTCCTGAGAGCTTCGGATATGATGCGCTGAACAGCGTCGCCGTTCTTAAAAGTCTCGCTCATTATTATAACTGCCGATATTCTGTCATCGGCGGGAAAATCGAATATTGCGGTGCAGCCTCTGGCATTGTTGTCATTGTAATAAAGGTCACTCAGGGACGCAAACACCTGTGCTTTCATGCCGTGACGGTTCAGCTCCGTGCAGATGTCAACGGTATTTTCATAAACGCTCTCTTCACGGATACCTGCCGCACAGACAGCCACATTTATTCTTTTTTCGGACATGACCGTTTTCACCTCGGATAATATTTAACAATGAATTTTCCGTCAGATATTAATATTATAACACTAAAGCAATAAAAGTTCAATAATTCGTTACAAACAGTTTTGTATTTCTAATATTCCTACAAAAACAGTCAGCTCATTTTATCTATATTTTACACTGCACAGCCTGCGCACCCAGTCCAGAGCAAGAGGAAACCACTGTGCGGCTGATTCATTCAGATAACGGGGATCGTCCTCTTTCAGCGCAGTATCATCGCAGAGAGCGATTCCATGCCCTCCCTTGGGGAAAATATGCGCTTCAAAAGGGACATTTGCTTCGGCAAGTGCGTTCATATATAAAATGCTGTTCATCACGGGAACCGTGGCATCATCTGCGCAGTGCCACAAAAAGCAGGGCGGCGTTGCTTCCGAAACATTTTCCTCGCAGGAAACAAGCTTTATCGTTTCTTCGGAGGGAGAAGCTCCCGCAATGCTTTCCAGCGAGCCTTTGTGGGTGTACTTTCCGCCGGTTATCACGGGATAGCATAGTATCTGCCCGAAAGGACGGATATCACGTTCGCCGAACATCTCACGCATAAAATCGGAAGAATGATGCACAGCCAGCGATGCCGCAAGATGTGCTCCTGCCGAAAATCCGCAGACTATCACCTTTTCGGGGTCAGTGTTCCATTCGGCGGCGTTTTCCTTAACAAAAGCCACAGCCTCCGCAAGCTCGGTCAGAGCCGTGGGAAAGGGCTTGCCGTCAACACTGTAATCCAGCGTAAATGCGCTCATTCCGTAGGACTGAAAACGCAGGGCAACAGGGTGGCTCTCACGGTACGAGATGTGATTGTACGCTCCCCCTCCGCAGATTATCACTGCTGGACGCTTTGCGGAGCTGTTTTCGGGTCCTATGGGAGTCGGATATGCATTCAGCACAGGCTTTCCCGCAGTGCAGGCGGAGCTGTACGGTGGTGTAAGTTCATATTTCATAGCATTTGCCTTTCAGTTGCATTATAAATAGTATAGTCATAATCAAAACAATTATCTGATAATATTATATATCATCAGCGCAGTGATTGTCAATATAAATCGGTTATCCGAGACAATTTTTGCTGTATATACGCGTATACTTGACAAAAAAACGTTATTATGATATAATTTAATATGATTATAAACATTTTGTAAATAATCACAAAAAATGAGGACTGCACAGATATGCGGTCTGTTATCATTATACAATTTGTGCCGCAGCGTGCGGTACTCGGCGGAGGGATTTTTTTGGAAAAAATCCGTAATTTTCTTGACGAACATCTGCGCACAGTGCTTCTGGCAATGATCTGTGTAGTTCTGCTGGTGTTTGCGGCAGTGATCTTTTCACTGGTAGTCGGAAAAAACGGCGACAGAACTCTTATCATAACCGATATAAGCGGCGGAGCGGTGATAGTCAAGGGTGACGGGCAGCTCCCTGCTGCGAAAAACCTGAACGTGTCCAGCGGCGATGTTATCGTCACTTCCGACAACGGTTCGGTCAAGCTGAAAGCCGACAGAGGAAAATACATCTACATCGAACCTTCTTCCACCGTCTATGTTTATTATACTGACAAGGCGGAAAGAGGCAGCATAATCGTAAATATCTCGGACGGCTCCGCCGTCTGCCGTGTGGACGGAAAGCTTCCCAAAAGCTGTGCATTTGAGGTCAGGACTCCAAATGCGGTGGCTTCGGTAACGGGCACCGTGTTCCACACAGATTTCAACTATTACGATACATACAATGGCTTTGACGATGTTATGCTCACCGAATTCAGATGCGTTCAGGGCACGGTGAACACCACCCTCTACGACATTACGGGAAACAAGGCAGAAGAGCCAAAGGAGCTTCATGAGGGCTGCGCCTCCGAGCTTATGTCATCGGCAGGCTTTACCGCTTTCAACTGCTCCGATGAGCCTTTTCCCCTTTCCGAATTTTCGGCTGACACTCTCAGCACACTTATCAAAATAAGCAGTGAGCGCACACTTCCCTGTTCGCTTGCCGATCTTAACGCAGCTTACCTGACGCGTTCGGGCGATAAGCAGAACGAAGTCATCGAGCCGCTCATCACCGTTCCCCAGACTACGGCTTCTCAGGACGTTTTCTTCACTGTTCCCGAGACTTCCGAAACAACTTCGGAAAGCACCGAACGAACAGTGGTCACAACAGCTCCCGAGATAACATCGGAAGAAACATCGGCAGCAACAACGGTTCCGCAGACAGTGTCCTCTGCCGTGACGACCGCTGCGGCACAGACAACACAGCCTGCCACCGTATTTGATCCTCCCGTCACAACAAATGGAACAACAGCGGCAGTTACCGCACAGACACAGAAGCCAACATCAACAGCCTCCGTGACCACTTCTGCCGAAACAACGGCTCACGAAACGGAAGCGGAAATATCCTCACAGCCGACACAGACGCTGCCTCCCGAAACAGAAGAAACCGTATCCGAGGCTTCGTCCGAAACAGTGCCCTGGTGGGAAATGATAAGATAAGCTCAGGCGCTGTAAATATACTTTTCTTTAAGAAAGGAACACAGAAATGAAGAATATCAAAACGGCGATCATTGCCGGAGCGATAGCTCTTGCGGCAATAGTCGCAGCCGTAATAATAATCGTCACAAGCGGTTCAAAGGGCGGTCTGTACGTTGTGTCCGTCACAGGCGGAGTCAATGTCAGCAACACCTCTGAGGGAACCAGCCTTGATGCGGAAGCGGATATGGAGCTTACCTCGGGAGACGTGCTCTCCGTAGGCGAGGAAAGCACCTGCACTCTGGCTTACAAGACCGCAAAGAATGACGGTTCAAATTATATGGTGGTGCTGTCCAACTCGCAGCTTTTCATCACCGATGATTTCAACGGCAAGGAAGACGCAGAGATCTATCTCAACAGAGGCACGGTGATCTCCTCAAATGCAGGCGACAGCGACTTCAATGCAAATATCAGAACTTCCAACTGCGGCGTGGAGACCGCACGTTCCGTCAACATTATTACATATGCTATCGGCGAGGACAGCTCATATACCGATGTTGCTTCAATGGGCGGAAACGTATATATCCAGCTTTATGACGATCAGGGAAATTCCGTCAATGAGCGTGAACCCCTCGGCCCCAAGATGAAGGGCAGGATCGTTTCCGGCAGCGACGGACCTTATTTCAGATATCTCAACACGGAAGCAAAGCTTTCCGACTTCCCCGCTCAGACACTTCGTGAGCTGTTTGGCATTTCATCGCTGGTGCAGCTGGAATATACCTCCTCCGAGATCAAGGAAGCTTATGACGCTATCCCTAAGGAGGAAAAGGCAGAGAACGAACCCGATGTTCTGGAAGAGCTTCCCGTTCCCTCGGGCGACGGAACTATCCAGACAGCGGAGACTATCGCCACCGAGCCTACGGAAGAAACCACAACAACTCTTATGATAACCGATTCGGAGACAGAGACCGAATCCGAAACAACTACCACAGCTACAACGACCGTCACTTCCGAAACAACGGCCGACTCCTCCGAGGACACCGAGCCTGATGATACGGAACCCGACGAGACAGAAGAACCCGACGAAAGCGGCGATATGCTCCACGTTTATGTTATCATCGACGGCGAGATATACGAGCAGGAGGTAGCCTACGGCGAAAGCGCCGTTCAGCCTGCCGACCCTGTTATCAGCGGCAAGAAATTCATCGGCTGGGACAACAGCTTTGAAAACATCACAGCAGATACAACGATCTCCGCACTCTTTGAGGAAAGCGACGATACCGACACTTCGGGCAGCGGCGGCACTCATACGGTAACGGTAGTTATCGGTGACAAGGTGACAACCCAGGAGGTAAATGACGGCGAGGCTGCCAATATCCCCTCCTCCATAACTCTTGAGGGCTATACCTTCAAGGGCTGGGACACGGATTATTCCCATGTCACATCGGATATCACAGTTTCGGCTATACTTGAGCCTATGAGCTGCAATGTCACATTCATTGTTGACGGAACAAGATACTACACCTCCGTAAGCTACGGCGGCACAGCATCGGCTCCCGTAACTCCCTCCGCAAACAGCCTCGGTCAGAGCTTTATCGGCTGGGACAAGGATCTTTCGGGAATAACCTCTGATACGACTATCACGGCGCTCTATGATACTTCCGTCAAGAGCTACACGGTTACATTCATCGTTGAGGGCGTTTCCTATACTCAGACAGTTGAATCGGGAAATGCGGCAATTCCTCCATATGCTCCCGAAACAAACGCCGAGGGACTTATGTTCAGAGGCTGGGACAGAGATTATTCCTCTATCAATTCCGATACAACGATCACGGCAGTTTACAGCTGATATGCAAAGCTTGATAAACAAAACTGCACAGAATGCATAAAATATCTTTTTAAAGCTAAATTATAGTGTACAAAATGCAGGAAATTTGATTATTTCCTGCATTTTTGCTTTTTGCTATTGACATATCGGAAAAGATGTGCTATTATATTAACTGTAAAGAAAATATCGGTAAGGCAATGACGCTGAAATTCATGCCGCACTTGTGCGGTCGGGTTTTTGCGCCTTTTTTGTTATTGTAAAGTGAGTAAGCCGATATTTCCGAAAATGTTCAGCCGCAAAATGCGGAGAAAGGAAATCATTATGTCAGAACTCAATCAGGGAGTTAAGAGCGTTCCCGAGTATTTCGCCTGCAACGTTTTTAACGAGGAAACAATGAAGGAAAAGCTCCCCAAGAGCACATACAAGTCGCTTTTAAAGACAAAGCAGCTGGGTATTCCCCTTGACCCCGACGCAGCCGAGATCATCGCTTCCGCAATGAAGGACTGGGCAGTTGAAAAGGGCGCTACCCACTATACACACTGGTTCCACCCCATGACAGGTCTTTCCGCCGAAAAGCACGATTCATTCATCTCACCCACACCCGACGGAAAAGTTATCATGGAATTTTCCGGCAAGGAGCTTGTAAAGGGCGAGCCTGATGCATCTTCTTTCCCCTCCGGCGGACTCCGTGCCACATTCGAGGCAAGAGGCTATACAGCATGGGACCCCACATCTCCCGCATTCCTGAAGGACAACACACTTTATATTCCTACTGCATTCTGCTCCTACACAGGTGAGATCCTGGACAAGAAGACTCCTCTTCTCCGTTCAATGGATGTTATCTCACAGCAGGCAATAAGAATTCTTCGCCTTTTCGGCAATACAACAACTACAAGAGTTACTACAACAGTAGGCCCCGAGCAGGAATACTTCCTTGTTGACAAGAAGCTCTATGATCAGCGCAAGGATCTTATCTTTACGGGAAGAACACTCTTCGGCGCAAAGGCGCCCAAGGGTCAGGAGCTTGAAGACCACTATTTCGGAAATATCAAGACAAGAGTTCAGGCTTACATGAAGGATCTGGACGAAGAGCTCTGGAAGCTGGGAATCCTCGCAAAGACCGAACATAACGAGGTTGCTCCCGCACAGCACGAGCTGGCTCCCATTTACACAACATCAAACGTTGCGGCTGACCACAATGCCCTTACAATGGAGCTTATGAAGAAAGTCGCTCTCAGACACGGACTGGTTTGCCTGCTCCACGAAAAGCCTTTCGCAGGAGTTAACGGCTCCGGCAAGCACAACAACTGGGCGCTTTCCACAAATGACGGTCAGAACCTGCTTGACCCCGGTTCCAACCCCAAGGACAACATTCAGTTCCTTACATTCCTTGTTGCTATCATCAAGGCAGTTCACGAGAACAGCGACCTGCTGAGAATTTCCGTTGCTTCCGCAGGAAACGATCACCGTCTGGGCGCAAACGAAGCGCCTCCCGCTATCATCTCCATTTTCCTCGGCGATGAGCTTCAGGGCATTCTCGACGGTCTGGAATCAGGCAACATGATAACAAAGAACGCAAAGGAAGAATTCGTGATCGCAGTTGACGCTCTGCTCAATTTCCCCAAGGATACAACAGACCGCAACAGAACATCTCCTTTCGCATTCACAGGAAACAAGTTTGAGTTCAGAAGCCTCGGCTCCGCAGACTCTATCTCCTGCACAAATACTATCCTCAACACTATCGTTGCAAATACCCTCAAGGAATTTGCCGACAAGCTGGAGAACAGCACAAACTTCTCCGAGGATCTCAACAAGCTCCTGAAGGAGACATACATCGCTCACAAGGCTATCATCTTCAACGGCAACGGCTATGATGAATCATGGGTACGTGAAGCCGAGAAGAGAGGTCTGCCCAACTATCCCTCCACAGTTGATGCACTTCCCCACTACACAGACCAGAAGAACATCGAGCTGTTTGAGAGATTCTGCGTATACACAAAGACCGAGCTTGAATCCAGAACGGAGATCCTCCTTGAAAACTACTACAAGGTGCTCAATATCGAGGCTCTTACAATGGTAGATATGGCACGCAAGCAGATCATTCCCGCAGGAATGAAGCTTGGCAAGCAGCTGGCAGATTCCGTTGTTGCAAAGAAGACAGCAGGCGTTGATTCCGACGTTGAGCTTGCTCTCGCAAACAAGGTAAGCGGACTTACAAAGAACATCTCCGCTTCCACAGACAAGATCGAGGCACTGCTCCTTGACGCTGCCGATGCAGGAAATACAGAGGCAACAGCAAAGTATTTCAGAAACTCCGTATTCCCCGCAATGCAGACTCTCCGTGCATTTGCCGATGAGCTTGAAACAGTAACTCCCGCAGAGCTGTGGCCCATGCCCACATACTCCGAGCTGCTGTTCAATATCTAAGACCGACCGCATCTCTATCCGTAAGCATGGCGGCACCCCCGCCGTGCATTACTCACTTTACATGGCGGACGGATTTCCCTGATCCGTCCGCCAATCTCCCTGAGTATTACGTATAGTTTCCATATAAAACGCATGAACGTTTTTTAGTCCGCTGCACCCACCCTTGCAGCGGACTGTTTTTGTTGTAATAATCCCGCCCCGAGCCGCATAAAATTAATCAAAACAAAAAGATCTGCGGAAAGGAACGGTATAAAAAATGAACAAGTATTTACCCGAAGGCTCACTTATCAACACTGCGGAAAACAGATATGCCCTGCGTTCGGTATCGGCTCTGGAGCAGGCAATGCGCAGCGGAAAGATACTCGAAGCCCGTGCGTCGGTATGCACAGGGGCACATGATCTGATAGTCGATCTTCCCTGCGCAAAAGGAATTATCCCCAGAGAGGAAGGAGCCGTGGGCATATCCGACGGAACAACAAGAGATATCGCCCTGATAACCAAGGTCAACAAGCCGGTATGCTTCCGTGTTGTCTCCGTCACGGCAGACGAAAACGGCGAGCCTGTGGCATATCTTTCAAGGCGTATCGTGCAGGAAGAATGCCTTGAAAACTACATTGCAAATTTATCTTCGGGAGATATAATTCCTGCGGTAGTGACGCATCTGGAGCAGTTCGGTGCATTTGTGGACATCGGCTGCGGCATACCGTCGCTGATACCGATAGACGCAATATCCGTATCGAGGATATCCCACCCCTCGGACAGATTTTTCACAGGTCAGGAGATAAAGGTAGCGGTAAAAGGCGTTAATGACGGCAGAGTATGGCTGTCCCACAAGGAGCTTCTCGGCACATGGGAAGAAAACGCATCACTTTTCAGCTGCGGAGAAACGGTTTCGGGGATAGTCCGCTCGGTGGAAAGCTACGGAATATTCGTGGAACTGACGCCCAATCTTGCGGGACTTGCGGAGCCGAAAGCGGGAGTCCGTGCAGGACAGCACGCAGGGGTATACATAAAGGCTCTCATTCCCGAAAAAATGAAAGTGAAGCTGATAATCGTAGATGTTTTCGACAGCGACGAAGCCGCCGCTCCGATAAAATATTTCACCTCGGCAGCGCATATCGACCACTGGAGGTATTCATCGGAAGCATCGGGCCGCATTATAGAAACCTATTTCTGATCTTTGCGAAAGCATAAAAAAATCCGCCTGTCCGAAAGGGACAGACGGATAATTTTTTTATTTAAGCGATCAAGAATAAATTACTTGAGCTCAACTGTTGCGCCGGCAGCCTCGAGCTTAGTCTTGAGCTCTTCAGCCTCAGCCTTGGAAGCGCCTTCCTTGAGAGCCTTAGGAGCAGCCTCAACGAGCTCCTTAGCTTCCTTAAGGGAAAGACCGCAAGCGTCCTTAACAGCCTTGATAACGTCCATCTTCTTCTCACCGAAGGAAGCGAGAACAACGTCGAACTCAGTCTTTTCAGCCTCAGCAGCAGCTGCGCCTGCACCTGCGCCGCCTGCAACTGCGATAGCAGCTGTTACGCCGAATTCTTCCTGGATAGCGTCAACGAGCTCGGAAAGCTCGAGAACGGAGAGAGCCTTGATTTCTTCAATCATATTCATAATCTTTTCAGAAGCCATGATAATAATCTCCTTTAATATTTATAGTATAGTTTTTAATTTGCAAAGGCAACATAAAGACTGCAATTATGCAGCTTCTTCCTCTGCCTTCTTGTCTGCAACAGCCTTGACAGTAGCTGCAAGCTTCTGCATGGGTCCCTGGAGAGAACCAACGAGCTGAGCGAGAAGTACCTCTCTGGAAGGGATCTTGGAAAGAGCCTGAACGCCCTTTTCATCATAAACCTCACCGTCGATGTAGCCTGCCTTAAGGTTGAAGTAGTTTTCGTGATCCTCAGCGAACTTACCGAGAATACGAGCAGGAGCTGTCTGGTCTGTGTCGGAAACTGCGAGAGCTGTTGTACCCTCAAGAACATCACAGAGTGCGTCAAATCCTGTTTCCTTGAATGCGAAACGGAGCATTGTATTCTTCTCTACGAAATACTTTACACCTGCTTCACGAAGTTCCTTTCTGAGCTTGGTATCTTCCTCAACAGTAATTCCTCTGTAATCAACGAGAACACCTGCAGCAGAATTCTTAATAGTATCTGCGAGAGCCTGTACCTTAGCCTTCTTGGATTCAAGAATCTTTTCACTTGGCATAATAATTTCACCTCCGAAATTTAATTATGCTATCCATTCATCAAAAAGAAAACCTTTTCCGAATACACAGAAAAGGGCAATTACAATCTAATGTATATGCTTCTTTTCCTCGGCAGGACTTACAGCTTAAAAAATCGCCGCCTGCTGTCTTTAGAATTCGATAGCCGTCATTTAACTGACTTAATTATACTACCACACTTTTTTTCCTTTGTCAAGGGGTTTTGCAAATTTTTTTGATATTTTTTCAAAAAGTTCTCCCGAGCGTTCAAACGCCGCCTAAAAAAAGTGAAAATAACAGTTGCAGTTTATCGGAATATGTGGTATAATAAAAGTGATATTACGTTTTTGAATGTAATATAATAAAATATAACATCAACCGGTTCTTCCGGATAATAAAAAGGAATGATAATTATGGCAAAAACAAGAGTTGCGGTGATCTTCGGCGGCGTTTCCAGCGAACATGAGGTTTCGCTCATCTCAGCCACAAACGTTATGCAGAATCTTTCACCCGATAAATACGAGATAATCCCTATCGGCATCACAAAAAAGGGCAGATGGCTGTTCTATCCCGGTGACATCTCCGCTATCGCATCGGGCAAGTGGGACACGAATCCCGACTGCGCTCCCGCAGTTATCCTCCCCGACCCCATGTACAACGGCATCGCAAAGATCGAGGACGGCATGGTAAACACCGTCAAGGTGGACGTTGTGTTCCCCGTACTCCACGGAAAGAACGGCGAGGACGGAACCATTCAGGGTCTTATGGACATGGCAGGCATTCCTTACGTAGGCTGCGGCTGTCTTGCTTCCGCCTGCTGCATGGACAAATCCTTCACACATATGATACTTCAGGAAAACGGCATACATAACGCACGCTGGGAGGTTATCCTCCAGTCCGAGATAAATCATCTGGACGATATCTGCGAAAAGATCGCCGACAAGCTGGGCTATCCTATTTTTGTAAAGCCTGCCTGCAGCGGTTCCTCCGTGGGCGTTAACAAGGCAAGCGACTTTGATGAGCTGAAAGAAGCCGTAAAGCTTGCCTTTGCTCATGACAAAAAGGTAGTCTGCGAAGAATTTATCGAGGGCAGAGAGCTGGAGTGCGCCGTTATGGGCAATGATTCTCCCTTTGCCTCCTCCGTGGGCGAGATAGTTTCCTGCAACGATTTCTATGATTACGATGCAAAATATATCCTCGGCACATCGGGACTGAACATTCCCGCAGATATCCCCGAGGAATCCGCAAAGGAAATAAGAGAGACTGCCGTAAAGGCATTCAAGGCTCTCAACTGCTCGGGTCTTTCAAGAGTTGACTTCTTCCTGAAAAAGGACGGCACGGTCATACTCAACGAGATAAACACCCTCCCCGGCTTCACATCTATCAGTATGTATCCTAAGCTCATGGAAAACATCGGCATCTCCTACTCGGAGCTTCTTGACAGGCTCATTGCTCTTGCGTTAGAGAAATAATTATCATCAAGGTGGAATAGATTCATAATGAACGATCAGGCAATCGGCATTTTCGATTCGGGCATAGGCGGACTCACCTGCGTAAAGGAAATGAACCGTCTCCTGCCTCATGAAAATATAGTATACTTCGGCGATACGGCACGTATCCCCTACGGAACAAAGAGCCGTGAAACTGTATTGCAGTACGCAAAGCAGGACATTGATTTCATCAGACGCCACAGCGTCAAGATGATAATTGCCGCCTGCGGCACGGTTTCATCGGTAATGGGAGCTGTAAAGGACATCGACGGCATTCCCTTTACGGGAGTTGTGACTCCTGCGGCTCAGGCCGCCTGCGCTGCCACAAGAAACGGCAGGATAGGCGTTATCGGCACTCCCGCAACAATAAGATCGGGCTCATACGGCAGAGCCATAAGGACTATCCGCTCCGATGCGGCGGTCATCGGCAATGCCTGCCCTCTGTTTGTGACAATGGCGGAAAACGGCGTCACATCAAAGGACGATATCGTTGTAAAGGAAATGGTTGCAAGATATCTTGCTCCCGTGAAAAAGGAAAAGGTGGACGTCCTTATTCTGGGCTGCACACATTATCCCATGTTTTATGACGCTATCGCCGAATATATGGGCAGCGGCGTAACACTGCTGTCATCGGGTGCGGAAGCCGCAAAATATGCGCTGAACGTACTCACGGCAAAAAATATGCTTTCCGACAGCGAAGAAAACGGAAAGAACATATTCTACGCTTCCGACGACACCGCAATGTTTGAGGAAAACACCCGTGTATTCCTCGGCGAGGATCTGGTGGGCGAGGTAAGAAGCGTAAGCACGGAAGAGCTTATCGGACGGTAATTACATAGCCGAAGCAGCCCTGCATCGGCTCTCTGATCGGAAAGGACTGTAAAAAATATCATGAAAAACAATGTGACTATCACGCTGAAAAGCGTACAGACTGCGGATTCCGAGCGTTCCGAGGTTGAGCTTATCACTGACGGCAGAATGAGAAAGATAGACGGCGGCTTTGAGATAGTATACAACGAGTCCGAAGCTACGGGCTTTGAAGGCTCTACTACCATACTTTCCTGCGTCGGAAATACCCGTGCTTCAATGCAGCGCACAGGCGCCGCTCCCTCAAATCTTATTATCGAAAAGGACAAAAAGCATCACTGCCATTACGGCACCCCCTACGGTGAATTTATCGTGGGCATATACACCCACAAGATCGACAACAAGCTCACCGAAGAGGGCGGGGATCTGTATTTCAAATATACGGTGGACGTAAATTCCGCTTATGTTTCCGATAACGAGGTCTTTGTGAATGTAAAAACTCTGTCATAAGAGACTATACTATTTTAAATATAAAAATAAAGGAATGGTTATAAGAATGATTAATCCCGTTAAAAGTGCAACAGAAGAGCTGAAAAAGCTTATCGGCGCAGCGCTGGAAAAGATCGCAGCCGAAAGCGGCGCAGATGCTTCCGCCCTGCCCAAGTTCACGGTAGAGATACCTGCCGACAAGTCCCACGGTGACTTTGCAACAAATGCAGCCCTTGCATCGGCTAAGGCTCTCCGCTCCAATCCCAGAAAGATCGCCGAGGGCATCGCAGCAAACATCTCTCTCGAAGGCACTTCCTTTGAAAAGGTAGAGATCGCAGGCCCCGGCTTCATCAACTTCTTCCTGTCAAAGTCATGGTTCGGAAATGTTGTAACGGATATCCTCAATGAAAGCACACGCTACGGCAGAACCGACACAGGCGCAGGCAAGAAGATACTTCTCGAATTCGTTTCCGCAAACCCCACAGGCCCTATGCACGTAGGAAATGCAAGAGGCGGCGCTCTCGGCGACTGTCTGGCTTCCGTTCTGGACTATGCGGGATACAATGTATGCCGTGAGTTCTACATCAACGATGCGGGAAATCAGGTAAACAAGTTCGGAAAGTCTCTCGATCTCCGCTATATGCAGCTGAATGACCCTGCAAACGCAGAATTTGTAAAGTCCTTCGGCACAGACACAGAGGCTCTCTGCCATGCTGTATATGATGATACCGAACGCTTCCCCATGCCCGATGACGTATATCTTGGCGTTGATATCATCACTCACGCAAAGAATTTCACAGACATCAACGGCGATAAGTATTACTCCGTTTCCGAGGAGGAAAGACGTGCCGCACTGGTGGATTATGCGCTTCCCATAAACATAAAGAACCTTGAGCTTGATCTTGGCAAGTACCGCATCATCTACGATAACTGGTTCCACGAAAGCACACTTCACAATGACGGCTCCGTTCAGCGCATCATCGAGAAGCTGAAAGCAAGCGGCTATACTTACGAGCAGGAGGGCGCACTCTGGTTCCGCTCTACCGAGCTGGGCGACGACAAGGACAGAGTTCTTGTACGTGCAAACGGCGTTCCCACATATTTTGTTCCCGATATCGCATACCACTACAACAAGCTTGCGGAGCGTAACTTCGACACCGCAATAGATATCCTCGGAGCAGACCACCACGGCTATATCCCCCGTATGAAAGCCGCAATGAAGGCTCTGGGCGTTGATGAAAGCCGCCTTGACATGGTAATCATGCAGATGGTAATGCTCATCGACAAGGACGGCAACCCCATCAAGCTTTCAAAGCGTTCGGGCAAGGCTATCACACTGGTAACTCTCCTTGAAGATATCCCCATAGACGCAGCACGCTTCTTCTTCAATCTCCGCGAAGCAAATTCACAGTTTGAATTTGATCTTGACCTTGCTATCGAGCAGTCCTCGCAGAATCCCGTATACTACGTTCAGTATGCTCATGCACGAATCTGCTCAATTATCCGCAATATGAGAGGAAAGGGCATCTTCGCCGATGAAAGCAAGGCTGATCTTACCCTGCTTACCGCTCCCGAGGAGATCGAGCTTATCCGTGCGCTTGCCGTTCTTCCCAACACAGTGGATATGGCTGCCCGTGACTACGACCCCTCAAAGATCACACGCTATGCGATCGATCTTGCAACGCTTTTCCACAAGTTCTATGACAAGTGCCATATAATGGGCGAAGCCGAGGAGCTTATGCAGGCACGTCTTATGCTCTGCACAGCTGTAAAGACCGTTCTCAAAAACGTTCTGGATATGCTGAAGGTAAACTGCCCCGACAAGATGTAAGCTGTAAAGCAAACAAAACATACACATAAAAAATGTGCCGTTTCTTTTATAGGAAACGGCACATTTTTTGCGCTTTGATATATAATTTCAGATCATTTGAGTATATTCACGCCGTCATTCTGCGAGCATTTATCAAATGAATCAAGGATATCACGGGCAGTACCCACATCGGTATTTTCGCCGTCAAGATAATAGATAGCGCCGCCGTAAACGGTTATCTCATAGCGCTGTATGAATCCCCACACATCAGCCTTGCCTATGCGGTAGGTGGAGTAGTTTTTGCGGCTGTTGTTCTCTTCAAAAAGATAATAGCTGTTTGTTCCCTTTTCCTTGACGAAATAAATATCCGTGGGACCGTTTTTGTTGTCGGAGGAAGCCAGCGGCGCAGCCGTTATCTGGGTAACGCTGCCGTTGGTGATGCAGTAGCCGTATGTGACAACGGTGTCATCGTCCATAACATATCTCACCAGCATTACCTGACCGCCGAGCTGCTGTGCATTGGCAAGCAGAGCCGAGGAGCTTTTTACTCCCAGCGATTTTGCGCCGTCGGTTCCTGCCGCCAGCAGCTTCGTGTAATAATTCACAAGCATTTCCTGCTGGGCGTCGGTTGCCACGGCAGCCGAATCCGATGCGGCGGAGGGTGCGGTATAATTGTATTCCACCTTGATGAAGTCGGTGAAATATCCTCTGTAATATTTTCCGTTTATCTTGTCCAGTGCGGCTACCTTATAATAGTATTCCCTGCCCTTTTTGATGTTGGAAACGGTTATCATGTTCTTTTTTGTGGAAGCAAGCTTTTTCCACTTGCCCGTTGAGCTGTCGAATTTATATATCACATATGCGTCCGCACCCTTTACGGTGTTCCATGCAAGGGCGATCTTTCCGCTGCCTGCGGCGGAATATGTAAATCCGTCGGGAGCACGGAGCTTTGATACGGCAGAAGCGGTAACTGCGATATTTTCTCCCGCAAAGCTGTCCGCAGGAAGTGCTGCGGCTGCCGATAACATAACTGCGGCTGCGGCGATGACCGATAAAGTCTTTTTCATGCTGACCATTCCTTTCCATTCCTGTCACATTGACGGAAAAACCTGTATTTTCCGTTTGGTTTTTGTATATTTACTTTATTATATATTATTTTGGAAAAAACGTCAAGACATTTTTCGGTTACAGCATATATCGGAAAATATTTCCTGCGGATCCTGTCGGCTATTTACGCTTCTTTTTATATTTTGTAAGTTTTTTGTAATTTAATTCATCAAATTCCTTGACAGCACAAGGCGATTGTGTTATAATTTAATTCGGTAAATTATTATCATGCAGCCTTATTCTGTCTGCATGATCTGATACAAAGGATGGTATATATATGTCAGCAAGCATTGTAATCGGAACTCAGTGGGGCGACGAGGGCAAGGGCAAGGTAATAGATATCCTCGCTTCCCGTGCAGACGTTGTTGTACGTTCACAGGGCGGAAACAACGCAGGTCACACAGTTGCCAGCAACGGCGAGACCTATAAGCTCAGACTTATCCCCTCGGGTATTCTTTATAAGGACACACTCTGCCTTATCGGCGCAGGCGTTGTACTGAACCCCAAGGACTTCCTCGGCGAAGTCGAGGGCATGGAGTCCAGAGGAATCAGCTGCGACAACCTCAGAATAGACCCCAGAACTCACATCGTTCTCCCCTGGCACATCGAGCTTGACGGACTTTCCGAGCAGTTCAGAGGCGGCAAGGACATTGGAACAACACGCAGAGGCATCGGCCCCACATACATGGACAAGTACGAGCGCAGCGGTATCCGCTTCTATGACCTTGTACGTCCCGAAATATTCGCAGAAAAAGCACGTGCAACAGGCAGACTCCGCAACGAGATCATCACAAAGGTATTCGGCGGAACTCCCGTTGACATCGAAGCAATGATAAAGGAATACACAGAATACGGTCAGCGCCTCGCAAAGTATGAGGGCGATGTTTCCGTTCTCACATATGAAGCCAACAAGGCAGGCAAGACAATACTCTTCGAGGGCGCACAGGCTACTCTCCTTGATATCGACTTCGGAACCTATCCCTATGTTACAAGCTCACACCCCCTCGCAGGCGGCGTTTGCATAGGCACAGGCGTTGGCCCCAAGATGATCGACGAGATCTACGGCGTTGCAAAGGCTTATACGACCCGTGTAGGAAAAGGTCCCTTCCCCACAGAGCTGTTTGATGCAACAGGCGACTATATCCGTGACAAGGGCGGAGAATACGGCACAAACACAGGCCGTCCCAGAAGAATCGGCTGGTTCGACTCCGTTATCATGCGTCACGCAGTAAGAGTAAACGGTCTTACAGGACTTGTTGTCAACAAGCTTGATACTCTTGCCGGAATCGACACTCTCAAGATCTGCACAGCTTACAAGAAGCCCGACGGAACACTTATCAAGGACTTCCCCCCCACACTTGAGGGACTTGAGGGCTGCGAGCCTGTTTACGAGGAGCACAAGGGCTTTAACGATGATATTTCCGCATGCAGAAGCTTTGACGAGCTTCCTCAGGTATGCCGTGAGTATATCAACAGACTTGAAGAGCTTTGCGAATGCAGGATCAAAATGGTCGGCGTAGGCCCCGACAGAGAGCAGATCATCGAAAGATAATAAAAAGTGGTAATTCCGCAAAAAGCTGCATAAAATACAATTGTTATACAAATGTTTTATTTGGAGGGATTGCGTATGAAGAAAAGATTATTTGCCGCAGTTTCCGCTGTAATGATACTTTTTTGCGGCTGCGGGAGCAGTACCTACAAGGCTGAGGGACTTTCCACATCGAACGGTTCCGACGGCTGGACCTGCACCTTTGATTCTCTTGACGGAGACTACACCAACACTTTCCCCATAAACGGAAGCAGCATACGTATAGATTCCGAAGTCGGTTCGGGCAGCATGGAGATCGTGCTGAAAGCCAACGGCGAGACCGAGACTCTTGACGGCAATTACAGCGGTGCTGTGCCTGTCGAAAAGTTCGGCAATGATTATCTGTACATTACGTTCAGTGCCGAAAATGCACAGAACGGCAGCGTCCATATCGTCTGGGAAGAATAAAAATATATCCCGTTCATTCGGTCACACAGGACTGAATGAACGGGATTTTTTACGGTAAATTATTTGCTCTGCCGGACAGTAACCGTTGTAAACGGGATAGTGATGCCGTTTTCATCGAATGCGGACTTCACATTCTCATTGAGCCAGTAATACACGTCCCAGTAATCGGCAGGAGCGACCCAAGCCTTTGCGATAAGATTCACCGAGCTTGAACCCAACTCATTTACACGTACTTCGGGAACGGGAGAAGCAAGTATCTTGCTGTTCTGCGAAATGACCTTTTTCACGATATCTATTGCCTTTTTGTAGTCATCGCCGTAGGAAATGCCGAATATCATATCTACACGGCGAGTTTTCTCGTGAGTGTAGTTTGTGATAGTTGCGCCCGAAAGAGTGCCGTTGGGGATATATACCGCCTTATTGTCAACGGTCATTATCTTGGTGTTGATAATGCTTATCTCCTGAACAGTGCCCTCAACGCCGCCTGCTGCGATATAATCGCCTGCACGGAACGGCTTTGAGAAAAGCACGATAAATCCTCCCGCAACGTTTGAAAGGCTGTTCTGGAGCGCAAGACCGATAGCAAGTCCCGCAGCACTTACTGCTGCAATGATAGAAGTCATGGGAATGCCCAGTGTGGACAATGCAATGATTATCGTAAAGCAGAGGATAAGGATATGCACCGCCGACTTTATAAAGCCGTGGACGGTCTTGTCCAGCTTGCTGCGCTTAAAGCCATTTTCAAGCAGTTTCAGAACGATCTTGTCAACTATCCTGCCGGCTATATAAATAAGCACGGCTGATATCAGCTGGGGCAGCAGATCGGTGAGCTTGTCAATGATCTTCTGGAGAAACTGCGGCGTCTGTTTGATGTCGTTCAATACGGCTTCCGCCGCCTCTTCTGCGGTATCCGCGAGAAAAAATGATGTGATCTTCATTGTTTTAATTCCTTTCCGACGGCTTTTCAGCCGAGTGATCTTTTCTACAATTATACATTATCTTTGCAGATTCCGCAAGAGCCGCACGAAAAAAGTTGCACTCGTAAAATTTATATTTTGTTAATTAAATATATACTGAATAGACAAATAATATTTGAAATTGCTGTTGCTTTTTTTGGAAAAGTAAGCTATAATATATAGGATTGGTTTTTTAATTTAAATGCAAAGGAGTTATGAAGTTATGGAGATGACAGGAACCTTTGTAGGATCGGTTGTACTGTCGGGTGTATGTATAGTATTCCTGGCTCTGGTCCTGCTTATATTCTTTGTATGGCTGTTCGGAAAGATCTTTGACGGCATTAATGCGTCCCAGGCAAAAAAGGCTGCGGAAGCTGCTGCCGCAAAGAAGCCTGAGGCTGCTCCTGCGGTCAAGGCTGCTGCTCCCGCTCCCGTTGTGGAGGACGGAATCAGCGACGAGGTCGTTGCGGTCATCGCAGCTGCGGTTGCGGCTATGGGCGCAGAAACAGGCAGAACATTTTCTGTCAGAAGCGTAAAGCGCAGCGGCGGCACACGCAGAGGTGCGTGGGGCAATGCAGGCGTTTCGGAAAGCACACGCAATTTTTGATCTGATAGAAAGGAAAAAGATGTATGGAAGTTATTAACAATTTCTTGACCACTCTGGGCGATCTGGCTGCCGAATCCGGTCTTGCCAACCTCACCTGGGAACGCGGCGTTATGATACTGATCGCATTTGTGTTCATGTATCTCGCCATCAAAAAAGGTTTTGAGCCTCTGCTCCTGCTCCCAATCTCATTCGGTATGCTTCTTACAAACCTTCCGTTCTCGAATATGTATCACCCCGAACTTTTCACAGGCGATGTTTCCCTCGGAAATATCTTTAAGCAGGGCGGTCTGCTGGACGTTTTCTACATAGGCGTCAAGTTTGAGATATTCCCGCCTCTGATATTCCTGGGAATCGGCTGTATGACAGACTTTACACCTCTTATCGCCAACCCCAAGAGCTTCCTGCTGGGTGCTGCCGCACAGGGCGGTATCTTCTTCACATTCCTTGCAGCCGCTTTCTTAGGCTTCAATGCGAATGAAGCAGGTTCTATCGCTATCATCGGCGGTGCCGACGGTCCTACATCTATCTTCGTATCCAGCAAGCTGCTCAACGGCGGCGGATATAAGGTAGATACAGGTGTCATCGCCCTTGCCGCTTATACTTACATGGCTCTGGTTCCCGTTATCCAGCCTCCTATAATGAAGGCTCTGACAACTCAGAAGGAACGCCTTGTAAGAATGGACGCTCTCCGTCCCGTTTCAAAGACAGAAAAGATCATCTTCCCCATCATGGTTACGATCATCGTTTCCCTGCTTGTTCCCGATGCTACCACACTGGTCGGTATGCTCATGTTCGGTAACCTGCTGAAGGAAAGCGGCTGCTGCGAGCGTCTTGTAAAGACAGCGCAGAACGAGCTGATGAACATTGTAACTATCCTCCTCGGCATTTCCGTTGGTGCTACAACAACTGCCGAAAAGGTTATCAGCGTAAACTTCCTGAAGGTCATCGTTCTCGGTGTCATCGCATTCGGTCTCGGTACAGCGTGCGGCGTGCTTCTCGGCAAGCTCATGTATGTTGTTACAAAGGGCAAGGTTAATCCCCTTATCGGTTCCGCAGGCGTTTCCGCCGTTCCTATGGCTGCACGTATCTCACAGAAGGTCGGTGCGGAGTATGATCCCACAAACTTCCTGCTGATGAACGCTATGGGACCCAATGTTGCAGGTGTTATCGGTTCTGCCGTTGCAGCAGGCGTACTCCTCAGCATTATCCCTCACTAATCTAAAGCACAAGCTTTTCTCCCGATATGGTCTTACGATCATATCGGGATTTTTTCATGTTTTTTGCACCTTGACACATAACGCTCAATGAGTTAAAATAATATAATGGATATAATAGAACGATAAAACCGAAAGGAATAGATAAATATGTGCGCAAAAAAGGTTCTCGTGGGAATGAGCGGAGGCGTTGACAGCTCTGCGGCGGCGCTTATACTAAAGGAAAAGGGCTATGAGGTCTGCGGCTGCACGATGCGGCTTTACTCAAATGAAGATCTCGGAGATGATTTTCCTGCCGAGGGCGGCTGCTGCTCACTCAGCGATGTGGACGATGCAAGGGCTGTCTGCCGAAAGCTTGGCATCGAGCACCACACCTTTAATTTCACCGATGAATTCCGCAAAAATGTCATGACTCCCTTTGCGGAGAGCTATATCCGCGGCGAAACACCCAATCCCTGCATTGAGTGCAACCGCCGCCTTAAATTTGATACGATGCTTCGCCGTGCGGAGCTGCTGGGCTTTGATTACATCGCAACGGGTCATTACGCCGATGTAAAATTCGATGAAAACAGAAACCGCTGGCTGCTTCTCCGTCCTGCGGACAGACACAAGGATCAGACCTATGTGCTTTATACAATGACGCAGGATCAGCTGGCTCACACCCTCTTCCCTCTCTTCGGAACGGAAAAATCCGAGGTGCGTGCGCTTGCGGAGTCACACGGTCTGATAAATGCTCACAAGCCCGACAGCCAGGACATATGCTTCGTTCCCGACGGAGATTATGCGGATTTTATCACCCGATTCACGGGATATAAGTCCGTTAACGGCGACTTTATCGCCTCCGACGGCTCAAAGCTGGGAACTCACAGCGGCATAATCAATTATACCGTTGGACAGCGCAGAGGCTTGGGCGTCACATTCGGCAAGCCTGTTTTCGTGACTGACAAAAATGCCGATGAAAACACCGTGACCCTCGGCAGCTCGGAGGAGCTTATGCATAAAACGCTGCTGCTCCGTGACGTGAACCTGATAGCCGTTGAAAAGCTCACCGAGCCTGTCCGTGTCACCGCAAAGGCAAGATACACCGCAAAGGAGCAGTCTGCCACCCTCTATCCCGAGGAAAACGGTCTTACAAAAATCGAGTTTGACGATCCAGTCCGTGCCCCCGCAAAAGGTCAGGCGTGCGTTTTCTATGACGGTGACATTGTTTTCGGCGGAGGAGTTATTCAGGCTGCAAATTAAGAAATTGTTAAAATTAATAGATTGGGCGGTTGACAGCAGTTGTTTTTTGTGCTATAATAACTATAATGAATATATATGGACTGTATTGTCCGAATCAAAACGACTCAGGAGAGGAGGACTCATGCTTACGATAAGCATGGTGACTTTATGGCAAACGATCTGAATAACAAAAACGATACTCACTGTAACAGCACAGATAACAAGATCAAAGAACTTTCTCTTTCGCTCAAAACGGAAAAGACAAAGTTTGCCATTGCTTCCGACTGCGTGAAGTCCGGGATATGGAAATATGACATCGCCGAAAAGACGATGTATCAGTTCAAAAAACTCAACGGGCGTTACAGCGATGATCTATCACCTTTGATAAATTTCCGTGAAACATATATCGGATATAACATTCTTTACCCCGAGGATACCGCTGTTTTCAATGATTTCTGCGATGCTCTCGACAGCGGCAAAGACGATATAAGATACGATATCCGCTCCTATGACGATGATTACAACCTGCATTGGCTCAGATACATCGGTCATGCCGTATGCGATGATAACGGCGTGCCTTTCTGCATTGTGGGCAGCACTGCCGATGTGACGGACGAGTATCTTCCGACGCAGAACAATTCGGACGAGCTTGATCCTCTGACGGGACTGCTTGTTCGGGATCATGCCATATTTGCAGCCGCAAAAAAGCTTCGCAGCCATTCAATGGATATGAAGCCTGCGCTGTATATATTCGATATTGATAATTTTAAAGCTATAAATGAACGCTGGGGACGGATCTACGGCGATTATGTCATTGAGACCTTTGCAAAGATAATCTCCGTGAGCATCTCGGACAACGATGTTTCGGGCAGACTGGGCGGAGATGAATTCATCGTGCTGAAAATGCTGAAAAAGGACGAGGATCCACAAAGCTTTTTCAGAACAATAAATGGCAGATTCAATTTTTACAACTTCCCCAGAGGCGGAAACTTCCACGTAAGTGCAGGCTGCTCCGTATTCAGCGGGAACATCAATTTTGATGAACTTTTCAAGCGTGCCGACATGACGCTTTATCACGTCAAGCGCAGCACCGACAAGAATTTTGAGGTCTTTACCCATTCCATTGAAAGCGGCTCCGAGCCGGGCGAAACCGTTACCAAAAATTATTCCGACAGCGAAGAGCAGTCTCACGTTTATCAGCTGAAGGACAGCGAGCGGAAGATATTTGATTATCTTTTCGATACGTTCAACCGCTGCTCCGATCCGCAGGAGGCAGCAAAGTATATCTTCCCCGAGCTTGGAAAATACTACGGTCTTGATTCTATCTATATTTCGGAAAAAGACCCGTTCGGCAAAATAAAAATCACAAATCAATGGTACAATACCGATATAAAACCCATAGCTCCCGACTTTGTGGAGTTTTACAGAACCTCATGGAAAACGATCGAAAAATATTTTCTTGAAAACGAGTATTACAGCATAACCCTTTCCGATCCCGTTTCCGAGCAGAGAAAAAGCATAATGCGCCGCTACGGCATAAGCGCTTTTATCAGATTCCCGTTCTTCGACGGCGCAGATATGGTAGGCATCATCAGCTATGTCCGTGAGGCCAACGGCGCAGGCTGGTCGGAGGAAGAAGTCTCCGCACTGAGCACGATCACGAAAATGTTTTCAGCTTATCTTATCAAATTCAAGAGCAGCGAAAAGCTGGATTATGCCAACTATTACACATCGGCTGTGCTTGACAACCAGCAGCTTACGGCTTATGCAATAGATCCCAACACATTTGATATCACCTACACAAGCATCTATGCGATCAACAGCTTCCCCGACATTGAAGTGGGCAAGAAATGCTACAAGTCGATAATGGGCTGCGACAAGCCATGCAAAAAATGTCCCGCTCTGCTTATGAAGGACGGCAGGCAGCGTGCGGAGCTGGAATCCTACAACGAAAAGTACAACAAATGGTTCGGCTTCACCGTTTCACGGATCCGCAAGCCCGATTCAAATGACGAGAATTATCTCGTCTGCATCAACGATATCACCAATTTCATCGAGCGAGTCAACTCTAAAGACACCCTGACGGGTCTGCTCACATTTGAGCGTTTCAGCGCCGATGCAGGAAAAATAATCGCAGGAACAACGCCGTATGCGGTGGTTGGAATCAGTATTGATAAATTCAGAAGCATAAACGAGAAAAACGGTCTGAGAATAGGAAACCTTATCCTTACCGAATTTGCCGAAAAGCTCAAAGTTATGCTGGAGGACGGCGAATACGGCTGCCGCTGGGGCGGAGGAAAGTTCCTCATGCTGCTGAAATACAAAGATTCGGCAGACATTGCTTCACGGGTGAAGAAGCTTATGGACTCGGCTTCGGCAGACATTTTCTCGCTGTGCGGTATGTCCGTCACATTTCTTGCGGGATATTACGTGCTGACCGAAAACGACAATTCCCTCAACGCCGCTGTGGACAAGGCAAGAGCCGCAAGAAAATCTCTGGGCAGCGATGCCGTACATTTGGAAAACCGTCTTGCCGTCTACGATCAGGACATGGACCGTGATGCCGAGCGCCGCAAGGACATCGAAAGCATCATGAACGAGGCGCTGAACAATCACGAATTCAAGGTGTATTATCAGCCGAAGGTGCGTCTTTCCGACGGAAAGATCGTCGGTGCGGAAGCACTGGTAAGGTGGATCCGTCCGGACGGTCAGATCATCTCCCCGGGCAGCTTCGTTCCCGTCTTTGAAGAAAACGGCTTCATCTGCGAAATGGACTTTGAGATATACCGTCAGGTATTTGAGGATATCAAAAAGTGGCAGGCGGAGGGCATTGATGTTCCCGTTATATCGGTGAACGTTTCAAGGCGGCATTTCCTCGGGGACGGCTTCCCACAAAAGATCGAAGAGCTGATAAACAGCTACGGCATCGACCACAAATATGTTGAGCTGGAGATCACCGAGAGTATGTTTTCCAGCAACATCAACCACATTATCGACATCGTTAAGGTGCTTCGCGGCTACGGCTTCCAGATATCGGTCGATGATTTCGGCACAGGCTTCTCAACTCTGAATCTTATAACCATGCTGCCTGTTGACGTACTCAAGGTTGACGGCGGATTCTTCATGAACCACAGGCTTAGCGACAAGGACAAGGCAGTTATTTCTTCCATAATCACCCTTGCGCACAAGCTGAATCTGACAGTTGTTTCGGAGGGCATCGAAAACGAATTTCAGGTGCATTTCCTCAACGAAAGCGGCTGTGACACAGTACAGGGCTACTATTTCTACAAGCCAATGGAACCGAAACGGTTTGAGGAGCTTATCGCAAAATAATAAAAAGCGTCGGAAAATATATTTTCGGCGCTTTTCTATTGACATTTTTTAAGAAATATTGTATTATTTATATATTAAATGAATATTACGGAGGATAGATTATGGGGTACAGAGGTCTTGCACGGCTGATCTATAAGAAATTAGGCATCGGCGGAGTGTTCGTTCTGATAGGAATTATTGCACTGATACTTCTTATAAGAGATATCGGTATGGGCAGAACTATGGATTCAATAGATCTGAAAGCCGATATTATCGGCACGATAGTGGGACTTGCAGGCGGAGCTGCTCTCATTGCTTTAAGAATAAAGAAGCAGAAAAGCTCTCAGCAGAACACCGACAGCGTTGAAAATATTACTCCGAACCGGCAGGAGCCGCAAAAGCCTGCCGTGCATGAAAAGTCCGATACTATCTTCATTGATCTGAAAAAGGATATCGTCGATCACATAAATGCGATGTATAAGCCGCTGCCGATGCTGCATTTTGATACGATTCGTGCCGAAACCACTGTGTTCGACAGCAAACTGGGCGGCACGCCTTATATGCCGAAGGACTTTACATATCCCACAGGCAGCGGAAAACACGCAGGTCAGCCGCTTAAACTTCTGGCACAGCTGAACCTTGACGAGCTTGTTCACGTCAGGAATTTTCCTCACGGCGGAATGCTGCAATTTTTTATCGCAGTTGACAGTGCATACGGCATTGGTTTTGATAATTACAATGACAGAAGCGGCTTTAAGGTCATCTATCATAAAAATATCATTAAGGATAAATCGCAGCTTATGTCGGCGGAGGATATCCCGTCATTTAATAATGACACAGACACATTCCCGTTCAGCGGCGAATTTCTGCTGAAGCCACGCCGCACGGAAATGTGCAAGATTACTGCGGCCGATTTCAGATTTGAAAATGAATTTATAAAAGCATACAATAATATTACAGGTGAAAGCATCAAGTATACATATCTTATGAACGAATCCTATTTCGGCAGCGAACATACCCTTGAAGATATGTACGATGTTCTTATCAATGAAGGGACCTGCATGGGCGGATATCCCCATTTTACTCAGAATGATCCAAGAAGCTGCAATAAAGATCAGCAGAGCAAAACAATTATGCTGATGCAGATCGACTCCGATTTGGACAATGACATCATGTGGGGTGACATGGGCATTGCGAACTTTTTTATCACTCCCGAAGACCTTGCCGCCGAAAATTTTGACAACGTGCTTTACACATGGGACTGCGGCTGAAATATCACAAATAAAGGTATGCTTTCCGACCGAAAGCATACCTTTATTTTGCGCTTGATTTTAAGTGCCTGCCGTGGTATAATTAAAGAAACAACGATTATGCAAAGGAAAACCGCTATGGCAAGATCAACAAGAGAATTCAAAGGCAGCAGTCTGCTTGTCTTTGCCGACGATTATGTGGCACTGGACATTGAAACAACGGGACTTTATGACGACAGCGAGATAATCGAGATCGGCGCTGTACATATAAAAAACGGCGAGCCCACGGAGGAATTTGAAACGCTTATCCGTCCCACCGTGCGCATTTCACCCTTTATCACCGAGCTTACGGGCATCACAAATGCCGATGTGGCAGATGCGCCCTCTGCGCCCGAAGCGCTTGCCGACTTCTCGGATTTCCTGGGAAATTCGTTTATCGTCGGTCAGAACGTGAACTTCGACGTGAATTTTCTTTACGATTCAATGCTGCTGCATCTTGGAATGCCCCTGACAAACGATTTTGCGGACACACTGCGGATAAGCCGCAACCTCTTCCCCGACCTGCCCGACCACAAGCTTTCGACGCTTATAAGGCACTTCGGAATATCCCAAGAAGTGGCGCACCGCGGACTTTCCGACAGTCTGGACGCAATGAAATGCTACGAGCATATGCGAAGCTACTGCAATGATAATGGGCTGCTTGTGCCCTGCGAAAACGGAATGCGCATTCAGAAACAGCGCATCAGAAAGAAAAAAGACTAATGCAATTCCGAAAGGAGCGATAAAATGCAGTTTTGTCAGAAATGCGGCGTTTCGGTGAACGGAAGCAAAAAATGCTGCCCCCTCTGCCAGCACCGCCTGAGCGGTGAACCCGAGCCGCAGAACGAGCGCTACCCTGTCATTCCGCCGCCAAAATACAGCAGGAATCTTGTGTTCAGGATAATGACATTCGCCGTGATCGCTATTTGTGTGATATCATATGTGATAAACGAGCTTGTGAATCCCGATGTAAAATGGTGTGCGGTGGTATGCCTTGCGGCGCTTTGCGCATGGGCTGCGGGAACTGTCGCTATATGGTACAGAAAGCGAATACTGAAAAATATCATCTGGGAGCTTCTGCTGATAACCCCCATATGCATAGCCTGGGACGTAAACACAGGCTGGCACAGGTGGTCTGTGAATTTCGTCCTGCCCATACTCTGCGGAAGTGCTGTTATTGCATCAATTATAATTTCACTGGTGATGAAATACAAGCCGCAGGAATATCTTATCTACGTTTTTCTTGAAGCGATATACGGCATCGTCCCATTTATCCTTGTGACACGCGGAATAGTTACCGTGGAGCTGCCGTCACTGATATGCTCGTCTCTCAGCGTTCTAAGCATCTTTTCCATGCTTTTGTTTATGGGCAGGAACACGGGAACGGAAGTTAAGAAAAAGTTTCACTTGTAATATTTCCCGATACAGCCGATCAGATACTCATTTTCTTCCCGACTGCGGACTGCAATGCGGAAATATCCTTTTTCCAGCCCCACGTAATTGTCGCAGCTTCTTATGGCAATTCCGTCATTCAGCAGCAGCTTGTCAAGTGGCAGCTCCGAACGAAACAGTATGAAATTCACATCGCTCGGATAGTATTTTATTCCCAGATCATCAAAACTTTTCATAAGGAACTCACGTCCGCATTCGGTAAGACTGCGGACTTTTTCTTTGTATCCTGCCGCCGAAAGCGCCGCTTCACCGCACACCTGCGCAGGAAGAGACACGCTCCAGCATGGGATTTTGCTCCTTATCAGCGAATTTGCCGCATTATCGCGGCATATCATATATCCCAGCCGCAGCCCTGCCATGGCGTAAATTTTCGTGAACGCATTCAGCAGCATCACGTTCGGGTACTTATATGCGGAATATTCCTTCCAATTCTGCGCAAACTCGATAAAGCACTGATCCGCCATTACCGCAATGCCGTTTTCACTGCATTTTTCGGCTATCAGCTTCATTATCCTGTCGCTCACAAGTCTGCCCGTGGGATTGTTTGGGCTGCCGAAAATAAACATATCAATATCACTTGTGAGATAATTCAGGATATCTTCATTCAGCTCAAAGCCGATGTCCTCCGAAAGATAAAAATATTCGATCTCACAGCCCACACTCTCCAGCGCACGCTCATACTCCGAAAAGCAGGGAGCAATAAGCAGCGCTTTTTTCGGCGCAAATGCCAGCACCGATGCATAAATAAGCTCCGAAGCGCCGTTTCCGCAGATGATATCCTCCGCATTACAGCCGTATTTCGCAGCTATCGCCTTCCGCAGAGCCGTGCAGTCTGGGTCGGGATAATGCTCAAACAGCCCCACGCTTTTGATCAGCGCCTGCTCTGCCTCCTCAGGCATTCCCAAAGGAGAAATGTTTGCCGAAAAATCATACCTTATCTTTCTTGTATAAATATCCCCGCCGTGCTGAAACTTTTCCATACTCACCTTTCCGAAAAACAGCCGACCGAACCAACAGGTCCGATCGGCTGAAAATTGTATTTTTTATTCAGCAGCCTGACGTGAAAGCCATACATACGCAATATCCATTGCCTCGTAAAGGCTGTTCTTCTCACTCTGCTTAACGATTGCCTGAACAGGCGAAAGCTTTTCATCGGTTTTCATCTGATATATTCTGATCCTGCTTGCGACCTCAAGGCTCCCTACCTTGGTCTTTTCGAGGATCTGCATCATAATAACTGTACTGTCATACATATTACCGTAGTAAATCTCATCGCCCTTGCGAACCAGCGGATAGCCCTTATAGGAAAAGAACTTATCCTTGTTCTCTGTCATTGCATCACTCACTGCCTATTCCTCCTAACTCTGAATTTAACTGTCTGAATCTGAACGATAATACTGTTAATAATATCTTCACAATAAATATTATAACATTTCTTTCTACAAAATGCAAGAGTTTTTTCAAATATTTTTATATTTTTTGTGAAGAATTTTCAGACAATATAATTTTGTCGAACTTGATCGTCGGGAGCTGCCGCCTTTCTTATTATTAAGACGGCGCTTCCCTTTTCTGTTTCCGAAAACAAATCAATTATACCATATATTTCCTGAGAATTGGGTCGAATCAAAGTGCGGTTAATAATATTACCATGACTCGATAATGTCATTTCCGTTCTTCAGATTTTCGATGTTCTCCGCAAGTCTGTCAACATAAGATGTGCGGCATCTGAAGCTTGTTCTTCCGTTAAGACGGATAACCGACATTCTGTTTTCCGCAGTGATGAATTCGATAACGTCCTCACCGTATTCGGTGGTGATAGTCATCGTGATCCTTGCAGGCTCATCATTCTCCTCCAGATAAAGCTCCTCGGCAGGGGCACGGAGAATGTACTGATAGAACGTCTTGAACTTTGCAGCATCTTCATATGCTGTGCCGTCCATTGTCAGCGTAAGGTTGTTGTCCTCGTCGCTTTCAACGTCAAAGTGGGTCTTGCTGCCCTCAACATCAAGGTCAAGAGCCGTTACGGAATAGATATAATTCGATGTTACCATTGTCATTGTGATATCCATAGGCATCACTTCCGCCCACGGGATATTATCTGTATTGAGCGTATAAATTATATCAACACCGTCAGCCATGCAGTAATAGCCTGTCTTTTTGTTGTTTTCATCATATACGGGATTGCCGATATAAAGCTTGAAAGCACCTGCGTTTATGTCGAAATCAACTGTTCCGAAGGGATCCTTCAGACCGTATTCCTCCAGCTGTTCGTCCGTCGGTGCGGCAACAGCCACTCCGTCAGCGGTAAGTCCGAATACGCCGTTCAGCACGCTGTCGCAGTTGTCGGGATTAAGATCCAGCTCAACGGGATCCACCATGATATGGGTCGAGGAATTTCCGGTTATGGCATTCTCATCGTCCTGACGGACATCATATATCAGCCTGATATCATAGTCGATATCCTTTCTGCTGATAACGATAGAGTTGATCTTCTTGGGGTCATAATCGTCCTCGGTGTCGTCATCGGTCACATCTGCATACAGCACCTTGTTGATGCAGTCGAATTCGTCATAGGAAAGGTATGTTATCGCACTTGATGCGATAGTATAAACCGTTTCGTTGCCCTCTATCATGAAATAATAGGAGCCGCTTTTGGGAGTTTCATCGCCGATGATAAGCTTTTTCTCGGAAGCGTTTGTGCCGTCAAAGGTTATCTCCGCAGTTATTGTGGGAGAATCCAGTCCGTAGATCGAGATATCGTCTGCGGACTCAACAACTGTCTGCTTTGCCGTTACCGAAGCACACTCGTCAATTATTCCCTGTATAGCCGTATAATTCAGCGGCAGACCGCTGACATCGGGTATAGTCCAAAAATCATCGGCATAGCGTTCAACATCAAGAGTTCCCTTTTCGTTGGTTATCGTCACCTTTGCAATATCGGAGGGATTCTTGTCATAAAGCAGCCTTGATTCGGAGCTTGACGCAGAATCCGATGTTGAAGCAAGATTATCTTCTTCCTCGGAAGCAGGCTCGGTGAGCTTCAGCGCAACAAGTGCGCCTGCAAGCAGTATCACCGCAGCACTGCCGCCGATGATGATCCCTTTTGTTTTCTTTGTCATTACTTGTGTCTCCTTCTGACATAAACCACAATACCGATAACAAGCACTGCAAGAGGAATAAGGATAACAAATACTATGAAGCAGGTGTTGTATGTTGCCTGATCCATATCAAATGTAGTTGATGTAAGATCCTTTGCAACAATGCTTATGCCCGAAGTCTTGCCTGTAAGAGTATTGAGTGCGGAGATGAAATAATCACCGTTATTGTAATAGGTTGCGCCTGTGATGCTGCTGTCCAGCATATAAGATGAACCCACTGCCAGCACGCTGCTGTAAACAGCCTCGTTATCGCTGTTGAAAACATACTTTCTTGCAACAGCCATTGTTGTATAGGAGCCTGTTTCGGGATCGAATGTGCCGTTTTCAACTTCAGACTGCATATCCTCGGTGTAAACAAAGGCTGTATCGTCTGTTGTAACAAGAGGATAGGTCAGGCGGTTGTCCTTCTGGTCAAAGAGCAGTTCGATAGGACGTGAATAGTAGGAAAGAACGGGAAGAGATGTATCGGATACGTTGTCATCGTAATAGTTGTCCTCTTCCGTATTGATATAGTTGCCGATAACGAACTGGCTGGAGCTTGCGGTGTTGCTCGTATTGGAATCACCCACAACGCCGTCACCGATCTTGATTCCCCACTCTGCAAGGAGAGAATCAATGTTTGTTGTGCTGTTCTGAGTATAATCCGCAACATAGATAAGGTTTTTGCCCAGCTGACCGCCGTTGTCAAGGAAGTCATAGATCTTCTGAACGGTTTCCTCATCATAATCGTTTGTGGGAGCGCAGATAGCGATGATATCTGTATCCTCGGGGATCTCGTCAACAAGAGGATTGATCTCGCTTACGTTATAGCCGTTGGAAACCAGCATATCATATACATTGTCATAGCATGAGCCGCCTGTCTCCGAATTGAACATAACTGCGTTCAGAGGAGCGGGGTCTGTTACATACATGATAGCGGAGGTAAGCTCCTGCTCTGCCTTTGAAGATGTGATCTTCTGGGAGTATGTGTTGTAGTCCATTTCAACATTGTAAAGGTCCTGAATGCTGATTACCTTTATTCTCTTGTCTGTTGAAACAACGATGCTGTACTCGGAGATATTGCCCTTGTAAAGCTCGGAATACTTATTTGCATAAGTAGGATCCTTTGTCATATCAACAAATTTAAGGGAAATGTTGTCGGAGTAGATAGTATACTTTTTCAGAACCTCATAAGCCTGCTTGAAGTATACATAGTTTGATGTGGAAAATTCCAGCTCATCGGACATACAAACGATCTCAACAGGCTCGTTCACCGTTGCAAGATAATCAATTGTTTCCTGAGAGATCTCAAATGTACCGTTGGGAGTGATATCCACGCTCATATTTATTCTGTCGGAGAGAACGCCCAGCACCACATTCACCAGCACAACTACTGCGATAACTACCACAGTAACAGCCGTTGCGGCGCCGCCGTACTTCATTTTTCTGCGTCTGATGCGTTTCTTTTCTGCCTTTTCCTGCTCCTCGGCAGAGAGAACGGCAGGCTTTTCCTCTGCCATGTTATCGGCAGCCTTGCTTTCCTCGGAAACGCTCTCGGAAGCTGTATTTTCAGTAATTTCCGAAGAGTTGTTCTTCTTTTTACTCATTTATAATTCAATCCTTTCCGAATCGGGATATGCATTGATACCGCAGTTCATCAGCCCCAACGGCGCTTTTCAAGCACTCTTACCGTCAGGAAATTGAAGATAAATATTGCACTTAAAAAGAATACGATGCTTGGGATATTGATGATGCCGTTGGTAAATTCATAATATTTGTTGTAAAAGCCGAGGGAAGTCATGATGTTCTTGAGCCACTCAACAGATACGCTTCTTGCAAGAACATCTATCATATAAAGCAGCATGATAAGAATGAAGCTTGCGATAGCCGAAACGATCTGATTTTCAGTAAGGCTTGAAACGAACATTCCGATAGATATGAAGCTTGCGCCCAGCAGCAGCAGAGCAAGCATATTGCCCAGAACAGTCGCCCATGCAACAGTTCCTGCCAGCTTATAAAGCACCAGCACATAAGGTATATAAATTGCCATTCCGATAAGGAAAACGCAAAGTGCGGCAAAGAACTTGCCCATTACGATCTCGGCAAGATTAACGGGAGCAGTCAGCAGACACTGATCTGTTTTCTGCTTCTTTTCCTCGGACATAAGACGCATTGTCAGCAGCGGGAGCATTATCATCATAAGTGTGAAAACTCCCGAGAAAACATAGGTCATATCCGTCGTTGCCGAATAAATATTCGAGCTTACGAAATACATTCCCGTATAAACATAGAATACAGCAATATAAATATAAGCAATAGGCGATGTGAAATACGCCTTCATTTCACGTTTGAAAATAGCGCCCATTACATATCACCTCCGTCAGATTCTTCCGAAGCGGAAGCCTTTTTGTTCATTTCCGCAACCGTTGCGGCGGCAACTGCATTGTCAACCATTTCATGCATTGCCTTTGAATCCTCTTCCGTTACCTTCTTGGCTGTCTTGCCGATGGTAACATCGCTGCCCATTGTTATCTTCAGGAAGATATCCTCAAGCGAAAGCTCGTTGGTCTTCATTGAAAGAATGGACCAGTTTCTTGCGGCAACTCTCTTGAAAAGCTCACGGCGGATATCGGTATCCTCTTCCGACTCGATCTCATAATCGAATGTGCCGGGTTCACGCTGCATATCGGCATTTACCGAAATAACGCCGTTTATGCCCTTGATGACCTTGAGAACTTCCTCTCTCGCTCCGTCTATTCTTACAACAAGGCGGTGATCGTCGGAAAGCTTCTTTGTAAGGTTTTCGGGAGTATCGTCCGCTGCGATCTTACCCTTATTGATAATAACGATCCTGTCGCAGACAGCCTGTATCTCCGAAAGGATATGGGACGAAAGAATGACCGTATGTCTCTTGCCCAGCTTTTTGATAAGTGTTCTTATTTCAAGTATCTGCTTGGGGTCAAGTCCGACGGTAGGCTCGTCCAGAATAAGTATCGGTGGATTGCCGATAAGCGCCTGCGCCATTCCCACACGCTGCTTATAGCCCTTTGAAAGATGCTTGATAACTCTGTCATAAACATCTGTTATCATCACGAGTCTGCACACATCTTCAAGATGTGCCTGTCTGGGGAGCTTACATTTTTTCAGGTCATAGATAAAGTTAAGGTAATCCTTAACCGTCATGTCAAGATAAAGAGGGGGAAGCTCCGGAAGATATCCGATGTTCTTCTTCGCCTCGGTGGGATTGTCAAGAATATCTGTTCCGTTGATGAGAGCCTGTCCGTCCGTTGCCGAGATATATCCCGTAAGGATATTCATGGTAGTGGACTTTCCTGCTCCGTTAGGTCCGAGAAATCCCAGTATCTCGCCGTCATTCACCGTGAACGAAAGGTTATCCACAGCTTTTTTGGCGCCGTACTGCTTGGTAAGGTTTTTGACCTCGATCATTTGCTTATTCTTCCTTTCCGGGCTGCAAAAGACGAACTGTCACAGCCGACATTGAATGAATAAAAGTCTCTGCCGTGCGGTTTGCCGCACAACGTCTTGATTATAATATCAATTTAATGTGATGAAACAGTGACAGCATGACGAAATCCACGAAAAACACTCACATTTTCCGCAATTTTCGTCTACTTTCACTGCTTTGCTGTTAAAATAATGTACTGCTGATTAATGCTATATACTATACAAAAGTATAAAAAGCCTCGCAATGCTCCGCATTTGTCGGCGATACTGTCCTGCGGACAGTTGGGAGTTTCGCACTCTGCGGAGAGCTGCAAGCTTTAAAAAGCCTGACCAAACTTTTTATACCCTATTTACTCCCTGCTGTTTCTCACTTTGTCAGCTTTTCGATTGCCGCCTTTACACGCTTTACGCTTTCGTCCTTACCCAGCACCGCACACAGCTCAACACCGCCGCCGGGAGTCATTGCCTTACCCGAAAGTGCAACTCTCAGAGGCCACAGCATCCAGCCATTCTTAACGCCCTGCTTCTCGATCTCGGCAAAAAGCGCTGTATGAACGCTCTCGGCATTCCAATCCTCAACGCTTTCCAGCACGGGAAGTATCATTTTCAGAGCTTCAAGTCCCGTCTCGGCATTTGTTTTCATCTTCTTATTGAAGTAAAGCTCATCGCTGTACTCGGGAACCGCATCAATGAAATCTACCTTTTCGGGTATCTCCGTAAGCAGCTCTGTTCTGGGCTGAAGTGCTTCAAGGAGTGTATCGAAGTCTGCGTCCTCACGCTTTACGGTCTGTCTGATATAAGGCATAGCCGCTTTCTTAAAGTCCTCATGGGACATTCTTCTGATATACTCGGCATTGATAGCTGTCATCTTTGCGGGGTCAAACACTGCGGGAGACTTGGAAAGTCCGCTGATATCGAACTCATTTACCAGCTCGTCCAGTGTGAATATCTCATTTTCGCCCTTAGGAGCCCAGCCCAGCAGTGCGATATAGTTCATGATAGCGGGAACAAGGTAGCCCTTTTCCACGAAATCTCCGAAGTATGCGTCGCCGTCACGCTTTGAAAGCTTATGTGTTGCATCACGCATGATATGCTCAACATGGATATACTCGGGTATCTCCCAGCCGAATGCCTCATAAAGCAGATTATACTTGGGAGTTGAGGAAAGATACTCGTTTCCTCTTACAACGTGAGTGATGCCCATAAGGTGATCGTCAACAACGTTTGCAAAGTTATATGTGGGCATTCCGTCCGCTTTAAGGAGGATCTGATCGTCAAGAGTACTGTTCTCAACAGTGATATCACCGTAAAGGATATCGTGGAATGTGGTCGTTCCCTCAAGAGGTATCTTCTGTCTGATAACATAGGGCTTACCCTCGGCAAGCAGTCTGTCAACCTCTTCCTTGGGAAGATCACGGCAGTGACGGTCATACATCATATTGGAGACTTTAGCCTCCTTCTGCTGACGGTGCATCTCGTCTATTCTTTCCTGTGTGCAGAAGCAGTAATATGCATGGCCGCTCTGCACCAGCTTTTCGGCATATTCCTTGAAGATGCTCATTCTTTCAGACTGAACATAAGGACCTACGGGACCGCCGATATCGGGACCCTCGTCCCAGTTAAGACCGCATACACGAAGAGTATCGTATATCTTCTCAACAGCGCCCTCAACATATCTGCCCTGGTCTGTGTCCTCGATACGAAGGATAAAGTCGCCGTGGTACTTCTTTGCAATAAGATATGTGTAGATAGCAGTTCTTAAATTTCCGATATGCATATAGCCTGTGGGGCTGGGTGCAAATCTGGTTCTTACACGCTTCTCTGTGTTCATTTTTATCACTCCGATTATATTTCAAATGATTTTTTTATGTTTTCTATATCAGAATTGATCTGCGCTTTAAGCTCGTCCAGCCCCGAAAATTTCTTTTCGCTGCGGACAAAGCCCAGCAGAACAACTCTTATATTCATTCCGTAGATATCTCCCGAAAAATCAAATATGTTCGTCTCGCACAAAACAGCTCCGCTGTCCGTTACCGTCGGCTTTACGCCGATATTTGATATTCCGTGATATTTTTTGCCGTCGATGTAAATTTCCGAAGCATATACTCCGAATCTCGGAGGCTGCTGTTCATCGGGAAAATGCTGGTTCACGGTAGGGATACCGATAGTTCTTCCCAGCCTGTTGCCAGAAATAACGGGCATATCCACAACGATATCGCCGCACATCAGCTGCGATGCAAGCCCGACATTTCCCTCTGCGATAAGCTTTCTTATCCGCCCCGAGGATATCTTCTCGCCGTTTTCATCGGGTACAACGGGAACTACCGTAAGTCCGCAGCCGTACTGTCCGCATATCTCTTTCAGCTCGTCCACGCCGCATACTGCGCCCTTTCCGAATCTGAAATCCTCGCCGCAGACAAGCTCCGCAGCCCTCATGCGCTTTACAGCGATATCCCTGACAAACTCCTCGGCGGACATATCCTTTATATCCGCAAAATTCGGGGAATACACAAATTCAGCTCCGCATTCCTTTAAGCGGCGCTCCTTTTCGGCTTCGCTTATTATGCAGCTGCCGCTGATATCCTTTGAAGATACCGTAGCGGTGTCAAAGGTAAAGACAGCGGTTTTCAGACCGTTTTCCTCCGCCTTTTTAACAGCGGCGGCTATGACCGCACGGTGTCCCTTATGAACTCCGTCAAACAGTCCCAGCGCAACGGAATATTTTCCGTCATACCTCTGCTCATTCACAGGCAGCACAAAGGTCTTTCCCACCTTGATGATGCCCGTTTCCGGCTCGATATCAGCCGTTCCGATAAAGCCCTCCGCACCATATACACGGACACGTCCTGCCGCCGCATTGCTGCCGATACGCTTTGTATCCAGCTTGATGCCGTTGCGGTAAAGCCGCTCCTCAAAGGGCATGAGCCTTATCTCTGGCAGATAGGAAAACACCTTTTCGATAGGCATTGCAAATCGTGCAAAATTGCCGTCTCCATCAGCTTCCTTCTGCAAAGCCGCAAAATCCGTGCATTCGTCAAGGGAAAATCCGCAGGCTTTCGTGCGGACAAGAGACGTCATAGCCGCTCCCGTGCCCAGCGCATTTCCGATATCGCTGATAAGGGTTCTTATATACGTTCCCTTTGAGCAGGAAATTTCCAGAACGCCCTCCCCTGCGGCTTCATCGTAGGAAACAAGCTCCAGCGAATATACCGTTATGGGGCGCGGCTCTCTGTCCACCGTGATATTTTTCCGTGCCAGATCATAAAGCCGCTGACCGTTCACCGAAACTGCCGAATACATGGGCGGTATCTGCATTATATCCCCTCTGAAAGAATCCAGAACGGACAGTATCTCCGCCTCGGAAATATGTACCTCCTTTTCGGAAAGCACCTTTCCCGTGATATCCTGAGTATCGGTATCTATCCCCAGCTTAAAGCCGCCTCTGTACACCTTGTCATGGTCGGAAAGCATATCGCACGCCATGGTAGCCCTGCCTGCAAAAACAGGCAGCACTCCCTCCGCCATAGGATCAAGGGTACCTGCGTGACCGAGACGCTTCATTTTCAGAATGCCCCGCATTTTTGCGATAACATCAAAGGAAGTGAAGCCTTTCGGCTTATACATACAGATTATTCCGTTAAGCTCCATCGGTCAAAGCCTCCGCAGCCGCCTCGGCAAGGCGTTTTTTCACGTCCTCCAAAGTTCCGTCCAGAGCGCATCCGGCAGCACGGATATGTCCGCCGCCGCCGAATTTTGCGCAGAGAGCGGAAACATTGGCATACTCCGCAGAACGGACGGAGACCTTATATCCGCCGCCGTTCTTCTCCTTTATCGTAATGCCGATCTCAACGCCCTCGATCTGCATGGGCAGCGAAGCTATGCCGTCGAAATCGTCCGACGTAAGCCCTGCGGCAGTTATCATATCTCCCGTAACCGCAGCAACGGCGCATTTTCCGCCGCAGTGCATTTCCAGTCCCGACATGACAAGCTGCTCCGCCATTATCCTGCCCCTGCTCTTGATGTCAAAAACATGACGGTTTATCTTCGCAAAAGGAACATCGTAATTATACAGCTCAGAAACGATCCTGTGGGTCTCCGAGGTGACATTTTCAAATTTGAAGCAGCCTGTGTCCGTGGCAATTCCCGTATAAAGACACATAGCCATAGTATCGTCAACAGCTATATCCGCCGCTTTCAGCAGACTGTACACCACCTCGCAGGCAGCCGCAGACCTTTCGCCCAGCAGCAGCTTTTCGGCATAGCCTGTGTTGGATATATGATGATCCACGCAAAGCTGCACCTTATCGCCGTATATCTCATTATAACTGCCCATAAGCTTTTTGTCTGCGATATCCGCAGCTATCACCGTTTCAGGCTCAAACTCCTGCGGACCGTACCAGTCATACAAAAATGAAAATTTCGGAGGCAGCTCGTCGGAGCAAAGCACATTTGCCTTTTTTCCGATGCTTCTCAAAGCTCTGCAAAGAGCAAAGCCGCTTCCCATGGTGTCGCCGTCGGGACTTTCATGAAGCAGGATAACGGCATTGCCGCATTCTCTGATAAGCTTTGCAGCCTCGTTCATATTGATCCGCATGATACGCTTCCTTTCCGATAATTATTCCTCTGTTTCCTCTTCTTCACCGTCAGCCTCATCAGCCGCAGCGCTTTCCGAGGAAGCTATGCTCTCCAGCATACGCTCGATATCAGCCGAATGCTCGATAGACGAATCGGCGATAAATTTAAGCTCGGGGCACTTTTTCAGGTGAAGCTTGTTTGAAACAGCCTTCTTGATTATCCAGCCTGCGCTTTCCAGACCCTTTACCGCAGATTTTGCGGCTTCGATGCCGTCAAGGCTCGATATATACACCTTGCAGTGTGAATTATCTCCCGAAAGCTCCGTCCTTACAACGGAAACAAGTCCTCCCGTAACTCTGGGGTCTTTTATCTCCGTAAGGATAAGAGTTGATATTTCTCTTTTGATGTCTTCGGAAAGACGTCTGTTTTTAAAATTAGGCATATGCAATGCTCCTTCCATGCGCCGCAGCGTGAATTTTTATGTCGCTTCTTATTTTTATATTATATGATGCTGCGGATATATTTTATCCGCAGCGATCGCTTTTATAAAATTTATCAGTCAGCCTTGTATTCTTCCATGATGAATGCTTCATAGATATCGCCGACCTTGACGTCGTTGAACTTTTCAAGTGTGATACCGCACTCGTAGCCTTCAGCGACCTCCTTAACGTCATCCTTGAAACGCTTCAGGCTGGACATTTTGTCCTCGGTGATAACAATACCGTCACGTACAACACGTATCTGAGCATTTCTTGTGACCTTGCCGCTAAGCACATAAGAACCTGCAACAGCGCCGACGTTGGATATCTTGTATACCTGTCTTACTTCGATTCTTCCGAGTATAACCTCTCTGAACTTGGGAGCAAGCATACCCTTCATAGCGGCTGTGATCTCTTCGATCGCATCGTAAATGATGCGGTAAAGCTTGATCTCAACGCCGTCACGCTTTGCATTTTCCTCCGCAACGGGATCGGGACGTACATTAAATCCGACAATGATAGCATTCGATGCGTTTGCAAGCAGGATATCACTCTCGGAAACAGCACCTACGCCGCCGTGGATAACTCTTACTCTTACCTCATCGTTTGAAAGCTTTTCAAGAGACTGCTTTACTGCCTCAACGGAGCCCTGTACGTCAGCCTTGACGATAATGGGAAGCTCCTTGATCTCGCCCTGCTCGATCTGGCTGAACAGATTGTCAAGCGTTACCTTCTGATACTGCTTGAACTGCTCCTGCTTAGCCTCGTGCTTACGCTGCTCAACAAGCTCTCTTGCAAGGCGCTCGTCCTCGACCGCATTGAAGATATCGCCTGCTGCGGGAACCTCCGCAAGACCTGTGATCTCAACAGGATAGGAAGGACCTGCCTCCTGAACTGTCTGACCCTTATCGTTGGTCATGACTCTTACACGGCCCACAGCCGTACCTGCGATGATGATATCGCCTGTGTGGAGAGTACCGTTCTGTACCAGAACAGTTGCGATAGGACCTCTGCCCTTGTCAAGTCTTGCCTCAACAACAGTACCCTTTGCAAGTCTGTTGGGGTTGGCTTTAAGCTCTGCGACCTCTGCTACCAGCAGAACGTTTTCAAGCAGCTCGTCGATTCCCTCGCCTGTCTTTGCGGAAACGGGAACGCAGATAACATCGCCGCCCCACTCCTCGGGAACAAGGCTGTGTTCTGTCAGCTGCTGCTTTACGTGATCGGGGTTTGCGCCGGGCTTATCCATCTTGTTGATAGCAACGATAATGGATACGTTTGCTGCCTTGGCATGGTTGATAGCCTCGATAGTCTGGGGCATGATGCCGTCGTCCGCAGCAACAACAAGGATAGCGATATCAGTGATCGAAGCACCTCTTGCACGCATTGAAGTAAATGCCTCATGGCCGGGAGTATCAAGGAATGTGATATCCTTGCCGTTGCAGTTTACTCTGTACGCACCGATGTGCTGTGTGATGCCGCCTGCTTCGGAAGCGGTAACATTTGCGTTTCTGATCTTATCCAGCAGTGATGTTTTACCGTGGTCAACGTGACCCATAACAACAACTACGGGCGCTCTCTCAACACCCTCGCCGTCATCCTCGGAATCGTCGATAAGACGCTCCTCGATAGTAAGGATAACTTCCTTTTCTACCTTTGCGCCCAGCTCCTCGGCAACCAGTGAAGCGGTGTCAAAGTCGATGACCTGATTTATTGTGCACATCTCGCCCAGACCCATGAGCTTCTTGATGACCTCGGTAGCTGTGACTTTAAGTCTTGAAGCCAGCTCGGAAACAACGATCTCATCGGGGATAAGCACCTTGAGCTGCTGCTTTCTTGCACGCTCAAGCTCCAGTCTGCGGAGCTTTTCAGCCTCTGTTTCCTTCTTGCTGGAATACTGCTGTCTGCCTCTCTGAGCGGACTTCTGATTGATCTTCTGCTTCTTGTTGGAGAAATTGTCCTTGCTGCGCTTGCCGCCGTTCTGAGTGGGGTCGATGTTGTCGTACTTCTCGTTGTACTTGTCTATCTCAACATAGCTTCCTCTTGTATCAACGGTGTGGACATGCTGCTGAGTGACCTTGCCCTCGCCGAACTTAACGTCGAGAGTCTGCTTTTTCTTCTGCTGCTCAGGACGCTTATCCTGAGCCTTTTCACGTTCCTCGTGCTTCTTTTTCTGCTCGCCGGCCTTCTGGACCTGCTGATTGAAGCGCTCCAGCTGGGACTTCTGCTCATATCCGGGAACAGTTCTGTTCTCTGCCGCATTTGCCTTGGGCTTGGGAGCCTCGGGCTTCTTTGCGTTGTTGTCTGCCTTGGGAGCAGGCTTCTGCTGGGGCTTGTCATTGTTCTGAGGCTTGGTGTTTTCCTGCTTCTTGGGCATAGGCTTTGCATTCTCCTGCTTATTGTTATCCTTTGCCTTGACAGTTGTTTCCGCCTTGGCAGGCTTCTTTGCTTCCGCAGCTCTTTCCTGCTTCTTGGGAGCAGGCTTCTTTTCCTCGGTCTTTTCAGCCTTGGGCTGCTCTGCGGGCTTTGTTCTTGCCGCAAAATATTCATCAAAGGACTTTACCTGATTGTTCTGTGAATAATACTCCAGAACGAATACCATTTCATCTGCCGTCAGACTTGCTGCGGGCTTCTTCTGTGTCTTGAATTCATTATTTACCAGCTCGGTAAGCTCTTCCTTGGTGACGCCCAGATCCTTTGCCACCTCGGTTATCTTTACCTTTGACTGCTGCTTTGTACTCATAGGCTGTATACCTCCATACGTTATATCCTGCCGCACCGCTTATTCTTCGGCTGTCAGCTCAGACAGTTTCTTGGAAAAACCCTCGTCACAAACTGCGATCAGACCGACCTTTTTTCCCAGACCGAAATTCATTTCGTCAATGGATATATCCGTCTTTATCACGGGAACATTTTTCTTGTCCGCAAAAAAGCGTATCTCCTTTTCCGTCTTGGGCGATATATCGGCTGTTGTCAATACAAGCTTTGCCTTGTCGGTCATTACCGCTTCCTTTGAAGCGTCAAAGCCCATTGTGAGCTTCGCTGCCTTTCTGCAAATTGTGAGCAGGTTGAAAATTTTCGTCTTGTTCATTTTATATTTCCTCATTCATATGCGCCATGGCATAATAAATGTTATTTTTCTTCGGCAAGCTGCTTTTCCATAAGGTCATAGACCTCATCGTCAATGCGGCAGGAAAAGCTCTTTTCAAGCTTTCTGCCCTTTCTTGCCAGCCGCAGACATTCTTCCGATCTGCAAAGATATGCTCCTCTGCCGGGCTTTCTTCCCGTAAGATCCAGAGAGATCTCTCCCTCGGGAGACTTCACCGCTCTGATAAGCTCCTTCTTGGGCTTCATCTCACCGCAGCCGAGGCACATTCGCATCGGGATCTTTCTTACGCCTGCCATAGCTTATTCTTCCGCAGGAGCTTCCTCGGACTGAACATTTTCAGCTTCGGGAGCAGCTTCCTGAACATCGGACTTTTCTTCGGCGGAAACGGAAACCTCGGGGTTAATGTCTATCTTGTAGCCTGTAAGTCTTGCCGCAAGCTTTGCATTCTGACCCTTGTTTCCGATTGCCAGTGAAAGCTGATTGTTTGGAACGATGACTCTGCACGCTCTCTCTTCGCCCTCGGCAAGCTCTACCTTGATTACCTCTGCGGGAGCAAGTGCCTTTGCGATAAATACTGCGGGATCCTCATCATATACAATAATATCGATCTTCTCGCCGTTTAATTCCTCGGAGATCCTTGATATTCTTGAACGCTTGGGACCGATGCACGCACCTACGGGATCAACGTTGGGATCCTTGGAGCATACGGCGATCTTTGTTCTTGAACCTGCTTCTCTGGATATAGCCTTTACCTCAACGGTTCCGTCGTATATCTCGGGGATCTCAAGCTCGAAAAGACGCTTTACAAGATCCTTGTGTGTACGGGATACCTTTACTGCGGGGCGCTTTTCGGGATTTATTATGCCCACAACATAGATCTTGATGATATCGCCCACTTCGATCTTTTCGCCGGGGATCATCTCGTTCTTGAAGAGATAAACCTCTGTCTTTTCGGCGTTGTCAAGAATAAGGCAGGCATTGCCCGAATCAGGCTCGATCCTCTCAACAGTTGCGGAAAGGATCTCGTGCTCCTTGTCCTTGAACTGCTCGATTATCCTGTTCTTTTCAAATTCCTTGATATCGTGGCGGATAGACTGCTTTGCCTGCTGTGCGGCAACTCTTCCGAACTGCTTTGCGGGGAACTTATAGGGGATAACATCTCCCACGCGGCAGGAAGGATCAATAGTGCGTGCCTCGTCAATATTGATCTCGTTGATGTAGGTAGGCTCATCGTCAACAACGTTTCTCATCATGATAACGTCGAATGTACGCTTTACGGGGTCGATGTCGATATGTGTGAATTCCTCGCAGTCGGGGTATTCCTTCTTGACTGCCTTGAAAATGCCCTGCTTGATCTTTTCAAGCAGAAGATCAAGTGAGATGCCGTTTTCGCCTGAAAGCGCTTCAAGAGCATTGAATATCTCGTTTTCGGTGTTATCCTTTTTAGGTTTAGCCATGCGTGCCATTTTTGATATATTCCTCCTAATTTATTTTTTATTATTCTTCGGGCAGATCGTCGAAAAGATCTTCATCATCGCAGAGCTTCACAAATGCGGTATCGGAGAGCATTACCTCCAGCTCCGCATCGTTCTGATCCACGACAGTGATCTTGTTTGCACTGCGGTCATATGCAGTCATTACGGCAATGAATTCCTTGACTCCGTTCATCTCACGGATATATCTTATGCGAACGGGGCATTCAAGATATTCTTCAAAATGCTCGGGGCGTCTGAGAACTCTTCCGAGTCCGGGAGAACCAACCTCCAGCACATAGCTTTCCGCAATGGGATCGGCTGCGTCCAGCGCCTTTGAGAGCGGACGTGTCATATTCTCCACGTCCTCCATGGAAACGCCCTCGGGCTTATCCACAAAAACTCTGAGGTAAAAGAGCGAGCCTTCCTTTTCGTAAACAACGTCCCATACGGACAGTCCCAGTTCATCTGCAATAGGCTTTGCGATGTCATATACCTTTGCAACTGTATTGCCTCCGTTTTTTCCTGCCATAAAAACCCTCCAAACAAACAAGAAAGACCGGATTGCTCCGATCTTTTGACTTAACTATTGATGTACTTTATTAAGTATACCACAAAGATCAGAAGAATGCAAGCATTTTTTGAAATTTTCTCAAAAAAACATGAGTTTTTGGGAGCAATACCGCTCAGAAAACGGTATTGCTCCGCATTTTATCCCATTATTCGTCGGACGTGCTCCCCTTACATGATTTTTTATATGAAAGGGGACTTATGCCCACATACTTCTTGAATTTGTTATGAAAATAATTTATGTTGGTATACCCCACCATTTCGGCGACCTCGTATACCTTGTATTCGTCCATTGACAGCAGGCGCTTTGCCTCGGTTATGCGTATCTCGTCAAGGTAATTGTTGAAGTTCTCCCCCGTGTACTGGTGGAACACCTTGCCAAGATATGCGCTGTTGTAGCCGAAAATATTCGCCAGCATTTCAAGGCGCAGCTCATGCATATAATTTGATTTTATATACTGCACCACTCTCTCCATTGTGGATTTCGTCGTCCTGCCGAAGTAAACATTCGACACCTGAACGAATGCGGCTTTAAGCAGCTTTACGATATCATAAAGGCTGGTCTGCTCGCCTATCTCTGCAATGAGCTTTTCGTCCAGTATCTCCTCGGAGCTTTTCTCGGAGATGTTTTTTATAACTCTTGCGCGTATATCCATAACAAGGGTTATGCATATGACCTTTATGCGCTCCTGGGTATATTTCCTGCTGCGGACGCATTCCATAAAGCTGTCAATGGTCTTTTCCAGCTTGACGGTATCGTTTATCTCCATGTAAGCATACATCTGGGAGGTAAGCGCAGGGATATCGGCAGTGGAAACAGGCTCCGCATTCAGAACATCGTCCGTCACAACGCCGTAATTGATATATAAAAATCTGTTGCGGTAAAGCTCATATGCGCTCATGTAGGAACGGCTTATCTCTCCCGGAGAAGAAACTGTCCTGCCCACGGCAATGAATATCATGCCCGAAAAGCTCTTGTTGAGCCGATAGAGCATCTCCATTACCGCAGTGTGCTTCCAGCCCTTGAAAACCACCGCCTGCATTCCCGTAAGGTCCATGGAGACAACATCTACATTGCCGCAGTTGTTGAAAAAGCTGTTCACGTTGGATATCATTGCGGACTGTTTTTCGGGAGTTTCCATTCCCGAGCAGCATATTATCGCCGTGTCATAGCAGGAGAAATTCATGCCCGAACGCTCCGCCTCCCTGACGGCATTTTCATCGCCCGAAAGCAGTCCCTTTGTAAGCTGTTCGTTGATATACTCGCAGCCCTTTACGCGGCGGAAGTCCATTTCCTGCTCCTTATCGAGCTTGCTGCATACCGTTTTCAGCGCTTCGATAAGCTCGTCCTCATCAACGGGCTTGAGTATGAAATTCTCCACGCCCAGCGCTATTGCTTCCTTGGCATAGGTAAAATCGGAGTAGCCCGAAAGTATCAGCACCTTGCCGTCAAAGCCCCTGCCTATTGCCTCTTCGGTCATTTCAATGCCTGTTTTGCCGGGCATTTTAACATCTGCAATAACAATATCGGGCTTCAGCGACAGCATTTTTTCAAGTCCCTCGTCGCCGTCTCCCGCTTCTCCTATAACATCAAGCCCCAGCTCGTCCCATGGGATCATCATTTTCACACCGAGCCTAACGTTAGGCTCATCGTCCACCAGCAGAACCGTATACATTCTCATCTATCCTTTCCCACAGAAAATCGTTCTTTTACCTTTTTCCCAGCTTTATAGCTTCGGAATTTCTCGGCAGCATTATTCTTACCATGCAGCCTTTTCCCTCTTCGCTTGTAAGGGATATGCCGTATTCATCGCCGTGATACATCTTGATGCGCTTGTTGACATTGGTAAGTCCGATGCTCTTTCCCGATGATGTATCGTTGCTCACAAGCTTTTCTTCTATCTGCCGCATCTTTTCGGCAGTGATGCCCTGTCCGTTGTCCCTTACGTCAACATAGACATATTCGCCGCAGTAATAGATATGTATATCTATCTTTCCGTTTTCTTTAAGTCCCTCTATGCCGTGGACAAAGGCATTCTCCACAACGGGCTGGATAACAAGGGGAAGTATCTGATAGTTTTCGTCCACCTTGTTTGTGATCTCATAGGAAACTCTGTCGCCGAAGCGTGCGCCCTGAAGCTCAAGATAGCTGTTTGTAAAATCCAGCTCTGATTTAAGCGTCACCGTGCTGTCCTTTACTTCAAGACAGCGGCGCATGAATTTTCCCAGCAGCTTGATAAGACCCGCAGTTTCCCTGTCATCGTTGCAGAACGCTTTCATGCGGATAGTTTCAAGGGTATTGTACAGAAAATGGGGATTGATCTGGCTTGCCAGCGCCTTGAATTCCGCCTCCATCTGATCCAGCCTGAATGTCTCGTTCTGGAGCTTCGCCTGATATGCGTCCTTCATCAGCAGGCGCATACTGTCCACCATTACGGACAGATCGGAATTAAGCTCGGATATTTCGTCCCTGCCGCTGATCTCCGCCTTTGCGTCAAACTGTCCCGAAGCAACGCTGTGCATTCTGTCACGGAGCATTCCGATGCGTCTGGAAAACATACTTGTGAACAGCAGAACTATCAGCAGTGACAGCACGAACAGCAGGATAACATATCCCGTATAAAAAAGCGTAAGATCCTTTGTCTCCTCGTTCAGCTCACCGCCAGGGTTCACCAGATATATCTGAAAGACGCTGTTGTCATATTGGAACGATTCAAACACGGTAAGGGCATGGTTTCCCATAAATCCCTCTTCCAGCACAAGCTGCTGATCGGGCTTGTTAAGCTCCGTTCCCGAAGAGGCAATTACCGTTCCCGTTTCAACTCCGTCCATTCCGCTGTAAAAAACAACGCCGTTGTTCACGGAAAAAACGACCTTATAATAGCTTTCATAAATAAATTCGGATATCCAGTCGGGAGATATCTCAATGACTGCCGCAGCGGTTATTCCGCCGTCCGAGCCGTAAATCGGAGTGATATAGCTCAGATACAGCTCCTTGTCACCCGAATCCCTGATAACACGCCAGCCGGATTCCCCGTTCATCACATCGGAATACCATTTCTGCTCACGAACGCTGTCCGTTACCTGACGATAGTAGGGATTATACGCAAAATCCTCACGGTCGATATATATTCTGATATATTTCAGCTGCGGAAACACTTTGAGATAATTTTTCGCCACATCATTATCCGCATAGAATCGGTAAATATCCTTTTTATTGTTAAACTCGGTTTCAAGAAAGCTGCATATCTCATCATTGCTGCTTATCATGCCCGACACATTTTCCGATATCTGTATCATATCTATGAGCCTTACACGGAGACGGTCGGCATTGCTGAGCGTATCGTTAGTTTCCTTTTCGCTGAGTATTTTTCCTATCTGCCCCAGCAGATACATACTGCCGATAAACAGCGGGATTATCACAATAAAATACATGACCATCATTTTGGTCCTGATCTTATATCTGTCAAAAATCTCATTAAAATTTTTCAATTTATCACAACCTGTTTTTTTAGAGGTGACCTATATGCACTTTATACATTATATCACTAATTATTGCAACTTTCAATAGTAAACACTTGAAAATTTTGAAATAACATGATATAATAAATTAAAAGGATGTGAACCTTTTGCCAACCGCATAATTATTCATCATGGAGGACTTAATGCTATGATATCATCACTGAAAAAGGCAGCCGCCGCACTGCTCTGCCTTTCTGTACTTACCGCCTGCGGCAATACATCGGAGCCGCAGACAAGCTCCGAGGGAACGTCTGCCGTGACCTCCGCATCGGAAGCTTCCGAAAAAATCTCCGAAACGGAAAATGCCTTTGGCAGCGAATACGATCCCTTTGCGGACGATTACGACCCATACGGCGGAAACGGCGCATTCACACAGACTGCCGTTCACACAAATTCTTCCTCGGACGAAACAGAACCGAAGGAAAGCGAAAAAGCCAATACCGAAGCCGCTTCATCGGACAGCGCTCCCGATGAAGCGGCGGACTTACCGTCCGATATCTCCGACACAGCCTCTGCCGAGCAGTCCTCGGGCAGCAGCAGTTCCTCCGACGGATTAAAGCTTGAAGTGAATGCTTCAAACTCATGGAACGACGGCACAAGCGATTTCACACAGCTGGACGTTATCATAACCAACAATTCAAAATCCGCCGTTGACGGCTGGACAGTTACCCTCACCGCAGGAAAAAATGCTTCAACGGAGCAGTCATGGAACTGCAATATTTCCGAAAAGAACGGCAAGTACACCTTTACTCCCGTTGACTACAACAGCCGCATCGAGCCGGATCAGAACACCTCGTTCGGAATAATCATAAAAAATCCCGGCAGCATCGACCCCAAAAAGGCTGTTGTGACCGCAGGCGCTTTCACTGCCGCCGCTTCATCGGGAAATAATAATAACAGCAGCAACGGTTCATCGGGCGGAAGCTCATCTGCCGCTTTGGACAAAACTATCCCCAAGCCCACGACCGATGACTGGCTCCATACCGACGGCAGCAAGATACTGGACAGCAGCGGAAAAGAAGTATGGCTCACAGGCGTGAACTGGTTCGGCTACAACACTGGAACAAACACCTTTGACGGCTTATGGACCTGCGATCTTGATTCCTCGCTGGATTCAATTGCCGACCACGGATTCAATCTGCTCCGCATACCGATCTCTGCCGAGCTTATCAAAAACTGGTCAGAGGGCGAATATCCCACAGCCAATTTCAATCAGGCTACAAATTCCTATCTTGTGGGAATGAACAGCCTTGAAATATTCGATCATGTGATAGACCGCTGCCGTGCCGACGGAATAAAAATAATGATAGACATTCACAGCGCCAACACCGACGCCGGCGGACACAACGCAAACGTATGGTACACCTCGAAAATTTCCGAGCAGGATTATCTTAACGCACTGGGCTGGATAGCCAAGCGCTACAAAAACGATGACACCATAATCGCCTACGATCTGAAAAACGAGCCTCACGGCAAGGCAGGCGAATCTCCCCGTGCCAAGTGGGACGGCTCCTCGGACAGCGACAACTGGCGCTATATTGCGGAAAAGGCGGCAAAAAAGGTGCTGTCGGCAAATCCAAATGCACTGATAGTTGTTGAGGGCACGGAAATATATCCCAAGGACAAGTCCAAGGGCTACAAATCCACGGACATGAACGATTACTACTGCACATGGTGGGGCGGAAACCTCCGCGGAGTAAAGGACTATCCCGTCGATCTGGGAAAATACAGCGACAAGCTGGTATACTCCCCTCACGATTACGGTCCCACGGTATACAAGCAGCCATGGTTCAGCGGCACCTACACCTTTGACAGTCTTTACAAAGACGTATGGTACGACAACTGGTTCTACATTCAGAAAACCGACACCGCTCCTCTGCTTATCGGCGAATGGGGCGGCTACATGACCGAGCCGAATCTCACATGGATGAAATACCTCCGCCGTCTTATCAAGGAAAACAGGATAAACCACACATTCTGGTGCTTCAACGCAAACTCGGGCGACACAGGCGGACTTGTCAAGGACGATTTCACCACATGGGACGAGGAAAAATACAAGTTCGTCAAGGAAGTTCTCTGGCAGCAGGACGGCAAATTCGTTGGTCTTGACCACAAGATTCCTCTGGGCGAAAACGGCATTGCTCTTGATGATTTGAAATAATACTTTAACAATAAACCAAAAACGGCAGGGATTTTTAATTGAAATTCCTGCCGTTTTTTATTATGTATTGATCGTATCCTCGCAATGCTTGCGCATTTCTCGTTTTTCCCGGGGATTCCGCTCTCTGCGGAGAGCGGCGACGGGCGCTGCCCTTTCGATTCCCGCAAGCTTTAAAAAGCTTGACCAAACTTTTTATACCTATTTACTCTCTTCTTGTTGTTACTTAGAACCTGTCTTCATAAGAAATGTATGCGGATTTTCGTGCATAATTTTGTTGCAGACAAGGCAAAAATCCGCAGGCATGCTGCCGCATGGCAAGGATTTTTAACGCAGTATGCAGCAAAATTTGCCGAAAAGACGTGTGCATATGCTTATGAAGACAGGTTCTTAATTCCTATAAAGATTCTTCTCCGCCTCATGCTTACGGGGTCTGCCCATAAGTGCAGGTATAACATCTCTTACATTCATTCCGTTTACCAGCACATCATAGCACTTCTCTGTTATAGGCATTGATATCCCCGACTTTTTCGCCAGCTCATATGCTGCCTTTGCACAGAAATATCCCTCGACCGTTCCGACCTGCTTCACAGCCTCCTCGGGAGAAACTCCCTGTCCGATAAGTATTCCCGCACGTCTATTCCTGCTATGCATACTTGTACAGGTGACGATGAGATCGCCTATTCCCGTAAGTCCCGCAAATGTAACAGCCTTTGCGCCCATTGCAACACCAAGACGTGTTATCTCGGATATTCCTCTTGTCATAAGCGCAGCCTTTGTATTATCGCCGTAGCCCATACCGTCAAGTATTCCCGCACAGAGTGCGATTATATTTTTCAGCGCACCGCCCAGCTCACAGCCTATAACATCATCGTTTGTATATATTCTGAGAGTCTCATTGCTCATTATGCTCTGGATATAGTCGGCGCAGTCGGGATTTTCACAGGCTGCAACTATCGTTGTGGGCATTCCGACAGCAACCTCCTCCGCATGGGAAGGTCCGCTTAGAACAACGATGCTGCACTGCGGTATCTCCTCGCCCAGAACAACGCTCATGCGTTTAAGGCTGCCTGCTTCAAGACCCTTGCCCGTATTCACTACAACGGTCTTGCTTTCAAGATAAGGCGATACCTCCTTTGCTGCGGCTCTTACGCCCACAACGGGTATGCCGAAGATAACAACGTCCATTCCCTTTACGCAGGAAGCCTCGGAAGAAAACTTTATACTTTCGGGGATCTTCACTCCGGGAAGCTTTGCCTTATTTTCGCCGTCCTTTTTGATCTGCTCGATCTCATCGGGAAACTTTGACCATACCGTAACATTATGTCCCATATTATCCAGCATTACAGCCAGCGCAAGACCGAATCCGCCTGCGCCCAGTACAGCAATATCAGATCTCATAATGATGACCGCCTTTCGTCAGCTTTTTTTCTTGATGCTGAATTTATTTTCCGTGCCTGCTTTAAGTCTCTGTATATTGGTTCTGTGCATATAGATCAGCAGTATTCCCGTACATACGGTGAATGCCGTATAAAGCAGAGCCTTGTTAAGTGCGTCGCCCCTTGCAAAATAATTCACGCAGAATGTGATTATCGGATAAGCCACCGCTGCGGAGATAGAGCCGACGGAAACATACTTTGTGATTATCACCACAAGGATAAAGAAAGGTATAACTATCGCAAAGGTAAGAGGGTCGATAACAATAAGCACCGAGCTTGCAACAAGCACGCCCTTGCCGCCCTTGAAGCCGTAATATATGGGGAAAATATGACCCAGTATCGCAAAGAATCCCGCAATATATCCGATAGCCTGAGCATCGATGAAATACTTCTCGCTGAAATCGCTGCCCAGAATAAGGCGGCAGACCATCTGGCTGAGAAGCACGGCGACGATTCCCTTTGCAAGATCGCCGATAAGGGTAAGTGCGGCAGGACCCTTTCCGTAGCAGCGGAGAGTATTTGTAAGTCCCGCATTTTTGCTTCCGTGCTCACGGATATCCTCATGTTTAAGCAGTCTGACAACGATTATTGAGCTGTTGCAGCTTCCCAGCAGATAGGATATCACTGCCGTAAGCGCAAGCGCTAATATCTGCATTTATATCATTCCTTTTACAAATTACTTATCGTCACGGTCACGTTCCCTGATGATAAACTTAACGGGAGTTCCCTCAAGTCCGAATGTCTGGCGCACCTGATTTTCGATATATCTCTGATACGAGAAATGGAAAAGCTCCGCTCTGTTTACGAACATAACGAATGTGGGCGGACGTGTTGAGGGCTGCGTCATGTAGTATATTTTCAGGCGCTTGCCCTTGTCCGAAGGCGGCTGAACACGAGTCGTTGCATATGCAAGCACATCATTGAGCATACCTGTGGAAACACGCATACAGTTCTGACGGTTTACATTGTTTATCATCTCGAAAAGCTTGTTTATGCGCTGACCCGTCTTTGCGGAAATGAAAATGAAAGGCGCATAGGACATGAAGCTGAAATCCTGCTTCAGCTTTTCCGTGAATTCGTTCATAGTGCCGCCGTCCTTGTCGATAGCGTCCCACTTGTTGACTGCGATGATGCAGCCCTTGCCCTGCTCATGGGCATAGCCTGCGACCTTTGTGTCCTGATCCGTGATGCCCACCTCTGCGTCGATCATGATAACGCACACATCGGATTCATCAACAGCCATATATGAACGGAGCGTACTGTAATGCTCGATCTTCTCGGTGATCTTTGACTTTCTGCGGATACCTGCGGTATCAACGAAAACATACTTGCCGTATTCGTTCTCGATGACCGTATCAGTACAGTCACGGGTAGTTCCCGCAATATTTGAAACGATAGCTCTTTCCTCGCCCGATATCTTATTTATAAGAGAAGACTTGCCGACGTTGGGCTTTCCGATAACGGCAACACGGATATATTCCTCGCCGTATTCGTCCTTGTCCTCCTCGGGGAAATACTTGAACACCTCGTCCAGCAGATCTCCAGATCCGTGACCGTGAGCCGCGGATATCGCAATTGGATCGCCCAGTCCCAGATTATAGAACTCATAGAATTCCATAGGCGGCTCACCGATGCTGTCGCATTTATTTACCGCCAGCACAACAGGCTTTCCGCTCTTCTGGAGCATAGCCGCAACATCATAGTCGCTGGCAGTAACGCCGCATCTGATATCGGTCAGCAGCACGATAACGTCCGCCTTTTCAATGGCGATCTCCGCCTGACGGCGCATCTGCGCAAGGATAATATCATCGGAAGCAGGCTCGATACCGCCCGTATCAACTACCATGAATTCTCTTGAACGCCATTCGCATTTTGAATATATTCTGTCACGGGTAACGCCGGGAGTATCTTCAACGATAGAAAGGCGCTTGCCGATAAGCTTATTAAACAGTGTGGATTTTCCCACATTGGGGCGTCCCACTACCGCAACAACAGGCAATGACATGATTCATTCCTCCATTCTCCGTATATATTTATTCTGTCCCCAGTATCAATGCAAGCAGATCTCTGCCATTGTTCGGGGAAAGTTTTATTTTAACATTCAGCGCTTTTTCCACGTCCGATATAGTATAATCGTCAAGGAAAATGTCGCTGTCTCTTTTTATCATGGCGCTTGACAGCAGAAGCTCCGAGCCAAGGTCTTTGTCTTTCAGCTGCGCCATTATATCCTGGGCAGTGATAAGTCCCGTAACGGTGATAGTCTCGCCGAAGAAATCGTTTCTTATCTTATAAACATCGCAGACGATATTTTCAAATCTGCTGTGTACACGGTCGGCAAATTCCTTTATGAAATCATACGCCAGCGCACCCGTTGCGATAGAAACGTGCCTGTCGGGATATGAATCCTCCAAATCAGCAAACGCATCGGAAAATTCGTCCTCCAGTGAACGGAGCATTCCGACGCCGTTTTCATACTGGGAATAATCCTCGTAATAATCATTGTCGGGAACAGGACGTCCCGCAAGGATATAGAACTCGTCCGAGGGAAAAACCAGTCTCGTTCCGAATTCTTCAAGGAATTTCTTCTGAAATCCCTCAATTATATCAAGATTGTCAGCCGCACCCTGCTTATCGAAAAGCGTCAGCGGATAAAGTCCCTTTCTGAACTTTGTCAGCCCCACGGGAACAACTGCGATACTCGAAACATTGGGCATAAGCTCCGCCAGATCGGACAATGTTCTCCTTAGCTCGTCCCCGTCATTCAGTCCGGGACAGAGAACTATCTGACAGTTCATGATGATGCCTGCGTCGGAAAGCTGTCTGAGATAATCCAGCTTTTCACCCGCAAATCGGTTGTTCATCATCTTGCAGCGAAGCTGCGGATTGGTGGTATGCACCGAAACATTTATATTAAGACGCATCTTTATGATACGGTCGATATCCTTCTGTTTCAGATTCGTCAGAGTAACGTAATTTCCCTGCAAAAAGGACAGACGGGCGTCGTCGTCCTTGAAATACAGCGTATCACGCATATTCGGCGGCATCTGATCGATAAAGCAGAAAACGCACTTGTTGCAGCAGCTCTGCTTATCGTCCATCAGAAAGGATTTGAATTCCATACCTGCGTCGTCATATTCACTTTTTTTGATCTTCAGCACCAGATAAGCATTCTCACGCTTTAAAACCAGCTTCAGAACGCTTTCCGCCGCATAATACATATAATCAAGGACATCGGTTATCTCATTTCCGTTTATGGACATGAGAACGTCGCCCTCCCTGATATGAGCCTTGTCGGCAGGCGAACCCTTGACAACGCTTGTGACTGTAACAGCCATCGGAACCCTCCATAAAAAATAATTATGTCATATCATATCCGAAAATTTACGAAAAAAGCAGAGTAGGATTGCTCCGACTCTGCCTCTCGGGAACGCTATTACGCTTCCTTTTTGATTACCTCAACGCCCTTGTAGAATCCGCAGTTCTTGCAAACCTTATGCGGAGCAATAAGAGCACCGCAGTGTGAGCACTTGGATAAAGCGGGGGTGTCTAACTTCCAAACAGCGGAACGTCTTTTGTCACGTCTTGCCTTGGATACCTTTCTCTTTGGTACTGCCATGTTTCAGCACCTCCTTAATTAATAATTACCTTATTCATAGACGAAACCGACCTGTCACAGCCGCATTCGCCCTGATTTAAATCAGCGCCGCAAACAAAACACAATCCCTTGCAGTCTTCCTTGCAGAGCAGTTTTGTGGGAATCTGAATCAGTATATCAGTAATGACCTGCTCATCAAGATCCATAGAATCTCCCTCGGTAACGATATATTCATCGTTGTCGGTATTCACCGTGCGCACGAGAATATGCTCGAACTCATAGGAAAATGGTCTTTCAAAGGGTCTCAGACATCTGTCACATTCAGCTTTCAGAGTAAAAGTCACAGTATATGAAAGGGTAAGAACCCCTGCACGGTTATATGCCTGTCCCGAAACACTAATACCGTCCGAGAAGCTGTAACCATGAATTTCAGCCAGTTTATCGCCGCCGATAACATAATCGAAGCCGATCTTTTCGCCGACTATATCATAAAGCTGCTTTAAATTCAGAACCATAACAATCTCCTGCACCCAAACACGAACTATATTATATCACACTAAAATATGTATGTCAATAGCTCATGCACGATTTTTTACAAAAAATCTTTTATTTTTGCAAGTAAACTCAGTTAACAGCGTACTTAGCAACTGTTTCGGGAAGCTCAGCCTTGTCGGCGGAAACTGTGAATACGACCTTAACGTCGTTTCCTGTGAGCTTGTCTACCTTAGCGAGAAGAGCGCTGAGAGCCTCGTAATCAGCTCCGCCGATCTTCAGGATAGAGTCAACATAGATCTCCTTGATATCGTAGTTGCCTGCTACCAGACCTGCGATAAGACCGAAGAAAGCCTCGAAGGAGTAGATGCAGGACTCTTCTGTATCTACAAGTCTTACTGTGTTGCCGATATCGTATCTGAGCTTCTTGCTCTTGTCAACGCATACGATGCAGCCGTCTGTATTCTTAGCGGACTCATTGATCATATCGATTAAGATCTTTGTTTTACCCGAACCCTTTTTGCCTGTGATAATCTTTACCATAATAAAGCTCCATTCTCAGCGGAAAAAATCTGCGGGATCCCGCCGTTATCCGCAGGCGCCGCTGACGTCCTGCAACCGCCTTTCGGCGGCACGGGGAAATACCACTTGCTATATAAATCCCTTTCGGGGAACTCCGCAGCGTAACGTGCGGAGAGTTAGCCTTTCTGTCCGTCGGTCATCAGCCGAGCTTTGCTTCGAGAGCTGACTTCTGATCCTCATAGCCGGGCTTGCCGAGAAGAGCGAACATATTCTTCTTGTAGCTTTCAACGCCGGGCTGATTGAAAGGATTAACACCGAGGATATAACCGTCAACGGCACAAGCCTTCTCGAAGAAGTAGATCATGTAGCCGACAGTCTTTTCTGTTGTATCAGCCATTTCAAGGACGATATTGGGAACGCCGCCCTCTGTGTGAGCGAGGATCGTTCCTTCAAGAGCCTTTCTGTTTACAACAGACATATTCTGGTTTGTGAGGAAGTTGAGGCCGTCAAGATTCTCGGACTCGTCCTCGAGGAAGAGATCCATCTTGGGCTTCTTGATGTCAACAACCGTCTCAAACATAAGGCGTGAGCCTTCCTGAATGAACTGACCCATAGAGTGAAGATCTGTGGAGAAAGTTGCGGCAGAGGGGAAGATACCCTTATTGTCCTTGCCTTCGCTCTCGCCGAAGAGCTGCTTGTACCACTCTGTCATCATTGTGAAGCTGGGGTCATAGGAAACCAGCATCTCAACAGACTTGCCCTTGCTGTAAAGGATATTTCTGATAGCGGCATACTTGTATGCATCGTTCTCCTCATAGGGAGCCTCAAAGTCATGCATAGCAAGTCTTGCGCCCTCCATGAGAGCGTCGATATCGCAGCCAGCCGCTGCAATGGGAAGCAGACCTACCGCTGTAAGAACGGAGAATCTTCCGCCGATATCATCGGGAACAACGAATGTCTCATAGCCTTCCTTGTCAGCCAGCTCCTTGAGAGTACCCTTTGCCTTGTCTGTTGTGGCGAAGATTCTCTCCTTTGCGCCCTCCTTGCCGTACTTCTTGATAACAAGCTCACGGAAGATTCTGAACGCAAGCGCAGGCTCTGTTGTTGTGCCTGACTTGGAGATAACGTTAACGGAGAAATCCTTGCCCTCGCAGATAGAGAGGATCTCGTTGAGATATGTGGGGCTGATGTTGTTGCCCACATAGTAGATGTTGGGAGTATCCTTCTTCAGATCGTTGTAGAGAGGGGACTTCAGCAGCTCGATAGCCGCTCTTGCGCCGAGGTAAGAACCGCCGATGCCGATAACAATGAGGATATCGGAATTAGCCTTGATCTTTGCTGCGGCTGCCTTGATGCGTGCGAATTCTTCCTTATCATAATCCTCGGGAAGTGTTACCCAGCCGAGAAAATCGCTGCCGAGACCTGTTTTATCCCTGAGTGTCTTTGCCGCAGCCTCGCAGGAAGCCTTTGCAGCCTGCATTTCATGGGGTGCGATAAAGTTCTCAAGATACTTGGTGTTAAGTCTTAATAAATCGGACATTTTTACTTTTCCTCCAGTTTGAAACGACGGCAGAATATACAGCCGTTTCATAATAATAATCCTTTTTACATTTTACTATATTTGTTCCGATTTTTCAAGGCATTTTATTAACAATGCCGAATTTTGTGCAATCGGTAAAATCATAGTCAAAATCTCACTGTATTTTTCAGCATTTTCAACAACATATATCCGACAGTTTTTTCTTCCGCAGTGCCTGCCGCCGTTATATCCGCCGCAAAAGCGAACTCTCCGTCATAGTAATACAGCACCTGCCCCACCGTATCTCCCCTTTTCACGGGAGCATACACATATTCGGGCAGCGCCGCAAAGCATTCTATCCTGTTTCCCGTGCCTGCGGCAATGACCATGCTGCCGACGCTTTTCACCTCCGTGCGGAGCTGCGTCTTTCTGCCGTTTTTCACTTTTATCGGTGCAAAAGCCTCCTGCGGTATCTCGGGAGTCACCGTCTGATATTTTTGAAAGCCTGTGTCTATCAGCTCAAAGGCTCTGTCCGCCGCATATTCCTCATCGGAAGCTCCCAGCACGCAGGAGATGTAAAATCCGCTGTCACGCTCCGCTCCCTCCGCAGAGTAATACAGCCTGTCCTCACCCTCGCCGACGCTGCCCGACTTGAATCCCGCCGCTCCCGAAAAATGCAGTGCCGCAGGATTTGAATTTACCAGCTGGACATTTCCGTCACGGATATATTCAAGCCTTTGGGTAAAAATATCCCTCAGTGCTTTATGCTTTGAAAGCTCGCAGAGAAGCTTTGCGGTATCTGCGGCAGTGGTTTTGTCGCCGCCGCTCATATAGCCCGATGAATTTTTGTACAGCGTGCGTGTCATTCCAAGCTCGGCGGCACGGCTGTTCATCATATCGGTGAAAGCCTCCTCACTGCCGCCTATCCCCTCCGCAAGCACGGCGGAAGCATCATTGGCATTGCCGATAATGACCGCTTTCAGCAGCTCGGAAACGGATATCTCATCTCCCGGCATGAGCCATATCTGCGCTCCCTGCATGGAATTTGCGTGTTCGGACGCAACGAACACCGTGTCATAGGATATCTCTCCCGATTTTATTTTTTCGGCGGCAAGGAGCACCGTCATGAGCTTTGACATCGACCCTGCGGGATATTCCCTGTCGGCATTTTCTGCGGAAAGCACCGTTCCCGAGCCTGCTTCAACAAGTATTTCCGACGTATCGGCGGCATACGAAGCTATACCAAAAAGCTGCATGAATATCACTGCGGCAGCCGCAAAAATCAACTTTTTCAGAACTATCACATCTTTCCGTTATCTTTTTATTTAATGTATCCATGCCGCCGCTCAATATGTATACACAGTTTTCAGAATTAATTGTAAAAATATACATTAATATAATGTAAAATATTCTCATCAAATAAGCGAAAGTGAGGAAACGAAAATGATATCCGATAAAAAAATAGACAGCGGAAAACCTTTCGACTGGGGACTTTCCTCAAAGGATTATGCAAAATACAGAGATATCTACCCCGAGGAATTCTACCGCAAAATAACGGACAGAGGACTTTGCATAAAGGGTCAGAAGATACTGGACGTAGGCACAGGCACAGGCGTGCTTCCCAGAAATATGTACCGTTACGGCGCAGATTGGACAGGCACGGATATCTCCGAAAATCAGATAATGCAGGCAAAGCGCCTTTCCGAAGAGAACGGCATGAACATCGCCTATAAGACAGGTGCGGCGGAGGAGCTTGATTTTCCCGACGGCAGCTTCGATGTCATAACCGCCTGCCAGTGCTGGTGGTATTTCGATTTCAGCACCTGCGCTCCCGCATTTTCACGTATGCTGAAAAAGGACGGCAGACTGCTGATTCTCGCCATGGAGTGGCTGCCCTATGAAGATGATATCGCAATGGCAAGCGAACAGCTGGTGCTGAAATACAATCCCAAATGGGGCGGCGCAGGCGAAACACGCCACAAAACTATCCTGCCCGATGCGGCTTACGAATATTTTGAAGAGGTATCTCAGGAGCAGTTCGATCTGAAAGTACACTTCACCCGTGAGAGCTGGAACGGAAGAATGAAAGCCTGCCGAGGAACAAGCGCTTCCCTCAGCGAAACAGAGCTTGAAGCATGGGAAAAGGAGCACAAGGCTCTGCTGGAAAGGATAGCTCCCCCCGAGTTCGATATTCTCCACTACGGCTCTGTTGCCGAATACAAGCTTAAATAACAGCAATTGAATATATATGCCGCCCCTGCTTGACAAGGACGGCATATTTGTTTATAATTATAAAATAAAAACGGCGATCTCCGAAAACGGAAACCGCCGCATTTCAATTCATGTTAAAAATCGGAAAACCGATCACAGTCCGAAATTATTCAACGATAAACTGCTTGATCCTGCCGAAAAATTCGGAAGCGTCCTCAGTGTGAGCTTCGAGCTGGATAGTCTTGGAAAGGTCCAGGCTGAAGATACCCATAATAGACTTAGCATCTACTGCATATCTGCCCGAAATGAGGTCAACGTCATAATCACAGAGTGTTACCTCGGCAACAAAATCCTTAACATCATTGATTGTGGAGAGTCTGATAGTAGCCTTGTTTTTCATAATAAATTCCTCCCATTTCCTTTAAAGCACGCTCCTGCGTACTTTAAACCTTATTAACCTTTTCGGTATGCACACATTATAACATTGATTTTTCCCAAAGTCAATAGAATTTTCAATTAATTGTAAGTTCGTATAACTTGGAGCGATACAATTTTTACGCTTTGTAGATATTATACAAATACGAGGTATAATTTTTATGTATATTTACTTTATAACCTTTGGCTGCAAGGTCAATCAATATGAGACTGCGGCGCTGAAACAGCTGTTTTCCGACAGGGGCTATACCGTCTGTGAAAAGCCCGAAAACGCCGATATATGCATTATAAACACCTGCACCGTCACTGCCGAGAGCGATTCAAAGGCACGTCAGGCTCTGCGCCGTCTGCGGCATATCCGACCGAACGCTGTCATAGCCGTGACGGGCTGCTATCCTCAGGCGGCTCCCGAAGCAGAAAAGCTGCTGCCCGAAGCGGATATCGTCACGGGAACAAAGAACCGTTCCGCTCTGCCCGAGCTTGTGGAGGATTTCATCACGGGTCACGAACGAACGGTCTATATCCCCGAATACAAAAACGGCGACCGCTACGAGGAGCTTTCCTGCCGCACCGTCCCGGGGCACACCCGTGCTTTTCTGAAAATACAGGACGGCTGCAATCAGTTCTGCACCTACTGCATGATACCCTATTCAAGAGGACGTATCCGTTCAAAAGCTCCCGAGGAGCTTCGCCGTGAGGTGGAAATGCTTGCGGCGGAGGGCTATTCGGAATTTGTGCTGACGGGGATAAATCTTGCATTTTACGGAAAGGAATACGGTCTTACCCTTGCGGACGCAGCCGAGATCACCGCCTCCGTAAGCGGCGTGAAGCGCATACGCTTCGGTTCGCTTGAACCCGAAATGATGACCGACAGCGAGCTTGACAGGCTTGCCGCCATACCGCAGCTCTGTCCGTCCTTTCATCTTTCGCTGCAAAGCGGCTGCGCAAAGACGCTGAAAGCCATGAACCGTCATTACACCCCCGATGAATATTATGAGCTTACGGAAAAGCTCCGCAGCCGTTTTCCCGACTGCGCAATAACCACCGACATGATGACGGGCTTTCCCGGCGAGACCGAGGAGGATTTCTCCGAGAGCCTTGAATTTGCGAAAAAAGTCGGATTTGCGGATATCCACGTCTTTCCCTATTCCCCGAGACAGGGCACCCGTGCGGCGGCAATGGCGGATCAGGTGGACGAGCACATCAAAAAGCTCCGTGCCGCAAGACTTTCCGAAACAGCGTCCGATCTCCGCAGGGATTTTATGCAGACCATGGAGGGACGGACCTTTCCCGTGCTTTTTGAGCGTGAAAAATCCGACGGTTTTCACCGAGGATATACGCCGAATTACACAATGATAAAAATCTTAACAAAAAATTCAGAAAAAAGTTTGCGTAATTGTATTTTTTATGTTACAATAGATAAGATAGGGAATGATTGCTGTATCGGCACCATTCTCTCCGACGATCAAAACAGCAAATGATCCAAAACAACACGGATCGTTTCAATAATCTATTTAAAGGGGCGTTTAGATCAGATGTCAGTTTATCGTATTTATGTGGAAAAAAAGCCGGAATATGCAGTTCTGGCAAAATCGGTCCTCAGCGACGTAAGGACCGCTCTCAGAGTTGAGGGACTCATGAACGTTCGTATCATCAACAGATACGACGCAGAGGGTCTTCCCGAGGCGGACTTCCAGCTTGCGATAGGAAATGTATTCTCCGAGCCTGCCGTTGACCGTGTGTTCACTTCTCTTCCCGAAACAGGCGAGAATGACCGTGTTTTTGCAGTTGAATATCTTCCCGGTCAGTTCGACCAGCGTGCGGATTCCTGCGAGCAGTGCATTCAGATCCTCACACAGGGCGAGCGCTGTAAGGTAAGAAATGCCCGCATCTATATCCTTGAAGGAAAGATCTCCGACGGCGATTTCGAGAAGATCAAGCACTATATCATCAACCCCGTGGAAAGCCGCGAAGCAACTCTTGACAGCTTCGATACCCTTGATATCAAGTATGATATCCCCACAGAGGTAGCAACTATCAAGAACTTCATTCACCTCAGCGACGATGAGCTGAACAACTTCATCTCCCAGTACGGTCTTGCAATGGACAGCGACGACATCAAGTTCTGCCGCAATTATTTCCGTGATACCGAGCATCGTGACCCCACTATCACAGAGATCCGCATGATAGATACATACTGGTCCGATCACTGCCGCCATACGACCTTCTCCACAATAATCGACAAGGCTGATATCTCAGCGGATTATATCAGAAAAACCTATGATGATTACATAAACGCCCGTGAAGAGCTGGGACGCAGCTCCAAGCCCATCACACTTATGGATATCGCAACTATCGCAGCAAAGAAGCTGAAAAAGGACGGCGTATTAAAGGATCTTGACGAATCCGAAGAGATCAACGCCTGCTCCGTAAAGATCAAGGTAGATGTTGACGGCGAGCTTCAGGACTGGCTGCTTATGTTCAAGAACGAGACTCACAACCACCCCACCGAGATCGAGCCTTTCGGCGGCGCAGCTACCTGCCTCGGCGGAGCTATCAGAGATCCCCTTTCGGGACGTTCCTATGTATATCAGGCAATGCGTGTAACAGGTGCGGCAAATCCCCTTGTTCCCGTTGATGATACTATCCACGGCAAGCTCCCCCAGAGAAAGATCACTGTGGGCGCAGCCAACGGCTACAGCTCCTACGGCAACCAGATCGGTCTTGCAACAGGTCATGTTGCCGAGGTATATCACCCCGGCTATGTTGCAAAGCGCCTTGAGATCGGTGCAGTAGTGGGCGCAGCTCCCGAAGCAAACGTTATCCGTGAAACTCCCGTTCCCGGAGATGTTATCATTCTCCTCGGCGGACGTACAGGACGTGACGGCTGCGGCGGTGCAACAGGCTCCTCCAAGTCCCACACAGAGGCTTCCCTCTCCAGCTGCGGCGCAGAGGTGCAGAAGGGTAATCCTCCCGAGGAAAGAAAGCTCCAGCGTCTTTTCAGAGATCCTGAAGTAACACATATGATAAAGCGCTGCAACGACTTCGGCGCAGGCGGTGTTTCCGTTGCTATCGGCGAGCTTACGGACGGTCTTACCATAGACCTGAACGCAGTTCCCAAGAAGTATGACGGTCTTGACGGCACAGAGCTTGCTATCTCCGAGAGCCAGGAGCGTATGGCTGTTGTTGTAAGAGCCGAGGACGAAAAGAAGTTCATCGCAGCTGCCGAAAAGGAAAACCTTGAAGCAACAAAGGTCGCAGACGTTGAAGCCGATCCGAGACTCGTAATGAAGTGGAACGGCAAGGTCATCGTTGATCTTTCAAGAGAATTCCTCAACAGCAACGGTGCCGAAAAGCACACCGACGTTAACGTTCCCCTGCCCGTAACATCACAGCTCAAGGAATATTCCGACTGTGCGGAGAGCTGGACAACCCTTATGGCAAACCTCAACGTATGCTCTCAGAAGGGTCTTGTTGAGCGCTTCGACTCAACTATCGGCGCAGGCACGGTCCTTATGCCCTACGCAGGAAAGTATCAGCTCACTCCCACACAGGCAATGGCTGCAAAGATCCCCGTACTCAAGGGCGAAACAACAACCTGCTCGCTTATGGGCTGGGGCTTCAATCCCTATCTCACAGACAAGAGCCCCTATCACGGAGCTATCGCAGCAGTTATCGAATCTATCGCAAAGGTGATCGCAGCAGGCGGAAGCTACAAGCACTGCTGGCTCACATTCCAGGAATATTTCGAGAGAACACAGAACAATCCCTCCCGCTGGGGCAAGCCCTTCTCCGCACTTCTGGGCGCATACAAGGCACAGCTTGAGCTGGGCTGCGGCGCTATCGGCGGCAAGGACTCCATGTCGGGTACATTTGAGAACATCGACGTTCCCTCCACACTTGTTTCCTTTGCCGTTTCCACCGCAAAGAGCAGCAAGGTGCTTTCGGGCGAGTTCAAGTCCGCAGGTCATAAGGTAATACTCATCACTCCCGATTACGATGAGAACAATCTCCCCGTATGGGACAGCATCAGAAGCTGCTTTGAAAAGGTCGAAAAGCTCATTGCAGACGGCAAGGCTGTTTCCGTATGGGCAACAGGCTTCGGCGGCGTTGCTGAGGCTGTTGCAAAGATGTCTCTCGGCAACAGGATCGGCTTCAGGTTTACCGAAAAGCTTTCCGCAGACCAGCTGTTCTATTCCAAGTACGGCTCGTTCGTTATCGAGCTTAACGGCGATGCAGAGGGCGAAAAGGTAATCGGTGAGACTGTTTCCGATTATATCATCGACAACATCACATACAAGGTAGATATGGCTGAGATCCAGACTGCATGGGAAAACCGTCTTGAACCCGTATTCCCCTGCAACATCAAGACCGAAAGCAAGCCTGCAAAGATCTACACATATACAGCGGACGGCATCGTAAAGCCTGCCTCCAAGTTTGCAAAGCCCAAGGTGCTTATCCCCGTATTCCCCGGCACAAACTGCGAATACGATACTGCAAGAGTATTCGAGCGTGCAGGTGCAGACCCCGAGGTAGTTGTTATCAAGAACCTCTCCCAGTCCGCACTGGAGGACAGCATCTCCTACTTCGCAAAGGCTGTTGAAAAGTCCCAGATCATTATGATCCCAGGCGGCTTCAGCGGCGGCGACGAGCCTGAGGGTTCCGGCAAGTTCATCACGGCATTCTTCCGCAACCCCAGAATAAAGGACGCAGTAACAGATCTTCTTGACAACCGCGACGGTCTTATGCTGGGTATCTGCAACGGCTTCCAGGCACTTATCAAGCTGGGTCTTGTTCCTTTCGGAAAGATCGTTGACATGAAGGACGATTCCCCCACACTTACATTCAATACTATCGGACGTCACCAGTCCATGATGGTAAGCACAAGAATTTCTTCCGTCAAGTCTCCATGGCTTGCAGGCTGCTCTGTAGGCGATATCCACAAGATCGCTATTTCTCACGGCGAGGGCCGCTTCGTTGCATCTCCCGAGCTTATCAAGAAGCTTGCTGAAAACGGACAGATCGCAACACAGTATGTCGATCTTAACGGTCAGCCCTCAATGGATATCCGCTTCAACCCCAACACATCTGTTGACGCTATCGAGGGCATCACATCTCCCGACGGACGCGTTCTCGGAAAGATGGGCCACAGCGAGCGTATCGGCACAGATATCTGCCGCAACGTTCCCGGAAACAAGGATCAGAAGATCTTTGAGAGCGGCGTAGCTTACTTCAAGTAATACCATATAACAGAATATTCGGTTCAAAGAGCCTGTCTGCCCTCGGCGGACAGGCTCTTTTTTGTCAATACAGACAATAGCGGCAGACGGCATTCCGATAAACTGCATGATTCCTACAAATTGACGAAAATTTGCTTAACATTTGCGTTTTCTTATGGTATAATATAGTATGTGTATTTATATGCACATATCATCACCGAATAAAACTGTCGGACATTTCTCTCTATCATGAAGATATGTTCATACCCCGAAACGGAGGCTTTTGCAAAGTGAGCAGCAGATATAACGATAAAAACGATACATACGAGGACAAGCCGAAAAAGAAAAAGCACGGCAAAAAGAAAAAATCAAATCCCGTAAAGAAAACCTTTGCGGTCATCGGAACAACTATTCTTGCGCTGGTGCTGATAGTGCTTATCACAGGCTCTATCCTTGCGGCGGCTATGACGGTATATGTTGTGCAGTTCGTTCAGAATACCACGGTGGATATCAATCTCGACGATCTGGACGCTTCCTATACCTCGTTCATTTATGCCTATGACAAGGACGGCGGACTGGTGGAAATGGAAAAACTCAGCCGCAATGCCGACCGTATCCCCGTAACGATAGATCAGATACCCCAGTACGTTCTGGACGCTTTCGTTTACACCGAGGACGTACGTTTCTATGAGCATCAGGGCGTTGACTGGAAGCGTACCTTCGGTGCGTTCATCAATGAGCTGCTCAACATCTGGAGCACCCGTCAGGGCGGTTCGACTATCACACAGCAGCTGGTAAAGAACGTCACAAAAGACTCTGCTCAGTCATGGGACAGAAAAATGCGTGAGATAATCCGTGCCAGCCAGCTGGAAAATTACTGCTCCAAGGATCAGATACTTGAAGCATATCTCAACTACATCAGCTTCGGTGGAAAGACCGCAGGCATTGAAGCCGCTTCACAGAAATATTTCGGAAAATCCGTCAGCGACCTTACTATCGCACAGGGCGCCTGCCTTGCAGGTATCCCCAAATCCCCCGAAAGCATCAACCCATGGGCAAGCGAGGAAAAATGCCTTGAACGCCAGAAAGAAGTCCTTGCAAATATGCTCCAGTACGGAGCTATCTCCGAGGCGGAATATGAAGAAGCGATAAACGAGGACGTTCAGTTCCGTTCCCGTGAGGACATCGACACCACCTATGCCGCAAATGACGAGGGCATTCAGAACTGGTTCACCGATCTGGTCATAGATGATGTTGTCCACGATTTTATGGACCTTTACGGCATTGATGATTACAAAGAAGCCAGCGACAAGCTCTACAACGGCGGCTACAAGATATATACCACCTGCGACGTTGATATGCAGCTCGAAGTCGAGAAAAAATATCAGGACTACACCACATTTTCAAGCTCTGTTCTGACCAATCCCCCTAAGTCAGCATTCATTGCAATGGACTACAACGGAAATATCCTTGCGGTTGCAGGTGATGTCGGAGAAAAATCGGGCGCAAATGTATACAACTATGCTACAATGGCAAAGCGTCAGCCCGGTTCCTGCATCAAGCCTCTTACAGTTTACAGCTACGGCATCGAGCATGATATTATAAGCTGGTCGGACATTTACATCAACGATCCTATCGAGATCGAGGACGAAAACGACCCCATGAACACAAGAAAATGGCCTACCAATTACAGCACTGTCAACAGCGAATCAGGCTGGGACAGTCAGGGCTATTTCATCTATCAGGCTCTGGAGCGTTCACTGAATACTATTCCTGCTCAGCTGGTTCAGATAGAGGGCGCACAGAATCTGCTGTCCTTCCTCCAGAACAAATTCCAGTTCACAACGCTGAATGCATATGATGCGAACCTTGCTCCTATGGCGGTGGGTGCGCTCACAGACGGCGTATATCTCCGAGAGCTGGTGGCTGCATATCAGCCCTTCGGAAATCTGGGAAAATACTATCAGCCCACCTCCTATTACAGAGTTGAGGGCACAAACGGCGAGACAGTTCTCGACCATGCATACACTCCAATTCAGTCTATCAGCGAGGACACCGCTTTCATCATGAACAAAATGATGCAGCAGGTAGTTGACGGATCTCACGGTACAGGTACAGCCGCAAAGCTCCCCACAAAGCCACTTGCCGCAAAGACCGGTACAACACAGAACTGGAAAGACCTGCTTTTCGTGGGCTGCACACCCGATTATGTCAGCGGCTTATGGTACGGCTACGATGACAATACCACCGTCAAGGACACCTATTACAGCTCAGCGCAGGTATGGAAAAACGTATTCGGCGAGATAGCCGAAAAGGGTTCCAAGTCGGACTTTCCCTCCGCAGACGGCGTAGAAGCATATTATTTCTGCAAAAAGACAGGTCTTGCCGCTTCAAGCAAGTGCGAGATAGGCGGCTACGGCTACTATAAGTCTGGTCATATCCCCGCAACCTGCGATCAGTGCGGCGGCTATGCTTCCAAGCCCTCCGAGGACGGCGAAGTTCCCGAGCAGAACATCAGCGAGCAGCAGCTTCAGGCATGGGAGGACAGCATTGAGGACGAACAGCAGCAGGCAGAAGCGGACGCAGCGGCTCTTGCGGCTATGCAGTCCGAGGACAACGGCGAAGAAGAATAAGTCAGATTACCGAAAGGAAACTATATGGAAAAATTAAAGCTTGCCTGCCCCTGTCATTTCGGACTGGAAAGCGTACTGAACTTTGAGATAAAGAAGATCGGCGGCGAGGATATCACCGTCACCGACGGCCGCATAACCTTTACGGGCGGCGAGGACATAATCGCCCGTGCGAACCTCTGTCTTTCCACAGCGGAGCGTGTGCTTATCGTGCTGGCGGAATTTGATGCTCACAGCTTCGAGGATCTTTTTCAGGGCGTAAAGGCTATCCCGTGGGAGAATTTCATCGGCAGGAACGATGCGTTCCCCGTAAAGGGTCATTCGCTGAATTCGGCGCTGCACAGCATTCCCGACTGTCAGAAAATAATCAAGAAAGCGGCTGTTGACCGTCTTTCATCAAAGTACGGCATAAGCTACTTCGAGGAAACGGGAGCTGTTCATCAGATACAGTTCTCTATCCTCAAGGACAGGGCTGTTATCTATCTTGACACCTCGGGAGCAGGACTGCACAAGCGCGGCTACCGCAAAAATTCCAATGCGGCGCCTATCAAGGAAACACTGGCTGCGGGAATTATTGATCTTGCCCGTGTCCGCAGCAATACTCATTTCATCGACCCGTTCTGCGGCAGCGGAACATTCCTTATCGAAGCGGCATACAAGGCTATGAACATCGCCCCGGGCATCAAGCGCACCTTTGCCGCTGAAAAATGGGACTGCTTCTCCCCCGAAATATGGCAGGAGGAGCGCAGCAAGGCTATCGCCGCTATCAAAAAGGACAATGATTTCTTTGCATACGGCTTCGATATCGACCCCGATTCCGTGCAGCTGGCGCAGAACAACTGCATCAAGGCAGGCATAAGGAACCGTGTCCGCATCGAGCAGGCAGACATTGCCGACTTCAACATCGGCGAGATAACCGACGGAAGCACGGTCACAGTCTGCAATCCGCCCTACGGCGAGCGTATGCTGGAGCTGAAAGAAGCAGAGGAGCTGTACACGGAAATGGGAAAGGTTTTCCCCGCAAACAGCGAATATCCCTGCTACATCATCTCTCCCCACGAGGATTTTGAAAAATTCTTCGGAAAGCGCGCCGACAAGCGCAGAAAGCTTTACAACGGCATGATAAAATGCCAGCTTTATATGTACTTCAAATAATCGCAAATAATCTCCGAAAAAATACGCAAAACCCCTTGCAATTTTCGGATATGTGTGTTATAATATACTAAGTAAATTGCGGTATATTAATCATCGTTTAATTTTTGGAATATAATAATTGTGTAAAAAGGAGTTATATTAATCAATGTCAGTATTAGAAATTATCTGCGGTGTACTTTTAATTCTTATAAGCATATTTATCGTTGCGATCACTATCGGACAGACACAGAAGCAGCAGGGCATGACTTCCGCTATCGGCGGCGGAAACAATGACAGCTTTTACGACAAGAACCGTTCCAACACAAAGGAACACGCTCTTGAACGCCTCACAAAGATAATGGCAGTTCTCTTCTTTATCCTTGTTATCGGCGTTAATGTTATCGAAGCTATCACAGGCAAGGTAAGCGGCTGAGAAAGTTAAATTTGTCCCTGCGTTGTTCAGCGCAGGGATTTTTTCATATTATCAAAATGAAAGGTCGGTTTTAATGGCTGAAACTATCGAGATCTATAAAAACAGGATAAAATGCATTCTGAAACAGCATGACAGAAAATGCGTTCCCTATAAAGAGCTTTACTCAAAGTGCAAGGGCAAGCGCCCCCTGCCCGAAAAATTCAAGGAAGCCATACTGGAGCTGAAGGCCGACGGCGTTATCTTCGAGCGCAAGGCAGGCTTTGTCCTCTGCGATTCCTACGGGATATACAAGGCTGAGGTTTCCCGTGTTAACAAGACCTTCGGATTTTTAAAGCGCGATGACGGCACAGAAGTGTTCGTTCCCGGAAAGTTCCTGAAAGGCTCTCTCCCCGGAGATATCGTGCTTGCAAAAGCTCTTCCCCGAACCGAACGCAGCGGCGATTCCCCCGAGGGCGAGGTTGTGAAAATACTTCAGGAGAATTTCTCCGAATTTTCGGGAACTATCGAAAAACTCAACGGCAGGCTTTATATCCGCCCCGATACCCTTTCAAAGGAGCTGCTGGAGATATCCTCAATGAAAGTAAAAGCTCATGCAGGCGACAAGGTCCTTGCCGAGATCAGCAAGCGCGGCGAGCGCCATTCCGAGCATCGCTGCCGCATCACTGGCATTTTCGGAGATTCATCAAAGGCTTCAAGCAGTGCCCTTGCGGTGCTTCATCTTAATGCTGTAGAGACGGAATTTCCTGCGGCGGTCATGGACGAAGCACGCAGGATAGGCAGAATGACCGTTTCCGAGGACGAGATCGCACGGCGTCTTGATCTTCGCGACAGCATAATTTTCACTATCGACGGCGCTGATACAAAGGACATCGACGATGCGATTTCCGTTTCACGCACCGACCACGGCTATGCGCTGGGCGTTCATATCGCCGATGTTTCCCACTACGTAAAATCAGGCTCCGAGCTTGACAAGGACGCATTCACACGGGGCACGTCCATTTATTATGCCGACAAGGTTATCCCCATGCTGCCAAAGGAGCTTTCCAACGGCATATGTTCACTTAATCCCAACGAGGACAGACTGGCTTTTTCCTGCCTTATGGAGCTTGACAGCGAGGGCAAGCTTGAAAAATTCAAATTCAGCAAGACCGTTATCCGTTCCCGTGTCAAGGGCGTTTATTCCGAGATAAATCAGATACTCGCCGCACAGGAGAACGGCACGGATATCCCCTCCGACATCGCAGAAAAGTACAGCGGACTTACAGATACAATCGCTCTCATGGAGGAGCTGGCGAAAATTCTTACGGCAAACAAGCTGAAAAGAGGCGCTCCCCAGATCGACACGCCCGAATGTAAGCTTATCCTTGACGAAAATGACGTCTGCATCGACGTGAAAAAGCGTGAGCGTGGAAAATCCGAGCTTATCATCGAGGAATTCATGCTTATGGCAAACACCTGCGCCGCAAAGCTTGCCCGTGAAAGCGAGATACCGTTCGTTTACCGTGTCCACGAAAATCCCTCTCCCGAGAAGATCGCCGACCTCAAGGAGGTCATTACAAGGCTCAATCTTCCGTTCCCGCAGTTCACAACCGCAAAGCCTCGTCACCTGGCGGATATTCTTGAAAGCGCACGCGGCAAGTCCTGCTATCTGCTGGTAAACAGCATGGTGCTGCGTTCAATGGCAAAGGCAAAATATTCCGATGAGCCTCTCGGTCACTTTGGACTGGTGCTTTCGGACTATGCCCACTTCACATCGCCGATCCGCCGCTATCCCGACCTTGCGATACACAGGATACTCACCGATCTTTGCTACAACAAACTGCCCGAAAAATTCATTCAGAAGCGCTACGCAGCCTTTGCAAAGGACGCTTCCGTTCAGTCCAGCGAGTGTGAGCTGACGGCAATGCGAGTGGAGCGTGACTGCGAGGACTGCTACATTGCCGAATATATGACATCTCACATCGGCGAAAGCTTCAAGGGAATCATTTCGGGAATGACCGAATACGGCTTCTATGTTGAGCTGGAAAACACCGTTGAGGGTCTTGTCCGCATTGAATCGCTGCCCGACGGTCAGTACGATTTTGACGGTCACTTCTCGCTTTCGCAGGCGGGAAAAACGCTGTACACTATAGGAGATACCGTTGACGTGACCTGCGTAAAGGCAGATGTCCCCTCGGGAAAGATAGATTTTGTCCTCACGGGAACCAATGACCTTGTATAAAAATTATCACATATAGCAAAAAGCCGTACATTTCAGATGAAATGTACGGCTTAATTTATATCATATTACTTTTTAAGAACTTTTCTCTTGCCCGTTGTTACTACGGGAGCAGTTCCGTTGTTCACGCAGTCGGCAGTTACCGTTACCTTGCAGATATCGGTCTGAGACGGAGCGTTGAACATTGTGTCCGTAAGCAGCTTTTCAACAATTGCACGAAGACCTCTTGCGCCTGTTTTCTGAGCGATTGCCTTTTCCGCGATTGCGGTAAGCGCATCATCGTCAAATTCAAGCTCGATGCCGTCCATTTCAAAAAGCCTCTTGTACTGTCTTACCAGCGCATTCTTAGGCTCGCAGAGTATACGCACCAACGCAGGCTCGTCCAGCTCTTCAAGCACGGTGATTACAGGCAGTCTGCCCACAAGCTCGGGAACCATGCCGAACTTCACCAGATCCTGAGGAACAACGTCCTTGAAAATATTCTTTTCCTTTTCGGACTTTGACTTTACATCAGCGCCGAAGCCAAGAGTCGAGGACTCCTTGCGCTTCTTGATAGTCTGTTCAAGACCGTCAAACGCACCGCCGCAGATGAAAAGAATATTCTTCGTATTGATATGGATAAACTCCTGATTGGGGTGCTTTCTTCCGCCCTGTGGAGGAACGTTGGAAACGGTACCCTCAATGATCTTCAGCAGCGCCTGCTGAACACCCTCACCGCTTACATCACGGGTGATAGAAGTATTCTCGGATTTTCTTCCGATCTTGTCGATCTCGTCGATATAGATGATGCCTCTCTCGGCAGCCTCAACATCATAATCCGCAGCCTGGATAAGACGGAGCAGAACGTTTTCAACATCGTCACCCACATATCCCGCCTCGGTAAGAGTTGTTGCATCGGCGATAGCGAAAGGAACCTCCAGTATCTTTGCCAGAGTCTGCGCAAGCAGAGTCTTTCCGACGCCTGTGGGACCCAGCAGGATAACATTGCTCTTTGCAAGCTCAACATCGTCCGACTTATCACCTGTGAGTATTCTCTTATAATGATTGTATACCGCAACGGAAAGCGCCACCTTAGCTGCGTCCTGTCCGATAACATATTCATCGAGAACCTTCTTGATCTCAACAGGTCTTACCAGCTTGATTCCCTTATCGGCGTTCCTCTTTGAAGGCACATCCACCGACTTGCCCTTGGGAACATATCCCAGAGCATCATTTGTCATAAGCATTTCGTAGCAATACATCACACATTCATCGCAGATGTTTGATGTTCCCGCAGAAAACATATTCTGGATCCTGTTTTCGGGCTTGCCGCAGAAGCTGCATTTTTTCATATTGTAATCTCCAACCGGCATATTATTTTCTCCATTTGTTTTACAGTATACAGCAGATATATCTCATATGAAACATATCATAAAATGCCGTATATACCGTGGAAGCCCCGTTATGACCATAACGAGGCTCTCACGACAAAATCTGATTTATCTCTTTGTGATAACCTTATCTACAAGACCGTAAGCCGCAGCTTCTTCGGCAGTCATAAAATTGTCACGCTCGGTATCAACATTGATGACCTCAATGTCCTTACCTGTATTTTCCGCAAGGATCCTGTTCAACTTTTCACGAGTCTGGACCATATGATCGGATCTGATCTTGATATCGGTGCACTGACCGGAAAGTCCGCCCGAGATAAGGGGCTGATGGATCATTATTTCTGAATTGGGAAGTGCCAGACGCTTGCCCTTTGCACCCGATGAAAGCAGGAATGCTCCCATTGATGCAGCCATACCCATGCAGATCGTCGAAACGTCGCACTTGATATAGTTCATGGTATCATAAATTGCCATACCTGCCGTTACCGAACCGCCGGGGCTGTTGATGTAAAGGCTTATGTCCTTTTCGGGATCCTGTCCCTCGAGGAAAAGCAGCTGTGCAATGACAAGGCTTGCAGTTGCGTCGTTAACTTCGTCCGAAAGCATAACGATTCGATCGTTCAGCAGTCTGGAAAAGATATCAAACTGGCGCTCGCCTCTGCTTGTCTGCTCCACAACGTATGGAATATAGCTCATTTCTGTTACCTCCCGCAATGTTTTTATTTATATGTGATACGCAATTATGCGATCTTTGCGCTCTCCTTAACGATATCGGAAGCCTTCTGAACCTTGAGGTCCTCTCTTACGCTCTCAACGGAGATGATCTGCTTAACCTGCTCAACAGTGATTCTGTACTGATCTGCGATCTTCTTGATCTCTTCTTCAGCGTCAGCATCGGAAACCTCGATGTTCTCGAGTTCAGCGATCTTCTCAAGTGCAAGACGGAGCTTAACCTGCTTCTGAGCATTCTCCTCGAATGTCTTTCTGAATGCATCCTTAGCCATGCCTGTGTAGGAAAGGTAAAGATCAAGTGTAAGACCCTGCTGAGAAAGACGCATCTCGAAATCTCTTACCATTTCGTCGATCTTGTTCTCGTACATCTCGTTGGGGATCTCAGCTGTCATCTTCTCGATAACTGCGTCGAAGAGCTTGTTCTCTGCTTCTCTGTCGGCAGCCTTTGCAGCTCTTTCCTCTGCCTTCTTCTTGATATCAGCCTTCAGCTCGTCAAGAGTATCGAACTCGGAAACGTCCTTAACGAACTCGTCGTCGATCTCGGGAAGCTCAACAGTCTTGATCTCGTGAAGCTTAACTCTGAACTCGGCAGGCTTGCCTGCAACATCTTCCATCTGATAGTTCTCGGGGAATGTTACGTTTACTGTGAACTCGTCGCCGGGGTTGTGACCGATGATCTGCTCCTCGAAACCGGGAATGAAGTAGCCGGAACCGATCTTCAGCTCATACTTGTCTTCCTTGCCGCCCTCGAAAGGCTTGCCGTCGATGAAGCCCTCAAAGTCGATAACAGTTGTATCGCCGTTCTCAACAGCTCTGCCCTCAACTGTTACGAGTCTGCCCTGTCTCTCCTGGAGTCTCTTGAGCTCGTTCTCAACGTCCTCATCAGTTACAGCATTGACAGTCTTTGCAACTTCTATACCCTTATAATCGGATATCTCAACTTCGGGCTTGCAGATAGCTGTTACCTTGAATACAACGCCTGTGTCCTTGCCGAGGGAAGTAACATCGATCTCGGGTCTTACAACAGGGAAGAGCTTAGCCTCGTCCATAGCGTCTGCAACATATGTGGGGATAAGAGCATTTACTGCGTCCTCATAGAAGAAAGCCTCGCCGTAGAGCTTTTCGATCATCTTTCTTGGAGCCTTGCCCTTTCTGAAACCGGGGATAGCTACCTTGTTCTTTCTTCTGAGATATGCCTTCTGTACAGCTTCCTCGAACTGCTCGGCTGTAACGGATACCTCTACTTCATACTTGTTAGTCTCCACTTTATTTGTTGACTTTAACATTTCAGTACATCCTCTCAAAATTAAAATTATATCATAACGCAGCTTTATCTGCCGACTATTTCAGAATAACAGCAAGTCAAAGCCGCAAATGCCGCCTTTTTCACGGCATACAGCATATAAGTTGATTATAACATATTCTGTGATACATTACCATAGGTAAAATCAATTTTCTGCATTTTGCACAAATCACATTATTTTTATAGGGCAAAACTGCACATAATCGCTTGATATCAGCCGAAAGTCTATACCGTCACGCACGCCGTTTATCGCATATGAGCAGGATTTTCCGTGTATATGACCGTACCAGCATCTTTTTATGCCGTGTCTGTGAAGCACTTCAAGTATGCTGTAATTGCAGCTTGTGCCGTAAACAGGCGGATAATGGAGAAACACCAGCGGTTCAAGCCCTGCTTTTTCGGCGGAAGCTATGGAGACTTCCAGTCTCTGTGCCTCCCTTGCAAGCACCTTTGCGTCCGCAGGCTCGCCGTTTTCGTTTATCCAGCCCCTTGTGCCGCAGATGCCGTAACCATTATATTCATAATGATTGTTGTGCAGAATCCGTATGGTGGAGAAATTATTCTCGTCCAGAAACTTTTCCATTTTGGACATCGTTGTCCACCAGTAATCGTGATTTCCCTTGGATATTATCTTTTTTCCGGGAAGAGCGTTTATAAAAGTAAAATCCGTCACCGCACCGTTCAGCGACATTGCCCAGGAAATATCCCCCGGGATCATCACCGTATCATCATCGGCAACGGTCCTTCTCCAGTTTGTTTCGAGACGTTCGACATAATTGTCCCAGCCTCCGAAAATATCCATGGGCTTGTCGCCGCCCAGCGACAAATGCAGATCTCCTATTACAAACAGCGACATAACGCCTCCCCTTTCAAAAACAGCGCCCGCCGCAGCTGCGGCAGACGCCGAAAAAATTTATCCGATCAAAGTGAAAGTGCGGAAAGAACAAAATCCTTCTGCTCTTCCTTTGCGATAGAGCCTGTGAAGCGGATCTCCTTGTCCTTCAGGTCAGCAAGTGACTTGGGAACGGGATAGCCCGAAAGCTTGTGGAGACGCTCGACCATATCGAACTCGTCCATCTCGGGAACCTTGCCGTCGATAGCCTCAAGAACGCTTGCGCTGAACTTATAGGGGCTTGCTGTGGAAGCGATAAGTGTCTTTGTCATATCGCCTGTGGACTTCTTGTAGTCCTCATAAACCTTGACAGCAACAGCGGAGTGTGTGTCGAGAGTATAGGAATACTTGTCGTAGATCTCCTTGATAGTAGCCTTTGTCTGAACATCGTCGCAGAAGCCGCCGACAAAATCAGCCTGAAGCTTAGCCTTAACATCATCGGAAACCTCATATCTGCCTGTCTTTGCCAGTGAGCCGAACCACTCTCTGATCTGAGCATCGTTCTCGCCTGTGAGGAGATAAAGGAGTCTTTCAAGGTTGGAAGAGATAAGGATATCCATAGAGGGAGAGATCGTTGTGATGAAATCTCTGTTCCTGTCATAAATGCCTGTGTTGATGAAGTCTGTGAGGACCTTGTTGGAGTTGGAAGCGCAGATCAGCTTGTTAACGGGCATACCCATGTTCTTTGCATAGTAAGCTGCAAGAATATTTCCGAAGTTTCCTGTGGGAACAACAATGTTGATCTTGTCGCCTGCCTTGATCTCGCCGTCCTTGACCAGCTGTGCATAGGAAGAGATATAGTAGATGATCTGAGGTGCAAGTCTGCCCCAGTTGATAGAGTTTGCGCTGGAGAACATCATGCCTGCATCATCAAGCTTCTTCTTGATCTCATCGTTTGTGAAGATAGCCTTAACGCCGTTCTGGCAGTCGTCAAAGTTGCCCTTGATAGCGCATACATTGACGTTCTTTCCGTCCTGAGTTGTCATCTGGCGCTTCTGCATTGCGGATACGCCGTCCTGGGGATAGAATACCATGATCTCTGTGCCGGGAACATCTGCAAAGCCCTCAAGAGCAGCCTTTCCTGTGTCGCCCGATGTTGCAACGAGAATGATCACCTTCTTGTTGAGGTTGATCTTCTTAACGGAAGTTGTGAGCAGATAAGGAAGGATCTGGAGAGCCATATCCTTGAATGCGCAGGTAGGACCGTGCCAAAGCTCAAGTACATATGTACCGTCGAAGAGATGGGATATCTCGGCGATATTTTCCGTTGCGAAATTCTTTGTGCTGTATGCGTTGTCGGTGCAGTATCTGATCTCTGCGTCTGTGAAATCAGTAAGGTACTTCGAGAAAACGAAAGCCGCTCTCTCGGAATAGGACATATCGCCCAGCTTTACGATCTCGTCCATTGTGATCGAGGGGATCTCGGAAGGAACAAAAAGTCCGCCCTCCTTGGAAATACCCTGAACGATAGCCTCCGCAGCTGTGATCTTCACGCTGCTGTCACGTGTACTTTTGTAATACATATAGTATCAATCCTTTCCGACCCTCCGCCAAAGCAGCGAAAGCTCCATCTATGCAGTAAAGAAACGCCGCATGGCATCTCTCAAAAACTAAATTATAAGATCAGCTCCGAACCGTCAGCCGAGAATGCATTGTCATAATAGCTGAATTTAACGGGTCTGCCGTTTTTCAGCGTCACATCGGAAATATCGAATCTCGGCTGGCATTCGCTGCCCACACGGTAAAGATATTCCTGCGAAGCCCTTATTATAAGTCCCCGCTTATGCTTATTGACCGCATTCACGCCCTTGTCCAGTGCGGATATATCACGGGTCTTGACCTCAACAAAGGCTATCACCCCGTCCTTTTCGGCGATAATGTCGATCTCTCCGCCCCTAACGGTATAATTTCTGCGGAGTATCTTATATCCCGACCTTTCAAGGTAATAAGCCGTAAGGCTCTCCCCGATATTGCCTGTATCTCTTGTGCTCATCAGTGCATCTTTTTAAGAAATGACAGCCTGTGAACGGGTGACGGACCAAACTCCCTTATCTTTTCGTAATGGAGCTTTGTGGGATAGCCCTTGTGCTTATCAAAGCAGTATTCGGGATATTCCTCCGCCAGTCTGCACATATATCTGTCACGGCTCACCTTTGCGATTATCGAAGCGGCGGCAATGCTTGCGGACGTTCCGTCGCCTTTCACAAGGCATTCGGTTTCTATCCCCAGCTGCGGCAGACGGTTGCCGTCCACCAGTGCGAACTTCGGCTTCACCGAAAGTCCGTCCACTGCCCTTTTCATTGCAAGAAATGTAGCCTGCAAAATGTTCATTTCGTCGATCTCCGCAGCCGTGGCAGTGCCAACAGCCCACGCCTCCGCCGAATTGATTATCTCATCATACAGCAGCTCACGCTTTTTTTCGGAAAGCTTCTTGCTGTCATTTATGCCCTCAATGACCGTGCCCTCACGGAACACCACCGCAGCCGCATATACATCGCCTGCCAGCGGTCCCCTGCCTGCTTCGTCAACTCCGCAGAAAACAGGGTGTGCGGCACGAATCTTATCATCATATTCAAATAAAGTCATAAGCGCTCCGATCAGTCGGGAAGCTCAAGAGTGATCCTGCCCAGCTTGCCGCCTCTGAATTCGTCCAGAACGGTTATAGCCGCTCTTTCGGTATTTATCTCGCCGCCCGAAACAAGCATTCCTCTGCTTCTGCCGACCTGCTGCAAAAGCTCGTAGCCGTCCTCCTCGGGATCGTCGCTGAGTTTTGCGTATCTCGCTTTAAGATTATCGTGATAATCCTTGTTCAGCGCCATAAGCAGACGGCAGGCAAGAGTCTCGATATCCACAACATCGTCCTTGACGGCGCCTGTGAATGCAAGCTTTTCGCCTACGCTCATATCCTCGAACTTGGGCCAGAGCACACCGGGCATATCCAGCAGCTCAATGCTGTTGTCTATCTTTACCCACTGCTTTTCACGGGTAACACCGGGACGATCCTCGACCTTTGCCTTTTTGCTTCCTGCCATACGGTTGATGAATGAGGACTTTCCCACATTGGGTATGCCCACCACCATAAGGTGAAGCATTCTGCCCGACATACCTCTCTCCTCGTTGCGGCGTATCATATCCGCAAGAGCTTCTCTGACAGCGGGAACGAACTTATTCAGCCCCCTGCCTGTGCGGCAGTCGGCGGCAACAGCTATAACGCCGTTCCTTTTATAGTATTCAAGCCACTTCTGAGTAGCCTTTTCGTCTGCGGAATCACACTTGTTCAGCAGCACTATCCTCGGCTTGCCCTCGATAAGGGAAGCAAGATCGGGATTGCGGCTGGACATTGGTATCCTTGCGTCCGTAAGCTCCACAACGGCGTCAACCAGCGGAAGAGATGCTTTTATCATTCTCTTCGTTTTGGTCATATGCCCCGGGAACCACTGTATAGACGGTGTTTCTATCATAAATATGACTGTTCCTTTTCAGATTATTTTACTGCGCAGAAGCGCCGATCAGTCTATCTTTCCGAAGGAATTGAAGGGGAAGAATCTGAATACCACCTTGCCGAGTATCTCGTCCTCGGGAACAAAGCCCACCATGGAGCTGCGGCTGTCAGTGGAATTCATTCTGTTGTCGCCCATTACAAATACATAGCCTTCGGGAACCGTTACGGGATAATTGTGTCCGCCCTCGTCACGTCTTGTAAGATCCTTTATATAAGGTTCGTCAAGGACCTGACCGTCCACCGACACTTCACCCGTGGAAAAATCAATATTGACTTCCTGTCCGCCCTTTGCGATAACACGCTTTACGATAGCCTTGTTCAGACCGGGAAGAGCCTCAAGCTCGCCGTTTGAGTCATAAACATAGCCGTTCTCGCTGTTGATGATAACAATATCCCCTGCCTCGGGAGTATAGAAAAGATGTGATACGATAAGCTTGTCGCCGTCCGTGAGGGTATTGTTCATGGAATCTCCGTCAACAAATGCCTCTCTCAGCACGAATGTGAAAAGCAATATCACGGCAAAGAAAGCAAATACGATGGTTTCCACCCATTCGAGAAGCTCCTCATAGGGGTTGCCGTTTTTCTTGGACGCATCTTCGTCCAGCGCTTCGTAGTTAATCTCGTAATTTGCCATAATACAACCGTTCCTTTCAATATGTTATGTTACAATTTTGCGGACAGTATAGCAAAAAAGGGACTTGCGTCCCTCTAAAGCCTGAATGGATATTCAAAAGAAAGCGATCAGATATTACTTGATCTGCTCCTTGACCTTGGCAGCCTTACCAACTCTGCCTCTTACATAGTAGAGCTTGCTGCGGCGAACCTTACCGTGTCTGATAACCTGTACGCTGTCGATTACGGGAGAGTGAAGAGGGAATACTCTTTCAATTCCGCAGCCGTGAGCTACACGTCTAACTGTGAAAGTTTCGCTGATGCCGCCGTGCTTCTTGGCAATTACAGTACCCTCAAAAGCCTGGATTCTGTACTTGTCGCCTTCCTTGATTCTTACGTTAACCTTAACTGTATCGCCGACCTCTACAACGGGTGCGTTTTCCTTAAGGCTGCTGTTGCTGATAAGCTTTAATGCGTCCATTCTGAAATTCCTCCATATTTTAAGACATTCTTAACTCTTTTTACCTCCGTTTTTCAGCACACGGGAAGAGCAGCGGACTGTCTGTTTTAATGTATTTCCCTTTATCGGGGAAAGGCATTAAACCCGCGCACAGCCAAAACTGCGCACGAACCTTAAATGCATAATATATTTTATCACACTTTGCGTCAGATTTCAAGTATCTTTGAAACGGTTTTGCAGCCGCCGCAAAATATCTCCGATTTATACAAATTCTCTGTTATCATTGCAAAGTATTTTTGTACGTTTTATATACAGATTTTCAACATTTACAGCTTTTTCGGCGCATTTTTCGGCAAATGAATCCATCATTGCCAATGGGTTGACTGTCATATCGTTTCCCGCAGGCAGACGGCAGCCGATCACCGCATTTCCGTCCTTTTCCTCTGCCGAAAGTATCGTTACAAAAGGCTTGATATCCACGGAAACTATTTCCTTTTTCTTATTTTTCCTGTGTATCTCAACGTGCTCCGCCGACATGAACGCATTGAACATATCAAGGGCATTTTCCGCTCCGCAGCCGAAGCTTATGATATATTCGGCACCCTTGATATCCTTGTTCGTATCCTTTGGTGAATACACGTCAACGATCCGTATTCCCACGGGCAGCGCAGCATTCAGCCTGTCCTTTATCTCATCAAAGGATATATCTTCCACCGTATAAAAATCCATTGCCTCGCAGCCGCTTGATATTCCCAGCGAAAGGGGCAGCGGGAAATTGAGGTATATCCTTGGATTGAAGCCCTCGCTGTACCACACGGGTATTCCCGATCTTTTTATTGCCCTCTGCATTGTCCGCAGCAGATCAAGGTGAGATATATATACCGCCCTGTCCTCTTTTGAAAATCTTGCTCTTACTTCAGTTCTATTATCCAAAACATTCACGTCCCGTCGCTTTGCTTACTCCGCAGCCGGAGCATCTCTCACGGCAGTTAAATGTTGTCACCGCTTCGTGAGCCTTTTTATTTTCCCTTACAAGGAAAGCCTTTGACACCATGTAATCCAGATGATCCCACGGCATTACTTCATCATAGCTGCGCAGACGGTTGGCATAGAATGCCATGTCCGCTCCCGTTTCCACAAAAGCCTTCTGCCATACGTCAAAATGATAATACTCGTCCCAGCCGTCAAACTTGCAGCCCATTTTCCATGCACTGTATATAGTATCGCAAAGACGGCGGTCGCCTCTTGCCAGTGCAGCTTCAAGAATGCTCACATCATAATGATGATAGCTGATATTTATATATCTCTTGTTCTTTGCGGCGTCAAGCAGAAGATGCTGCTTTCTCTTTATCTCCGCCTCGGTGCACTGAGGCTCAAACTCAAAGGGAGTAAAGGGCTTCGGCACAAAGGTAGCGCAGCTTATGGATATAGTCAGCCTTGAATCCCTGCCCTTGGGACGGTTGGGGTTCTGATAGAAAAGATCCGCAATACGGTCGGCAAGCTCGATTATTCCCACGATATCCTCATCGCGCTCATCAGGCAGTCCAAGCATAAAGTACAGCTTTACCTGATTATATCCGCCGCTGAATGCCAGCTTGCAGGCGCTCATGATATTGTCCTCGGTGATGTTTTTGTTGATAACGTCACGGAGACGCTGTGTGCCTGCTTCGGGAGCAAAGGTCAGACCGCTCTTGCGGACCTTTTTCAGCTGCTCCATGATATCTCCGCTGAACTTGTCGATACGCATGGACGGAAGCGCAAGATTTATTCTTTCGCCCTCGGTATACTGTGTAAGCTCGTCCAGCAGATTGTCTATATCGGAAAAGTCACTGGTGGAAAGTGAGGAAAGGGATATCTCCTCATAGCCTGTGGATTCGCACAGACATTTTGCCTCTCTGCAAACGGTGTCCGTGGTCTTTTCACGGAACGGACGGTAAATAAATCCTGCCTGACAGAATCTGCACCCTCTGATGCAGCCCCGCAGCACCTCCACAATAGCTCTGTCATGAACTATCTCTGAAAAAGGCACAACGAACTCCTCGGGATAGAACACGCTGTCCATATCCTTGATTATGCGCTTTCTCACCTTTTCTGAAGCGTGGGGATCATTGGGCTTCACGGCACAGACCGTTCCGTCCTCATTGTATGAAACATCGTAGAACTCGGGAACATATATACCCTCCACCTCGGCTATCCTTTCAAGATATGCCTTTCGGGAATATGCGCCGCTTTTCTTCATATCATTATAGATATCCATTATTTCAAGGTTGACTTCCTCGCCCTCTCCGATAATGAAGAAATCAAAAAAGTCAGCCAGCGGCTCGGGATTGCAGACGCAGGGACCGCCGCCGCATACCAGCGGACAGCTGTCATCTCTGTCACGGGCAAACATGGGCACCTGTGCCAGATCCAGCATATTTAAAATATTGGTATAGCTAAGCTCATACTGGATCGTGAAACCGATAAAATCAAATTCCTTTATGGGATCAAGGCTTTCCAGCCCGTAAAGCGGGATATCATTCTCACGCATGAGCTGTTCAAAATCAACTCCCGGCGCAAAAACACGCTCGCACCAGAAATTCTCACGGCGGTTTTTCAGCGAATAAAGTATCTTCATTCCAAGATGAGACATTCCGATATCATATGAATCGGGGAAACAGAACGCAAAGCGCACGTCCACCTTATTTTTATCCTTGACCACGCTGTTAAGCTCTCCGCCGATATATCTTGACGGAGATTTTACTTTCATCAGCAGCGGTTCTATTTTTTCTCTGTTAGTCATTTCAGGTTTTCCTTTCGGGCATTTTATGCTGATATTTTTTATTATACCATATTAATATGAATTTTTCAAGGCAAAAACAAAACAGGCAGGATATCCGTTATGATATCCTGCCCGAAATTTTATTGGTTCGTTCCGGAAATGATCCTGCTTATCTGTTCATCGCTCATTCCCAAGGCTTTCATATTGGCTATTATTTCGGCTTCTTTATCGGCTGCACCTTTTGCTCTGGCTTCCGCCCTTGCATTTTTCATTGCAGAAGCTTCGTCATGCAATGCCTTTTCACGCATTCTTGCTCGCTCTCTTAATAAGCTCTGCTCACTCCAATCATATATTACATTTGCCATTTTATCACAGCTTTCCCAAAATAATTTTGCTTATCTGTTCATCGCTCATTCCCAAGGCTTTCATATTGGCTATTATTTCGGCTTCTTTATTTGCAGCACCTTTTTCTAAGCCCTTTTCCAAGCCCTTTGCCATACCTTCTGCTCTTGCATTTTTCATTGCAGATGCTTCATCATGCAGTGCCTTTTCACGCATTCTTGCGAACTCTCTTATACGGGTGTCCTCGCTCATATCGTATATAACATTTACCGCTTTTTTCATGATCGGTATATCGGTCTGTCTTATCATATTCAGTGCCTCCTCATTATCGGCATTTATAAACTGGAGCCAAAGCTCGCAGCTGTTGTTCGGATTCGGCTTCTTTCCGACCTTTTTCAGTTCAAAGAAATGCATACTGAACTTATCGGAAAAAACCTCGTCCGTGCCCTTTATCATTGCCGCAACTTCCGTATGATAATCACTTCCGGAAAACATATTGAAATTGATTATATTTATAGTTATCGTCTGCTTCAGCTCACTGTAATCCTCGCCGCTTTTCAGCTCGGACGTATACAGCTTTGCCCAATAGAAAAGCGTTCTGTCACGGTAATCCGCATCGTTTTTCACCTGTATCTCAACATTCACAAGCCTGTTGTCCACAGTCAGGCTAAGATCAAGCCTGCTGAATTTGCCCGCAATGCTCTCGGGCGGCATTTCGGGATTATTTACCACGATCTCGGTAATGCTCTCCGTCGGAATGTTGAGCATACTCGCCACAAAGGACTGAAGCAGATCCTTATTATCCGTAAAAAGCTTCTTAAAAATGATATCCAGCTTTGCAGATACCACATCTCTTCCCATCGGTACCGCCTCCCGTTATTTACTGCTTATATTATACCACATATCCGAAAAGTTTGCAATACATTTGCAATATAAAAGCATTTGACAAAAAACATATTATGTACTATAATATCAGCAAATCACAGCAAAAACTAAGAACCTGTCTTCACAAGCATATGCGCACGTCTTTTCGGCAAATTTTGCCGCAGACTGCGTTAAAAATCCTTGCCGGGCGACAGCCCGCCTGCGGATTTTTGCCTTGTCTGCAACAAAATTATGCTCGAAAATCCGCACACATTTCTTATGAAGACAGGTTCTAAACACATATATAAAGGAGACAAATTGCATTATGTTTATAAACAAAAGAGACGAAAACATCAGCGTATTTGAAGATACAATGCAGATGATAAAGGCAAGCACTGCGCTCACCTCTGCCGTAGAAAATTCCACTAAAAACACCGTGATATACCATGAACCCGCAAAACAGGCATATCCCAAAGACCGAAAAACGACCGTGGACGTCACAACGGAACGTTCCTTTCAAGCCGCATTCAGACTTTCACAAAAATACAGCGGCAAAAGGCTCGCCGTTCTGAATTTCGCCTCCGCAACAAATCCCGGCGGCGGAGTCACAAGGGGAAGCTCGGCACAGGAAGAGGGCTTATGCAGATGCTCCACTCTTTATCCCTGCCTTAATACATACAGGCTGAAAAATGAATTTTACTATGTAAACCGTGCAAAACACAGCGCTGTTTATTCCGATGTATGCATATACACTCCCGATGTGCTCATTATAAAATCGGACACGTCCTCTCCCGAAAGACTGCCCGAAAATCAATGGCTGAATGTTGACATCATAACCTGTGCCGCACCGAATCTGCGTCCACAGCCAAGCAACAGCATGAATCCCAATGCGGGAGCACCCGTAAAGCTCAGTGACAAAGAACTGCTTGACTTGCATATAAACAGAGGCAGGAATATTCTTTCCTCAGCTGCGGAAAATAAAGCCGATGCGGTAATTCTCGGCGCTTTCGGCTGCGGAGCATTCCGAAATGACCCGAAGATCGTCTCGCAGGCATACAAAACGCTCTGCGGTGAATTTGACGGCGTATTTGATGAACTGTGCTTTGCGATATACTGCTCCGCAAAGGAAACCGCAAACTATGACGCTTTCAAAGCCGCTCTGCTGTGATCGGAAGCAATTCTTAGTAAATCTGTATGCAAATCTTACGATTTAATGCTTTTATTTGTTAAAAAAGCAATTGACACACCGTGTTACAGTGTGCTATTATATTAAAGTATAGAAATCGGTGCATATGCACCATTTGGAGGAAAAGAATATGAAGATCAAAAAGCTTATATCGGCAGCAGCCGCTGCTATGCTGTGCCTTTCAATGTTCACAGCCTGCGGCAGCACATCGGACAATTCTGCGGATACTTCCGCAGCAGGCGATGCTCCCGCAGCATCTGACGGCGAAAAGTACAAGATCGGTGTTATCCAGATCGTTGAGCACACCTCTCTGAATACTATCCGTGATGCATTCACAGAGCAGATGAAGGAACTGGGCTATATCGACGGCGAAAATGCAGAGTTTGAATATCAGTCCGCACAGGGCGAGGTAACTACCGCAAACTCCATTATCCAGAGCTTCCAGAGCGACGGAAAGGACATTATCGTTGCTATCGCAACTCCCACAGCTCAGGCAGCCGCTTCCGCTTCCGACGAGATCCCCGTTGTTTTCTCCGCAGTAACAGACCCCGTTGCTGCAGGTCTTGTTGACAGCCTTGAAAGCACAGGCAGAAACATCACAGGTACTTCCGACAAGCTCCAGATAAACCTTATCCTTGATTTTGCAACAAGCCTTACACCTATCCAGACTCTCGGATTCCTTTACAATCCCGGCGAAGCAAACTCCGTTTCCTGCCTCGAAGAAGTAAAGGCTTACTGCGACGAGCACGGCATCACAGTTGTTGAAAAGGCAGTTTCCAACACATCTGAAGTTCAGCAGGCAGCTCAGGTAATGTTCGACGAGGTAGACGCCGGCTTCTCCCCTATCGACAACACGGTAGCAACTGCTATGGCTGCGGTTTCCGAAGCTGCAAAGGAAGCAAAGAAGCCCATGTACGTAGGCGCTGACTCCATGGTTATGGACGGCGGCTTCGCAACTCTCGGCATCGACTACACAGACCTCGGCAAGGAAACAGCCAACATGGCTGACCAGATCCTCAAGGGTGAAAAGAAGCCCTCCGAGATCCCCGTAAAGGTATTCGATACAGACCTTCACAAGTATGTGAACAAGACCGTTGCAGAGGCTATCGGCGTTACTATCCCCGATGATGTCCTCAACGATGAGAACGCTGTAATCGTTGAATAATCTCGGCTGACACTAAAAAAATTATCCCGTCCGTTTCATATGAATCGGACGGGATTTTTATTTGTCTTATAAGCTTTTATTTACTTTTTAAGTACGGCGATCTTGTTTGAAATGTTGGATACCGGCGGTATCTTTTTCAGCACCTTATAAACCGGGATAAATTCAGCCATGCCCTCTGCCAGCGAATGATCTGCCACGAATTTGAAGTGAGGGAGCTTATCTGCCAGATCTTTTCCGCTTTTAACTCCCCATGTGAATTTAGCGGAGCTTTTGTCAATGGATTTTTCCTTGATATTCTTTACCACGAATGGATTCATTATTTCCGTCAGCACAACAGCCTTGTCGAACTTTTTGTCAATTACATCAAATATTTTCAGAACATCGCTTTCGGAGAGATACATTGTAAGTCCCTCCATTATGATAAGCACATCTTCGCCGTTATGCTCAACAGCGTCTGCCCAGCTTTCGTCCATTGCGGATTTTGCCATTTGGAATATCTTGGGGCCGTTTTCCTCCATGAATCTGCTTCTTACATTGATAGTATCGGGCAGATCAATATTGTACCACCTTGAAAATCCGTCGATGTTCCGGTAGCATCTTGTATCAAGTCCGCAGGCGATATTCACCACCAGCGCTCCCTTATGCTTGGAAAGATAGGACGATACCATTCTGTCAAGCAGCACTGTTCTTGCGATAACGCCCGTGCTCATGGCTGCGTCCTTGTCAGCCAGCGAGAAATCGTAGTCGATGCGGCTGACTATCTCAACAGCCTTTTCGTCATGTATCACCGCATTGGGTTTTTTTGTTTCCTTTGCCCTTGCGTACATTGTCTGAAGCATAGTTTCGGGAACTCCCCCGATAGAAATTTTTTCATTATCCATTTGATTTTTCCTCCTTATTTACGGCAAAATATACCGAAAGATACATAAACGCCAGTCCCCATGTCTCTCCTCCCGAAAGGAACCTGCCGATCATCACATTGCCCGTAACGGCGGTTATGATTGCTTTCAGCACATTGAATATCACAAAAAGGCAGAGCGGACCGCAGATTATCCATGGCTTAGGAACAGCTATCTGTTTCTTTGCGGTCATGCCGATATATCCCACAGCAGCAAGGATATCGGCGGCAGTCTGCCATATTGTCGTAACAATAAACGGAGCAAGGGTCGTAACGGTAAAATATTCGTCGATAGCCGATGCGGAAAGTCCTGCCGAGGCAGCCGACCGCAGCGACATTATCGCAAGGCTGCATACACTATGTATGCCGAAAAGTCCCAGCGACATCATATTTGCTCCGAACTTATAGGTTTTCAGCAGCTTTGTCTCCGTACCGCCCAGCCTGTCATAAGCATAGGAATACAAAGCCCCCGCTCCCAGCCAATAGCCCACAGCGGCGATTATGCCGATAAAAAACGTTGCAAAATAAACGGCAAGCGGTACATTGACGATATCCATGCTCATCATTCCGCCCACGGCAGTTTCACCGCCGTCGCCCCTGAACGAAAGCAGGATATCCCCTATGCCGCACAAAAACATTCCCACAAAGCCTGCCATAAGGTAAGGCTTTCTCTTTTTCCTTTCCACATATCCCATATCAGACACTTCCTCCGAGCATTTATATAATTAGCTATGGCTAACTTATATAGACAAAAACACCTTGTTTCATATATCACAGATATATTATACATTCCGCATCGGAATTTGTCAACCTCATATGACCCGATACATGACAATTTGTTGACAATTTGCACAAGACGGTTGAAAAAGGCGAAAAAGTATTATATAATTTAATATGTATCGTTCCGACTTACGGTAAATATTGAAAATATGTGTCGTTCATAAAAAGTTTACATATCAGATATCCCGTTTTTTTGCGAACAGCTATTTACAAATTGTACGTAATGTTATATAATTTACTATATGTTAATGTAAAAACAGAGGTATGCGCCAACGTGCGTATTTTTATGCGCATTCCTATTTTTTATGATATATGATACTGATAACAAGGAGGCGGCAGGATGAATTCTGACTTTCCGCGAATAATATCTCTTCTCAGGAAAGAGCGCAATATCAGCCAGAAGCAGGCGGCTGCCGACTTAGGCGTCTCGCAGGCTCTGCTTTCACACTATGAAAAGGGCATTCGTGAATGCGGTCTTGATTTTCTTGTAAGAGCAGCCGACTATTATAATGTATCCTGCGATTATCTTCTGGGACGTTCACCCGAACCGTCGGGAAAGGTCATATCGGCGGCGGAGCTTCCCGAAAGCGGAGAATCAGCCCAGAGCCGTGAGCATAAGCTGGTAGCAGGCTCTGCGGATATACTTTTCTCGCTTGCGAAAAAGACAGGCAGTGCGACTGTGCTGAAATCGGTTTCGGATTATCTTATGCTTGCTGCATACAAGATGTTCCGTATAGTATACTCCGCAAACAGCAGAAATGACAGCAGATTTTTCAGCATACCCGATCCCGCTGCGGATCATCTGACAGACGCCGCAATGTCCGTTTCGGCAGCAGCCGCAAAGGCAGCCGTTTCGGGAGTTGTTCTGGGTGACGGTGACAAGGTAAAGGAAAGCACTGAAACGCTCATCACCACCAATTCACTTTCGGAGGAATTCGGCAGCAGCGCATCGTCGCTTCTCAGCACCGTTAAGGAAAGCGAAGCCTGCATATCCGAGCTGCTTTCTCCAACGGCGAAAAAGAAATAATCAAAAAATTCGTCCCGTCTTTCAGGCGGGACTTTTTTTATGCATTGCTTCCAAAGTCATATTACGTGAAAGTCGTACATATTTATTTAGTGTAATATGTTTGTCGGAAGATTTTCCGTATACTTTGTCAGGAGGAAGCTTTTATGCAGAATAAGGAAAATATTGATAATATGGCAAGACGCTATAAGGACGAAATGATGCGCATTTACCGCATGAACTGCGGCTCGCCCACACCGCCCTGCAATCCGTCATGCAGCTCACAGACAATGAATCCCCCAAAAAATCCATGCAGCGAAAGCAATGCTCCGTCACAGACTCCGTCCTGTCCGCCGCCCTGTCAGACCGAATGCAAATTCAGTCCGGCGCAGGATCTTGTGTGCGGCAATGACCGCCCCCAGGTGCTTCCCAGCTTCGCCGGAAATGCCGTTCCCACTCAGACCGACATCACCCCATCCATGATAAACGGCACAGGCTGCGCCGCCGATTCACTCGCTTCGGGCGGAGTTCCCAACTTCGATTCCTATAACAATTCACTCGGCATGAATTCCTCGGGGGAGCAGATAAATGTATATCACGAAAGCAATTCGGCTATGAACCGTCCCGCTGCCGAAGCGGCGACTGCGCCTCTGTCGACACAGCCTGCTTCCGACGGCTTCAGCGGAGTTATGATAAACCCCGTTACCGCATCATCCACAGATGATATGGCAAATATGCAGTCCGATGTATATTCCGAGCAGCTCCCAGATTTTGAGCTTCCGCCCGATATCGAAGTCGGTTCGGATATGCCCGACACACTTTCCTCACGCTATGCGATCTCAAACAACTGGATCAATCTTACGGGCGACAACGGCTGGGGCTTTCTACAGTTTGAAGTAACGACAGGCAGCCTCGGCAGTCCCGTACAGAATGCAACCGTTGTTGTTTCCAGGATAGTCAACAACCGCTCCGTGCTTACAAGGATAGTCACAACAGGCTATAACGGACTTACACGCACCCTTATCCTCCCTGCACCAAGATATGTTTACAATCCCTACCGCCCCTCTTCCTATCGTCCCTTTGCGGAATACCGCGCTTCTGTTTTTGCCAAAGGATATTATCCCCTCACAAATATCCGGCTTATGGTATATGCAGGCATAAAGAGCGTTCAGCCCGTTGATCTTATCCCTCTGCCCCAGTATTCACCCAACCCCGGCATACAGCCCAGAAGCGGCAGCTGATTTTACAATGAAAACAGTGGGAAACCGCTGATTAAATCGTTTCAAGACACACTCAGTAACGGATTTTCGTGCGTCTGAAACGATGCTTTCGGCTTTAATCAGCGCTTCCCCAGAAATTCGGAAAGGAGGTGCGCTTCCTATGAAGCGCAGCCGTAAGCTATGACGGGAGAACCATATATTCCCGAAAAAATAACCGTTCATCTGGGATATCCCTCGGACAGCTCCGCACCAAATGTCACCGTGGATTTCCCCGAATACATCGCAAACGTCGCTTCCAGCGAGCTTTTCCCCACATGGCCCGAAACGGCGCTTAGAGCCAATATCTATGCGATAGTATCCTTTGCGCTGAACCGCATCTATACCGAATGGTACCGCTCCCGAGGCTATGATTTTGATATAACCTCCACCACCCAGTACGATCAGGCTTTCGTGAATGACCGCACGATCTATCAGCCGATAAGGGAGCTTGCCGACGAGCTTTTCAATGATTATGTTGTCAAAGAGGGACAGATAAATCCATACTTCACAGCCTACTGCGACGGCAGACAGACCCAGTGCAACGGTCTGACCCAATGGGGTGCGGTTGCTCTGGCGGAACGGGGATATCTCCCCTATCAGATACTTCAGTATTTTTACGGAGATGATATCAGGATCGTGAAAAATGCGCCCGTGAACAGGAATATCCCCTCATTCGGAGGAATGACTCTGGAATACGGAGCAACGGGAGCAGACGTTGCCCTTATGCAGCAGAAGCTGAACCGTATCTCAAACAATTATCCCGCAATAAACAAGATAAATCCCGTTAACGGAGTCCTTGATACCGCCACGGAAAATGCAGTGCGTACATTTCAGCAGACCTTCGGGCTTACGCCTACGGGAACGATTGACAAGGCAACATGGTACAAGATAAGCTATATCTACGCCAGCGTAAAGCGCCTTGCGGAGCTGGATTCCGAGGGAGTCCGTCTAAGCGAGCTGCCGCTGAATTTCTCCGAGTCCCTCAGCCGCGGCGACAGCGGCGAATGGATAGATCATCTCCAGTATTATCTTGCAGTCATCGGAGCATATTACGAAGAGGTAGACCCTGTTGACATTACGGGAACATTTGATGAAGCCACCGAAAATTCGGTAAAGTCATTCCAGCGTGTATATGGTCTTGAACCCACAGGCGTTGTTGACCGTCAGACATGGCAGGATCTGTACCGAGCCTATGCAGGCATCGTGGAAAATGCTCCCGTTGCGATCGGAGAGGAGCTGCCGCTCTATCCCAATGTCATTCTCCGTGAGGGCATGACCAATGACTACGTAAGGGTGATACAGGAATATCTATCGGCACTGCGTGAGGTATATCCCGATCTGCCCGAGATCGAAGCTACAGGCTATTTCGGCCCCATAACCGCATCGGCTGTTCGGACAATAGAGCGCATCTTCGGGCTGAAAGAAAACGGAACTATCAATGCGGCGGTATGGAACGCCATAACCACCGCATATTCCGATCTGCGCTACGGCTATGCAAAGCGTCCCGGACAGAATCCCGGATATACTATCCGATAAAAAGGGGTGATAAAAACGGCATATTCGGACAGCGAGAAAAAGCAGCATATTTATGAGCTGCAAAACTATCTCCGCACCATTTCATTTTACAATACTCTCATACCCCGTCTTATCCCCGACGGATTCTACGGCACGGAAACCTTGGCGGCGGTAAAGACATTCCAGAACCAGTACGGTCTGCCGCCCACAGGCGAGACGGACTTTGCCACATGGGACGCAGTTTACCGTGAGTATCAGACTGCGGCGGAATTTATCGGAACTCCCGAGGGAATACTTCCCTTTGCAAACGGCACAGTGCTTTCCGCAGGAGATCACGGAACTGCGGTCTATATGCTTCAGGTGATGCTTGATCTTATGGGGCAGGTATATGATAACCTTGACCGAACGGACATCACGGGAGTGTATGATATACCGCTGGAAAATGCGGTAAAAAGAATGCAGTCGGTATGGGGCTACACTCCCGACGGAAAGGTGAACATTTTCCTCTGGAACAGGATAGTGCGGCTTTTCAACGCCCATGCCCCCTCAATGGACGGGAGCTATAAACAATAAAAAAACAGCTGTATTTCCCTCAAAAAGGAAATACAGCTGTTTTTTTATATCGTTCCGAAGCTTTTACTTGTCAAAAATAACGTAATTATCACGTCTGGGCTTTGCCTCGGGATAGGGTGCGTCGGAGTAGCCCAGAATGCAGTTGCCTATGCCAACGTATTTTTCGTCAAGCCCCCACTTTTTCATAAGCTCCTTTCCCCTTTCGGAAGAAAAGACCTCCTTTGCACGGTGGATCCAGCAGGAATCAACGCCCAGCGCATGAGCCGCATTCATAAGATTTCCCATGATGAGCGAGCCGTCATACAGATATGTGGGCATTGTGCTGTCCGCAAAAACTATGACCACGGTCTTTGCGCCGTAGAACGGGTCGCTGTCCGTACCCATTACAGCCGCATTCAGCTTGGAAAGCTCCTCCACCAATGCCTTGTCACGGACAACCACCATAGCGCCCGACTGTCTGTTCATTCCGCTGGGAGCATATTCTCCCGCTTTCAGTATCTCATTCAGCACATCATCGGGTATGGGCTTGTCATTATAGGAGCGCACGCTTCTGCGCTCGGTGAGATTTTTTATTGTTTCGTTCATTATATATTTCTCGCTTTCAGTAAAATACAGATCAAAGTACGGCTGCCTCGTCCTTTTTCTCTTCAAGTGATATATCGGAGATCTTCAGGTCGATATCCCTTGCCGCAGCCATTCTGTGCGCCTTGGAAATAAAGCGCTCCTTGTTTTTGGCAAAGGTTTTCAGCAGCATCTCGTCCTGCTTCTGCTTGGGGATAAATTTAAGAAAATTCTCCAGCACTCCCGGAGCGGACGCCGCATTCACCACCATTTCGGGAATAGGCAGATCCTCCTTTTTTACATACGGCAGTATCGCCCTTATTGCCTGTGCGTAATTTATTTCGTCTATTTCAATTTTCAGTTCCAGCTTCATTCGGTTATCCTTTCGATGCATTATTGATTGTGTTTATAGGAATATGAACATACCGCTCACATTCCTATAAATACACACACAGTCCGCACACGGCAAAAAAGCCTGTACGGACTGCGGATATATTATCGGTTTATTCAGTCAGATCACATAAGTGACTTATAAAGCTCTGCGATCTCCTCAACAGATGTTTCTCTGGGGTTGCCGGGACGGCACGCATCATCATATGCGGACTGTGCGAGGAACGGGATATCCTCGGGCTTAACGATATCCTTGAGGTTCTCGGGAATGCCAACGTCCTTGGAGAGCTGCTTAACTGCGTCAACGGCAGCCTTTCTGTACTCCTCCTGTGTCATATCGTCAACGCCCTTAACGCCCATTGCACGTGCGATCTCACGGTACTTTTCGCCTGTTGCGGGTGCATTGTATTCCATAACTGTGGGAAGAATGATAGCATTTGCAACGCCGTGGGGTGTATCATAAAGTGCGCCCAGAGGGTGAGCCATTGAGTGAACGATACCCAGACCTACGTTGGAGAAGCCCATGCCAGCAACATACTGACCCAGAGCCATATCCGCTCTTCCCTCGGGAGTATTTGCAACAGCGGCTCTCAGGCTTCTGGAGATGATCTCGATTGCCTTTAAGTGGAACATATCGGAAAGCTCCCATGCGGCTGCGGTGATATAGCCCTCGATAGCGTGTGTAAGAGCGTCCATGCCTGTTGCGGCTGTAAGTCCCTTGGGCATAGAGGACATCATATCGGGGTCAACAAATGCAACAACGGGGATATCGTGAGGGTCAACGCATACCATTTTGCGGTTCTTTTCCGCATCTGTGATAACGTAGTTGATAGTTACCTCGGCTGCCGTGCCTGCGGTTGTGGGAACTGCAAGGATAGGAACAGCCTTCTTCTTCGTATCGGCAACGCCCTCAAGGCTTCTTACGTCTGCAAACTCGGGGTTGTTGATGATAATACCGATAGCCTTTGCGGTATCCATTGACGAACCGCCGCCGATAGCGATAAGATAATCAGCGCCTGCTGCCTTGAAAGCGGCAACGCCCTGCTGAACATTTTCAATAGTGGGGTTGGGCTTGATGTTTGAATAGATCTCATAAGCAAGACCTGCACCGTCCAGAACATCTGTTACCTTTTTTGTAACGCCGAACTTGATAAGATCGGGGTCGGAACAAACGAGTGCCTTCTTGAAAGCACGAGCCTTTGCTTCGGTAGCTATTTCTTTGATAGCACCTGCGCCGTGATATGATGTTTCATTGAGGATAAATCTGTTTGCCATAATAAAGCACTCCTTACTTTTTTTCGGCAAGAGCCGTTCATTATGCGGACACTGCGCCATGTATGTATTATGTACGTTATGTACATCATGTACATATCATATATGTAAATTGGCATGACCAATCTTCCGCAAGCACAAAGCATATGATGATTTCATTTGTTTTGTTGTAAACATTATACAACTTATGTTTGCAATAGTCCATAGTTTTCGCCAAATTTTCACATATAAAAATATCAATGACATTTTGTGTATTATGCACAAAGCAACACACCAAATGACAAAAAACGGTTACAGATCGTTTGCGAATGAAAAAAATCCGTCCGATAAATTGTTTATATAACAGAAAGGGAAAAAACAAAACGAAAATATAAATACAAAAATACTTAACAGAAAAGGAGAACCGAATATGAAAAAGACAGCTTTAACATTTAAAAGAACGGCGGCGGCTGTTGCCGCTGTGGCTATGCTCTTCACTGCGGGAAGCGGAGCATATGCTTCCACCGATGATATCACATATGACGGCGACCGTGACAATGATATCATAGAGTTTCCCGATGACCTTCCCAAAACGGAACGTTCCCTGCTGAACATAAGCTGCACCGATTCTATCGTTGACCCCGATGCCGACGGAACACTCTCATTCACCGTAAAAAATCTCAGCAGCGATACTGTGGGCATAAGCGACCCTTCCGACGGCAGGATCGCAAAGTTCACAAACAGCGGCTGGGAATATACCGATGCGGTGTATTCGGATATCAACGATATCAACGGCTTCGACGAATACGCACCCGACAATGTTTTCATTGCGGCGGGACGCTCCGCAGGCTTTGATGTTGACATATCCGACCTTGACGACGGCGAATATCGGCTTGAATTCACATCGGGAGGAGGATTTTTCATACCCGATACCAATTATGTATACTTCACCGTCCGCAGAAGCGTTGCTTTTGAGGTAAGAGCCGATATTTACGGCTATGCGGACCTGTGCGTGACAAACAATTCGGGCAGCGGCATAACCGTATACACCGACAGCTCAATGCTGGAAAGATACCGTGCAGGCAGCGGCTGGGAAACGGTAAAGCCAATAAGCGGCGCAGATAAATATGCTCTGGAGGACAGCTATTATATCCCCTCGGGAGAAAGCTCCGCTCTGAATATCGACCTCGGCGCTTATTATATGCTGTCGGGCGGAAAATACCGCATAGTCCTTGACTGGGAAAGCGATGATGATTATTTCGCAGACGGCAGCTGCTCCGCAGCATTCACCCTCTCCGACCCTCTCGATGCGGAATGCATATCGACCTCGGTGAAAAAGCGCAGCGACATGACCCTTACCCTGAGCCTGAAAAACAACACCTCCGAAAAGGTAACGCTGAACGGCTTCGGCAGGATAATGAAGAAGCACGGAAAGAACTGGGTATACGTAAACTACAAAAAGCGTGTCAGCGGACTTGACACATATATCAGCATCAGACCGGGAAGATCGGCTTCCTATACGATACCACTGAAAAATTACTATTACACCACCCAGCTCCCCGACGGCGAATACCGTGCGGAAATAAAGCTCGGAAGCTCCGTTCAATATGTATATTTCAAGATAACATCAAGCGGCAGTTATATTACAGTGAGATAAATATATAAGATAAATAAAGAACAAAAGAACCCCCTCCCGTTCGGAAATTTCCGAATGGGAGGGGGATTTTTCTGCCCTTTTTTCAATTACCTGACGGTGCATAAGCTTTATACGCATGAATCCTAAACTGTCCGCCGCTTTGCATAGGAGTTTCAATCACCTAACGGTGCATAAGCTTTATAGTGGCGTTAAGCTCCTTGCAGTTCAGCCTAAAGGTTTCAATCACCTAACGGTGCATAAGCTTTATAACAAACCCATTCTTGATTACAATGTCGAGAAGCAGTTTCAATCACCTAACGGTGCATAAGCTTTATAGATATTTGAGGAGTATGAACATGGCAGGATATTGTTTCAATCACCTAACGGTGCATAAGCTTTATCAAATCTGACGGCATTGTGCCGCTGATTGAAATTGTTTCAATCACCTAACGGTGCATAAGCTTTATACGTTTCGCCGAGCCTCCTGTTCTTCGGCAATGAGTTTCAATCACCTAACGGTGCATAAGCTTTATCAAATCTGACGGCATTGTGCCGCTGATTGAAATTGTTTCAATCACCTAACGGTGCATAAGCTTTATACGTTTCGCCGAGCCTCCTGTTCTTCGGCAATGAGTTTCAATCACCTAACGGTGCATAAGCTTTATCAAATCTGACGGCATTGTGCCGCTGATTGAAATTGTTTCAATCAC
>CAKSKG010000008.1 GCA_934464775.1 uncultured Oscillospiraceae bacterium
AGAAGCTTCGATATCTCCGAAGTTGATAAGGAGAACATTGGTGCAGAATATAAGAACGGCGTGCTGATAATGACGCTCCCCAAGAAAGCGGAAGATGTTCCCGCATCACGCCGTCTTGAAATCAAATAATTATAAGACAAAAAACAATAACATAATGCCCGCATAAGCGGCAGTGCTTTAAGGAGGAATTTTTATGTATGGACTTACACCTTATGAAAAGAACAACGCTTACAGCATCTTTGATGCGTTCCATGATTTTGAAAAAGATTTCTTCGGCGGCAAGGTTCCCACATCGGAATGCAAGACCGATATCAAGGAAGAGAATGACAAGTACATCGTTGAGACCGAGCTTCCCGGCTTCGAGAAGAGCGATATCAGCATTGATATAAACGGCAATTATCTTACGATATCCGCCGAACACAGCGAAGAAAACGACGACAAGGACAAGACCGAAAACGGAACAAAGTACATTCACCGTGAACGTACCTACGGTTCCTACAAGAGAAGCTTCGATATCTCCGAAGTTGATAAGGAGAACATTGGTGCAGAATATAAGAACGGCGTGCTGATAATGACGCTTCCCAAGAAAGCGGAGGCAGTTCCCGAAAGCCGCCGTCTGGAGATCAAATGATACCGTCTTTCTTTAATATATGTACCGAATAAATAGGATCACCGCCGCAGACAATGCATCGTCTGCGGCGGTGATCTTTTATTTTATGATATATCCCGTAAGATATCTGCTTTCGTATTTTCCTGCTTTCAGCGAGGCTTCGGCAGAGGGATAGTCGGCACTGTGCCTGAAATTTCCGTATCTGTTAAAGGTCTTTGCACAGCCGTCATACACTGCGGCATAGGTGTGTATGCCAAGGTGGATATGTCCCTTGATAATGCCCCATTTGTATGAAATAATACCGCTTTTACCGTCCTTTAGCGCAGCATCAAAAGCGGCGCAGGCTTCACTGTGGCTGTTATAAGCTTTTGCATCAATGCGGATATAGTCGGCTCCGTATGCGTCAAGGCAGTTCCCGATAAGAAAAGGATCGCTGCCCCATGTTCCTTTTGGTGCAAGCCCGAGAATGCGCATTGCCGCATTTACTTCAAATTCCGCCGACAGCCTGAAAAAATCAGCGTTTATTCCCGCAGCCGCAAGCGCATTATATGCCGCCATGACCTCGCAGCATACACCGCTCATAGGCACTTTTCCGAACATCAGCTGCGGAAATGTGCCGCCGTTTTGGAATATCAGCATATCCTGCCCGTGAAATTTTTCAGTGTTTTCCGATGACAAGCCGACAGCGGTGTTTCTGCGGTAATTTTCGGAAGCAAGCATGAAAGCTCTGCTTTTTTTCTCCGAAGCAAATATTTCATCGGCACTTATCCATTTGTTTTTCATTGAACATCACATTACGATGCGGTTTCTTCCGCTGTTTTTGCCCCGGTAAAGCTTTTTGTCCGCACGGTTTACAGTATCGTCAAAGGGTTCGTTTTCGATATGTACAGCCGCTCCGATAGTAAGAGTGGCAATGACGGATTTTCCGTCGCACTGAGTTTCGGTCTTTCTGACTGTGTCGAGCAGTCCGTCAAGCATACTGCGCACTTTTTTAGCGTCTGTTTCGGGTATGACCAGCAGAAATTCCTCTCCGCCCCAGCGTGAAGCATAGCCGCCGCAGGCTTCGCAGAAATTATACAGCACGGAAGATATCCTGCACAGTACGGCGTCTCCGAAGCTGTGACCGTAGGTATCGTTCACATTCTTGAAGTGGTCGATGTCGCACATTATAACGGTGAAAGGCTTGTTTTCAGCGGTCATATCTTCAAGGTTTTTACGGCAGCTGCGCCTGTTCAGCAGACAGGTCAGAGGGTCAAGCTCGATAAGCTCACGGAGAGTATCACGGAGCGTTGATGCGCTTCTTGCGATATCTCCGATCTCGTCTTTGCGGGAAAGAGTTACGCCGTACTGCATCTCGCAGGAAAAATCGCAGGAGGTTATCTTATCCATAAAGCCGCGGATATCCATGAGCGCACGGACTATCCTGTGTGATATCAGTGAGCAGACGAGTATAGCTATCAGCAGCACTGCCGCGCTTATCCCAATAAATATCATCACTGCACGGTTCACATTTGAGTATGCAATATCCAGAGGAATGCCTGCATAATAGATAGCATTCACCTGTGCATATGAATCCATGACAGGGATATAGCAGCCGATGCATTTCTGCCCGTTTACATCTACATTTGAAAAAAATATCTCAAGCCCGTTATCCAGCACCTGTTCCTTTACAATAGGGTCGCACTTTGTCCCAACGGCATAGCTCCCGTCGGGATTTTTAACTGTTGTCAGCATTCTTGTATCGCCCAGAAATATTGTAAAATCAATATCCGATCTGAAATATATCAGCGATGCGTCAACAATAAAATTATCCTCGTCAAGAGGAGTTTCGCCCTTCATCAATGTCCCGTTTTCAAGATAATATTCCCCGTGATATTTGTTGTCATAGGAATTGAGGAAGGTGTGTGCAGCCGTTTCTATCTCCGATTTAAGGCTGTTTTCAGTGGTCGTGTATATTACGCCTGCTCCTACAACGGTTATCAGCGTGCATATAAGCACGGACGTGATGCATACCATTGCAAGAATGCGTGACGTAAGACTGTTTTTCCGAAGCATATAAAAAGCCTTTCTATGCCTGCGGGTCCGATGCCGTAAGTAAAAAGCTCACATATCCCCGAGCGGCATTCGTACCTGAATGTTCCTGACGTATAATTTGTTAATAATAATTATATTATACCGCATTTTGTAAAATATTGCAACAACATATTTATCGTTTTATAAACTTTTACAAAAAATGTTCAAAATTATGTTGAATCTGATTAATAAATATTCCCTGTACATCATTTAAAAGATGTACAGGGAATATTCCGATACGATATTGTCACCTGTCCTCGCGGAAGTAGTTGACGCCGCAGGCGGAAGGTTCTGCGCTCTTGTTGTTTTTGGAAGCAGATGAAACGACCAGTACGATAGCCGTTATAAGGAACGGCAGCATCTGATAGAACTCATCGGGGATATTTCCAAGCCAGCTGAGAGCGGAAAATTCGTTTGATAAATTTCCTTTCCACGGCTGGAGAGTTTTCAGCATACCGAAGAAAAATGCTCCGAAGATAGCCTTTGCGGGGCTCCAGTTTGCGAAAATTACAAGTGCGACGGATATCCAGCCCATGCCGTTTATCCAGTTGTCGTTCCATGCGCCGCTGTTTGTAACGACTGCGAGGTAAAGTCCGCCGAGGCCGCATATTCCGCCGCCCAGCATGATGTTCACATACTTGTATGCCGTAACGTTTACGCCGCAGGCGTCAGCTGCTCCCGGATTTTCGCTTATTGAGCGGAGCTTCAGTCCCGCACGGGTGTTCTTGATGTAAACAGCCGCAGCTATCGCAATGATAACGGCAATATAAACGAAAATGTTGTACGAGAAAAGCAGCGTTCCGATAACGGGGATATCACGGAGAACGGGAATGCCCGTGTCGGCGGTTATGTTTTTCAGATGTTCGGAATTGTCCAGTGTGGGGAAAGTCTTTGCGGTTGTGAGGGCACGTCCGATAAATTTGTATACGCCCACGCCGAATATAGTCAGCGCAAGACCCGTAACATTCTGATTTGCCTGCATGGTAACAGTGAGGAATGCATATATGAGCGCACCCAGCATTGCGCAGAGGAATGCCGCAAGCATCGCCAGCAGCAGGCTGTTTGATCGGCAGCCGATAACATAGCCGCCGATAGCGCCCATTGCCATCATTCCCTCAACGCCAAGGTTAAGGCTTCCCGATTTTTCGGTGATTATTTCGCCTGTGGTTCCGAAAAGCAGGGGAGTTCCCGCACGGACGGAATAATAGAGAAAATTGATAAGTGTTTCCATTATGCGGCATCTCCTTTCTTTGAGCTTCTGGGAACGAGCTTATAGTTGATGAAGAAGTCGGCTGCAAGCACCGAGAAAAGGATTATGCCCTGTAATATCTCGGAGGCTGCGGAAGAGATAGAGAATGCACTTTCCGCAACGGAGGTTCCTTTCTGGAGGATAGCCATAAGGCAGGACACGATAAGGATACCGATAGGATTGAGCTTTGCCAGCCATGCAACGATGATAGCCGTCCAGCCCACATCGCCGTTTATTCCGTCGGCAAGAGTGTGGCTTGTTGCGGAGCCCGATACCTGGAGCATACCTGCCGCTCCGACGATACCCGAGCTGATAAGCATTGTGCGGACGATTATCTTGTTGACGTTCATGCCTGCGTAGCGAGCAGTATTGGGGCTGTCGCCGACTATGGATATTTCATAGCCCTGTTTTGTTTTGCCGAAATAGAATATCATGAATACCGTCAGCAGCAGTGCTATAAAGAATGCAAGATCAAGCTTTACGCCGCCTACACTTATCTCATAAAGCCAGCAGTTCTGCGGCAGAGCCTTGAAGTCTGGACGGAGAATTGAGCCGTCCTCGGCAAGCTTGCGGAAGAACATCGTGTTTTTCAGATAGGTCAGGAAGTAATATGCGATATAGTTCAGCATAAGGGTCATAAGCGTTTCGTTCGTTCCCAGCTTTACCTTGCATACCGCAGGGATAAGTCCCAGTATGCCGCCGCCGATGAAGCCTGCAAGCAGCATGATTATCAGAGCGAGCCATGTGGGCAGGCTGTCGCCGATAAGATGAGCCGCAGCAGTGGCGCATATCGCACCGCCGATGAACTGACCGTTTGCGCCGATATTCCAGAATTTCATCTTGAATGCAGCTGCTGTTCCAAGTGAGGTTATCAGCAGGGGATTGAGTATTCTGATAAAGCCCTGAATATAGATGTTCGATTCAAAGCAGCCCGTAATTACCTTTGCATAATAGCTAAGAGGATTGACTCCGTTGACTGCAACGAATATTCCGCCCAGCACAACAGCCGCCAGAACGGAAAGCGTATAGAAGAGGATAGTTTTGCCCAGCGGCATTTCCCCTCTTTTTGCAACACGGAGCAGGGGAGCGGATCTTTTCTTCTGCTTTGCGGCGGAAGAGGTTTTGCTTGTATCATCGGAGCTGCCTGCGTCTGCGGAGATGTGTATATCCTCGTCGGAGGAAAGCTTTTCAGCTTCCGCACCGCCCGTCATCAGCAGACCGAGTTCTTCCTTTTTGGCGGTTCTTGCATCAACGATGCCAGTTACCTTGCCGTGGCAGAGAACAACTATCCTGTCGCAAAGCTCCAGCATAACATCAAGGTCCTCGCCTACGAACATTACCGCCGTGCCTTTTTCCTTTTCACGATTCAGGATATTGTATATAGTGTATGATGAGTTGATGTCCAGACCTCTTACGGGATAAGCCGTGATAAGAACGCTGGGCTGCGCCTTTATCTCACGTCCCAGCAGCACCTTCTGAACATTTCCTCCCGAAAGACGGCGGACGGGAGTTTCCGTACCAGGAGTAACTACCTCCAGCTCCTTGATGACCTGTTCAGCCTCGCCCCTTGCCTTTGTACGGTTGACAAAAGGACCTTTTCCGTCGCCGTAGCTTTTCAGCATCATATTGTCTGTAATGCTGAGTGAAGCCGCAAGACCCATTCCCAGTCTGTCCTCGGGGATAAAGCTCATGCTTATTCCTCGGTTGATTATCTGCTTCGGGGTCATGCCCTCGATGTGTTCCTGCTTAAAGAGAATGCTTCCGCTGACAAGTCCTCTAAGACCTGCGGCAGCTTCGCAAAGCTCCTTCTGACCGCTGCCCGATACGCCTGCGATACCAACGATCTCGCCGCTGTGTACCTCGAATGATACATCTTCTGCTGCGGGAACGCCCTCATCGCTGAGTATGGTGACATTCTGCATGGTGAGCAGTGCCTCTCCCGCTTCGGAATCGGGGCGCTCGATCTCCAGCTCCACCGAACGGCCAACCATAAGATCGGTAAGCTCCTTGGGAGTTGTTTCGGAGGTCTTGACGGAAGCAACGCTTCTGCCCTTTCGGAGAACGGTCACACGGTCGCTTATTTCCATTACCTCGTTGAGCTTGTGAGTGATGATTATTATTGCGCAGCCCTTTTCACGAAGCACACGCATTATCGCAAAAAGGCGGCGTGTTTCCTGGAGAGTAAGAACTGCCGTAGGCTCATCGAATATCAGGATATCAGCACCGTTATACAGCACCTTGAGTATCTCAACATTCTGCTTTTCGCTGACGGACATATCGCAGACATACTTTTTCGGGTCGATATCAAAGGAAAACTCGCTTATTATCTTTCCGATCTTTTCAAATCTGTCTTTTTTCAGGAAGATGTCATTGTCGCTGTCGGAGGAAAGCAGGATATTGTCGGCTGCGGTGAATTTTTCCACCAGCTTAAAGTGCTGATGCACCATGCCTATTTTCAGCTGCTTTGAGTCCTCGGGGGACTGTATGGATACGGGATTTCCGTCAATGAATATCGAACCGCTGTCGGGCTTGTAAATACCTGCCAGCATATTCATAAGAGTGGTCTTTCCCGAACCGTTTTCGCCCAGGAGCGCAACGATCTCTCCTCTGTTTACGCTCAGGTCGATCAAATCGTTTGCGACTACCGAACCGAAGGTCTTGCGAATGCCTTTCAGCTCAATTGCCGTTTTTTTATCTGCCACTGTATATATCACCATTCTTTCGGAGAATACCAAAAAAGATTGCACGTAATACGCCGCTTTTCCGTAAGCGTATACGGCAATCTTTTTCTGAGCGGAAGCGTCATGCTCCCGAAAAATTTAATTATGCGAGCTGAACGCCCTTTACGAAGTAGTTCATTGAACCCTTGATGATATCATCTGTAACGGGGTCAACTGTGTTGCCTTCATTGTCAACGATGGGGGAATCAGTCTTTACAACGTTTCCGTCAGCGTCAAAGGAAAGAGCAACGCCGCTGAATACGTCCCATTCGCCGTCCTTCATAAGCTGTCTTGCAGCTGCGATGTAGTCAGCTGTATGCTCTGCACAGTTGTCGGAAAGGGGAGAAACGTCAACGAAGCCTTCAGCGATTCCGCCGTAGTAGTTGCCGAAATCGGACCATGTGCCGTCGATAGCTGCCTGAGTTGCTGCTGTGTAGTAAACGTCCCAGTTCCAGATAGCAGCTGTAAGGTGAGCCTTGGGAGCCTGAGCTGTCATGTCGGAGTTGTAGCCGCAGCCGAATACGCCTGCCTTTTCAGCGGCGATCTGGGGATTGGCTGTATCGCAGTGCTGTGAGATAACATCGCAGCCCATTTCGATAAGAGCGTCTGCGTATGCAGTCTCGTTAGCGGGATCATACCAAGAGGAAAGTGTCTTTACATATACTTCCGCATCGGGGTTTACGGACTGTACACCGAGAGCAAAAGCATTGATGCCGCTGCAAGTCTCGGCAAGCTCTGTGCCGTAAGCTGAAACGTAGCCGATCTTGTCTGTTTCAGTCTTAAGACCTGCTGCGATGCCTGCAAGGTAGCGTGCCTGATAAATTCTTCCGAAGTAGTTGAAGAAGTTAGTGCCGTTGGACATATAGCCTGTGCCGTGAGCGAACATAACATCGGGATATTCGTCAGCAAGAGCAGCGCAGGTCTCCATGTAGCCGTAGCTTGTGGCGAAGATGAGCTTGCAGCCCTCAGCGATGCACTCTTCGATAGCAGTCTTTGTTGCTGCTGTGTCGCTGTCGCTTACGTTGATCTTGCGGACGATCTGATCGTCGGAAAGACCGAGGTTTTCCTGCATACCCTGGATACCGAGGTCATGTGTGTAGGAATAGCCCGAACCGTCTGCGGGATCGCCGATGTGGATAACGCCTACCTTGAAATCGGCAGGTACAGCGGAATCGGAAGCATTGCCGCCCTCGGCAGCTGCTGTTGTGTCATCGGAAGCTGTGTTTGCGTCGGAAGTGTTTCCGCAGCCTGCTGTGAGAGCCATCATAGATGCTGCAAGAGCAAGAGCGGCGATTTTTTTAAGTTTCATATCTTTTTCCCTTTCATAATTCATTTATATAAAAAAGACCTGCTTTTTTATGTACTTAGATCAATTTGCGTCAGTCCCACTTGGGGTCTTTTCTGAAAACAACGCCGTCCTTAACGGACATTGAATCAACGATCGCAAGGCTTTCGAGACGGATACCCTTTTCCCTGATGATCTTTCCGCCGTCCTGGAAGCCCTTTTCGATAACGATACCCGCTCCGCAGAGGTTCGCTCCCGACTGCTTAACGATGTCTGCAAGTCCGAGAAGAGCGCAGCCGTTGGCGAGAAAATCATCGATGATGAGGATATTGTCGCCCTCGCCGATAAATTTCTTTGAAACGATGATGTCATAAATGCGGCCCTTTGTAAAGGACTGTACCTTTGATGTATATACCTCGCCGTCGATATTTTTGCTTTCGGTCTTTTTTGCAAAAATAACGGGGCAGTCGAATTCGAGGGCGGAAACACAGGCAATGCCTATGCCCGAAGCCTCGATGGTGAGTATCTTATTGATGCTACAGTCGGAAAAGCGGCGCTTGAATTCCTTGCCGATCTCCGTGAAAAGCTTAACGTCCATGCAGTGATTCAGAAAGCTGTCTACCTTGAGGATATTGTCCTCTTTAACTATTCCGTCTCTGCGGATACGTTCCTTTAAAAGCTCCATATTGATCTCCAATCTGCCGTGACAGCGGAAAAGCACGCTTTCGGCAAGTGTAATACGATTACTCTATATGATAGCATATTTCGTCATTTTTTTCAAGCTTTGCACATATGGTATTTTTCACAAATTTATCACACGAATTTCGTATTTCTTCATAACTGCGGCTGTTTTGGTTTTTCCGCTCTGTAAATGCGGATATGATATGCGATAGTTTTCAGCGCCTTTGTTATGTCAATGGGTTTGGGAATATGATCGTTCATGCCGCTGCGCCTGCATTTTTCCACATCTTCCATGAAAGCGTTTGCTGTCATGGCGATTATCGGCATATTAGATGTATCGTATCTGCCTGCGGCACGTATTTTTTCCGAGGCTTCAAAGCCGTTCATTACGGGCATCATTATATCCATAAGCACCGCATCGTAATATCCCTCATGTGCAAGCACGGCTTCATATGCCTGTCTGCCGTCGGTAACTGCGTCAACCTCCGCACCGTTTTCCTCCAGCAGGAATTTTGCTATCTCGGAATTGAGTGAGTTGTCCTCCGCCAGCAGCAGCCTTACCCCTCTGATATCGCAGTCTGCGCAGTCGGCATTCTGCCTGCTTTGCGGCTCATGATCTCTTTTAAAGGGAAGAGTCACGATAAATTTGCTGCCAACGTTCTTTTTGCTTTCGACAACGATAGTACCGTTCATTTTGTCCGTGAGCTTCTTTATGATAGCCATTCCCAGACCAGTGCCGTTGTATTCGCTTCTTACGGTGTCATTTTCCTGCGTGAACGGCTCGAACATCTTTTTCTGAAATTCCTCGCTCATTCCCACGCCTGTGTCCTCGATAGTGAAGCGGACTGTGACCGTATCATCGTTCACTTCGACTTCATCGGCTGACCCGATTATTTTTCCGCCGGGACGGTTGTATTTCACGGCGTTGCTCATGATATTCATAAGTATCTGCTTTAAATGCAGAGGACTTCCGATAACATACGGGTGTTCAAGCGGTTCGGTGTTTTTTATGATAACGGAAAGACCCTTTGCTTCGCCCGAACCGAACACTATCTCACGGCATTCGATAAGCACATCATTAAGGCTGAACGGTTCCTCCGCAAGATTTATCTCGCCGCTTTCCATTTTGCTCATATCAAGAACATCGTTCACCAGCGACAGCAGATGATTTGCCGTAACTCTTGCCTTTGCACGGTTCTCGCTGAGCTTTTCAACATTGCCGCTGAATCTGTCCGACATCTCAATAAGACCGAGTATGCCGTTTATCGGCGTTCTTATATCATGGGACATACGTGCAAGGAAGTCCGATTTTGCCGCATTTGCCAGCTTTGCCTCGGTGCAGGCTTTCCTAAGCTCGTCGGTGAGCTTGCGGTTTTCTTCAAGCAGCTTTTCGGCTTCATGCTTTGCCGCTTCCGCACGTTTCAGAGCGGCTTTTTCAGCTTCAAATGCGTCTGCAAGGCGCTGCTGCTTTGAAAGCTCGGCTTTGCGCTCGTCGTCTATGTCCTGACCGACGAATATCAGCTTTGTTACTTTTCCGTCGGCGTTCCGTTCTGCGGGAACATAGCTTATGCGGCACCATTTTCCTGCGGAATTGAGATAATCGCAGCTGATTATCTTTTTGCCCGAAAGCCTGTCGCTGACGGTTTTCATATCGGTGAATACGCTCATCTTGTCCTTGCTTTCCTCGCTGACCGATCGCAGGAAGCTTTCGCCGATAGTTTTGCTGCATATGCCGCTTGAACCCGTAATATTATGTGCCGCTTCGGCAAGGATTATTTCCGAATAAGTGTTCTCTTCAATGTCGATGTAATAGCTGAAATTATAGCTTCCGCCTAAGGCGAGTATCACCTTGTCTCGCATCTCGATGGAATGCTGTGCGCTGTTCAGCCTGCGGCGCTCCTCGTCCGCTGCAAATTCAAGGGCTTTCTGCTCGGTGATGTTTTTCACGTACCACACGGCGCAGGCGTTTTTGTCCGAATAGCCGTTTACGGGGAGAATGATGGATTTAGCCCATTTCAGTCCGTCATCGGACAGGTGCTGATAGGTGAATTCAAGAACGCTGCCGCTGTCCGCATCAAAAGCCGCTTTGATATTTTCGGCGGAGAGCTGATTCGTGAATGCGGCTGCCTGTACGGGATCGGGGAGACGTTCGCTTATGTGGCGGCGGACATAATCGCCGAACGGCCGGGCATTATCATTCTGGGCGGAGCTTTTAAGGTCAAAAAGTTCGTCCGTGTTAAGATCTATATAGCATATTTTAAAGTAAGCGTCGTTGACCATTTTTATGGCTGTTTCGATGCGCTCGTGCTTCTGCTGAACGTCGGTAACGTCCTGATGATAGCCTCTGATTATTGCTTTGCCGTCGGAAGTGCCGTTTCTCCAGCCGCCGCAGCGCATTATGCGCAGACCCTTTGTGGGGTGGTTCCATTTATATACGATCTCGTCACGTCCGATATTTATAAGATTGTCCAAATAACGGGCAAACCGTTCTGCGTCCTCATCGGCGATGTTTTTCATAAGAAAGGCAGCCTTTTCTTCGGGCGGAAGATCAATGCCAATGCCGATTATATCGCACATGGTACTGTCCGCAATAAGCCGGAGAGGCTTGCCCTCCTCGGCGATAAGGCGCCAAAGTCCCGTGCGTGACCCGAAAAGAGTCTCCCGTACTTCTTTCAGAGAGATGCTTTCGGAGCAGTCGGTATATTTGTCGGGGAGATATACTTCATTATTATTATAGTGGACAGGTCCGCTGTTAGAATTATGATCCATTTTTACTTATCCTTTTTATCGGTGCGGATTTTATGCCGCAGAATCTGCTGAAAAAACCTATATTGTTTTTATTATATCATCAATATTAATATAATGTCAACTAATGTCAACAGATCATATGACATTTTAGCGGTGATATCCCTAAAAATGTACATTAAAGCAAAGTTTGTACATTATTTTGTCTTGACAACGGCACAACTAAATGATAAAATACTTAGTGCTGATATTATATTTCTATCAAATTATCAATTGACGACGGCAGAACGGAGATCTTTATGACAATATTACCTTTTTTTCATCTGAGTCTGTATCAGATGTACTTTTTGTTTATCGTATGGTCATTCATAGGCTGGGGCCTTGAAGTGATCGTTCTTACATATGAAACGGGCGAATATCAGAACAGAGGCTTTCTGAACGGTCCTATCTGTCCGATCTACGGAATGGGCGTGCTGATGATAGTCACGGTGTTCAGACCGATACAGGGAAATGCGGTGGTGCTTTTCTTCGGCAGCATGATATTGTGTACCGTGTTTGAGCTGCTTGTGGGACTGCTGCTGGAAGCGCTTTTCCATAACAGGTGGTGGGATTATTCCCATATGCGGTTCAATTATAAGGGACTTATCAGCCTGCCTGCTTCGCTTTTCTGGGGCATAGGCTGTGTCGGTGCCATAAGAGTGGTAAATCCGTTCTTTATCAAATGCATCGGAATGATACCCGTAAAGGCAGGACTTGTATTCATATTTATAACGGGCGTGATGATCGCCATTGACACTATCTCCTCCGTAAAGGCGGTAAACTCACTTAACGACAAGCTGAAACAGCTGGACGTTATATCCAAGAAAATGCTGGACGTTTCCGTTGCGATAGGACTTGTTATATCCGACAAGACCAACGACGTGCTGGAGGACTGCGGCAAGATAGTTCAGAAAACCACCGAAGCCGCAGAAAAGGTCAGCGCTACCGCAAAGGAGATAACCAGCGAGACAAAGGCGGAGCTTACCGAGGAATACAACGAGCTGAAACTGAAATACGATGATCTGCTGGGAATGAAAAATATGTCGGACAGACTTATCAAGGCGTTCCCTGCGCTGAAAAACAAGAAGTACGATAACGTGCTGAGGGACTTGAAGCATAAGGTCTCTCCAAAGTCAACAGAGCATTTTGAGATTCATCTTGATGAGATAAAGCGTCTCCGTGATAAGTTCGGAAAGTGATCTGTTGTTGAAATTTGACATAAATTGCGGCATATGTTATAAAAAAATCATTACAGTATGACTAAACAAACGGTTGACATGATATTGTTATTGTGTTATAATTTAATATAGCCGGTGAAACAGTGCTTTCACCGAAGGCTGCCTTTAAGTTGATCCTGTGAGATCGGCAAGGACGTCTTTTTATAGGATTTGCTGTATGACCGCACCATAGCTGCGTACAGCTGTGCTTATATCTGGATATTACCTGTCGGTTTTCATAAATCGGCAGGTTTTTTGTTATACTAATTATTAATATTATCGGGAGGCGGGAAGTATGGTTCAAAAAGCTGTTATCATGGACGAAAATCAGATAAAGCGAGCCATTGCCCGCATTTCTTATGAAATAATCGAAAGAAACAAGGGCACAAAGGATATCGTTATCATCGGGATAATGTCGGGCGGAGTGCATATAGCACGGCGCATTGCCGAAAAGCTCAGAGAGCTTGAGGGCTTTGACGGCGGCGTGGGCATACTGGATATAACCGCTTTCCGAGATGACGAGAAAAATGTTCCCGACAGCGACAAGACAAACATAGATTTTTCGATAAAGGATAAAAGCGTTGTTCTTGTTGACGATGTTATGTTTACGGGAAGAAGCTGCCGTGCGGCTATCGACGCTCTTATGAACAGGGGCAGACCGAAGAATATCCAGCTGGCTGTGCTGGTGGACAGAGGTCACCGTGAGCTGCCGCTGCGTCCCGATTATGTGGGCAAGAACGTTCCCACGTCACGGGAGGAAAAGGTCAAGGTAATGGTAAAAGAGCTTGACGGCTGCGATATGGCTGTCATTCTTGAATAGATGATCTTACAACGATATGGAGGTAGTATGGCTGAGCTGCTTATAAAAAATGTACGTGCGGCGGACGAAAATTCCGACCGTATCTGCGATGTCCTTATTGACGGCGGAAAGATAGTCCGTGCGGAAAAGGATATTTCCGAAACGGCTGACCGTGTTATCGACGGAACGGGGCTTACCCTTATCCCGGGACTGTTTGATATGCACGTTCATTTCCGTGACCCGGGCTTCACTTATAAAGAGGATATCGTTACGGGCTGCGCCGCAGCTGCGGCAGGCGGTGTTACGGGAGTGGCTTGTATGCCCAACACAAAGCCGCCTATTGACAATGCCGATATCGTAAAATATATTCTTGACAAGGCGGAGGGCACAGGCGTTGACGTTTATCCCGTGGGCTGCATCACAAAGGGTATGCACGGTGAAGAGCTTGCGGATTATGACGAGCTGAAAAAAGCAGGCGTACGGCTTATCTCCGATGACGGACGTCCCGTTGAAAATGCCGAGTTCATGCGCCGTGCGCTGGAAATGACCAACGACAACGGCCTGCTGGCAGTTTCCCACTGCGAGGACCTGAACATAATCAACGGCGGCATCATCAATAAAGGAAAGGTATCCGAAGCGCTTGGCGTAAAGGGAATGGACAGAGCCTCCGAGGACAGCATTACTGCCCGTGAGATAACTCTTGCAATGTCCTGCGGCGCAAGGATCCATATCTGCCATGTTTCCACCGAGGGCTGCATCAGCATGATACGCGATGCAAAAAAAGCAGGCGTAAGAGTTACCTGCGAAACTGCTCCCCATTATTTCACATACACAGACGAAAAGCTGCTTTCCCGTGATGCGGATTACAGAATGAATCCGCCGCTCCGTGAAGAGCGTGACAGAATAGCCGTGCTGAACGGCGTGCTTGACGGTACAGTCGATTGTATCGTAACTGACCATGCTCCTCATGCTGCGGAGGAAAAGGCTGACTTTTTAAAGGCTCCCAACGGTGTTGTGGGACTTGAAACGTCGCTGGCGGTAACGCTTACGCAGCTTTATCATACAGGAAAATTAAGTCTTGAAAGGATCGTTTCTCTCATGTCGGCAAATCCCAGACGTCTGCTTGGGCTGGAGCCTATTGAGATAAAGGCAGGCTGCACGGCTGATCTTGCACTTGTCAATACGGATTTGGAGTGGACGGTAACGCCCGATGAGCTTCATTCAAAGTCGAAAAATACCGTATTCAAGGGAGAAAAGCTGAAAGGCAGGACCGTTATGACGATCTCCAAGGGCAAAGTTATCTATGAATTATAATATAAAGGAGTGCTGAAAATGTCTTTTGACCGTCTTATTGGCAAGATCATTGAAACACAGAACCCCACAGTTGTGGGACTTGACCCCAAGCTTGAGTATATCCCCGAATTTATCAAGAAGAAATGCTTCAAGAAATACGGTTCGGGCTTCAAGGGAGCGGCAGCAGCGATATACAAGTACAACAAGGCTATCATCGACGAAATATATGATATCGTTCCTGCGATAAAGCCTCAGTCCGCTTACTATGAAATGTACGGCTGGCAGGGCGTAAGATGCCTTTACAAGACGATCAGATATGCTCAGAAAAAGGGTATGTTCGTAATGGTGGACGGCAAGAGAAACGATATCGGCGCTACAATGGAGGCTTATTCCGCAGCTTATCTCGGTACCACCGATATTGACGGCGAGGCAGAGGAGGCTTTCGGCGCTGATGCGCTTACAGTCAACGGCTACCTCGGAACAGACGGCATCAAGCCTATCACCGATATCTGCAAGAGCCGTGACAAGGGCATCTTTGTACTGGTAAAGACCTCCAATCCCTCCTCGGGCGAGCTTCAGGACAAGCTTATCGGCGATGATACGGTATATTCCGTAATGGGCGATATGTGCGAGCAGTGGGGAAGCGACAATATCGGCAAGTACGGCTATTCCGCAGTGGGTGCCGTTGTCGGTGCGACATATCCTCAGCAGCTTGCCGAAATGCGTGAAAAGCTGCCTCATACATTCTTCTTAGTCCCCGGCTACGGCGCACAGGGCGGCGGAGCAGAGGGCGTTGCAAAGGCGTTCGACAAGAACGGTCTCGGTGCGATAGTCAATTCCTCCAGAGCGGTAATGCTTGCTTACAAGAAGAAGGAAGGCTATACCGAGCATGAATTTGCAAAGGCTGCAAGAGATGAAGTTATCCGCATGAAAGAGGATATCACATCACATATTCCCCCTATCAAGGGCTGATTATATTTGAAAGGACGATTCATAACAATGTCTTTATTTAACTTGGGAGACAAGGCTTATGTAATGCTGGAAAACGGCAGGATCTTTGAGGGCTATTCCTTCGGAGCAAAGGGCACTTCCTTCGGCGAGATCGTATTCGCAACGGGTATGACCGCTTATGAGGAAACTCTTACCGACCCCAGCTACTACGGTCAGATCGTAACACAGACATTTCCTCTTATCGGAAACTACGGCGTAAATGACGAGGATTACGAGTCCAATACATCTGTTGTAAGCGGATATATCGTAAGAGAATGGTGCAATACCCCCTCCAATTTCAGAAGCGAGGGCGATATCGACGCTTTCCTGAAAAAGCACAATATCATCGGTATCCACTCCATCGACACACGCTGTCTTACAAGAATTATCCGTGAAAGCGGCGTTATGAACGGCGTTATCACAACAGAAAACGTCTATGAGAAAAAGGACGAGTTCATGGAGAAGATCAAGTCCTATAAGATCGTTGACGCAGTTAAGAACGTTACCGTTAAGGAAAAGGAATATTATCCTGCCGAGAACGGCAAGTATGATGTTGTACTCTTCGACTTCGGCTACAAGTTCAATATCAGACGTGAGCTTGTAAAGCGCGGCTGCAATGTAACGGTAGTTCCCGCAGGTACAACAGCCGAGGAAGTAAAGGCAATGGACCCCGACGGAATCATGCTTTCAAACGGCCCCGGAGATCCCTCCGAGAATGTTGACGTTATTAATAACCTGAAGGATATCGTCAAGCTGAATATCCCCACATTCGGTATCTGTCTCGGTCACCAGCTTATGGCTCTTGCCAACGGCGCAAAGACAGAGAAGCTGAAGTATGGTCACAGAGGTGCAAACCAGCCTGTTGATGATATCGCTCTGGACAAGACCTTTGTAACTTCCCAGAACCACGGCTATGCCGTTATCAGTGACAGCATCGACCCTGCGATCGGCGAGGTATCCCACAAGAATGCCAATGACCATACCTGCGAGGGCGTAAGATACAAGAACTTCCCCTGCTTCACGGTACAGTTCCACCCCGAAGCCTGCGGCGGTCCTCATGATACAGCTTATCTTTTTGATGAATTTATTGATATGATTAATAAGAACAGGGAGGACAAGTAAAATGCCATTACGTTCAGATATCAAGAAAGTCCTCGTTATCGGTTCGGGACCGATCATTATCGGTCAGGCTGCCGAGTTTGACTATGCGGGAACACAGGCGTGCCGTGCGCTGAAGCAGGAGGGTCTTGAAGTCGTACTTATCAACTCCAACCCCGCAACTATCATGACCGACAAGGCTATGGCGGACAAGGTATACATCGAGCCTCTTACACTTGATGTTGTAAAGAAGATCATCAAGATCGAAAAGCCCGACAGCATTCTTTCCACACTGGGCGGTCAGACAGGACTTACGCTTTCGATGCAGCTGGCAGAGGAGGGCTTCCTTGCCGAGAACAACGTCAAGCTGCTGGGCGCAAATCCCGAGACTATCCACAAGGCAGAGGACAGACAGGCGTTCAAGGATACAATGGAAAAGATCGGCGAGCCATGCATTCCCTCAAAGGTAGTTGAGAATGTTGACGATGCGGTGGATTTTGCAAAGGTTATAGATTACCCCGTTATCGTTCGTCCCGCATTCACACTGGGCGGCACAGGCGGCGGTATCGCAAACAATGAAGAAGAGCTTCGTGATATCGCAACAAACGGACTCCGCCTCTCTCCTATCACACAGATACTGGTCGAGAAATGTATCAGCGGCTGGAAGGAGATCGAGTTCGAGGTAATCAGAGACAGCAAGGACAATGTTATCACAGTCTGCTCCATGGAAAACTTCGACCCTGTCGGAGTACATACAGGCGACAGTATCGTAATTGCGCCTGCTGTTACTCTTACAGACAAGGAATATCAGATGCTCCGTTCCGCAGCTCTGAACATCATCTCCGAGCTTAAAGTTGAGGGCGGCTGCAACTGCCAGTTTGCGCTTCACCCCACATCTATGAAGTATGCGGTGATCGAGGTAAATCCCCGTGTTTCCAGATCCTCCGCACTTGCTTCAAAGGCAACGGGCTATCCTATCGCAAAGGTTGCAACAAAGATCGCTATCGGTTACAGCCTGGACGAGATCATCAATGCCGTTACGGGCAAGACATATGCCTGCTTCGAGCCTGCTCTTGACTATGTTGTCGTAAAGTTCCCCAAGTGGGCATTCGACAAGTTCGTTTACGCAAAGCGTACACTGGGCACACAGATGAAAGCAACAGGCGAGGTCATGGCTATCGGTACTTCCTTCGAACACGCTATGATGAAGGCTGTAAGATCTATCGAGCTGGGTCTGGACAGCATGAATCTGAAAAAGCTTGCAAAGCTTTCCGACGAGGAGATCAGAAAGAAGCTGCATGACGTTGACGATGAGCGTTCATTCGTTGTATTCGAGGCTCTCAAGAGAGGCGTAACAGTCGAGGAGATCCACGAGATCACAATGATCGACTGCTGGTTCCTCAACAAGCTTTTAAATCTTGTTAATCTTGAAAAGTGGCTGGCTGACGGCGAGCTTACAGAGCAGAAATATGATATCGCAAAGAAGTACGGTTATCTTGACAGCACTATCGAGCGCATCAGCGGTCAGAAGTGCCCCAAGAGAACACGTGCCGTATATAAAATGGTTGATACCTGCGCAGGCGAGTTCAAGGCGGAAACACCTTATTTCTACTCCACATTCGACGAGGAGAACGAGGCAAAGCAGTTCATCGAGCGCAAGAATTCAGATAAGAAAAAGGTCATCGTATTCGGTTCCGGTCCTATCAGAATCGGACAGGGCATCGAGTTCGACTACTGCTCCGTACACTGCGTATGGACACTTAAAGAAATGGGCTATGAGGCTGTTATCTGCAACAACAACCCTGAGACTGTTTCCACAGACTTTGATACAGGCGACCGTCTGTATTTCGATCCTCTTACCAAGGAGGACGTTGAGTCAATCATCGAGACTGAGCAGCCTTACGGCGTTGTTGTTCAGTTCGGCGGTCAGACTGCGATCAAGCTTACAAAGCACCTTTCCGATATGGGCGTAAGGATCCTCGGAACATCTGCTGACAGCATCGACGCTGCCGAGGACAGAGAGCGCTTTGACGAGCTGCTGAACAAGTGCAACATTCCCCGTCCCGCAGGTCATACCGTTATGAACGTTGACGAGGCTCTGAAGGCAGCAGCTGATCTGGGCTATCCCGTTCTTATGCGTCCTTCCTACGTACTTGGCGGTCAGAACATGATAATCGCTCACTCCGACAGCGATATCCGCGAGTATATGGAGATCATCACACGTACAGCTCTTGAAAACCCCGTGCTTATCGATAAGTACATGATGGGCAAGGAGGTCGAGGTCGATGCTATCTGCGACGGTACAGACTTCGTTATCCCCGGCATCATGGAGCATATCGAGCGTGCAGGCATTCATTCAGGCGACTCTATCTCGGTATATCCCGCTCTTACACTTACAAAGAAGATAAGAGAGACTATCATCGAGTATACACGCCGTCTGGCTATGGAGCTTAAAGTTATCGGTCTGGTAAATATCCAGTACGTTGTGTATAACAACGAGGTATACGTTATCGAGGTAAACCCCAGATCTTCAAGAACAGTTCCCTATATCTCAAAGGTAACGGGAATCCCCATGGTAGACATTGCAACAAAGATCATGCTCGGCACATCTCTCAAGGAGCAGGGCTACGAAAGCGGACTTTACAAGGAAGCGGAATATATCGCAGTAAAGGTTCCCGTATTCAGCTTCGAGAAGCTGCATGACGTTGATACCGCCCTCGGACCGGAGATGAAGTCAACAGGTGAGTGCCTCGGAATTGCGCACACCTTTGAGGACGCATTGTTCAAGGGACTTATCGCCGCAGGCTACAATATGAAGAAGGACGGCGGCGTACTCTTTACGGTACGTGATACCGACAAGCAGGAGATCATTTACGTTGCCGAGAAGTTCGAGCGCCTCGGATTTGATATCTATGCCACAAGCGGAACGGCTTCCGTGCTGAATCACAACATGATCGCAACGAATGTTGTCCGCCGTGTATCTGAGGAAAAGCCCAATGTTATGACTCTGCTGGACGACGGAAAGATCAGCTACGTTATTTCCACCTCCGCAAAGGGACGTATTCCCCAGTACGACAGCGTTAAGATACGCCGAAAGACTGTTGAGCGTTCTATCTGCTGCCTGACTGCGATAGATACCGCAAATGCGGTTGCGGATATCCTTGCAATGGGCAAGAAGATCGACGATATGGAAATGGTCGATATCACTAAAATTTAATCGCAGGTAATTTTCGTTTCGGCTGTAATTATATAAATCATAATTACAGCCGAACTTGTAATAGGACACTTTACGGGAGAACATTATATGGACGACAAATTATATGAATCAACGCTGCTGAGGGATCAGAATTTTGAAATAAACGGCGATAAAATGCTGACCGTGAACAGGGATATGAACATATCCTTCTGGTTTGGCTGTATTTCGGGACTGCTGCTGGTGTATGTCACGCTGATAGCCTGTCTTGCGGTAATGGGCAGGATAGCCGCCAGCGGAGCAATGGCGCAGATAGTCACGCTGATAGGCGGAGTTACCGATACAAGCGGCGCAGTTGTGGGATTCAGCGGCTGGTTTGCGGCAAATATACTCGCTTTGGGCGTTTTCCCGTTTTCTTTTCTGGCAAACAAATTTTACAGCAAGCTCTGCGGCATTCTGCTTTATGCGGATTATGTGCTGTTTTTCGTGCTTGGAATAATCGCTCTTCTGGAAGTGCCCGACGATATGCCCTGGTGGCTGGGAATACCCATAATAATATACGGAGTTGTGGGCTTCTGGACTGCCGATCTGTGCTTCCGCAGCCTTAAAGAGCTGGATTATCTTGTTACCCAGGAGGGATTCCCCACATTCAATCTTTCGATGCATTATTTCGGAAGATCGCGTTATGTTAAATTCCGCGAAAAATGGCTGGACAAAAACAAGAAGCTGGATTATTACAGCGAAAGCGAAAAGCCTGTTGAAAATGTGATAGTCACAACAGCGGAAACTGCGGACGGAATGGACGGCGTTTCAGCCGACAGCGGTTCGGAGGAGAAATGGTTCGAGAAGAACAGGGAAATGACCGCCGCCGCAAAGGAAAATGTTCCCGAAGACGATGTTATGGACGGAATAGATCTTTCGGGGCTGGAGCTTCCCGAGGAGGAAAGCTTTTACCGTGACAAGGCTGACCCGAAGCGAAAAGAATTATGATTGGAGTGAATGATATTGGATAAATATACACAGGGTCTTTATCCTATTATAAAGAAAACAACTCTTGCAAAAGAGATATATGACTTCACGATATTATGTCCCGAGATAGCTGCTGCCGCAGTATGCGGACAGTTTGTGAATATCAGGGCAGAGGGCTTCATGCTCCGCAGACCTATTTCTATCTGCGGAATTGACCGTGAAAAGGGAACTCTCCGCATTGTTTTTGAGGTGAGAGGAAACGGCACAAAGGAGCTTTCCTCGCTGAACGAGGGTGATCTGATAGATATTATCGCGCCCCTGGGCGGAAACGGCTTCGATCTGCTGGATAAGGACAAAAAGGCTATAATAATCGGCGGCGGCATCGGAAATCCGCCTATGCTCCCTATAGCGCAGCATTACGGCAGCAATTCCGTTGTTATCAGCGGTTTCAGAAATGCGGCTGCGGTGATATTGCAGGAGGACTTTGCAAAGACAGGCGCAGAGACTGTACTCTGCACCGATGACGGTTCGGCAGGAAGAAAGGGCTTTGTTACAGATGCGCTTGCGGAGCAGCTTGAAAAGTCCAAGCCCGATATCATTTATGCCTGCGGTCCCGCAGTAATGCTGAAAAGAATAGTTGAGGCTGCGGAGAAATACGGCGTCCGCTGTCAGGTATCGCTGGAAGAGAGAATGGGCTGCGGCGTGGGAGCTTGTCTTGTATGCGCCTGCCGAACTATCCGCGACGGAAAGGAATTCTATTCTCACGTATGTAAGGACGGCCCCGTTTTTGAAGGCAAGGAGGTAATTTTCTGATGAACAGATCAGCAGTTAATTTTGCGGGAGTTGAATTCAAGAACCCTGTTATCCCTGCTTCGGGAACATTCGGCTACGGCAAGGAATACGAGCATTTTTATCCGCTTTCAAAGCTGGGCGGAATATCAGTAAAGGGAACAACAGAGCAGCTCAGAACGGGAAATCTCCCTCCGAGAATCGCAGAGACTCCTTCGGGAATGCTCAACAGCGTTGGACTCCAGAATCCCGGAATAGACCACTTCATTCAGTATGAGCTGCCCTATCTCAAAACAAAGGATACTGTAATAATCGCAAACATGGCAGGCTCAACTGCCGACGGCTACCGTGAGGTTGCTGAAAAGCTGGACAAGACCGATGTTGACATGATCGAGGTGAACATTTCCTGCCCCAACGTAAAGGCAGGCGGAGCTGCTTTCGGCGTTTCCTGCGAGGGTGCGGCAGAGATCACAAGGATCGTCCGCAAAGCCACAAGCAAGCCTATCATGATAAAGCTTTCTCCCAACGTAACGAATATTGCGGACATCGCAAAGGCTGTTGAAGCCGAGGGTGCAGATGCGGTTTCGCTTATAAATACTCTTCTCGGCATGAGAATCGATATCCGCACAAGACGTCCCATACTGCACAATAACATGGGCGGACTTTCGGGTCCTGCGGTTTTCCCCGTGGCTGTAAGAATGGTATGGCAGGTAGCAAATGCTGTCAGGATCCCCGTATGCGGAATGGGCGGCATCTCCACATGGGAGGACGCCGTTGAGATGATGATGGCGGGAGCTTCCGTTATTCAGGTGGGCGCTGCTATATTTGCCGATCCATTTGCTCCCGTGAAGATCGCCGAGGGACTGGAAAAATACTGCGAGGACAATCATCTGAACAGCATTTCCGAGATCACGGGCACGGTTCAGCCATGGTAAAGGAAGCGTCCGATGAAAACCAAAGTATATTTAGTGCGCCATGCGGAGGCAATGGGAAATGTCAACGAATTCTTTCAGGGCAGGACTGACTGTGAGATAAGCCCAAAGGGCAAAAAGCAGCTGGACTGTCTTGCGGAGCGTTTCAGAGACATTCATTTTGATGTTCTGTATTCAAGTCCTCTGAGCCGCACAAGGGAAACTGCGGCTGCCGTGAACCGATATCACGGGCTGGATATAATATATGATCCGCAGCTTATAGAGATAAACGGCGGCGAGTGGGAAGGCAAAAAGTGGGCGGATATCCCTGTGCTTTATCCCGAGGAGTATCATCTCTGGACGGAGGATATGGCGAATTTCCGCACCGAAAAGGGCGAAGCCATGACCGAGGTGTTCGACCGCATGAAAAAGGCTGTGGACAATATCGTCAGGTCTAATGTGGGAAAGACGGTAACTGTTGTCTCTCACGGCTGTGCGCTCAGGAATTATCTCTGCTATGCGGCGGGAGATCCGATAACAAAGCTTGCTGATGTGGGCTGGTCGGACAATACTGCTGTGTCGCTGATCGAATATGATGACAGCTTCAGACCGACTGTCATTTTCAAAAATGATGCATCGCATCTTACTCCCGAGCTTTCAACGCTTGCCCATTCAAAATGGTGCAGGTATGATGATAAGGGAACGAAAGGATAACATATAATATGAGATTAATGGCAGTTGATTTCGGCGACAGCAGAACAGGACTTGCAGTCTGTGACAAAAGCGAGTTTCTGGCTTCGCCGCTGACTGTTGTTCATGAATATAATTTTGACCGCTGCCTTGAAAAAGTGGCTGAATATGCCGTAAAGGAAAAGGCAGAGGAGATCGTTGTGGGATTTCCGAAAAACATGAACAATACCATTGGCGAGCGTGCCGAAAAGTGTAAGCTTTTCGGTGACAGGCTCCATGAAATGACGGGCATTCCCGTTACTATGTGGGACGAGCGCTGCACCACTGTTTCCGCTCATCAGTACCTTAACGCAGTTGACGTAAGGGGAAAGAAGAGGAAAAACGTTGTGGACGCAGTTGCGGCGGTAATTATTCTTGAAAGCTATATGGGCTACCGCAAGAACACTGCGGCAATGAATAATAAGGAATAAAAAATCCCGTGCATTTGCGAAAAATGCACGGGATAAATTTTTATATGCTCTAAAAATTACTTGCTGATAAGAGCAAGAGTATCTCTAGCGATGAGAAGCTCCTCGTTTGTGGGAACTACCCAAACCTCGATCTTGGAATCGGGAGCGGAGATCTTTGTAAGTGTGCCCTTTACGGACTTGTTAAGCTCTGTATCAAGCTTGATGCCCATGTAATCCATGTTCTTGCAGGCACCCTCACGAACTTCCCATGAGTTCTCGCCGATACCGCCTGTGAAGAGAACAACATCGCAGCCGTCCATTGCAGCGGCAAATCCACCGATGTACTTCTTGATCTGATATGTGAGCATATCGGAAGCAAGCTGTGCACGCTTGTCGCCCTTGAGAGCGGCAGCGCAGATATCACGGTTATCGCTGGAGATACCCGAAATTCCGATAAAGCCGGACTTCTTGTTCATGTATTCGCTCATCTCGGCAGCTGTGAAGCCGTGCTTTTCCATAACGAATGTTACGGCAGAGGGATCGACAGCACCGCAGCGTGTGCCCATAAGAACACCGTCAAGGGGAGTGAAGCCCATTGTTGTGTCGATAGACTTTCCGCCCTCAACAGCTGTGATGGAAGAGCCGTTTCCGAGGTGGCAGGAGATGATCTTCAGATCCTTGATGTCTCTGCCCATTGCCTTGGCAACAGCAGCTGTTACGAATCTGTGAGATGTGCCGTGGAAGCCGTACTTTCTAACGTGGAGATTTACATAATCCTCATAGGGGAGACCGAACATGAAAGCCTTTTCGGGCATTGTCTGGTGGAAAGCCGTATCGAATACGACAGCCTGGGGAGTGCCCTCGGGAAGAACAGCCTTGCAGGCTCTGAGAGCCAGTGCATGGGGGTGGTTATGTACGGGAGCAAGCTCGCGAAGCTCGTCGATCTTTTCGATAACCTCATCTGTAACGAGAGTTGTCTTGCTGAATACCTCTGCGCCCTGCACAACTCTGTGACCTACCGCATTGATCTCAGACATGGACTTGATAACTGCGTTCTCGCCTGTTGTGAGAACCTCCACCAGCTTCTGGAAAGCCTCGGTATGAGTGGGGAAATTGCAGCTTTCCTCGATCTTTGCACCGGAAGCTGTCTTGTGGGAGATGTGACCGTCGATGCCGATCCTGTCGCAGTTGCCCTTTGCGATAACCGATTCATCATCCATATTAAGGAGCTGATACTTGAGAGAAGAGCTTCCCGCATTGACTACAAGAATAATCATTGTTTTACGATCCTTTCATTTATCATGTTTTCAAGCCGAAAGCGCTGATCTTATCCTCAGATTAGGCGGCAAAAAGTCGTATGTCGTATAAAGAGGGGAGTTTCAATCAACGGATTCTGTAATTTTGAGCAGTGATTGTAACAAGACACGCTCATCTGATTATATTCTATTCCAAATATATGAAAAAATCAATAGTTTTGCAGTATATTCAGAAAAAATACATAATTTATCAATACTTTTGAAGAAGTAATGCTATAAAATATAAAGTGTGTCATTGTAAATCAATTATATGAATAATTTCCGTATTACATTACACAGAGAAAAACTGTCATTATCAAGCAAGGACAGAATTCGGAAAGGAATGTTTATATGAAAACCTACGGTATTATCTGCGAATACAACCCGTTCCACAACGGTCACATTTATCAGATCGAAGAAACAAAGCGTCTTACGGGCGCTGACCATATCGTTGCTATCATGAGCGGCAACTATGTTCAGAGAGGCGATGTTGCCATTATGGACAAGTTCACCCGTGCACGCATAGCTGTTGAACACGGCGTTGACCTTGTTGTTGAGATGCCTGTTCAGTATTCTCTTTCAAGCGCTGAATTTTTCGCACGCTGCGGCGTTATGATGCTCAAATCTCTCAGATGCGTTGACGGTATCGCTTTCGGAAGCGAATGCGGCGATATCGAGGAGCTGAAGCGCTGTGCAGAAGCTGTTCTCGCAGTTTCCACAAAGGAAAACCTTGAGCCTCTGCTCAAGCAGGGTATGTCCTACCCCGAGGCAGTGCGTCAGCTGGTTGCTTATTCCTACGGTCCTCTTACCGCAGAGCTTCTGGACAGCCCCAACAATACTCTTGCTATCGAGTATCTCAAGGCTATCAAGGCTCTCGGCATTGATGATATGGACGCCGTAACTATCAAGCGCAAGGGTGCAGATCACGACGGCGAGCCTGTTGACGGCATCGCAAGTGCATCTTACATCAGACAGCTTATCGACGATGAAGAGGATTTCTCTCAGTATGTTCCCAAGGAAACAGTCGATGCGATCAAGGAATATGATGAAAAGGGCAATCTCTGCTGGTTCGATAACCTTGAAAGAGCTATCATGTACCGCATGAGAACAATTTCTCTCCCCGACCTCAAGGCTACTTCCGGAGTTGGTCAGGGTCTTGAAAACAGAGTATTCCAGGCAGGTCATACAGCAAGTGATCTTGACCAGCTTATCAATATGATAAAGACAAAGCGCTATCCCGAAGCAAGGATCCGCAGAATTATCCTCAATGCCCTTATCGGCGTAAAGCAGGACGATATCAAGGTTCCTCCTATCTTCGGAAGAATTCTTGCCCTCAATGACAGAGGCTCCGAGATCGTTAAGATGGCAGGTTCTCTCCCCGAGAACAAGTTCTCGTTCCCGTTCAGCACAACTCTTAAGGACGTTGTAAAGAGCGATAACAAGAGGATCCAGAGAACAGTTGCTCTCAACAATCTTGCTACCGATATTTATACAATGGCTTCCAGAAATGCCCGTCCCGGCGGAATGGATTTCACAGCAAAGATCCAGCTCCAGAAGATCGAGGGCTTTGTAAGCACACTTCCCGAAAATCTTGAAACAAAGGCTGTAACTCCCGATACTCCCAAGCCCGAGGAAAAGCCTGCCGAGGCTCCCGCAGAGGCAAAGGACGAGACTGCTGCCGAATAATTTGTTCAACTGAATAAGACAGTTCATTGGTACCATCCTGTCTTTAAATAAAACTCGGACTGCAAACTCTTGAAGCTATAAGAGCGCAGTTTCGTACTGCGCTCTTTTTATTTTTTGAAAGGAATGTTCGGATATGTATACACTTAAAGCCGAGGCTGCTTTTGACAGCGCCCATTTTCTTCACGGCTATGAGGGAAAATGCAGCAATATCCACGGTCACAGGTGGCGTATCTGCTGCGAGATATGCGGCGAAAAGCTTTGTGAAGAGGGTCAGCTCAGAGGCATGATAGTTGACTTCGGCGACCTTAAAAAAGATCTCCGTGCCATTGCCGACAGCTTTGACCATTCGCTTATCTATGAGGAAAATACATTGAAGCCTGCGACTGTAAAGGCTCTTGCAGATGAGGGATTCCGCACGGTGGTTATCCCGTGCCGTCCCACGGCGGAAAATTTCGCAAGGCTTATCTGCGACAAGATGACCTCGCTGGGATATTCGGTGAGAGAGGTCACGGTCTACGAAACTCCCGATAACTGCGCCAAGTATATTCCATGACCGTCTGTGAGGAGATCGGTGAGCTGGTAAAGAGGCATGAGATAGAGCTGGACAGATTCTGTCAGGTCCTCGCCGAAGAGGCGGAGGAGGTGGAATTTCGTCTGACCCATTATTTCCGTGAGGATTTTATCCACCGCACCGACGGGATATCGCGGCATATCCGCAGCGACCTGAGACAGATAACGCCGATCGCCTTTGAGGGCAACAATACCGATGACTGGCTGGATTTCTGCGAATATGCCGTCGGATTTTTTGAAAAGGGCAGCCGTGCGTATCTCTGCATTCCCGATGACGGGGTGACGGTGATATACAACGGTGCTTTGCCCGAAATATCCGCTGTGATAGGCTACGGAACGCCTATCGGATTTGAGGACGGTGATTTTGTCATCGTATCGGAAAGCTATGACAGGCTGCTTTGGTACGAGGGTGAAAATGACATGATCGGCGTTGTCTATAACTCTAAGAATAAAATAAGGAACTGATAATATGGCAGAATTTGAAGTTGCCGAGAAATTTCTCAGCATAAACGGCGAGGGACTCCGTGCAGGTCAGCCTGCGGTGTTCATTCGTTTTAAGGGCTGCAATCTGCACTGCTCCTACTGCGATACACGCTGGGCAAACGGTGCGGAATGTCCCTGCGAGATAATGACCGAGGACGAAATTGCGGAATATATCGTATCATACGGAGTTCGCTGCGTAACTCTTACGGGCGGCGAGCCTATGCTCCGCAGCGGCTTTGATGTGCTGTGCAGCCGTCTTATGAAAATAAATGAGCTGCGCATCGAGATCGAGACAAACGGCAGTGCGGATATTTCCGAAATAAGCAGACTGCGGGGCGGGCATACCGACAGGCTCACCTTTACAATGGATTACAAGCTTCCGTCCTCGGGCATGGAAAAATTCATGAACACGGAAAATATACAGTATCTCACAGCAGATGATACGGTGAAATTCGTCTGCGGCAGCAGGGAAGATCTGAAATGCGCAAGGCGTGTTATTGCGGAATACGGTCTTGAAGAAAAATGCAATACGCTGTTCAGCCCCGTTTTCGGAAAGATAGATCCCAAGGACATCGTTGAGTTCATTCTTGAAAACAGGCTCATGAACTCACGCTTTCAGTTACAGATACACAAATTCGTCTGGGACCCCGAGCTGCACGGCGTCTGATAAGGAAGGTACGATAATGGCTATTGACAAGGAAAAAATAAAATATCATATCCGAGGCATTCTTGAAGCGCTGGGCGACGATCCCGACAGAGAGGGACTTCGTGAAACTCCCGACCGTGTTGCCAGAATGTATGAGGAAGTCTTTGAGGGCATGAACTATACAAATGCGGAGATAGCGCAGATGTTCGGCAAGACCTTTGAGGAGGGCTTCGGAAACGGCGGCGCAAATGATATGGTAGTGGTAAAGGACATCGAGGTGTTTTCCTACTGCGAGCATCACATGGCGCTGATGTATGACATGAAGGTGACGGTGGCGTATATTCCCAAGGGAAAGGTCATCGGGCTTTCAAAGATAGCACGCATAGCCGATATGGCGGCAAAGCGCTTGCAGCTCCAGGAGCGCATCGGAACCGATATTGCCGAGATAATGCAGCTGGTCACAGGCGCGGAGGATATTGCCGTGCTTATTGAAGCAAATCACAGCTGCATGACCGCAAGGGGAATAAAGAAGCCCTCCGCAAAGACCTATTCGGCGGTTATGAGAGGACGTTTTGAAACGGACGCCGCACTTCAGAACCGTTTGTATCTTATTAAAAATCAATAAAGGAGAGAATGTTATGAGAGCACTTGTTCTTGCCAGCGGCGGTGTTGACAGCACCACCTGTCTGGGAATAGCCGTTGACAGATACGGCAGTGAAAATGTTACCGCACTTGCGGTTTCCTACGGTCAGAAGCATACAAAGGAGATCGAATGTGCAAGAAAGGCTGCCGCACATTACGGCGTTGAGCTTATTGAGATCGACCTTGCGCCGATGTTTGCATATTCGGACTGCTCGCTGCTGTCCCATTCCGATAAGGAGATACCCGAGGAATCCTATGCGGATCAGCTGAAAAAGACAGACGGAACTCCCGTTTCCACATATGTTCCGTTCAGAAACGGACTTTTCCTTTCGGCTGCCGCAAGCATCGCACTTTCCAAGAACTGCGGAGTTATCCTTTACGGTGCTCATGCGGACGATGCCGCAGGAAATGCATATCCTGACTGCTCGGCTGTGTTCAACAATGCCATGAACGAGGCTATTTGGGAGGGCAGCGGACATCAGCTGAAGATAGAAGCGCCTTTTGTTAACATGACAAAGGCAGAGGTAGTAAAGACAGGACTTGCGCTGGGAGTTCCCTATGAGCTTACATGGAGCTGCTATGAGGGCGGAGACGTTCCCTGCGGAGTATGCGGAACCTGCCGTGACCGTGCAGCAGCATTTGCCGCAAACGGAGTTGCGGATCCCGCACTTTCAAAATAATATAAGAGAGGTATAAAATTATGAGCGGAAGATCTTCCGAAGAGACTCAGGGCATATCGCTGCTGGGCAATAACAAGACAAAATATCCCGATGATTATGCTCCCGAAATGCTTGAAACATTCGTTAACAAGCATCAGGGCAATGATTATTTTGTAAAATTCAACTGTCCCGAGTTCACAAGTCTGTGTCCTATCACGGGTCAGCCCGATTTTGCAACAATATATATTTCATACGTTCCCGACGTGAAAATGGTTGAGAGCAAGTCGCTGAAAATTTATCTTTACAGCTTCCGCAATCACGGCGATTTCCACGAGGACTGCGTGAATATCATCATGAAGGATCTTATTGCGCTTATGGATCCCAAGTACATCGAGGTATGGGGCAAGTTCACTCCCAGAGGAGGAATTTCCATTGATCCTTACTGCAATTACGGCAAAAAGGGTACAAAGTGGGAGCAGATAGCTTTTGACAGACTTGCACATCATGACCTTTATCCCGAAAAGGTAGACAACCGATAATTTTTCAATAGCCGCCGATAAATCAAAAATTGTCGGCGGTTTTTCTTTAAGGTCACCTCTAAAAACCACCGGCTAAAGCCTTAGCACCTCATCTGCTTGCAGATTTTCCGTCATCTTGCACATAAATTTCTTGACATACGGCAGTATGCCTGCGAAATTTCTATACAATCTGACGAAAAATCTGACTGCGCATCTGAGGCACTATGGTTTTTAGAGGCGACCTTAAGAAAGATTTAAGCTTGCGGTATTAAAATTATCATAATGCAAATAAAGGGGGACTGACTTTGAGAGTTCTTATAGTTGAAGATGAAGTGAAGCTGGCAGATGCGCTCACTCAGATATTCAAGCGGAACAATATCATAGCCGATGCCTGCTATGACGGCGTTTCGGGGCTGGATAACGCCCTTACGGGAATATATGACGTTATAGTTCTTGATATAATGCTGCCGAAGATGAACGGGATAGATGTTCTGAAAAATATCCGCAGCAATAATGTGAAATCGCCTGTTATCCTGCTTACCGCAAAGGACGAGATATCCGATAAGGTCAGGGGACTTGACAGCGGAGCGGACGATTATCTCACAAAGCCCTTTGCAACGGAAGAGCTGCTGGCACGCATTCGTGCTCTCGGCAGAAGAAGCACTGCGGATATTGTAAGCTCCGATGTGATAGAATACGGCGGCGTTCGGCTGGATCTAAGCGGCTATGAGATGAGCTGCGGAAAAAATTCGGTGAAGCTCAGCATGAAGGAATTTTCCATTATGGAATACTTTATAAAAAACGGCGGACTTGTTATCACCAAGGAAAATCTGCTTGTTAAGATATGGGGCTATGAATCGGATGCTGAATACAACAATGTTGAGGTGTACATATCGTTCCTGCGGAAAAAGCTTGCATATATCAAGGCTGATGTCACAATAAAAACTCTAAGGGGCATCGGTTACAGTCTGGAGTGTTCCGAATGATACGCAGACTAAGGATAAGGATAACAGCAGTGATAACGGCGGTAATGACCGTTCTGGTCATATGCGTTGTGGGAGGGATATTCCTGTTCATGAATATCTCGGAAAACAGGGAGACGGACGCGGCTATCGACATTGCAATGGATATAGACAAAATGCCCGATCTTGCGGACGATGCAAAGCATGAGCCGCCGAAGGACAACGGCGAGGCTCCTGCCGACGGAGGAGACGGCGGCATAATGTTCGACAGCAGATTCAGCATTGCTCCTCACGGAGAAAAAAATTTCTTCCGTAACTGGATAGCCGTTGAAACGGACTCGGACGGGGAGATCACCTCGGTAAGCTACAGCAGCAGATTCAGTCAGCCGGAGGACGAGAGCAATCTGTATTCGGCGGTAAAGGAAATAGCGGGAACAAATACGAGAGGATATGTTTCCTTTGACGGTGTTTCGTACAGATATTGCAGCAGGCAGACCGACAGCGGCAGCAAGGTAGTGCTTATGGACAGATCGTCCCAGCTTGCAACGATGCGGCGGCTCATTGTTACGGTATCGGTGATAGGTGCGGCGGCTGTTGTGGTGGTATTCGTGATAAGCATTTTCCTTTCGGCATGGGTCGCAAAGCCTATTGCCGAGGCATGGCGCAAGGAAAAGGAATTCTTTGCGGACGCTTCCCATGAGCTGAAAACTCCGCTGACGGTCATCGGTGCGAATGTTGATGTCATAACCTCAAATCCCGATTCAACGGTTGCGGAGCAGGAGCGTTGGTTCGGATATATCAAAAGTGAGACGGAGAAAATGTCCAAGCTTATAACCCAGATGCTCTATCTTGCCCGTGAGGACAGCAGGGAAGACCCGCTGCAGATGACCGAATTCAATTTCTCCGAAGTGACCGAGGGTGCCTGCCTTACCTTTGAAGCACTTGCCTTTGAGAACAACAAGCTGCTCGAAACGGATATCTGTCCCGACATATATGTTGTGGGAGATAAGGAGCGGATATGCCGGCTGGTGAATATCCTGCTGGACAATGCCGTGAAGCATTCGGAGGAAAACGGCAGGATAACCGTGAAGCTTGAAAAAATAAAAAACAAGCTCTGCCTTACCGTATCAAATACGTGCGCCCAGATACCCAAAGAAGAGCTGGACAGGCTGTTTGACCGCTTTTACCGCACGGATAAATCAAGAAACGGCGATACGGGAGGCTTCGGTCTGGGGCTTGCGATAGCCCATAAGATAGCGGAGCAGCACGGCGGAACACTTTCTGCGGAGTCGGACAGCAGTGGCATCACCTCTTTTGTGTTCAGACTGCGTATTTTGTAACCGAATTGTAACTATAAATTGTCAAAAAAACCTTTTAATTTTATGAATGATGTGTTATAATGAAGGTAACGGAATATTTAGGAATGTTTTATTCCCAAGTCAGATCAACAAAAAGGAGAATTTCTTATGAAAAAGAATTCAATTAAGAAGGCTGTTGCAGCGATCGCAGCAGCTGCTACAATGCTCAGCTCTGTTCCCGCACTCGGCGCAAGCGCAGCTTCAAGCGTAAATTATGCTCCCTCGTACAACTATTTCAGCCTTGAAACAGGTCTTTACTATAACCTTTACAGTGAGGCTGTTGAGAAGTCCGGCGGAGATGCGTCCAAGGTAATCAATACATATAATTTCTATAATTACAGCTCTTATTATGCAAATCCCTATTACAGCTCCGTAACAGGTCTGTACTATCCCACATATGCTCAGGCACTTGCTGCTTCCAACGGCAACAGCTCTGCTGTATATTCTTTCAACGTTAATACAAACGTTAATTCTTCCACTTACACAAAGAAGTATAAGTATTACAGCAAGGTAACAGGTCTTTACTATGATTCTTATGCAGCTGCTCTCGTTGCTTCCAACAACAAGGCTGCCGATGTTATCATCGCTTCCGGTACAGCAGGCACATATTACAGCAGCTACACAGGAAGGTATTACAATTCTCTCGATGACGCTCTCAAGGCTTCCAACTTTGATGTAAACTACATTTCCGTTATCGGTACAGCCAATTCCAATGTAACGGTTTATGTTTATAACGGCAAGGCTTATTCCACACTGAAGGATGCTATCGCAGCAGGCGGTGTAGAGGGCAAGACAATCACAGAGTATAAGTACAACTATAAGAATCCTTCTTATTACTACGATTACTTCTATAACTACTACGGTTATTACAACCCCTATTACTACAACTATAACTACTATTACAACTACTACAACAAGAACAACATTCCCTCCACAGCTGTAAAGGCAACAGAGAATGACGGCACACCTTTCCTCTACGGCAATGCTGCAAGAGGCGGCTGGTCCTTCCTTTCTTCTTATGTTTCCAACTCCAGAAGAGGAACTGTTACAATTGATATGAACGGTGCAACAGTTGTTGACGGCAGCATTCTTAAGGCAGCAGCCAACAAGAACCTTGACCTTGAATTCGTTCTCGGCAACGGTGCTGTATGGACTGTTAACGGCAAGAACATCAAGTCTACCGATGCAGTTGATATCGGCGTAAACTATGACAGCGACTACATTTCTTCCAAGCTGAAGAAGAAGGCTGCAAACGGTTCTGTTGCTTCCGCTGAGATCGGTATCAGCAACGGTTACGAGGCTCTCGGCTTCACAGGCACAGTAAGCGTTAAGTTCTCTTCCAAGAGAGCAGGCTGCCTTGCTAAGATCTATTACTATGATGAGGGTACAAATTCTCTCAAGCTCGATTCCAGAGCAACAGTTGATAAGAACGGCAGAGTTGAGTTCACTTGCTCCGACGGCGCTCCTTACTTCATCGTTCTTTTCTGATCTGATATAATTTGAATAACGGTCGGCGGCAGATCATTCTGCCGCCGATTTTTTGTTTTCCGCTTGACATTTCATAGTGTTAGTATTATAATGATATTATCAGAATAAAAATAATGAAAGGAACAATTGTCATGAGCGATGAAAAGGAGTTTCTGAAAAATTATAATATGGAAAAATATGAACGTCCCTCCGTTGCGGCTGATATTGCGGTCTTTACAGCGGCAGACGTTCCCGATGACAATTACAGAAAGCTTGCGGAAAAATCGCTTAAACTGCTTATGATCCGCCGCGGCAGACCTCCCTTTGAGGGATTTTATGCTCTCCCGGGCGGATTTGCAATGAAAAATGAGGATCTTGATGAAACCGCTGCCCGTGAGCTTTTCGAGGAAACGGGCGTAAAGGATATAGATCTTTCGCAGCTGAAAACCACAAGCACACCTCAGCGTGACCCGAGAGGCTGGATAATTTCTGCGGCTTATATTGCCCTTGTGGACAGCAGCAGGCTGGAGGTCAGATACGGCGATGATGCCGCCGATGCAGGCTGGTTCGATGTTTCATTTTATGAAAAGGAGCATAATGTCACTTCGTCGGCGGACGGTTCTTCCTGCTCGGAAACTGTATTCCTACTGGAGCTTCGCAGCGGCGATGTGCTTCTGACTGCGGAGGTTTCCGTGAAAAATACAGCAAAAATAAGCGGCAGATCACGAAGCATAAAGGTAATTTCTTCGGAGGGAATTGCCTTTGACCATGCGGAAATAATCGTTTATGCCATACTTGAGCTGCGCAGGAGAACTGCGGAGGAGGGCGCCGCATTCAATCTTCTGCCCGAAAAATTCACCATGACAGATCTCCAGCGTGTATATGAGATAATCATGGGCACAAAGGAGACCGACGCCAATTTCCGCAGGAAAATGAGCGGATTTGTGAAAAATACAGATGAAATGGCGCAGGGCGGAGGTCACAGACCCTCAAAGCTGTATGTGAGAAATATGGAGGCGTTTCTGAAATGATCGCAGCTGATGAAATAATGCCTGAGGGCTGCCTGCGCAAAGTCACGGCGGTATATGATACGTCGGCGGAGCATTCTCGGCTGATGCTTATAAACTGCGGCAGTGATTCGGCGGACATTGCAGGGGAGATCTGCGGCGGAAGCGGTTTTGTATTTCTGTGTACCGAGCCTGTCAGCTGGGAGGTGGACTATACCCCGTGGAAAGCTGACGGACTCAGAAAAGGCGAAGCTTTCGGCGGCGGTGCGGACGCTTATCTGAAAGAGCTTACGGAGATGATACTTCCTGCGGCGGCTGAAAAATTTTCCGTTGATATGAATGCATCGGCGGTATGCGGATATTCTCTTGGCGGACTTTTTTCGCTTTATGCGGCTTTGAACAGCGGCATTTTCAGGTCGGCGGCAAGTGTTTCGGGCTCGCTTTGGTATAAGGGCTGGACGGAATATTTAAGCGAAAAATCTGAAAATATCCGTCTTGTCGGATGCTATGTCTCGCTGGGAGATACCGAGGGAAAATCAAAAAATCAGCTTCTGAAAACCGTTGATGACAAGACTTCGGAGTGCTGCAAGATCCTTTCGGCAGCCTCTGACAGATTTAAGTTTGAATACAACAGCGGCGGACATTTCAAAGATGTTGCCGCAAGAATGAAAAAAGCGGTGGATTTTCTTTCATGTTAGATTGTTGTTATATTATCTATTTTTGCGGCTTTATGCCGCATTTTTTGTGTTTAAATATACGATTATTGTCGGAATGCGGCGATAAATATTGACGTTTGTGAAAATCGGGTGTATAATTGGTAGTACCAATTTGATGAGGTGATATTGTGAAATATTTAAAACAGTTCGGGATAATACTTGCTGTGTCCTTTATCGGCGAGCTTATGAATATGTTTATTCCGCTGCCCGTTCCCGCAAGCATATGGGGACTTGTTATTATGTATCTGTGCCTGCAATTCCATGTTATAAAGCTGGACGATGTTCATGATACGGCAAAGCTGCTTATTGAGATAATGCCGGTTATGTTCGTGCCTGCGGCAGTGGGGCTTATCGAATCATGGAGCTCCATAAAGTCGAATATCGGCGTATATTTTATCATAACCGTGATATCCACAATAGCGGTAATGGCTGTTTCGGGCAGCGTTACGCAGTTTGTTATCAGAGAGGAAAGGAAGAAAAAGGGCAATGAATGATGTTATTGAGGAATCCGTATTTTTCGGAGCGGTAATAAGTCTGCTGTGCTACGGGCTGGGAGCTGTGCTTCACAATAAAACAAAGCTTGCGGTATTGAATCCGCTGCTGATAGCAATTATTGCAGTTATAATATTGCTTGTTATCAGTGATATTGATTATGATACATATAACAGCGGAGCAAAATACATCAGCTATCTGCTGACGCCTGCAACGGTATGCCTTGCAGTGCCGCTCTATGAGCAGACGGAGCTGCTGAAAAAGAATCTTAAAGCCGTTGCGGCAGGAATAATATCGGGAGTTCTGACATCTCTGCTCTGCATAACCGTTATGGCTGTGATATTCGGACTGAGCCATGAGGAATTTGTAACATTCCTGCCGAAGTCGATAACAACGGCTATCGGAATGGGCGTTTCCGACGAGCTGGGCGGATTTGTAAACCTGACGGTGGTTGTAATAATCATCACGGGCATTCTGGGAAATGTTATCGGAAAATTTGTTTGCAGGATATTCAAGATAACGGAGCCTATCGCAGTGGGCATAGCATACGGTTCATCAGCTCATGCGATAGGAACGGCAAAGGCAATGGAAATAGGCGAGGTCGAGGGCGCAATGAGCAGCCTTTCAATAGTTGTATCGGGAGTGCTTACGGTTATCGGTGCATCGGTATTCTCCCACATTATGTAAGGACGGTCGGAATGGCGGAACAGTACGAAAAGGTCATTGATTACATAACCGAAATGATAAGCACGGGCGAGCTGGAAAGCGGCTCACGCCTGCCTGCCGAAAGGGTCATTTCCGAAAAGCTCTCGGTCAGCAGAAATTCTGCCCGTGAGGCTCTGCGGACGCTGGAGCATATGGGGATAATGAAAAGCGTTCACGGCTCTGGAAATTATCTCACCGATAATATGTCCGCAGGAATGTCCGAGATGTTTCGGTTCATGCTGCTGCTGAAACAGGTGTCGCATGACGATATACGCCGCTTTCGGTGTGATATGGAAAAAACGGTCTGCCGAAATATCATCGAAGCGGGAGCTGATCCGTCGGTGCTTGACGGCATAGCCGAGATACTCGATTCGGACTGCGGCGAGGCGGAGCGTGACAGGCTTTTCCACTATGCGCTGGTATATGCCGCAGGGAACAAGCTTTGGATATGCATTATGGAAGCGATAACCGATGTTTACCGTGACTGGATAAGCGATGTGCTTACCGCTTCGGACGAAAGCCGCAGGGACGAGTTCCGCAGGCAGCACAGAGATATTCTTGATGCATTGAGGGCAGGAGATCTGAAACGCTGCGAAGCGGCTGTTGACAGGCATTATAATATGTAAAATACATAAAAAAGCCGTTATAACATCGTCGGGGTGTTATAACGGCAGTTTTTATAACTTTTTTACAGGGTGGCGTATGACTGTTTTAAGCTTTGAAACATCGCATTTTCTCGGGTCGCTGAGATATATCTCATGGTGCAGGCGTTCTTCGGAGAAGTCTGCGGCATAGCCGTTTTCAGTCATATATTCGCTCATTTTTGCGACAGTTTCAGGCTCGCTGTCATATGAGCCGATGTGCATACACTGAACGCACAGTCCCTCGTCATACGTGAAAAACTCAACGGAAGAGAAATCCTGCTTTTTCTTTTTCTCCGCTTCGCTTACCGCCCAGCGGAAATCCTCCTCGGTGACAAAATCGGGGAGACGTATCATTGAAATAAAATGCAGGTCCTGCTTGCGGCTGTAATCCATTCCGTCGGAGCCGTTCTGATACCACAGTCCCTCCAGCGGCGGCACAACGTACTCAAAAAATCCGTCTATTTTGTGGCTGCCCTTATAGCTCATTTTTATAGTGAATGCGATCCCGTAGAGCAGCGGTATAGTTTTCTTGTAATCTCCGTTTTCGTCATTGGGGTCGCCCTTTCCGCGGACTGCTATATAGTTCATTTTCGGCAGCAGAACCGCAGAGGGCTTTTTCGGCGGCATATAAAATTCCTTGTATTCTTTTTTGAAGTCAAACGGCATTGTGATCGTCCTTTCTTTCGGCGCTTTCTTATGATTATATCATAAAAGGTTACTGTTGACAATACATTGTAAAAAAATTGCCGCATAGGTCTTTACATATTAAATTTGATATGATAGAATATAAAAAATGACATAAAGGGAGAATAAACTATGAACTTATCGGCAAGTAAATTTCTCGGCAGGCTTATAAGCGCAGATTATATTTATTCATTGGAGCAATGCTTCGCATTTCTTTTGTCCGATCTTTCGGAGGAAGCGCTGAATAATAACAATTCGGCTGTGGTGTTCGATGAACTGTGGGGCTGGTACTGCGGAGGCACCGAGGACGGAGTCTGGCAGTATTACGAAAAATGCCGCAGGGATAAGCTTAAACAAATATCAGTTATTCTCAGGCATTTCGGCTGCGAACAGCTTTCAAGAGCTTATCTTCGTGGGGCAGAGGTGCTTTTCCCCTTGCTGGACGGTGAACAGACAGAGGAAAAGCATGAAAAGATAATGCAGTTCTCCGATAAGCTTGACAGTTATATAGATGAATATCGGATTGAGATACTTACCGCATTAAAGGACTGTCTCGTTCAGAATTTTGAGGAGCTTGCCGATGCTATGTCGGGAAATGCCTTGCCCGATATGCTTTTTGATTCGGAGACAGACGAGCCGATGAGCTATTCCGAAATGATGAAGCGGGCGGAAGATGAAATGTTTGCGGAAATGGGCATTACCCGTGAAGAAGCTGTTGAAGCTGACCGCAGAATGCGAGAGGAAAGCTATCATTGTGAAACAGGCGGCAAATATTCGGAAAAGCTCGCCGAAGAACTGAAAAAATATACAAAAAATGCCGTCTTTGCGGCATTCGATAAAGGCAGTGAGATAAGCAGGGGCTGCTCCAAAACAGGCGGTTCTCCCGATGTTCCAAAGGATTTTGAGTGGTTTCGCAGCAGCGAGGGCACGCCGCTGACATTTCTTATGCAGATAAATTTTGCGGAGCTTCATGCATATGACAGGGACGGTATTTTCCCAGAAAAGGGTCTGTTGTACTTCTTTTATGACGTGGAGCAGCAGCCATGGTACCGGGACGAGGGCGGATATAAGGTTTTCTATTACGGCGGTGATGCTTCGGAAACATCGCCTGCGGAGTTTCCCGAGGAATGCTGTGATTTGTTTGATTACGGCTGTGCCGATGAAAACTGTGTTATTGATGAATGCAGGCTGAAATTTTTTGCCGATATGACACTGCCGAGCTATGAGGAATACTGCGAAATTAAAGGCGTTAAGTGCGATTACAGCGGCTTTGATGATTATGATGCCACGGTGCGCAAAATGCTGGGGTATGTTCCTGCCGAGTATTCCGACAAATATAATATCATCGGCGGCTATTCCGTTCCCGAGCAGGACAGTCCCGCAGGTGAGTTCGGTGATGAATATATCCAGCTGATGCAGATGACGTATTATGAATCGGACAAATGCGGTTTTATGTTCGGTGACGGCGGCAAGCTGTATTTCTACATCAGAAAAGACGAGCTTGCGGCAGGAAATTTTGATAATGTCAGGTTTGTTTTGCAGTGCGGATAAAACATACGGACGCAGAGGAAATTTCTGCGTCCGTTTTTGCATTTCCGGTTGAAAAAATCCTGTGTCTGTGTTATCATAGCAGTATGAAAGGAATGAGGATATGATAAACTGCGGCGATATTTATAAGATATTTTCGGAGTGTTTTCCGAAGCTTGACATGGGTGAGAAAAATTTTGCGGAGCTTCTTGATATTGAAAAAGCCGATATCATAAAGGAATATGCCGACGGGAAAACGGTCGGATTTGCCGTGATGCATGACGGTCATATCCTGCTGATGTGCGTTCTGCCCGATCACCGCAGAAAAGGTCACGGCAGTGCGCTGCTTGAAAAGTGTGAGAATGCAGCAGCCGAAAAGGGATATCATGAGGTGATACTCGGAGACGACAACTGGTTCTTTCTCGGAGCGGTGCTGTCCGAAAGCGAATATGAAAAGGGCAGCTCGGATTTTTTCTCAAAGCGCAGATATTCATTCAGCGGCGGCTGTATGGAGATGTCGCTGAATGCGGATAATTTCGTAAAAGAGCTTATTCCCGATGCATCGGCTGCCGATGAATTCAGATTTATAAGAGCCGATGAGCGGGATATGCTTTTGTCTGCGGTGGCGCAGGTGGACAGTGAATGGTGTCAGTATTTCAATGAGTATGAAAATGTGTTTGCGGCTTTCAGCGGCGGAAAGATCGTGTCGTTCTGCATTGCCGAAAGCGGCTGTCTGACAATGCTTTCCCGTGACGGAGAAAATGTCGGTTCGGTGGGCTGTGTCGGAACGATTCCTGCCGCAAGGGGACAGGGAACGGGACTTGCAATGGTGGGAAAAGCCTCGGAGCAGCTTATCTCATGTGGCTGTGATGTGATATACATACATTACACTCATCTTGGAAAATGGTACGGAAAGCTGGGCTTTGAGCCGTTCATATATTTCGGCTTCGGAAGAAAAATATTGTGATCGGCGGTGATGATATGGAATGCTGCGGCCGGAAAAATTCATGTCCCGAAAATGTGAAGTATCATGACGAGGAATGGGGAGTCCCTCTGCATGATGACAGAAAACAGTTTGAGTTTCTTATGCTCGAAGCAATGCAGTGCGGTCTTAACCGGAATATGATAATCAAAAAGCGTGAGATATTCAGAGCCTGCTTTGATGATTTTGATTACGAAAAAACAGCACGGTATGATGAAGCGGACATTGAGCGTATACTTCAATATGACGGCATGATACATTCACGGAGAAAGACGGAAGCAGTGATAAACAATGCACGCTGTTTTATAAAAATACGTGAGGAGTTCGGCTCCTTTGACAGCTTTATATGGAGCTTTTCGGGCGGCAGAACCATACTGTACGAAAACCACGAAAAGGGATATATCCCTGCGGAAAACGGGCTGTCCGACAGGATAAGCAGGGAGCTGAAAAAAAGCTTTCCAACTGTAAAAATGAGCTGCTCCGATGAGAAAAATGTAAGATTTTTCGGGGCGGAGGTATCGGAGGAAAAACCATGACAGAAGCTATTTATCCCGTTATAAGCACCCAGGACAGGCTGCCCTTTTATCTTACGGGGATAGGTGTTTCCGACCCCGAATATCACGTTTCAAGAAGCAGGGGACTTGCATCTCATCAGTTTTTGTTCACGACCTCGGGCAGCGGAATTCTTTCCGTTGACGGCACAGAATATCGTCAGAAAGCAGGCTCGGTATTTTATCTTGCGCCGGGAAAGCCCCATGAATATTATCCCGAGGGAGACAGCTGGGTGACGAACTGGCTTGTTTTCCGAGGAAATTATGCATCGGAGCTTATGAAAAGCATGGGCTTTGACGGTTTCAAATATTCGGATAACTTTGACAGCGAGCGCTGCGGACTTATTTTCAGACGGATATTTTCCGCTGCGGCAGACCCTGTAAGCGGCGGTGAAAATGCATCGGCGCTGGTGTATGAATATGTTCTTGCGATGCGGAGATGTATGTTTTCCGCAAAGAGGCTCACGGCGAACAGCATAGCCGCCGAGGCGATAGTTTACATCGACAGCAACTATATGCAGGATATTTCCGATGAACAGCTTGCGGCTCTAAGCGGAGTTTCCGTGCAGCATTTCTGCCGTGTTTTCAAGACGGAGACTTCAATGCGTCCGCTGGAATATCTTGCAGGCAGGAGACTTGCGGAGGCAAAGTCGCTGCTGGTGAACACGGACATGGAGATAGGCGAGATCGGCAAAGCCGTGGGATACGGCGACAGGAATTATTTCGGCATAGTTTTCAGACGTGCCGAGGGAGTTTCCCCAAGGGAGTACCGCCGCTCAAAGGGTACGGTTTTATTATGATATTTCGGTATTTACGTCGATTTTTCTGCGGCATGACATTTTCTCCGATGCTAAAAAAGTAAGAATATGCAAAATATTTCAGATTGACCGTTTTGCGTTCATAGCTTATAATTAGATTCAGAAAAATTACTGTGCACGGTATGTTTTTTCGGAAATTTATATTACAATGATATGTTCTGCGAGAGGGGAATATCTTTTGAAAACAATAAAAAAATGTGCGGCTGCGGCTGCGGCGGCAACTGTGATGCTGTCGGCGGCAGTGCCCGTGTATGCCGATACGGAGACGGAAGCAATGAATAAAAACGAGATAATCATAGACGGAAAAATGGCGAATACCCGTGAAAATATGCGTTACAGAGGCGCAGGAATGGTAAGCGGAAACAATTCGTCACGTCTGCTTATGGATTATAAGACCGAATCGCCCGAGGCTTATAACGAGATACTCGAATATATTTTCGGCAGTGAGGGGATCGGCGTAAATCACCTGAAGCTGGAAATGGGTTCGGACATAAATTCATCGTCGGGTACAGAGCCTTCCGTAATGCGCAGTGAAGATGAGACTGCGGACGTTACAAGGGGAGCGGGATATCAGCTGGCGGCAGACGCAAAAAAGGTAAATCCCGATCTTACCGTGGATATGCTCTGGTGGAGCGAGCCTAAATGGGTGTCCGACGCAGAGGACGTATATGCCGCAAGATACAAGTGGTATAAGGAAACTCTTGACGCCGCTTATGAGACTTACGGTCTGAAATTTGATTATGTCAGCGCTGTTCAGAATGAGCGTGCGGCAGATCTTGAATGGGTAAAATATCTTTCGTCGCATCTTAAAAGCGAGACGGACTGCCCCTATGATTACTCAAAGATAAAAATAGTTGGCGGCGAAGAGGTCTGCACATGGGGCTTTGCCGACAGAATGAACGAGGACAGCGAGCTTATGGAGGTTGTTGATGTTGTGGGAAGCCACTACACCAGCAAGTCCACAGTTGCCGCACAGAAGCTGGCTGAACAGCAGGGCAAGGAGCTTTGGTTCAGCGAGGCAAGCTCTTCCATGAGCTACGCACAGGGAACATACAGATTTGACGGCACAGGTTCGGGAATGTCCGATATAAACGGCGCTCTCGATATTGCGAACCGAATTATCGGAATGTACCCCAACGGCGGAATGACGCTGTATGAATATCAGCCTGTTGTTTCCGCATATTATGACGGCGTGACCTACTGTCAGAAGCAGCTCATTTTCGCTTGCGACCCCTGGAGCGGATATTATATGCTGGACAGCGGATTTTATATGTCGCTTCACTTCTCACAGTTTATCAAAAAGGGCTGGACGTTCATTGACGGAGCCTGCTATTCGGACGGAAAGGCAGGCGGCGACGGTCATGCCATAGTTGATGCAGTTTACAGCTTCATGACCGCTTCCGACCCCGACACGGGCGATTACAGTACAGTCATCACAAACACCACAGCAGAGCCTATCGAATATACATTCAGAGTGTCCGATCTTGAAAAGGCTTCGGCACCCATAAGCGTATGGGAAACAAGAGGTCCCGACAGCACCGAAAGCACCGCTTACGATGAGAATTATTTCAAAAAGACAGCCGATATCACCCCCGAGGAGAACAACGGCGAGTATACTTATAAGGTGACTGTCGCTCCCTATTCGATAATCACGGTTTCGACAGTTTCTCCCGAAAGAACGGAGTATGTGAATAAGGACTTCTCCGAGAGGACTGTCCTTGAACTGCCCTATACGGACGATTTTGAATATGCTGACTATCCCGAAGATTATCTTGCTTCAAGAGGAAATGCTCCCAGATACACAACAGATCAGGGCGGCGCTTTTGAGGTGGAAAAGACCGAAAACGGAAATGTTCTTGTTCAGCAGATAACTCCCGAAACAAAGGCAAATGAATGGGGCTGGACTCCCGACCCCGTGACCTGCTTCGGCGATGACAGGTGGTATGATTACAGCGTATCGGCAGAGGTGAAATTTGACCCTGCGGAGGATAAGGCTTCAAATTATGTCGGCGTTGGATTGAGATATACGCTTGCCTGCAATGCAAGCAGCGGCTATTGGATCCAGCTTTATGAGGACGGCAGTTGGAAGCTCAAAGGCAATTCTTCCGATAAGGCAGGCGGAAAGCTTGAGGGCTTTGACGGCAGTGCTTCCCATGAGTTAAAGATCGAAGCACAGGGAAAAACGATACGTGCATATGCCGATGGAGAGCTTCTGGCGGAATATACCTGCGAAAATGAGCCGCTTGTCGGTGCGGGACGTGCCGCACTTTACAGCTCATACAACAGGAACAGCTTTGATAACATAGACATCGAGCCTCTGGGCGATTCACCCTATATCACACGCTTTGACAATACGGATCTCTGCTTTGAGTATGAGGGCGAGTGGGAACACAACACCATGAGCAGCTTCAAGAACTATAAGAGAACTATCTCAAAGGGCAGCACGGATTCCGTTCTTACGGTAAGCTTTGACGGAACAGGCTTTGCGCTTATGGGAGAAACAGGCGATGATACAGTGCTTTCGGTGTCGATAGACGGCGGCGAAGCGGAGCTTTTTCCCGTGTATAAAACAGGCTTCAGAGATATTTCGTATATGGCAGAGGGACTTGAAAACGGTCATCATACCGCAAAGATAACCGTTGCAATGGGTTCGTACAGCGTTGACGGAATGCAGGTAACAGGCGGAGATATCCCTCTCCCCGAAGAAGAAATCATTGAAGAGACAGCTGCGGACGAAACCGAGGTCACCGTATCGGACGATGCTGAAAATGCATCTGCGGAGACAGGCGTGTCCGAAAAGAAAAAGAGCGGTGCGGCAGTGCCAATAGCAATAGGTGCTGCGGCTGCTGCGGGAATTGCGGCAGCGATCATAATATCAAAGAAAAAGAAGAAGTAAGCTATGAATAATTCAAGAAATATGACGGAGGGCAGCGAGACAGGACATATCGTTCGCTTTACCCTGCCGCTGCTGGGCGGAAATCTGCTCCAGCAGACCTATAATATCGTTGATACGCTTATTGTCGGACATTATCTCGGCGACACGGCACTTGCGGCGGTGGGCGCAACGGGAAGTATAACCTATCTTTTCTATACGCTGTGCATCGGACTTTCTATCGGTGCGGGAGTTATCATATCCCAGCTTTTCGGAGTGGGTGATATGAAGCGTCTGAGATCGGCGGTGTTCAATTCGGCAGTGGTGACGGCGATGTTCGGCATTGCGGTCAGTGTGATATCCTCGCTGCTGGCAGAGCCTGTGCTGCGGCTGCTGAATGTTCCCGATGAGCTTATCGGAACCTCGGCGCTGTATATGAGGATAGCTTGCGGCGGAACCGTTGCGGTGGCGGCGTACAACTGGATCAACGCCGTGATGAGGGCGCTGGGAGATTCAAAAACCCCCCTCATATTTCTTGGAGCGGCAAGTCTGCTGAATGCGGGGCTTGATCTGCTGTTCGTGGTAGTATTCAAATCGGGTGTCGGCGGAGCTGCCCTTGCGACAGTCCTTGCCCAAGGATTTTCCGCTGTGGTCTGCATAATATACTGCTTTAAGACCTGCAGGGAGCTGAAATTTGAGCGTGAGGATATCCGCACGGACGGCAGCATGATGAAAAAATGCATCGTGACAGGTGTACCGATAGCTGCCCAGAACGGACTTATCTCAATATCAATGGTGGCGCTCCAGAGAGTCACCAACGGCTTCGGTGCGACGGTCATGGCAGCATATACCGTTTCAATGCGTATCGAGCAGTTCGTGCAGCAGCCTTTTTCGTCGCTGAATGCGGCAGTATCCACCTTTACGGGTCAGAACATAGGCGCAGGAAAAAGCGACAGGGCGGTAAAGGGACTTCGTTCGGGAATAAGGATATCCGTTATATTCGGCTTTGTGATGCTGGGAGTTTTTGCGCTGTTCGGAAAGGCAATAACAGGCTGCTTCGTGAATGCGGAGGAGACGATAAGCATTGCTTCAAGGGCGCTTGTAATGACAGCCTGCTTCTATTGGTCGCTGGGAATAATACATACCGTAAGAGGCTTTCTCAACGGAGCGGGAGACACGGGCTATGCGCTGGTAAACGGCGCAGCGGAGGTCATCTGCCGAGTGGGATTGTCACTGGTGCTTACGAAAATAGCGATGATAGGCTTTTGGGGAATATGGCTCACCACCTGCTGTACTTGGTTTGTAACGGCAGCGGTAAGCTATATCAGATTCAGAAGCGGCAAGTGGAAAAATAAAGCACTGACGTAATCAAACATAATAAAAACAGATCGGCATACCGTTTCATGAACAGTATGCCGATCGCTTTTTTAGAACCTGTCTTCATAAGAAATGTATGCGCATATGCTTATGAAGACAGGTTCTTATATTCATTCAGCTTGTGCAGACGCCGTTTCCATGTCCGTGAAAATTGCTTTGCACTTCATGGGCAAAGAGCGGACGCCTGCAATGGCGGAAAGCATATCAGATAACGTTGTATTCTTTCAGCAGCTTTTCGATGTCGGTGCCCTCAATGCGCTTGATAACTTCCTTGAGAGCGATCTTCTGGGCAAGATTCATGTCCATGTCGGTGACCTTTTTGCCGTCTCTGAGCTTTACAGTCGCATCGAGAAGCGCACGGAGATCATATACGCTGCCCCATACCTCGGGAACGCCTCTGTCAACGTTCAGCAGAGTATATACAGCCTCCATAGCCGTTCTCATGGAGTATTCCGTGGTGAATATTGTATCACGCTTTGTTTCGGCGAACTGACCTAAGAATGCGAAGTTTACCGCACCATCGGGAACAACGTCGGGACGGTCGCCGTATGCACGGGGCATGAAGAATGCCGTGATATAAGGCATCATGCAGGGAACAGTGTTTGCGCTGTGTTCAGCCATGTCCTCAATCTCGTCCTCGGGAACTCCGAGGTGATAGAGCCATTCCATGCAGATCTCCTTGCCTGTGCAGTCACGCATGGGCTTCTTTACATAATCGCCGATCTTGTCGGAGAACAGACCGTATACCCATACAACGCACTGATCCTTGGGCTGGCTGCGGAACTGGGGCTGACGGTTGATAGTCCAACTGAGGAGCCATGAGGAATCCTTTACCGTAACGATTCCGCCTGTAACTACCTTGCCCGAGAACGGGTCACGCTTGCAGATGTTCTTGATATAGGGGATAATGCGCTGATCGAGAGTTGTGACCGTGGCGCTCATCCAGTTGGACTGCTCGGGGTCGCCGCAGAATTTGTCGGGGTGACCGAAGGACGGATCCTGTGCAGCGATCCTGCGCCACATATCCCAGCCGCCGCCTGCTTTGATCTCGGGGATAAAGGGAGCAGGGGAGTTCTGGCTGCCGATAGCGGAATTTTCAACGCAGCCGCCGTTTGTGATGAATACAAGATCGTTTTCGGTAAGTCCGATGGAATCTTCCTTTCCGTCACGGATAACATCGATCTTTACAGCCTGTTTGCGCTGAGGTGTGCATTCAAACTCTACATTTACTACCTTGACGCCGTAGTGGAACTGAACGCCGAAGCTTTCAAGATATTTCACCATAGGCAGTATCATTGATTCATACTGATTGTACTTTGTGAAGCGGAGCGCCTTGAAGTCGGGCAGACCGCCGATGTGGTGGATAAAGCGCTGGATATAAAGCTTCATTTCAAGTGCGCTGTGCCAGTTTTCAAAAGCGAACATCGTGCGCCAGTAGAGCCAGAAGTTGGAGTTAAGGACTTCATCATCGAAAACATCTGTGATGCGCTTGTCCTGAAGATCCTCATTGGGCGTAAAGAAAAGCTTCATTATCTCGGCAGCGCCCTTGTCGGAGATGTCGAACTTTCCGTCCGTGTGGGCGTCCTGACCTCTGTTGACGGTAGCACGGCAGAGAGAATAGTTGGGGTCTGCCTTGTTGAGCCAGTAGTATTCGTCCAGAACCGAAACACCTTCCGTTTCGATAGAGGGGATAGATCTGAAAAGATCCCACATTACCTCGAAATGGTTGTCCATTTCACGGCCGCCTCTCATGACATAGCCGACGTTTTCAAACTTGTAGCCGTCGCAGGCACCGCCGGGGAGCTGTTCCTTTTCAAGGATATGAACACGCTCGCCTTTCATCTGTCCGTCACGGACAAGGTAGCAGGCTGCCGTAAGTGCGGCAAGACCGCTTCCGATTATATATGCAGATTTGCCGTCAACTCCCTCGGGCTTTAAGGGCCTTGCAAATGCTTCGTAGTTTCCGCTTGAATAATACATAATGATTCCTCCATTTTTTTGGTTTTTATTATGTTTTCCTTTCGGTAACTATATAATACATCGGGGCGGAAAAAATAACAATAAACAGAAAAATCCCGATGATAAATTTTTTATCATCGGGAAAAAAGAGATGTATTTTTTATCAAAACGGCAGAAATGATAAAATTCAGTGGGAAGAAAACTTTTCGATTGCAGAGGGAATGTTTCCGTGCATAAGCAGTGAAAGACGTTCGATTATCTGCTTCGGGTCCTCACGCATATCGTGCTTCACCCAGTCCAGCATAAGCCCCACGAATGCGTATTTGTAAAAATCGGCTATGAATTTTTTGTCCTCGTCCCGAATGCTCATTCCTGTGGATTTTTCCTCCACCACGTCCATAAGCAGCTGATAGGTCACCTTGTAAAGATATAATTCCACCTGCTCACGGCTGACGGAATGATATACATTCACAATAAAAGGCTTGTTTTCCAGCACCGCATAGAAAAGCTGCAAAAAGCCCTGCTGCCAGCTGTCATAGGTCTTATTTCCGCAGATCACCTTTTTTGCGTCCTCTTCGCAGGACCATTCGATAAGGTCGTAGATGTCCTTGAAGTGATAATAAAAGGTCATGCGGTTTATGCCGCAGTCGTCGGCAATATCATTTATGGTTATCTTGTTCAGCGGCTTTTCAAGGAGCAGCTTTTTAAGTGATGCTTCAAGCGCACGTTTTGTTACCTGTGACATAATAATCCTTTCAAGCTTTGATATTTTTTAGTCATGTATTGCTGTAATTATACCACACCGGCGCCGAAAAATCAAGGTGAAAAAATATCCGCTGCCGACAAACTCATCGGGAGCGGATATTTTTGCATTTTTATTATTCGTGAACGTATTTCATGAAGTCATCGTAAATGGCACGGTAGCCTGTTTCGTTTATGTGCAGACCCTCAATGGTATATTCCGCTTTCAGCCTGCCCTGATCGTCTTTCAGCTTTTCATTTATGTTTATGAAGCGCTGATTGTGCTTTTTCGCAAGCTTTTCCACCTCGGCATTTGCTGTGTTTATCTTTTCATTGGTGCGTATTTTAAGGCACTCTTTCATTTCCTCGGCGGCAGCCTCGTAATTCACGGGATAATATGCCATGAGATAAATTTTAACATCGGGAACGGCAGCTTCAATCGCCGTTATTATTTTATCATAGTTTTCCATAAGCTCGCTTATGGGAATGCTTGACCAGCTCAGATCGTTTGTTCCGATGTTGATGAAAACCTTTTTGGGCATAAGATCGGTGGCGCAAACGTCGATGACCTCAAGCAGCTCCGTGGAGATGAAGCCGCCGATTCCACGGTTGTAGATAACAGTTTTGTCGCCGTGCTCTTCCTGGAGCTTATTGATCGGGAACATCTCCATAAGCGATGAGCCTGTGCAGACGATCTGACCTTTAAGTGCGGTCTTGTTAAGCTCACGGTAGTTGTTGATCTTCCATGCCTTGTCGTAAACAATTTCCTTTTCGCTCATTTTTATAACTTCCTTACGATTATTGATCCGAGGTTTTTGAATTTTCAATGGTTTGCAGGAACGGGTCGGGGGTCTTTTCGGCTTCTCTTGCAGCGTCTGTGGAATTAAAGCTTCTGCGCTGTTTTATCGTCCATACAAGACCTGCGGAGCATAGAACAAGCATTACCGCTTCTATTATGTAAATGTTGTTCAGATACGATGCAAGCATTACAGTGATAAAATTAAGCGCAGTATGAAGCCCTATGGCAATAAGCCAGTTTCTCACCGAATGACCGCTGCGGACGCCTTTGAATATTACAGTCGATGCCGTGATATGGAACATCAGTGCGGAGATGCGCTCCAATATGCCCATGCGTATAAGGGGAGCGGTCAGCGAGGTTATGCTGCTTATAACAAGGTCGGTCTGCTCCTGCGGCATGGACATTCCCAAGTATTCTTCAAGGCTGCCGCCGTTGTATATTGCCGCAAGCATGAGGTAGGATATGTAGCCGAGTCCGCACAGCGATATCATCTCGCAGAAGCCGTGACCAAGACCGAAGCCGATGGAATCCTTGTAGCTGCGGTGATTTTTCAGTACAAAGCGGACGAATATCAGACGTGCGCTTTCCTCGAAAAGCCCTGCTGTAAAGCAGGTCACCAGCGACCCGATCACAGTCACGGAAAAGGCTGCATACCATGACTGCGCCGAAAGCAGCGTCATGATAGGTATGCGAAGCACCAGCTGGGATATTGCAAATGCTCCGAAGCCGCTGAAAAATGCAGCGGGACTTATTTTTCTTGCCGCCAAAAGAATTATGGCTGCTATTACAGGCGCTGCCGCAGTTATGATAACGCCCACGGTCAGAGCCGTCATTACGCTCGATGATATCATGTTAAAGATCCTCCTGATTTTGCATTGATGTAATAAGAACCTGTCTTCATAAGCATATGCACACGTCTTTTCGGCAAATTTTGCTGCATACTGCGTTAAAAGTCCTTGCCGTGCGGCAGCACGCCTGCGGATTTTTGCCTTGTCTGCAACAAATTTATGCTCGAAAATCCGCATACATTTCTTATGAAGACAAGTCCTAATTTTATTATATCACGGCAAAATGGCTGTGTCAACAAAAAAAGCGGAAGCTGTCGCCGTGACTGCTTCCGCCAGAATTATTTTCTTCCGTCAAGATAAAGCATTATGCCCTCAAAAACGGTGAATGCCGTTTTTTGCTGATACGAGCTGTCGGTGAGGTGTGCCGCCTCGTCGGGATTTGATAAAAAGCCGCATTCTGCCATTACCGCAGGATTTTTGCAGAAGTGGCAGAGATAAAGCTCGCTGCCGCATAGTTTTGTTTCACGGGTATTGTATGGCTGGAGATTGTTTTTGAAAAGCGACTGGAGCGTTGATGCAAGCTGTGCGCTTTCGGGATTTGCCGCCGAATAGAACATCTGCGCTCCGCTGAACTGAGGGTCGCTGTAAGTGTTCTGGTGGATCGAAACGCACACAGAATCGGGGTACTTGTTGAAAAGCTCCAGCCGATTTTCCATATCGGATATTTTCTGGGCACGGATACCCTCGATGCCGCTGTCGTGTATGGAAGTATCGGTGTCACGGGTGGTTTCCACGGTATAGCCGAAAATTTCCGCCATGTCGCGCACCGAAAGCATTATGTTGAGATTGATGCCCTTTTCGGGAGTTCCGTCCGCCGTGGAGCAGCCGCCGTCCATTCCGCCGTGGCCTGCGTCCAATACGATCACAGTTTTATCCTCGGGCACGGTGCTGACGTAAACCGCCGTGTCCGATCTGCTGACGGCGTAGCATATCACCCCGATGCCGAGGCAGAGCGTTGCCGCCGCAAAGACCGAATCCATTTTGAATCTGCGCATAATATCCTCCTTGTCCAAAGCTGCGTTTACTCAATTTATATGTGGACCGGGAGGCTTTTATGTCAGGGGAGACTGAAACACAAAAACAGAAAAGCTCTTATCCGAAAGATAAGAGCTTTTCTGTGGTGTGCCATTGGGGATTTGAACCCCAGACCCTTTGATTAAAAGTCAAATGCTCTGCCGACTGAGCTAATGGCACATATATAAGCATTGTTTTCTATCCGATATATAAGACATTCACAACGCTTATTTATTATACAGTATAAAGAACATTTTGTCAATAGATATTTCCGAATATTTTATTTTTTGTCATATAGATGATTTTACTGCGTCGATAATTGCATTTGTTAGTAATATTTGCACAAATAATTATCTGTCATATTCAAATTCTATCCTGTCCGTGTGGATAATAAATTCGGGAAAGCTCTTTTTGTTGCGGCAGAGAGCATGAAGCTCATACATTCCGTTTGCAAGATACATCTCATTGTATATCCACTCGGCATTTTCAAGCTCATCGTCCAGCCGCTCCACGGAGCAGTCATGGAGATGCATTGCCGTAACATCGGAGCCGCTGCCGTAGTTGTTTATATATACAGTGATATCGGTGCCGCTGCGGACTATTTTTCTTATGCTGCCGCCTTTAAAGCCGTATTCCTTCCAGATCTCATCGGGGATAGGCTCGGTTCTTGCAGGATATTCCTCCTCGAAGCGGAAGTCCGTTTCCTGCATGAAAATGCGGCAGCTGTCGGCGTATTCCTCCAGCAGCTCGGTGACGTGTTCGTCCGCATAGCCCAGAGCAGCGATCCTTATATCGGGTATCTGCGATATGATCTCCTCGGGAAGTATCAGCCGCAGATTCTCGATCTTTTCCGAAAGACGCTTTGCTGCGATGAACGGTGCATCTTCGGGCAGGTGAGTGTGCTGCCAGCGGTCATATTCCGCACGGACGATATCCTCGCTTTCGGCTCTGTCCTCGGCGAAAACATCATATGATGTGTTGCTTATCTGCACGCATTCAAAGCGGATCTCCTCGGTAAACACCGCAAAAATTTTCTCGTAAAATTCACGGCTGCTCATGTCCTTTGAGGAGCAGTGCCGCAGATTCAGGGCAAGTCCCGTAGCCTTTGATTTAAGATACCATTCTTTTGTGTAGTAGTACATTCAGATCACCCTTCAAGTGTTATTGTTGATTTTCTCTGCCCAGCTTCCTTACGAACCATATCAGAAACGGCAGGCTCGTTGCGGCGGAAAGCACATCTGCCGCAGTCTGTACGGAAATAACTCCGTTCAGACCGTATATATCGGGCAGTATAAGTATCAGCGGAATAAAATATATTCCCTGCCTGCATGATGAAAGCAGCACGGCAGTCCATGATTTTCCGATAGACTGGAACGTCATGTTCGATGTTGTGGTAAGGGGAAGCAGCGGCATTGAAAGGCACTGTATGCGGAGCGCCAAAGCTCCCGTTTCAATTACCTGCGGATCGTCTTTGATGAACAGCTCCATAAGCTGCGGAGCAAATATAAAGCCTCCTGCAGCAAGCACAGTCATCATTATCGTTGCGGTGATATAATTGAACATCAGCGCTTCCTTTACGCGCTTGTATTTTCCTGCGCCGTAGTTGAAGCCCGCAACGGGCTGATAGCCCTGACCGAAGCCAAGTATCACCGAGAATATCAGCATGAATATCTTCCCGACGATGCTTATTGCCGCCACAGCCGCATCTCCGTAATCCGCCGCCGCATTGTTCAGCATCACGGTGGAAATGCTTGCCAGTCCCTGTCGGCAGAACGAGGGCAGACCGTTTCTGATTATTTTCAGATACAGCATCGGCGAGCGTGATATGCTCCGCACCGACAGCCTGACGGTGGTTTTCTTCGCAAGGAAAAAATATAACAGAATGCAGAAGCTTATGATATTTCCGATAAGCGTTGCCGCAGCTGCGCCCGTTATCCCCATGTCAAAAACAAAGATCATCAGAGGGTCAAGTCCGATGTTGAGTATGCTTCCCGAAGCAAGTCCTATCATCGAGAGCCGAGCTTTTCCCTCGGAGCGGAGAATATTGTTCAGCACAAAGGTCATGGTCATGAACGGTGCGGAGATAAGTATATATTTTCCGTATTCGGCGGCATAGGGGAGTATAGTTTCCGTTGAGCCGAGCAGCCGCATAAGCGGTTCAAGCGTAAGCAGTCCCGTTATCCCGAGCAGCAGTCCGAAAACTGCGGAAGCCGCAAGTCCCGAGGACGCATAGCAGTCGGCTTCGTCATTTTTCCGCTGTCCGAGCAGTCGTGATATTGCGGAGCCTGAACCCATTCCCAGTGTGAAGCCCACTGCCTGTATCACAGCCATAAGCGAGAAAACTATTCCGATAGCGCCCGAAGCGCTTGTTCCCAGCTTCGACACGAAAAATGTGTCCGCAGTGTTGTATACCGATGTTACCAGCATCGAGATTATCGTTGGCACCGCAAGTCCTGCCACCAGTGGCTTTACCGGCGTTTCGGTCATTTTTGCAAACTGACTGTTTTCATCAGATCTGTTCATTTTCCTATCCGATCCTTTATATAATAGTATAACGTTCCATATCTTTTGTTATTATATCACAATATCCAATTTACTGCAAGCCGTCCGTCCGACATATTTTTCGGCGGACAGCGTTTATAATCATAGTTGTGGGTAAGCTCATTATATACGGAGGCGCGGCTGAATGTATATTTATATTGATGTGCTTATAGTAACATCGGTCTATATTGATTTTTTGCTGATAAAGGCTGCGGGAAAGCTGCTTCGGCTTCGATGTACGGCGGCAAGGAGCATTCTTGCGGCGCTGGCAGGAAGTCTGTTCTCGCTGACACTGCTGCTGCCGCCGCCGGGAGCGTTATTTTCCGCAGCGGTAAGGATAGTTTCCGTTATGTGCATGGTGCTTATCGCATTCGGCTTCGGCGGAGCGGCACGGTATGTCAAGACCTGCATAGTTTTCTCGCTGATAAGCTTTCTGTTTGCGGGAATGTGCTTTTTCCTGTCCCAGTCGGCGGCAGGGGGATTCATACTTTGCAGGGGAGGGGCGGTGTATTTCGATATTTCCCTGACCGTGCTGATAGTATCCACTGCCGCCGCATACTGCGCAGCTCTGCTTTACAGGAAGATCACCGATAAAGGCACCGATTTCAGGGGCACATACACGCTGACCGTATGCTTCGGCGGAAAATATGCTTCCGTGAAAGCGGCTGCCGATACGGGAAATACCCTTACCGACAGCGTAACGGGCGACAGCATAATCGTGTGCGGCGAAAAGCAGCTGTCGGATATTTTTTCATCGGGAGATATCCCACGGAGCTTTTCTGCGGCTGTTCCGAAGGGCTGGCGGTTCGTTCCGTACAATACGGCTTCGGGCAGCGGGATAATGCCCGTGTTCCGTCCGCAGTCGATCTACATACGGAACGATGAAAACGGAAAACGCTGCCGTGCGGAAGCTCTGATAGGCGTTGCGGAAGCGGATATGGAAACAGCAGTGTTCGATCCTGTGATATTCAATTAACGAAAGGAAATGATAATATGTCAGGAGCAGAAGTGTTCACACGTATATGCAGGCTTGCCGCCGCATTGTGCAGAGGAATAATGCTGAAGCTGTGGGGCAGGGACGGGGTGTATTATATCAACGGTCCCGACTCGCTGCCCCCTCCGCTCACTCCCGAGGAGGAGGAAAGAGTATTTGCTCTGCTGGAGACAGACCCTGCGGCTGCCCGTGATGAGCTGATAGTCCATAATCTTCGGCTGGTGGTGTATATCGCACGGAAATTCGAGTCTACGGGCATCGGCGTCGAGGACCTTATATCTATCGGAACGGTGGGGCTGATAAAGGCGGTGAACACATTCTGTCCCTGCAAGAACATCAAGCTTGCCACATATGCTTCAAGGTGCATTGAGAATGAGATACTCATGTTCCTGCGGAAAGCCTCACAAAACAGGAACGAAATATCCATAGACGAGCCGCTGAATATCGACTGGGACGGCAACGAGCTGCTGCTGTCCGATATCCTCGGCACGGAGGAGGATACCGTTAACAGCGGCATAGAAACAACTGCGGAGCGTCAGGTGCTTCGTGAGGCTGTGAGCCGTCTGCCTGCAAGGGAGCGGGAGATAATGGAAATGCGCTTCGGGCTTATTACGGGACATGAGCTGACCCAGAAAGAGACTGCGGATCTGATCGGCATATCACAGTCCTATATCTCACGGCTGGAAAAAAAGATAATCAAAAAGCTTAGAAAGGAGTTGGAACAGATATTGTAAGCATTATGTAAACATTTGTCGGAACGTATGTTTCTGTATGATTACCAGTTTTCACGGCTTTTTTTATGTAAAATGAAGAAATGTTTTGTAATTTTTGTTTTTGAACTGTTTTTTTCTTGACATATTTGTTTTATGATGTTAATATTAAAGTATATTAAGATTCGCAAACTATGCATTTTATGCTAAGATCAGAAAATAAAGAAAAAACGGCAGTCAAACAAAGAACAAGGAGAACAAAATATTATGAATGCAAAAGCCATTGTCCGCAGTGCGGCAGCAGCAGCAGCCTCGCTGGTCATGTGCCTGTCGGGAGCAGTGTCGGTGTCCGCATTTACGGATCCTGCCATTGATGCGGGAATAATAGATGAAAACGGCGTTATCATTTCCTCGTATGCAAACAGTTCGGGCTCTGTCCGCGGAAGCAAATTTTCAATTCCCACAGACAGCATCACGCTCTCCTGCGGAGAAACATACAGGATCGTTCCCACATTTTATTCGGCAGAGGATAATTACATAAACTTTACCGTTGAAAACAATTCCGTTGCCGATGTTGCTGCGGACGGAACGGTCACAGGCGTTGGTTCGGGAAGCACAGTGATAAACTGCACCGCTTCCGACGGAACCTCGGTACAGCTGAAGGTACAGGTCGTTAAGGAGGGCGAAAGCGCTTCTGCGACAAAGGTATATTTCAGTCAGCATTACAAGCAGCTCAAGGTGGGCGATGTGTGGCGTGCTTCCGCTTCGATAGCTCCAAAGGGCTGCAAATATACGGTCAAGTATCATTCCGACAACAAGAGCGTCGCAACCGTTATAAAGACAGGCGATGTTACGGCTGTTGGAGCAGGTAGCTGCACGATCACTATAACTACCGATAACGGTCTTACCGATACAATGGTGATCGACGTAACGGACGAAAGTGCCGCAGCCGACAGCGGCGAATACGGCATTCCTGCGGAAGGCTCATATATTGCTTTTGAAGCGGATACTCTCGAGATCGCTTCCGGCGAAAAGGTGAAGCCTGCCGTTACGGTAAATTCCGACAGCTCGGACAATACTCTGAAATTCAGCTCCTCCGATACCTCCGTTGCAAAGGTATCAAGCAAGGGAACTATCAAGGGAATAAGCAAGGGCAAGGCTGACATCACTGTTACCTGCGGCGATCTCTCCGATGTTATAACGGTCTATGTTGACTGCACCGCAGAGGAAGATATTGTTCCCGAGTATGACGAAAACGGCAATCTGCTGCCCTCAAAGGTGGAATTTATATATAATTCCGATATGCTGGAGGTAGGCGAGAAGTTTTCTACGGGACTTAAAATATATCCCAAGGGAACAACCTATGAGCTTACATATTCGTCCAGCGACACTTCCGTTGCGATAGTCAGCAAAAAGGGAACCGTCAAGGGCGTGGGAGCCGGTACAGCCGTTATTACGGTCACCACCAACAACGGCAAATCCGATTCGTTCCTTGTAACGGTTTATAATGAGCGTCTTTCGGGCATCGACGTTTCAAAGTGGAACGGCGATATCGACTGGGAAACGGTAAGCAAGAATCCCGATATCAATTTTGTAATGATAAGATCCTCTTACGGCTATGAAAACACCGATCCAAAGCTGGACCGCAATGTTGAGGGCTGCGAGAAGTACAATATTCCTTACGGCTTCTATCATTATATGTATGCCGAAAATGTCGAGGAGGCTTCCCGTGAAGCGGATTACTTCCTTGATGCCATAAGCGGCTATAATCCCACATATCCTGTTGTTCTGGATATCGAGGAATCGTTCTATCAGAAGATGTCCAAGAAGCAGGTCACCGATATCGTCTGCACCTTTATGGAAAAGCTGGAGGACGCAGGCTATTATGCTATGATATACAGCTATGCCAAGTTCTTTGACGATAATCTGGAGATCGACCGTGTTAGCAGATATGATTTCTGGGTTGCCTGCTGGGGCTCACATGACCGTCTGAACGAGAATTTCAGCTATTCCTACGGTATGTGGCAGTACAGCGAAACAGGCAGGATCAGCGGCTGCGACGAGGCTGTTGACCTTAATTACAGCTATAAGAATTATCCTTATATAATCAAGAAATACGGACTTAACGGCTTTATCACCGATGACAGCGGCACGTAATAAATGACGGAATAATATAATAAAGTATATCAGGGCGGCATATAATATGTATGCCGCCTTATTTTACGGAAAAAGAAAGGAAGATCCTATGAACGAGGACAAACGCTTTGCAGTTCTTATTGATGCGGACAATGTTTCCGCAAGATATATCAAGCCTATTCTTGACGAGCTTTCAAACGATGGCATAATAACATATAAACGTATATACGGCGACTGGACCAAGCCCGAGCTTGCTCCGTGGAAATCCGTTCTGCTGAATTATTCAATAACTCCCATACAGCAGTATAACTATACCACGGGAAAAAATTCCACCGATTCGGCAATGATAATCGACGCCATGGATATACTTTACGGCGGAAATGTTGACGGCTTCTGCATCGTTTCCAGCGACAGCGATTTTACCCGTCTTGCGGCACGTTTAAGAGAATCGGGAATGTATGTTATCGGCATGGGCGAAAAGAAAACTCCCAATCCGTTTATTGCCGCCTGCAACAGATTTTTGCAGCTTGAAGTTATTTCGGGCGTGGACGGAGATCATGACAACAGCGAGCAGCGCAGGACAGCTTCCGAAAACGAAACGCACCTGCTGTCAAAGGAAACGGTCCGCAAAGCTTTTGCGGCAATACTTACGGAAATATCCGACGAGGACGGCTGGGCAAATCTAAGTCAGGCAGGAAATATCCTTACCAAGCGTTTTCCCAGCTTTGATGTAAGAAGCTTCGGGTTTATGAAGCTTACGCCGTTTATAAAATCACTGGGCGCATTTGAGATAACATCTGTCCCCAGCGAGCGCGGAAACGTGCGTGTTGTATATGTAAGGAACAAATAAGCTCCTGCGAAAGGAATGAGCATATATGCTGACCAATGATGATTTTGAAGCGGCGATTTTCGATCTTGACGGCACTCTTATTGATTCAAACCGTGTCTGGGAAAAGATCGACAGAAAATATCTTGATGAAAAAAATATCTATATCTCCGACAGCGAGATAAAGCGTCTTGCGGCGATGACCTATGAGGAATGTGCGGAATATATCTGCGGCAAGGGCGTTGATACCGATGCGGAAACTCTCAAAAAGGAATTTAATGAAATGGCGGTGTATGAGTACCGCTACAATGTTTTCCTTAAACCGAACGTTCGGGAATATCTTATGCTGCTTAGGGCAAAAGGAAAGAAAATAGCTCTTGCGACGGCATCTCCTGCGGAGCTTTATGAGCCTGTTCTGCGGCATAATAATATCTATAAATGCTTTGACGCTTTCTGCACCACCGAAGAGGCAGGCTATGGCAAGGACCGTCCCGATGTATATTTACTGGCTGCCCACAAGCTTGATACGGCTCCCGAATGCTGTGCGGTGTTTGAGGACGTTATGAAAGGAATTTTCAGCGCAAGGGACGCAGGCATGATGACGGTGGGCGTTTATGACAAATATTCCGAGGACGATATCGTTACGATGCGTTCGGCGGCGGACAGATATATAATGGATTTTTCCGAAATGCTTTTCGGGTGAGATCTTTTGTTCACAGAAATGCCGCATATATCGGCAATATGATATTTATTTGTAAATTTAATAAAAAACTGTTGAAATCAGCGGAAATATATGTTATAATAATACAAATTACTGTGGATATGTTTATAGGAAGCACCGTTTTCGGCGGCAGCTCCCGTACTGTCTGCGGAAAATGAACTCCGAAAAAGATGCGTATGGGTTTTCGGGGAATGCGCAGTGCTATGCATTGTGCAGTTTCGGAAAGGTGGTCTATTAATGGAACCGTATATAGTCAGACAGTCGATACTCAATGACAAGCAGTCCGCCGTCGGATATGAGATACTTTATACCGATGATGAGATGTCCATGAATCAGAACGATGATTCATCGGCGGCAAATGCCATTGAAAACTTCCTGTCTTCAATGGACAGCGATAAATTCTTGGACGGAAAGATCGCATTCCTTACATTTACAAGAAATCTGCTGGTGAAGAATATTCCCCGTATGTTCGATACAAACAAGCTTGTTATCCAGATCGAGGATTCGCTTATCACCAATCCGCTTGCGCATTCTCTTTTCACAAAATACAAGCAGGCAGGCTATAAGATCGCCGTTATAGATTTTGAATTTGCTCCCAGATACTTCGGTGTGCTGGATATCGTGGATTATATCAAGGTCAATTTCCGTGATTATAAGAATTCTTCGCTGGAAAATGTTGTCCGTATAGGCAATTCCTTCGGCAAGAAGATAATCGCTTACAATATCGACTGTGCGGAGGCCTATGAAAAGGCAAGAAACTGCGGGTGCAGCTACTTCCAGGGCTCATATGTTGCAGACAAGATGCCTGCACAGCTGAGAAACATGAAGTATCTCCAGGGCAACTTCTTCCTGCTGATGATAGCTGTCACAAAGGACGAACCCGATATCGACGAGATCGAGCAGATCCTTTCCCGTGACGTATCGCTTACATACTCGCTTTTGAAGCTGGTAAACTCCGCATATTTTGCGCTCCGCAACCGTGCAAAATCGGTAAAGCAGGCGCTTGTGATACTGGGTCTTGGTCAGCTGAAGCAGTGGATATATCTGCTGAGCTTCCGTCAGGACGACGGTTCAATGCCCGATGAGCTTATCAAGGTATCGTTCCTGCGTGCAAAGTTTGCTTCCGAGCTGCTTGCTTACTGCAATGATATGCCTATATCAAAGTCCGAGGCTTATCTTATGGGTATGTTCTCAACGCTTGGCAAGCTTATGCAGATGCCTCTTGAGGATGCACTGGGTCAGCTGCCGCTTAGCGACGAAATAAAGAATGCACTTCTCAGGCATGAGGGAAGAGCAGGCATTCTTTATGATCTTGTTCTCAACTATGAGAATGCCGACTGGAGAAAAATGTCGGAAAATGCCGCCGCACTGGGTGTTCCCACGGATACTATCTCGGGAACCTACTGCAGATGCGTTGAAAACGTAAATGAAACATGGACCAGTCTTATGACGGCAGGCGACGCCGAATAAGACGGAAAAATCATGGGATAATAAATGAGGAGCTTGCGGCATGAGCCGTGAGAAATGAAAGGAATGACCCTGTTCTATGGCAGAGCGAAAGTTCAGAGTGCCGCTGAAGAGCATTATTGATGAATTCAATCTTGAAGCGATACATCTTCCCGTTGATGCGGCAAAGCTTTTTATCGAGGAGACCGAGATAAACCGTCCCGGACTCCAGATGTCGGGATTTTATGAGTATTTTAACCCCGAAAGAATACAGATCGTGGGCAAGGCAGAGTTTGCATATCTTGCGACTTTTGACGATGATACACGAAAGGAACGCCTTGAAATGCTGTTTGCGCAGCACGTTCCTGCGGTGATAATCTCCCGTGAGCTGCCTTATTTCCCCGAAATGCTTGACCTTGCGCAGAAGTATGAGGTGCCTCTGCTCCGCAGCAAGGACAGCACATCTGCATTCATGGCTTCGCTTATCGCTTTCCTGAATCTTAATCTTGCTCCCAGAATAACACGCCACGGCGTTCTTATCGAGATCTACGGCGAGGGTGTGCTCATTCTCGGTGAAAGCGGCGTCGGAAAGAGTGAGACTGCCGTTGAGCTTATCAAGAGAGGTCACCGTCTTGTTGCCGATGACGCTGTTGAGATAAAGAGAGTTTCCAACATCAGCCTCGTTGGTTCTTCGCCCGAGAATATCCGTCACTTCCTGGAGCTTAGAGGTATCGGTATCGTCAACGCACGCCGCCTGTTCGGTATGGGTGCCGTAAAGATGACCGAAAAGATCGACATGATCGTTGAGCTGGAGCCTTGGGACAGCGAAAAGGTATACGATAGAATGGGCGTTGACAATGAATATACGTCTATTCTCGGCGTAAAGGTGCCTTATTCGGTAATTCCCGTTAAGCCGGGACGTAACCTTGCTGTTATCCTTGAGGTTGCGGCTATGAATAACCGTCAGAAGAAGATGGGCTACAATGCCGCAGAGGAGCTTCTTGAAAACCTCGGAATGAGCTTTGAGAAGAAGGAAACAGTCAAGAAGTGGGACGTTTATTGATCTGAATTTTTGTACACAAGCACGTCTGACGGCTTTGTACCTTCGGGTGCAGAGCCGCAGCTTGTTTTTATGGAAATATACCAAAGAGAAAAAATTATGTCAAACTGTATAATAATGGAGTGAACCCAATTGAAAATCTGTGCAGATCTGCATACACATACCGTTGCGTCTACCCACGCATATTCAACTATATCCGAAATGACAGCCGAAGCGGCACGCAAGGGACTTGCGGCAATAGCCTTTACCGATCATACTCCCGCATCCACGGACGGACCTCATATCTGGCATTTTCATAATCTGCACAAGTCTATTCCCCGTGAGCTTTACAGCGTGAAGATAATCTACGGTGCGGAGGCAAGCGTTGCCGATTATGACGGAAACCTCGATTTTCCCGAAAAGGAGTGCGAGGCGCTGGACTGGATAATCGGTTCGGTACATACGGAGATACTTCATTCCCACTCAATTGAGGTCAACACGGAAACTTATTTAAAGCTGGCGGAGAATCCGCAGGTGGACGTTATCGGTCACTGTGCAAACGTGAAGTTTCTGTTCGACTATGAAAAGGGACTGAAAAAATTCAAGGAATGCGGCAAGCTTGTGGAGATAAACGAAAGCACTATCCGCTGGAAAAACACCGAAAGCAATTACAGAGAGATCATTCGGCTTTGCAAAAAATATGAGATACCCGTTATCGTCAATACGGACGCACATTTTTTCACGGCGGTGGGCGAAGTGTCCGAGAGCATGAGACTGCTTGAAGAAGCGGGATTCCCCGAAAAGCTTGTGTTCAATGCCGATTGGGACAGGGTCTGCGAGCATATAAATAGAAAACACGGAAAAATTTTCTGATATCGGAATGGAGAGCATTATGAATAATATTGTTGCCGAAAGAGCGGCGGCTCTTGGCTGTACGGTCATAAATGAGGCGCTTCTGAAAAACTACACCACATTCAAGGTTGGCGGAAAATGCGGCATGATAAAGCTTAACAGTACGGCTTCCTGCGGCGAGCTTGTGAAGCTGATGAATGAGCTGGGCGAGGAATTTATAGTTCTGGGAAAAGGCTCGAATGTTATTGCCGACGATAACGGCACGGAAAAGACTGTGCTGCTTATCGGAGATGAAATGTCGGATATTGATATTGAAGATGATATTATCCGCTGCGGTGCGGGAGCGTCCCTTACGGCTGTCTGCCGTGCCGCACTTAAATCGGAGCTTACGGGGCTGGAATTTGCATACGGCATTCCCGGCAGCGTCGGCGGCGGAGTTTATATGAATGCGGGAGCATACGGCGGCGAGATAAAGGATATAATTTTATATGCGGAGGCAGTGAGCCGCAGCGACGGTTCGGTCAGGAGATTTTCTCCCGAGGAAATGGAGCTGTCCTATCGTCACAGCAGATTCATGCAGGACGATCATATCATAACATCTGCCGCATTTAAGCTTGCGCACGGAAATGCCGATGAAATAAAGGCAAAAATGAACGAGCTTATGGATAAGCGCCGCACAAAGCAGCCGCTTGAATATCCCAGCGCAGGCAGCACCTTCAAGCGTCCCGAGGGAAGCTATGCATCGCTGCTTATCGAGCAGTGCGGACTGAAAGGTATGTCCGTTGGCGGTGCGGAGGTAAGCACAAAGCACAGCGGCTTTATCATTAACAAGGGCGGAGCCACCTCTGCGGATATCCTCACGCTTATCGAAAAAGTACGTGAGATAGTTAAGGAAAAAACGGGCTATGAGTTGGAATGCGAGCCTGTTATCATAGGAAAATGAATGTGAAGGAGAGGGGTAGTTATGAAATTTTTGATAGTTACGGGACTCAGCGGCGCAGGAAAATCGGGCGCAGTAAATGTTCTTGAAGATATCGGGTTCTACTGCATCGACAATATCCCGCCGCAGCTTATTCCAAAGTTTGCGGATATCTGTCTGCATTCAAAGGGTCAGATAAAAAAGGTTGCTATCGTTACCGATATCAGAGGCGGAGATATGTTCCTCGGGCTGGACGAAAGCGTTGATTATCTGAAAAAGCAGACCGATCTTGATGTTTCGGTGCTGTTTCTGGACGCAGGCGACGATACTCTTATCAGCCGCTACAAGGAGACACGCCGCAAGCACCCTCTTGATGAGCAGTACAACGGCAGCCTGAGGGGAGCTATCGAGGCGGAGCGAAAGGTGCTTGAATCTATCCGTTCACGGGCGGATTATTATATCGACACAACGGATATGTCCATGGCACAGCTCCGTGAAAATGTAATGTCGCTGTTCATGGATTCGGGCGATGACGGAATGATCGTCAAGGTCATGTCCTTTGGCTTCAAGTACGGTGCTTCCCGTGAGGCGGATATCGTTCTGGACGTCCGCTGCCTGCCGAACCCCTATTATATCCCCGAGCTGAAAACACATACGGGCAGGGAAGCCTGCGTCCGTGATTATGTGATGCAGTTCGATCAGTCAAAGGAGCTGGAAAAGAAGCTCCGTGATCTTTTCGATTTCCTTATCCCGCTTTATATCCACGAGGGAAAAACGCAGCTTGTTATCGCTTTCGGCTGTACCGGCGGAAAGCACCGCAGCGTGACCTTTGCGGAGAGAACATACGCATATCTTACCGAAAAGGGTATAAAAACAAGGATATGCCACAGAGATATTGAGAAAGGCAAATGATAAGAAAGGATAAACCATGTCTGTTTCTTTTTCCTATTCGGTTAAAAATGAAATATGTTCGTCGGTCACAAATGACGTTCAGAAGTATGCCTGTTTTTACGGAATGATACTTTTCTGCCGTCAGTTCACCCCTGAAACTATCGTTTTTCAGACGGAAAATGACATCACGGCGAAGATGTTCTGCTCTCTTGCGGACGATATTATCGGCAGAGAGGGCGTTGTTTCAACTGCGGAAACGCATAAAAAGAATAATATCACTCTTTATACATTGTCGCTGGAAGAAGAAGCCGACCGTGAGGAGCTTATTTATAAATATCACATATACAGCCGTTCCGTTATACATCGTATCCAGGACGATATAATTGATGAGAACAATGTTTCGTCATTTCTCGGCGGAGCATTTTTGTCCTGCGGCAGTATGATCGAGCCTATCAAGGAGTATCATCTGGAATTTGTTGTGCCGTTTTCCGAGCTGGCATATGACCTGCTGGAGCTGCTGAACAGCATTGATATCCATGCAAAAATGGCAGAGCGGAAGAACGACTACATAATTTACATGAAGGAGAGCGAGTCCATTGAGGATATGCTCACATGGATGAGCGCTCCGAAGTCGTCGATCGAGCTTATGAATGTAAAAATACTGAAAGACATTCGCAACAAGACAAATCGTATCACAAACTGCGATAATGCCAATATTGAGCGCACGCTTGCGGCTTCACGCAAGCAGATCGAGGATATTGAGTATATCGAAAAAACGGTGGGGCTGGATTATTTGTCGAGAGATCTTCAGAATATGGCGGAGGTGCGCCTTGAAAATCCCGAGGTATCGCTTAAAGACTTGGGCGAGCTGCTTGACAAGCCGCTGGGACGTTCGGGAGCAAATCACAGGCTGAAAAAGATCTCCGAGATCGCAGACGCATTGAGGGAAGAACGGGGCGATATCTGAAATGAGCGGTTTTGTACATCTGCATCTTCACAGTGAATACAGTCTGCTGGACGGAGCCTGCCGTATCGGTGATATCGTAAACCATGCCATTGAGCTTGGACAAACTGCCGCTGCGGTCACCGATCACGGCGTTATGTTTGCTGCAATTGATTTTTATAATGAATGCCTTGCAAAAGGAATAAAGCCTATTATCGGCTGCGAGGTATATGTTGCACGCCGCACACGCTTTGACAATGTTCATCAGCTGGACAGCCACCCTTATCATCTCGTGCTGCTCTGCAAGGACAATGAGGGCTATAAGAATCTGATAAAAATGGTGTCGCTGGCGTATACCGAGGGATTTTACTCCAAGCCGAGAGTTGACCTTGAACTGCTGAAAAAATACAGCGGCGGACTTATTGCGCTGTCGGGCTGTCTGGCAGGTGAGATAGCCGTAAAGCTCCGTGATGATGACTTTGAGGGCGCAAAGAAAACCGCACTTTTGTATCAATCAATATTCGGCGCAGGCAATTATTATATCGAGGTGCAGAATCACAAAACAACGGAAGATCTCCGTCTGCTTACAAGGCTTTACAAGCTTTCCGCCGAGACGGGCATACCCATGGCGGCGACCAATGATGCTCATTATGTGCGCCGTGAGGACGCTAAGGTACAGCGTGTGCTGCTGGCGATACAGACAAACACAATGCTCAGTGAGAACAATCCGATAGCGTTTCCCAACGATGAATTCTATATGAAATCGGAGGAAGAGATGCTGTCGCTTTTCAGCGCTCACCCCGAGGCTGTCTATAATACGGCCAAAATTGCGGAGCAGTGCAATGTGAGCTTTGAGTTCGGAGTTATTAAGCTTCCGAGATATGATCTTTCCGCCGAGGACAGGCGGAAATTTCCGCAGAACAAGGACTATTTTATTGATATGTGCCGCAGAGGTCTTGTCCGCAGATACGGAAATGATCCGTCTCGGGAGATAAAGGATCGCCTTGAATATGAGCTGTCGGTGATAATAAAAATGGGCTACACCGACTATTATCTTATCGTCTGGGATTTTATCAATTACGCAAAGTCAAACGGCATACCCGTCGGTCCCGGACGTGGTTCGGGCGCAGGAAGCATCGCTGCCTACTGCATCGGCATTACCGACATCGATCCTATCAGATACAACCTGCTGTTTGAGCGTTTTCTCAATCCCGAGCGTGTTTCCATGCCCGACTTCGATATCGATTTCTGCTACGAGGGACGGCAGCGTGTCATTGATTATGTGGTGGAGCGCTACGGCTCTGACCGTGTTGCGCAGATAGTCACATTCGGTACAATGGCGGCGAGAGCGGCGGTGCGTGATGTTGCACGTGTAATGGGTCTGCCTTATCAGACGGGAGATCTTGTTGCGAAGCTTATACCGCAGGAGCTGCATATCACGCTGGAAAAGGCGATTGAAAATTCTCCCGAGCTGAAAGAGCTGTATACCTCCGACCGAAAGGTTCATGAGCTGCTGGATATTGCCAAAAGCATTGAGGGAATGCCCCGAAACACTTCAACTCATGCTGCTGGAGTTGTAATTTCCGATGCACCTGTGAATGATTATGTTCCGCTTGTGAAGAAAGACGGCGTGACGGCTACTCAGTATACAATGACGGCTCTTGAGCGTCTCGGACTTCTGAAAATGGATTTTCTCGGGCTGCGAAACCTTACGATAATCCGTGACTGCTCTGATTTTGTGAGACGGAAGCACCCCGATTTTGACGTGAACAAGATACCCGTTGACGATAAGGCTGTGTTTGAAATGCTTTCCGCAGGAAATACCTACGGTGTTTTCCAGTTTGAAAGCGCAGGCATGAGAAGTATGCTCATGCGGCTGAAGCCTGTCTGCATCGAGGATCTTATCGCTGCGCTGTCGCTGTACCGTCCGGGACCCATGGACAGCATTCCCAGATATATTGCCAACCGAAAGGACCCGTCCAAGATACAATACAAGCACCCTCTGCTGAAAAATATCCTTGATGTGACCTACGGCTGTATCGTTTATCAGGAGCAGGTTATGGAGATATGCCGTACTCTTGCGGGATATTCCTATGGCCGTGCGGACCTTGTGCGCCGTGCAATGGCGAAGAAAAAGCATGATGTCATGGAAAAGGAGAGGGGCGTTTTCGTTGAGGGCTGCGTGAAAAACGGCATTTCCGCCGAGATCGCCAACAGCATTTTTGACGAAATGGCAAGCTTCGCTTCCTATGCATTCAATAAGTCCCATGCGGCGGCGTATTCCTATGTTGCGTATCAGACCGCTTATCTGAAATGCCATTTCTACAAGGAATACATGGCTGCGCTGATGACAGCCAATGACGGCGGCAGACTTATTGAGTACATCTCCGAGTGCCGCAAAAACGGTGTGAAAATTCTCCGTCCCGATATAAATGAAAGCATGGCAGGCTTCACGCCTGTTGAGGACGGTATCAGATTTTCTCTTCTGGCGGCAAAAAATGTGGGATATTCGCTTATCGGAGCGCTTATTGCGGAGCGAGAAAAGGGCGGCAGCTTTAAGTCTCCCGAGGACTTTTGCAGACGTATGCAGGGTCGTGAATTCAACCGCCGTGCTCTTGAAAGCCTTATAAAATGCGGTTCGCTGGACGGATTTGAATATAACCGCCGTCAGATGCTGACCGAATTTGACAGGATATTTGAAATGACAGCCGATGCAATGCGCTCAAATGTTGAGGGACAGCTGGACTTTTTCAGCGGCGGCGGAAGCAGTGAGCCTATCAAAACATCGGTCACGAAAATGGACGAGTTTTCTTTCGATGAGCTGCTTGCAATGGAGAAAGAGATCCTTGGAATGTATGTCAGCGGACACCCCTTGGACAAATACAAAACGCTTATCAGGGTGCAGAATCTGCCCGATATTGCGGCGGCGGACAAGCTGCCCGACAAGGCGGACGTTACTATGATCTGCACTATAAAGGATATCAGACCCCATACAACGAAAAAGGGCGCAAAAATGGCTTTTGCCGCTGTTGAGGATATGAGCGGGGAAATGGAGCTTATAATTTTTCCGCAGGTGTTTGCGGCATCGGAAAACCTGCTGTCCTCGGCAGGTGCAGTGATGCTTGACGCTCATGTTTCGGAGGATAACGGTGAGAAAAAGCTCATCGCCGACGGAATAGTTTCGGCGGACATGGCTGAAAAACGTTTTCTGTCGGAGCAGGAGCAGTACATCCTTTGTCTGCGTTGTGTCAGCACCGACAGGGATACGATCGAAAAGCTGACGGAAATTTGTCTTGCTCATTCGGGCAGGAGCAGGGTCATATTCTGCTTTTCCGATATAAATAAAAAGGCGGCAGGGAAGCGTGTGCAGGGCGTTATCGTCAGCACCGAGCTGATCGACAGGCTTTCCGATGTTATCGGCATTGAGAATGTTGCGGTGGTACGAAGCCGCAGAAAGTAAAAAATCCCACGGAAATGCTCCGTGGGATTTTTTCAGAAATGATGAAGATGAATAAAATCATGCTTTGCCGCCAGTTCTTCACATCGGATAATTTCGTCGCTGTCGGCGGAAATATTTATAATATGTACGGCAATATGCTTTCTGCGTGGGTCTGCCAGCGAAAGCACGGCACTTACGAAATCATCGTCAAGCTTCATTCCTCGGAATATCGGCACAACTATCCTGCATTTTCTGAGTTCGTAAAGCGACAGAAGAAGCTCTGCGACAGCTGCGGCGGTCAGTACGCAAATAAAGATCAGAAAGCCGATGTCCATAAAAATGCCTCCAATAAAAAAATCTCCTCTTTTCATTATACGAAAAGAGGAGATTTTTGTTAATCAATACTATTAAAATTAGCTGTTTGCATTCTTCTTAGCTTCGAGGTCTGCAAGAGCGTCCTTTCTGGAAAGGTTGATTCTGCCCTGGTTGTCGATCTCCATTACCTTGACAACGATCTCGTCGCCAACGGATACGATATCTTCAACCTTTTCTACTCTTTGCTTGTCCAGCTTGGAAATATGAACAAGACCGTCCTTGCCGGGTGCGATCTCAACAAATGCGCCGAAGTTCATAAGACGAACTACCTTGCCCTTGTAGATAGCGCCGATCTCGGGATCGTTTGCGATAGTGTTTACGATCTGGATAGCCTTCTGTGCGCCTGCAAGATCAATACCGGAAACAAATACGTTGCCGTCATCGTTAATGTCGATCTTTACGCCGCAGTCAGCGGAGATCTTCTGAATAACCTTGCCGCCCTGACCGATAACTTCACGGATCTTGTCAACGGGAACCTTTGTGCGGAGCATCTTGGGTGCATATTCGCCGACCTGGGGACGGGGCTCGGGAATAGCCTTCAGCATGATCTCGTCAAGGATATAGTCACGAGCCTTGTGAGTCTTTGCAAATGCTTCCTTGATGATATCGTATGTGAGGCCGTCTACCTTGATATCCACCTGGATAGCTGTGATACCCTTGTGAGTACCGCCAACCTTGAAGTCCATATCGCCGAAGAAGTCCTCAAGACCCTGGATATCAACCATTGTCATGAAGCTGCCGTCATCTCTTGTGATAAGACCGCAGGAGATACCTGCAACGGGAGCCTTGATGGGAACGCCTGCATCCATAAGTGCAAGTGTGGAGCCGCAGATAGAGCCCTGAGATGTGGAACCGTTGGAGGAAAGAACCTCGGAAACCAGTCTGAGAGCATAGGGGAATTCCTCAACGGAAGGAATTACGGGTTCAAGAGCACGCTCTGCAAGAGCACCGTGACCGATCTCACGGCGTCCGGGACCTCTTGAAGGCTTTGTCTCGCCTACGGAATAAGAGGGGAAGTTGTAGTGGTGCATATATCTCTTGGAATCTTCCTCGTCAAGACCGTCGATCTTCTGAGCGTCGCTTACAGGACCGAGAGTTGCAATTGTGAGAACCTGTGTCTGACCTCTTGTGAAAAGACCCGAACCGTGAACTCTGGGGAGCAGACCAACCTCGGCAGCAAGAGGACGGATCTCGTCGATACCTCTGCCGTCAACACGCTTGCCCTCATAGAGCCAGTTGCGGACGATCTTCTTCTGGAGCTTGTAGATGCACTCGTCGATCATTGCAATCTTTTCGGGATATGTTTCATCGAACTTTGCGTGGATATCGTCCTTGATAGGATTGAGTCTTTCCTCGCGGACGTTCTTATCGTTTGTATCAAGAGCAAACTTTACTCTTTCGGCAGCGAATTTTTCGATAGCGTCAAACATATCGTGGTCAACTTCCATTGACTCGAATTCAAACTTCTTCTTGCCGATCTGCTTCTGGATATCGCTGATAAATGCAACGATCTTCTTGATCTCTGTGTGACCCTCGATGATAGCCTGAAGCATTGTATCATCGTCAACTTCGTTTGCGCCGGCCTCGATCATTACGACCTTCTCGGCTGTACCTGCAACTGTAAGGTTCAGGTCATTGTGTGCTCTCTGCTCAAGAGTAGGATTGAGAACGATCTGACCGTCAACAAGACCAACGCTGATGCCGCCGATAGGACCGTTCCAGGGAATATCGGAGATAGCGATGGCAACGGAAGCTGCGATCATGCCTACGATCTCGGGGGAATTGTCGGGGTCAACGGAAAGGACTGTCATAACAACGGAAACGTCGTTGCGCATATCCTTGGGGAAGAGAGGTCTGATAGGACGGTCAACCATACGGGAAGTAAGGATAGCCTTTTCGGAAGGCTTGCCCTCACGCTTTGTAAAGGAGCCGGGGATCCTTCCCACTGCATAGAGCTTTTCCTCATAATCAACGGAAAGAGGGAAGAAGTCAACACCCTCTCTGGGCTTGACGCTTGCCGTAACGTTTGCCATTACGACTGTATCACCGTAGTGTACCCAGCAGGAACCGTTGGAAAGCTCACAGGTCTTGCCTGTTTCAACTGTAAGCTCGCGGCCTGCATAAGTGGTCTTGAAAACCTTGTAGTTATCGAACATTTTTACTGCCTCCTGTAACATTAAAATCGGTTGCGGACAGCAGTTTTAGCAATAAATCCTGTCCGCCGTGAAGCCGTCGGATACGATTTAATGCTAAACAACTGCTGGTCCTTTATGCACGAAAAGGCAGGGCGGAACGAATTGTTATCCGAACCGCTGCTGCCTCTCTGTACGCTTAGATTACTTACGGATTCCGAGCTTCTCGATCAGAGCACGGTATCTGTTGATGTCCTTCTTAGCAAGGTAGTTAAGAAGGTTACGTCTGCGGCCAACCATCTTGAGAAGACCTCTTCTGGAGTGGTGGTCGTTCTTGTGAACCTTAAGGTGTTCGTTAAGGTCGTTGATTCTCTTTGTAAGGATAGCAACCTGAACCTCGGGAGAACCTGTGTCGTTCTCGCTCTTCTTGTTAGCTTCGATAATAGCTGTTTTTTCTTCTTTGCGCATCATAATAAAAGCACCTCTTTAAAATATTTCCGCCGTCCAGGTGATCGGCAGGCAAAATTCCTTAATAAATAAGGCGTAACCCGAAAGCCGAGACGGGGATCCGCTGCACCAATAGCACAACATATGTATTATAACACACATTTTTTGTTTTGTAAAGGGGTTTTTGTGATTTTACAAAAATTTTTATCCGACAAACATTTTTATATAACTTTGCACAAACCGTTAACATTTGCTTGCAATGAGCCGATAATTATGGTATAATCTGAGTAGCAAATTCAAGTTCAGCCGAAAGGTCGGGTATATTATATGTCATTTCTCAGCAATACTGCTGCAAGATATCTTAAAAACCGAAAGCGCCATACTGTCCTCACCGAGGTCGGCATAGTTCTTTCCGTTGTGCTTATGACCGTTGTGCTTGTTGCCGTAAGCACCGTTATCTGCACAAGGCAGAATATAATCAGCCATGTGAACGGTACGTATGACGTTATTTTCAATGATCTTACAAAGGATCAGCTTATCCGGATATCCAATATGGATATCTTTGAAAAAAACAACAAATACGCAATATCCTATTACACCGATGAGATATACAAAAATTCCGAGGAAAGCGGCAATGAGATAAATTATCTTACCGATAAAAACGGAAACATCATCGCCGATTCGTTTTTGAGGATAGAATCGGACAACTGCGATATGCTGCCTTATGATCTTACCGATATCACCGAGGGCAGGCTTCCCGAAAAAAACGGCGAGATAGTTATTTCCGACCGTGATACGGAGCTTCTCGGAGTTTCTTCGGTGGGTGATACATTAAGGCTTGTGAAGCTGGAATGCGAAACGGGAAATGCCGACAGGGATTTCTCCGATGATGAATGGTATAAGGAGCTTGCCGCTTCGGGCTATGCTTCCGTCCCCGCAGAGCTGGACGATACCTATAATATAACAGGTGCAAAGCAGCTTGAATATACCGTTGTGGGGCTAAGCAAAAATTACAGCATCATAAGCTACAATGATTCCGAAATGGGTTCGGCTTTTACGCAGCTTGACAAGCTGCTGCTCAGATTCGGCGATAAGCAGAACGATTTTTACTGGGACATGGATAAGGCGTTTGCCGCTCTTGGGCTGGAGATAGATGACTTTTCCTATTCGTTCAATCAGGATTATCTGAACAGCATAAACAAGGGTGTTACCGCACGCAATTACAATACCATGATGTATATTCTTATATATCTTGCGGTATTTCTTATCATGTTCTGCGTGAGAATGGTCATCGACAACTCCTTTGAGATATCCTCACACGAGCGCATCAGACAGTTCGGCGTGCTTCGTGCGGTGGGTGCTTCAAAGAAGCAGATACTGGGCATACTTATCCATGAAGCATTGTGGCTCTCGCTGTTCGGCGTGCCTGTGGGACTTGTGCTGGGCTGCGGCTTCTCGGCACTTATTTATAATATAATAAGCCACATCGACGCACTCAGCTATATAAGCAGAGCATACGATCTTCGCAGTATGCTTGAATTCCGCATTTCACCGACAGGCATAGCTTCGGCGGCGGTTATCGGCGTGCTGTGGGTAATTATTTCGGCAGTGGGTACGGGAATGCGTGTTAATAAGGTATCTCCTGTTGAGGCTATGAGAGCCGCAGGCAAAAAGGTGCGCCTGCGTTCCCGTGAAAAAAAGGCTTCGGGAGAAAAAATGGGCATAGAGCGCCTTATCGCTTTCAGAAGCATTCGCCGAAACAACAAGCGCTATCTGATAACACTTGTGTCGATGATACTCAGCATAGTTATGTTTACGGGCTTTTCGTATGCCCTTGAGGTGGTTCACGGCAGAGTCGATGAGCTTTATTCCGAAAGCAATGCTCCCTTTGACTATGAGATAACACTTACAAGCGACAATGCGTCGGCTGCACCCGATGCGGAAACGCTTATATCCGATTCTGGACTTTTCTCTGCCGCACAGTATGATTCATATACATATATTATTGTACGTGCAGGCGATGATGTCAACGGAAATCAGAAGGTGTCTGGATACTATTATATGCAGCTGCACCCGATAAACAGCCGGACCTATGAAAAACTGACGGGAAGATCCGATTATTCCGATTTTGAAGCTTCGGGAAAGCTGATCTTCTGCAATACGGTCAGCGGAAGCAGCTATCAGCTTTACAGCACCGTACCCGACAGCGTGACGGGCAATCCTTTTGTAAATTATATCGCTTATGATGAGATACAGCTGGGGATATACGGCACCTTTGAGACGGACATGGATATGTATAAGAGCACGGCTGACAGCATAATCGCCTGTGTTCCCGAGGATATGTTTGAAAAGCTTGTGACCGAATACGGCGGAGATTCAAGGTTCACGGAACGTCAGAATGATGACGGCACGGAAACCGGCATATATGAGCGCACCGTGTACGCAAGTGCGGCAGAGGGAATGAATGATGAGGCGGCAGAATGGCTTTCAAAGCATTATTACGGCAGATATACCGATAACTACACTCAGCGCAATATCCTTGAAGCACTGCTCTGCGTCATAAAAATTGGCGGATATTCCGCAATATCCGTTCTGACGCTTATTGCTGCGGTGAATATCGTGAATATCATTTCCACCAATGTTCTTAACAGAACAGCGGAGATAGGAATGCTCCGTGCCTGCGGAATGTCCTCAAAGCAGATAATAAAAATGGTGCTTAACGAAAGCTGTATGTATGCACTGATGTCCGCATTGGCATCGGCGGCGGCTGTTGAAATAATTATCGCACTTATCTATGTTCCGTTCCGATTCGGCGGTTCAACGGTAACTATGGACGATATGCCCGTTAAGCTTTCGTTCATTGCTCCGCTGAAATATCTGCTGGCGGCTTCTGCGGCGGCATTTGCGGCGGCAGCCTGTGCGGCGGTGCCTGCGGCAAAGAGAATAATCAAAACTCCGATAGTTGATGCGATAGAAGAAACGGAATGACCGCTGCGGCAGGAAAGGAAATGTTTTTTAATGGATAACCGCAGACAGGGAATAATCTATATAATAATGGCAGCGTTTTTCTTTGCGCTGATGAATCTTTTCATTCGTCTTTCGGGCGATGTTCCCACGATGCAGAAGTGCTTTTTCAGAAATGCGGTGGCGGCTGTGTTTGCCGCTGCCGTGCTGATAAAAGAGGGAAAGGGCTTCCGACCGAAGAAAGGTAATGTAAAGTATCTGTTTTTGCGTGCTGTATTGGGCACGGCAGGACTTATCTGCAACTTTTACGCCGTTGACAGGCTCAATATAGCCGATGCATCGGTGCTGAACAAGCTTTCGCCTTTTTTTGCGATAATATGCTCGGTGTTTATTCTGGGAGAATATGCCGACAAGGTGGAATGGGCGCTGGTCATAACAGCTTTTGCAGGGGCTTTGTTTGTTGTTAAGCCGACGTTTTCGGGAGGCTCTGTCCCTGCACTGATCGGACTTGCGGGAGGATTTTTTGCGGGAGCTGCCTATACATTTGTAAGAAAGCTTGGTCAGAGGGGAGAACGGGGACCGCTTATCGTCCTGTTTTTCTCGCTGTTTTCGTGTTTATGTACCGTTCCGCAGCTGATATTCAATTATTCGCCCGTGAGCGGAAAACAGCTTCTGTTCCTTATTCTTACGGGACTGGCGGCGGCAGGAGGTCAGTTCAGCATCACTGCGGCATACACAAAAGCTCCCGCAAAGGAGATATCCGTTTACGATTACACCCAGGTCATATTCGCAGCGCTTATGGGATTTGCTTTTCTGGGGCAGGTACCCGATATTCTCAGTGTTGTGGGATATGTGATAATAATTGCGGCTGCAATTATAAAATGGAGATACAGCAATAAAAAAGATGCATAAAACAACGCTCTTCCGTGAATTTTCGGGAGAGCGTTATTTTATGCTTATCGGAAACAATCCGAAGCAGTCAGCAATTTCTTAGTTCTGCTGCTGATTGTTTCCGCGGCAGTTCTTGTTTTCCTGACGGTTCTGCTGATTCTGACGGGTGTTCTGCTGCTGATTCTGATTGTTCTGCTGGTTCTGCTGGTTGCAGTTGTTCTGATTGCAGTTTCTGTTTGACATGGTATCATCTCCTTTACGGAATTTATTATGTGATCATCTGCGGATAAAATTCATGGAAAATTATTCTTGCGATAAAATTTTGACTTTTTTGTTGACAAATGTTTTAAGATATGTTATACTGCAAAATATGATAATGTTCGGCATAAAAACAATTACAAAAGCAGTCGGACGGAAAAGGGGTATTTTATGAAAACAGCATTAAAGGTATTTGCATGGATGGTATGGTTAGCGTTTGGGGCAGTTGTGATTATAACGGTGTTGGATATGCTTGACAGTTATTATATGGGAATGAGCTTTATGATAGTTATTGCATACGGTATGGCAGGCGGCATAATCGGAACGCTTCTTTATGCCGCTTCTATTCATCTTGAACATCAGGAGGAGATAATCTCGGCTCTTCATAAGCTGAATGCATCGTCACTTCCAAAAACTGCCGTAAATACCGAAAAAAATGAATGGATATGTCCGAAATGCGGTCAGAAAAATCCGTCCGCAAGCATTTCATGCAGGGACTGCGGAACATATAAGTAAAAACAAGGCAATACCGCAAGCATTATGCGGCATTGCCTTGTTCCTTTTTTATATTACTGTCTGCCGTAATCATATTCCAGCACACGTTCCACTGCTTCAAACTGCTTGTCGGAAAGTATCGTATCGTTCGGATCAAAGCTGTTAACGTAATCTATGCATTCGCCGATCGTCATAATGTGTTCCTTTTCCGAAGCCAATACCTTTATGCAGACGTTTTGACTGCGGCTTGCGACAGAATCCTTCCAGCTGTATGTACCGTTTTTATATGCCGAATAGAATGATGTTTCCTGAGCATAGCCGTAGGAATCCAGAGTTATTCCCGTGCCTATGCGGAGCAGGTCTACCACGGCTGAGAATCGGCAGCCGCTATCAATATTCGGCAGCTGATCGAATTTTACGCTGTGATATCCCGCATACGGCTCATATCCCGACTGTTCGTATATAAGTTCGCCGTCCGTGGGAGTGCCGCCCTCGGGAATATTTTTGTATATCCTTATCCTGTACGGAACATCGGCGTCAGATGTCCAGAAGCCCACGCCGTTTATGGTTTCATCGGAAGCCGCCGTGAAGATGTTTCCGCCCGATATATAGTTTGATGGATAGCGTGTAAATGTCTTGACATTGCCGTCGTACTGATATATCCTGTCATATTCTTTATCTGCCGCCATTTTTATGCTGCCAACGGTTTTCATGGACTTGTCATAGTATGAAATGTAGAAAAGTCCGCTGTTTCCCCAGTCGGCGCCCCAGCTGTTTTTGATTATCCATGCTCCGTCGGCAGGGGGCTGCGAAAGATTGGCACCTGTTTTGAAATTTGTACTGCTGAAGCTGTCGTCCCAGCCAACTATTGTAACGGCGTGATTCGGAGATGTGGAATTTGGGCAGTAATAGGCATAGTTTGAAGTATTGAGATAGCTGTTGCTGCTGTAAAATGAAAGAAATACTCCGCCGTTTTCAAATACAGCGGTCTTTATTGATGAGATATCGTTTTTATCGAACATCTGCATACTTTCAAGACCGTACAGAGATGTGTACCTCATGGTTTCGGGAAGAGGGGAGTCCGTGCTTTGTGGCACCAGTGATTCATAAACCGGACCCGAGCCTCTTGCCATAAGATAGGTCACATCATTAAGATTACCGCCCTTGTTGTAAGCCTTGATTCCCAGTTCATTTTTAACGTCTCCGTAAAGAGGGTCATTTGTGTCGAGAGGACCTGTTCCGTTTGTGAACCATGCCATGTATTTTTCGGAAAGGTCAATATTTATGCTTTCCAGACGCTGAGTTATCAGATTGGATTCAACGGCTGCCATTCCCGCAAAAGCCCAGCAAAGACCGTCCTTTCCCTGATTTTTCACCGATGTCATTCGTCCCTCATCGTAAAGGTTGTAATATGGCAGGGTGCAGATATACATTTCGGCATCGGGCAGAAGATCAAAAAATACCTCGCTGCCGTTTTCGTCAACATATATTATATCATCATAGCCGTTTTCGGAGGGTATCTCCACGATGGAGATATCATCTTCCGCAGATTCATCATCATAAGCATAAGAGGCTGTGCCTGATGCAGTTATCACAGCTGCTGCGCAGAGCAGAGCGGCAAGCCGCATTTTTCTTTTCATTAATTTTCACTTCCTTTACGGTGCTGATCGTATTATACTTTATATTATATCAGCAAATAAATATTTTTACAAGAGAATAAGAAAGATATCAATAGAAACAATAAACAATTTGCAAAGATATATTTATATACATTTAACAAATTATATGCTTTAATATTGCCGACAGTAACAAAATGTGATATAATATATAATGTATAGGTTTGATCAACTTCTGTATGAAGGGAGTAAAAAATGAACAGTAAATTATCAAAAATAACTGCCCTTGCGGTTTCTGCGGCATTTGCGGCAGGATTTTCATTGCAGCTGCATTCGGAAATGCCGATAGATGCTTCCGCAGCCGAGGTGCTTTCCGCAGCGGATATAACCGAGGAAATGGGTGTGGGCTGGAATCTGGGAAATTCACTTGATTCCAATAATTCGGGCTTTTACAGCGACAATATCCTTGATTATGAAACACAGTGGGGCAATCCTGTTGTCACAAAGAGCCTTATCGACAGTGTAAAGGAATATGGCTTCAGAACAGTGAGAATACCCATAACATGGTATCAGCACATCTCCAATGACGGAAATTACACTATCGACTCCGCATGGCTGGCACGTGTAAAGGAAGTTGTGGATTATGCATACAACAACGGTATGTATGTCATTATAAATGTTCACCACGAGACATGGATAAACAGGTCTGATTTTGAGACTGCCGAAGCAGCAATGGAAACAGAGCTTCGTGCCGTATGGAAGCAGATAGCCGCCGAGTTTGCCGATTATGACCAGCGCATTATCTTTGAGGGAATGAACGAGCCCCGTGAGGTAGGCGGAAGCGCAGATGAATGGGATGGCAATGAGAACTGCTATAATATCATCAATCAGCTGAATGCTGCATTTGTGGATACGGTGCGTTCGGTGAAATCGCCTTACCGTCAGACACGTATGCTTATGGTCCCCGATTATGCCGCAAGCAGTAAAAGCTCGATCTATTCTAATCTGATAATACCAAAGGCATCGGGAAGCATTGACGCCGACAATGACGGCGATGATGATTATGTTGCCGTATCGCTCCATGCATACAGCCCGTACAGCTTTGCTATGGGTAACGGAGATCATTCCGATTTTTCGTCGGCAGATGATTATGAGCTTGAAAATATGTTCAGCGGAATGCAGGCAAAATTTTTGCAGGAGGATATCCCGATAGTTATCGGTGAGTTCAGTGCGTCAAATTACGGATATGATTCCGCAAGGGTCAGCTGGGCGGAAGCATATATGAAGTATGCCACGGAGTACGGCATTCCCTGCGTGCTTTGGGACAACAATGTGGAGGCAAACAACGGCGGAGAAGCTCACGGCTACATAAACCGTTCAACCAATACATGGTATTCGTCTGCCGAAAATGTCGGAGAGAAGCTCATCAGCACAAGATACGGTACACAGTGGGGAACAAAATCTTACATAAGCTACCCAATGTATGAGCATAGTGATTACTCTTCGGGCGATAATATCAGCTTTGACGGTCAGAACATAAGAGTATCTTCTCTGAACGGATTTGGTTCGGGCAGGGAGATAGCAATAAAATATGACGGCGTGAATGCACCTCAGGCTGCGCTTATGAATGAAGCATGGGACGGCTGGACAACCCTTTCTCCCTATGATTATGACAAGGAAAACAATATTGCATATTTCTCATACGATCAGATAGCAAAGGCATGGGATACTTCCAAAAACGGAAATCTTTGCTATATCCAGATAACCAACAAAAACAGCATCGGCTTCGGCGGAGCTGCTCTGCTGGATATTCCCGATGATAATGACAGCGGTGAGCTGAAAATAAAGACTCAGCCCGTTGATGTTACCACATATGACAGCGGAAAAGCAGTGTTCACCGTAAAGGCTGTGGGCGAAGATATTTCATATCAGTGGCAGTTCAGCAACAACGGCGGAAGTGTTTGGTACGATCTTTTAAACGAGAATAGCAATGAGCTTACTGTGACAGCACAGCTTTCCTTGAACGGCTATATGTACAGATGTGTTTTGACCGGCGGAAATGAAAGCGTTGTTTCAAATGCGGCGCTGCTTACCGTCCGTAGGACAAGCAGCGGAACTCACAATGATCTCGGTACAGGTACTGATTTTAAGGTGGAATATGACGGTGCCATCAAGCTTAATGAGATAAGCGGATTTACGTCGGGCAAGGAGCTTGCGATTCAATTCAGCGGCAGTGTTCCAGAGATAGCACTTATGAACAGCGACTGGGATAACTGGACGGAAGTTTCCTCTTTTGAGACAGACCTTTTAAATAATATCATCTATCTCCCTTATGACGCACTTATGGAAGCATGGGGAACGGGAAAAGGAACGCTTGCCTACGCAAAGATAACAAATTATGAAGCGGCAGGAATTAATGGATCAAAGCTGCTTGATATTCCTGTGAGCGATCCTAAATTTGAGATCATAGAAGCTCCCGACGATTTGTGTATCTATTACTGCCAGCAGTTTGAACTGTCGGCAGCAGCTAACGCAGATAACCTTTCCCATGAATGGCTCATAAGCCATGACGGCGGAAATGAATGGGAGGCTGCATACACTGTATCGGAAAAGGTGACAACAGGTACAGGCATAACAAGAGTTACAGCCGTATTTGATGTTTATAAAAACAACATGGTCGAGGGTGAAACGGCGTTTATCAGATGCGATTTTTCCAATAAGACAATGGGAACTCCCACCGCGGCAGGATTAATACAGGTGCTTTCGAGAAATGCCGATGCACAGGCACTTGAGATAGGTTCATACAGCGCAAAGCTTTCATGGAGTGCAAATCCCTATGCCGTAAGCTATAATGTTTACAGAGTGGTGAACGGTGAATTTGCGCCGGCAGGCAATTACAGCGGAACGGAATGCCTGCTGAGCGGACTTGAAGCAAATACTGATTATGAGTATTTTGTAAGTGCGGTATATTCCGACGGCGAGGCTATGCCGTATATCAGAAACACTGTAACATTCAGGACTGCTTCCAAGCCCGTCGATGATATGACTATTGAGGAATGCATCGAGTATGTCAACAGCTTCGGAACGGACACCGATATCCTTACCGAAGAGCAGATGAAGGCTGTTGAACGTGTTCTTGCTTACGATTACAGCAAATGATCTGAAGACGAAAAAATCAAAATGATATAAAAAAGGCGCTTTTCATAAGCGCCTTTTTTATATCAAGATCATTCGTTTTCGCTGCTGTCGGAGCTTTTGACGGAGCTTATGACCGCTGCCGTTCCCGATTCGTAAAGCTCGCTGTCGTCCTCGATAAGACATATTTTTCCGTAAAAATACAGTGCGTCGCCGTCTTTCATTTCACAGTCGGAAAAGATAAATACGCCATTGTTTTCAAGCTTTTCGGTGGAATCCGCATCGACTTTTTCACTGATATTTTCGCTGTTGAGGAATATTTTTTCGCATTTGAAGTATACATCTTCGGAAAATCTTTCGTCCAGCTTGCAGTACACTGTGGTCATGCCGCCGCTTTCGGAAGCACCCGTAACACGGATATTAAAGCTCTCGGGAATGCCGTCAAAGCTTTCGGTCATCGACATATCGTAGCCCATATACTCGGCATTGGGGATAACTCCGTAAATGCCGCAGTCGGAATTTCCCGCCGCTATCGGCATCAGTATCACCTGTCCGTCGTTTTCGGTACACAGCGCAAGATAATCGGCTGTGCCGCAGGCGGATATATATTTGTCCGCTTCACGGTAGGTAGTTACATCTCCGCTGCCAAAGATTATCACGTAATCGCTGCTGTCATCGGGATCGTATTCACAGGCAAAATAATTACCCTCATATGAATCGGAGGGGAGTATACCGCTGTTTCCGTTCATGGTGAATCTGAAAAGTGTTGATGATAAATTGCCCGAATCAACAGCCCCGTTGATATTCTCGGAAGAAAGCTCTTCCACGGAATATTCGCTGCTGACAGCCGAAGCTGCCTCGTCCATGTTGTCCGCAATGCGTCCGCTGACAGGGTCCGCACCGCTGAAAAATGCAAAAAAATCCTCCGCATCGGGCTTTTTTTCGTCGGATTCGGTGACGTTTGTGTCTTCCGAAACCGATTCTTCCGATGTGTTTTCCTCGGAAATTTCAGGCTCCGAGATCTCCGCTGCCGATGTTTCGGAAGGCTCGACAGGCTCTTCTTCGATTGTTTTTGCGCAGCCTGTCATGCAGATAAGCATTGCGGCTGCAAGTGCTTTGACAGTGTTTTTCTTCATATATTGCTCCGTTTTGTTGTGCATTGATTTGTATTATCCGATGCATTTTTTATCTTTTTTTTGCTCTGAGATGTGTTTTTTCAATGCTTTTTTCTTTTGTTCCGCTCAGGGGCTTTTTACTGCAAAATCATAAGATCTGCGGTGAAAATGCCCTGTAATTTTTCTTTTTTTATTTTGATTTTTTGTTCTGATTTTATTATAAACCGCATACGAAGCTTTGTCAATCGGCATATTATTTTTGTATCGGAATTGTAATTTATCGTTGATTTTGTCAGGCTCACGGGTCGTTTCTGTGACTCAGATATTCCGAAAAACGCTTGACCGCAAGCGAGGCCGTGCGGTTGTCACGTACCGCAAAGCATATGTCACGGTAAGCCTGCGGTTCAATGCTTCGGGTGCATATTTTGTACGGCGCACGGCGGAGTATAAGTTTAGGAAGAATGCCGATCCCAAGCCCGTTTTCAGCCATTGACATGACTGCGTAGTCGTCCCATGTGGTAAATCTTACATCGGGCTTTTGTCCCGCATTGTCGAAAACATCTGACACCTCCGTTTTGCCGCCCTTTTCAAGCAGTATGAACGGATAGCGGCACAGCTCATATACGGGGATCTTTTCATATTTTATCAGAGGGTGTTCCTCGGGAAGCACGGCAAGCAGTTCGTCACGTTCGAGTATGGTCACATCGGCTCCGCTGATATCGGGCTTTGTGAATGCACAGTCTACACGTCCGTCATTTACCCATTTCTCGATCTCGGAGTGATCTCCCAGCAGCAGCTCGTAGTCGATGTCGGGGTAGTCATTTTGGAATGCCTTTATTATTTTCGGCAGCCAGTGGGTCGCAACGCTTGAAAACGTACCTATTCTTATCAGTCCCGATTTCAGTCCGTTCAGATCGTCTACCTGCATTTGCAGCTTGCGGTATTCCTCGCAGATGTTCTGGGCATATGGCAGCAGCCGCATTCCGTCCGATGTGAGCTTTACTCCCGAGCGGTTCCGTTCAAGCAGGCTGACACGCCATTCGTTTTCAAGATCGCCGATCATTCGGCTTATTCCCGACTGGGAATAGTTGAGAAGCTCCGCCGCTTTTGTGAAGCTGCCGCACTCGGCAGTTTTTATAAAAGCCATATATTTTATTATCCCTGCGTCCATAAAAAAATTCATCTCCATACATTTGAAAATGTCATGCCAAACATGATAAATATTCGCTTTTCAAATCATAAAAATTATGATACACTATTTAAAGAAATTTGTCAAGGAGGTATATTTTCCGCAAAGTATGAGTTGGAAAAATTTTAAGTTATGGAACAGGTCAAAAAAAGTCACAGCATAGATATGCTGAACGGACCGCTGCTGAAAAATATCCTGCTGTTTTCGCTGCCGATTGCCGCAAGCAGCATTCTCCAGCAGCTTTTCAATTCGGCGGATACGGCAATCGCAGGCCGGTTCGGCGATCCCGACGCTCTTGCGGCGGTTGGAACAAACGGCGAGATCGTTTCGTTTGTCGTAAGCGTTTCATCGGGACTGGCGGTAGGCGCAAATGTTCTTATCGCACATTATATCGGCTCGGGCAGACGTGAAAAGATATCCTCCGCAGTACATACATCAATGCTTTTTTCGGTTATAGCGGGAATAATTTTTGCGCTGATCGGACAGTTCGTTTCGGCGCCGCTGCTTACGCTTATCAACACACCCGAGGATATACTTGATTCGGCTGTCGGATATCTCAGAATGTACTTTGCAGGCGTTCCTTTCCTGATGATATACGATTTCGGAGCGGCGGTGCTCCGTTCAAAGGGAGACAGCAGGCGGCCGCTGAATGCTTTGATGCTTTCTGGCGTGATAAATGTTCTGCTGAATCTTTTCTTTGTTATCGTAATGAAACTGAACGTTCTGGGTGTTGCGCTGGCAACGGATATATCAACGGCATTCAGTGCGGCGCTGGTAGTTTATTGGCTGTTTAAGGAGCAGGAGGATTTCTGCATAAAGCTTTCAAAGCTGAAAATAGAGGGCGCCCAGCTGAAAAAAATACTGATAATCGGCGTTCCCGCAGCGGTTCAGAATGCGGTCTTCTGCATTGCGAATATTTTTCTCCAGTCGGCGATCAATACCTTCGGAAGCACCGCTGCCGCAGGCTCGGCTGTGTCCATGAATTATGAGTACATAGCATATTATGTGAACAGTGCTTTCGGTCAGGCTGCCGCAACCTTTACGGGTCAGAATTATGCGGCAGGAAAATGGAAGAGATGCAAAAAAATATTTCTTATATGCATGGCGGAGGCACTTTTTGCGGCGCTGCTGCTCTGCATAGGCTTTGTTGCTTTCAGATATCAGGCATCTGCACTTTTCACGTCCTCCGCTGCGGAGATAGAATATTCCTGCGAGAGAATGCTCACGGTGCTGCTGCTCCAGCCGCTTTGTACGCTGTATGAGATACCTGCATGGACAATGAGAGGAATGGGTTATTCCTCGGTCCCTGCCGCAGAAAATATGATATGCATATGCGTTGTAAGAATAATCTGGCGCTTTACGGTATTTGAGCATTTCCGCACGCTCAGGACTCTTTATATCGCATTCCCGTTCACATGGGTGATAACAACGGTAGTTGCTGCCGTCACATTTATAATAGTATGCCGAATGGCGTATAAAAAGCTGCCTGCGGTCAGCGAATAAAAAAGGGCTGTGTTTTTCATTTGAGGAACACAGCCTTTATTATTAAGAACCTGTCTTCATAAGCATATGCACGAAAATCCGCATACATTTCTTATGAAGACAGGTTCTAAATCTTATAAATATTATCATAATTCGGTGTTGATTATTATAGATAATTATGATAAAATAACATTATAGGTAAAGTCAGCTTTACACTAATATGATATGGAGGTAATTTATATGAACAGAGCATTTCCCGAAATAAAGAAAAATTTCGGCTTCGGCATGATGCGTCTGCCTATGGACGGCGAAAAGGTCGATATCGAACAGGTAAAGAAAATGGTCGATGTGTTCATCGAAAGCGGCTTCAACTATTTTGATACCGCTCACGGCTACATAAAGGGACTTAGTGAGCTTGCCGTCAATGAGTGTGTTTCTTCAAGATATCCCAGAGAAAAATTCCTGCTTACAAACAAGCTTACGGGCGAATATTTCAAGAAGAACGAGGATATCCTGCCGTTCTTTGAGAGCCAGCTGAAAGCCTGCGGCGTTGATTATTTTGACTTTTATCTTATGCACTCCCAGAATGCGGTGGAGTTTGAAAAATTCAAGAAGTGCAGAGCCTATGAAGCCGCTCTTGAGCTTAAAGAACAGGGCAGGATCCGCCACTTCGGTATTTCGTTCCATGACAGGGCAGAGGTGCTTGACCGTATCCTTACCGAGTATCCGCAGATAGAGATAGTTCAGATACAGTTCAACTATGTTGACTATAACGATGAATCCGTTGAGTCGAAAAAGGTGTACGATGTGGCAAGAAAGCACGGCAAGCCCGTTATCGTTATGGAGCCTGTCAAGGGCGGAAGTCTTGTAAATCTTCCCGAGGCTGCCCAGAAGTGCCTTGATGTTCTTCCCAACAAGCTTTCCAACGCAAGCTATGCTATCCGTTTTGCGGCAGGCTTTGAGGGAATGGAAATGGTGCTTTCGGGTATGAGCAACATGGAGCAGATGATGGACAATCTTAGCTACATGAAGGATTTCAAGCCCCTTTCCGACGAGGAATACAAGGCTGTAATGAACGTTACGGAGGCTTTCAGGTCGATCGAAATGATACCCTGTACAGGCTGCAAATACTGCATCGAGGAAAATCACTGCCCCAAGGATATCCTTATCCCGTCGCTTTTTGCCTGCCTTAACAAGAAAAAGGTATTCAATGACTGGAATCAGAATTATTATTACAGCGAGGTGCTGACAGTCAACAACGGCAAGGCTTCCGACTGCATCAAATGCGGAAAGTGCGAAAGAGTCTGTCCGCAGCATCTGAAAATACGCAGCCTGCTTGAAGAAGTAAGCAAAACATTTGAATAAGGAGCGATGACCATGTTTGAAAATATTCTTACACTTAATAATGTTGCGCCGAGAAGAAAGATCGCATATAAGACTATCCTTTCGGCAGGACTTGTTGTGCTGGCGGTAGTTCTTCCCCAGCTTATCCATATCGTATCGGGACAGCCAGGCGGAGCAAAGTGGCTCCCGATGTATCTTCCCGTGCTGATAGGCGGCTGTATGCTGGGAACAAAGTGGGGCATTGCGGTAGGCGTGCTTTCACCGCTCACAAGCTTTCTGATAACATCGCTGGCTGGTTCTCCCATGCCTGCGCTTCAGCGTCTGCCTTTTATGATGATCGAGCTTGCGGTTTTTGCGGCAGTTTCGGGAGCTTTCACAAAGAAGATCTCCGAAAACGGTGCATGGGCATTTGCGGCTGTTATTTCCGCGCAGCTTATCGGAAGATGTGTTTTCCTCGGCTCGGCGGCACTGTTCGGTGAATCTGCGGGACTTCCTCTTGGAATGGTATGGTCGCAGATACGCACAGGCTTTGTGGGTCTTGCCGTTCAGGCTGTGCTTGTTCCCGTTATCATTATTGCACTGAAAAAGATAATGGAGAAAAAGTCCGATGAGTGATATCGAAAAGGCAGTAAATGGGCTTTCGGGTCATTCGATATGTCTTTGTAAGGACGGTGATGTCATAACCGATGACGGCAGAGGGATATCTCCCATGATGAAATTCATTGCCGAGGGAAAGGATCTGTCGGGATATTCCGCAGCAGATCTGATCGTGGGAAAAGCTGCTGCGATGCTGTTTGCCAAAGCAGGGATAGCTTCCGTTTACGGCAGGGTGATGTCTGTAAGCGGAAAGGAATTTCTTGAAGCTCACGGCATTTCATGCAGCTATGAAACGCTGACGGAGAAAATAATAAACCGCAGCGGCGATGATATCTGCCCCATGGAAAAGACCGTGGCGGATATAAATGACATATCCGAGGGCTATGAAGCTCTTAAAGCAAAAATCGCACAGATGCATAAATAATACAAAAAAGCAGACGTTCCCGAAAGTTCATTATCGGGAGCGTCTGCTTTTGATTTTATCTGAAAAGTGTGCATTCGCCGCTTTCACGGTAGTATTTTATAAGCTCTTCAACGTCGTTTCTTGTGCAGCCGAAATATTCCGCAAGACAGTCTATGCAGAAAAATTCATCTGCGTTCCTGAATATCAGCTTGCGGTGAATGGCGATATCGTCCGCAAGCAGGGGAGCGCCGCATTTTTTGCAGGTGTTGTAGTTTGCCATTAAAGCTTAACTGCCTTTGCACGGAACATCAGACAGTCGTGTGAGTCTATCTGTGCCGCATAGCGCTCGGAGAATGTTCCGATAACGGAATGTGAGTAGCAGTCGTACAGCTCAAGACCTCTTCCCGAGGAAGCAGGCAGACCGATATCAAAGAACTGGAGCGACATTTCCGCACGCTGATCGCCGAAGTTGAACATACCTATCGCATATTCTCCGCCGTGGAGAGGCTTTATGAGAGAAAATACATTTTCGGGATTGTTCCACTGTTTTATGCAGTAAGGACCTCTGCATTCGATATCCTGATTGATGGCGATGATATCCCTGTTTGTAAGTATTTCCTTAGCTTCGGGGGACATTTTGCGTACATCGCAGCCGATCATAAGAGGGGAATTCATGATAGACCAGAGCGCAAAATGAGTCTTGTATTCGGTGTCGGTGCAGCCGCCCAAAACCTTTCCGAGAACCTCGGCATTGTCGCCCTTGCCGTGCATTCCCACTACCAGCATATCCATGTCGTTGTGGCAGTAAACGCCGCTGTATGCTTCATTGCCGATCTGGGACTTTGCGATGCTTGTGACCGACTGCCAGTTGTCCTGGATATCTCCCGTGGAGCGGAACATATTTGCTCCCGATTCCCTTATCCAGCTGAGCACGCCGTCATTTCCCCAGTTGCAGGCGGAGAAAAGTATCTCTCTGCCGCAGTTGCGGAGAGCCATAGCCATGCGCTTGTAAAGATTTTCGCCGTCGGCGCTCTTGGGCTTGTAGCAGTAATCGTATTTCAGATAGTCAACGCCCCACTCGGCAAATGTTTCGGCGTCGGTGAATTCATGCTCAAAGCTGCCGGGATAGCCTGCACAGGTGTGAGTTCCCGCACAGGAATACATACCGAATTTCAGTCCCTTTGAATGAACATAATCCGCAACGGACTTCATTCCGTTGGGAAATTTATTTTTGTCGGGGACGAGTCTGCCGTTTGCGTCACGCTGTTTTTCACTCCAGCAGTCGTCGATGACGATATATTCATAGCCTGCGTCTTTTAAGCCGCTTTCAACAAAGAAGTCGGCGGTGGTTCTGATAAGCTCATCGCTGATATTCCAGCCGAAGGTGTTCCATGAATTCCAACCCATAGGCGGTGTGTGTGCAAGAAGTTTTTCCATAATATTTTTCCTTTCTAAAGAAAGCTTTTCTCGATGTTTTTTTCGATGCTGTAATTGTAGCATTATTTTTCGGAAAGGTCAATGGATTATATGAACTTGTTTTATGACCGATGTTCATATTTTAATATTCGGACTATTTGATATTATATATCAATAAATAAAATGTGTCCGTTTTGGAAATAAAATGAATTTAGGAATAATTCTCAACAAATAAAAATCTATATTTGTGCAGTTATACAAAATCTTTCCGAAATACTGTCAAAAAATAGGAAACAATCTTGCCCCTGTGGCGGGACTGATATTTCTTCCGGTAACGCTGCTCAAAAATGAGACGCCGCAGCCTGTGGAGAAAAAATATATACTTAGGATATGGTGCGCCGAGCTTATTGAGCTTGCCGCATATAATCTCCAGCGTATCACTGCGGACAGGCAGGAATATATATTGTGCAGTTTGCGTTTTTGCCGCTGTATGCTGTATTGTCAGACCACTGATATTTTATTTCTTTGTAAAGCTTATCTCTCCGAAAGAGAAAAATATGACTGCGGCTTTTTTGATGCAGCTGCCCGAAACTCTTACTATCATAAGCTCCGTCATGGGCTTCTTTGCCATTATTGCAGGAGTGAAGCATACAGGAATATTCAGAAAAATGGGTGTGTTCGGATTTGTTTCCGAGGCTGTCACGGTGCTGTATCATGCTGGTTGAGGACAACGATCTTAATGCGGAGGTCGCCGAATATATTCTGAAAGAAGCGGGAGCGGAGGTAACGACTGTCCGCAACGGTCAGAAATGTCTTGATGCATATACGGCAAGTGAGGCAGGTTCCTTTGATGTTATCCTTATGGATATAATGATGCCTGTTATGGACGGGATCACCGCCGCAGGGAAGATACGTTCTTCGGGCAGACCCGATTCTGCGGATATCCCCATTATTGTCATGACAGCCAACGCCTTTGCCGAGGACGCAAGGAAATGCATGGAAGCGGGAATGAATGCTCACCTTGCAAAGCCGCTGGACGTTAAAAAGCTTATGAGTACCATAGCAAGGCTTTCGGCTTCTTCGGGAAGCATAAAGACGGACGAAAACAATTGATTTATCGGCATATCGGCTGTGTTCGGTATGCCGAGATTTATATCGGAAAAAATATTTGAAAACTATTGACATTTCCAAATAAATGAAGTATAATATTATGGTACTATTGTGCCGGTATGATGGAATTGGCAGACGTGACGGACTCAAAATCCGTTGGTAGCGATACCGTGTCGGTTCGACCCCGACTACCGGCACCATAAAAACCGATCGGTTAGCATGGCTTGAATGCTTACCGATCGGTTTATTTTTTTGTGATTATAATGATTCAATTAATAAAGGTCACCTCTAAAAACCACCGGCTAAAGCCTTAGTACCTCATCTGCTTGCAGATTTTCCGTCATCTTGCAC